>JADLFI010000019.1 GCA_020845635.1 Bacteroidia bacterium
GTTACAGATGCCAGAATGCAAAACAAACTAACTCAAAAAGAAGTGATTGTTAAGGGGAAAATTACTAAGGAATTAGAAGAATTATTAGCCAAACTTGATTTGTTGCACTAAAGTGGACAAGTCAGGAAAATTTATTACCAACTTCCTCCACTACCTCCACCACCAAAGCTACCTCCACCAAAGCCACCAAAACTCCCTCCGCTACTGCCACCACTAAATCCTCCACTTCCAAATGTACCGCCCCAAAATAACGGGCCACCAAAGTTGCCTCTAGTTCTATTTCTTCCTCCACCACCTTTGCTTAATAAAACAATAACAATTAGTATTATAATAAAAATAATAAATGATGTAGGTATTTTATCGTTTTCGTTTGGGTCGGCAGTAAACTCCCCGGATGCTGCTTTAATTATTGCAGTAGTAGCTGCATCCAATCCATCATAAAATCGACCTTCTTTAAAAGCAGGATTCATAATGTTAGTTCGAATGCGTGAACTCAAAGCATCAGTTATTGTAGCTTCCATTCCATAGCCGGTATGTACTCTCGATTTTCTGTCATCAATAGCTACATAAATCAATATTCCATTGTTTTTTCCTTTAACACCTATTCCCCATCCTTCTGCCAAACGCTGGCAATAATCAAATAAGTCATCACCATCTAATGTTCGTTCTATTACTATTGCAATTTGTGTTGAAGTGGTGTCGCTATAAATTGTAAGTTTTTGCTCCAGTGTACTACGTTCTGATGCTGTAAGAACTCCTGCATAATCATTAACCAATTGGCTGCTTTTGGCCGGAATTTCTTTTGCCGAAATACAAATTGGAAATAGTAAAAGAAAAAGTATAAAATATTTATTTCCCTTCATCTTAACTATGGTTTGAATCGTTGTTGTTGCCAAAAGAAATTTCATTATTCAATTCATTGGTGTCACTTTTTTGATGCGGGAAGTAAAACTTCAGTTTCTCCCCTGCCTGTTCAATTGCTAATTCCAAACCTCTTACAAACTCGCCTTTTTTAAACATCAAAACCATCAATTCTTTTTCTTCATCCCAAAACTTTTGAGAAACTTTTTCATGAATACCACTATCCCCTATAATAGCAAACTTTTTATCCAAATAAGCCAAATAAAACAATACACCATTTTTTAAATTGGTCTTATGCATACCCAATTCATCAAATAATATTGTAGCTCTATCATACGGATTACCTTCGCATTTTGCTTCAATATGTACTCGAATTTCTCCGCTAGTATTTAGCTCTGCTATTCGTATTGCTTCTACAATTCGTGCTTGCTCAGATGTAGTAAAAAATAATTTTGCCATAGATATTGAATATTAAAGTCATGCCTTGAAATTTTGCAAAGACATGACTTTAAAAAAAATGTTTTCTGAATTATTCAAAGCTCACTGTTGGAGCTTTTTCAGCACCTTTATCCGCTTCAAAGTATCCTTTTTTCTCAAAACCAAACCAGCCGCTGTAAATTACATGAGGAAACTTACGAATGAATGTATTGTAATCTTTTACTACCTCATTAAACTTTTGCCTTTCGGTAGCTATTCGGTTTTCAGTACCTTCCAATTGGCTTTGCAATTCTTTAAAATTTTCAGTTGCTTTAAGTTGTGGGTATTGCTCAGCCACTACCATTAATCTTCCTAATGCTTGAGAAAGTTCGCCTTGCGATGCCTGAAACTTAGAAATTTGATCAGCAGAAAGTTTGCTTGCATCCACTTTAACCGATGTAGCATTAGCACGAGCATTAATAACGTCAGTTAATGTTTTTTGCTCAAAGTTGGCAGCACCTTTTACCGTGTTTACTAAGTTAGGAATTAAATCCAACCGTCTTTGGTACACATTTTCAACCTGCGCCCATGCAGTAGAAGTTGCTTCTTGCTTAGATACCATTTTGTTATAACCCATAAATCCGTTTATAACAAACAATGCTAAAATACCTAAAATAACGAATAAGATAATGTTTTGTTTTTTCATGTTTTTCTGATTGAATAATGCAATATACAATTTACAAACCAAAGAATAATAACTGACAAAATGCCTGATTATTTAATAGGATTTGGTGATTTTGTAGCTTGTACTTATACTTGTTGGTACGATACCATCTTACAAATTATAGATGAAATATAATCCTGACTGTATTTATTTTAAAGGACATGTACCTTGCAATCCGCACAAACAAAATGGCTACCACTGCGAAGACTGTCCGGCTTATACAAAAGTTTCAAAGCGAATTTTAATAATTAAATTAGGTGCAATAGGCGATGTAATTCGCACTACGCCTTTAGTAGTAAAATTTAGAAATGAGTTTCCTAATTGTAAGATAACATGGCTTACCTGGACTCCTGATATTTTACCTGCTTCAAAAATTGATGAAATCCTTAAATGGGATATAAATAGCGTTATGTATGCCCAAAATAGTAAGTGGGATATAGCCATCAACTTAGATAAAGAAAAAGAAGCTGGTGCATTATTAAATAGTATAAATGCAAATGAAAAATATGGATTTATGTTAAAGGATAATGAAATTCAACCGATAAATACATTAGCACTGCACAAGTTTCTTACCGGAATGTTTGATGATGTAAGTAAATCAAATACTAAAAGCTACCTGCAAGAGATTTTTGAGATTTGCGGATATACTCACAACGGTGAACCATATTTAATGGACACACATGATGACAAAGGATATGAATGGGACTTGCCAAAAGACAAAAAGATTATAGGGCTTAACACCGGTTGTGGCGGGCGGTGGACAACCCGACTATGGACAATAGAAAAATGGGTAAACTTAGTTAGGCTTTTAAAAAATCAACATCCCGATGCTGAGATATTGCTTTTGGGAGGTGAAGCAGAAAACGAACGGAACAAAGAAATACAAAAGAAAACAGGAGCTACTTATCTAGGCTATTTCAGCTTATATGAATTTATAAACTTGGTTAACCAATGCCATCTAGTAGTTACACAGGTTACAATGGGCATGCACATAACATTAGCATTGGGCAAAAAAATGGTATTAATGAATAATATCTTTAATCCGCATGAGTTTGACCTATTCGGCAAAGGAGAAATTGTACAACCAAATAAAACCTGCAAATGTTTTTATCGTGGAAGTTGTGTGGATGGAATAAGTTGCATGGAAGAGTTGCCTCCTGAAAAAATTGCAGAAGCAGTAAAAAAGTATTATTAACCCATATCACGAACCAATACTCCCAACTAAACATCAAAATGAAA
>JADLFI010000020.1 GCA_020845635.1 Bacteroidia bacterium
CTTTCTCCTTTTCGGCTGCTAAGCGAGCGGCTTCCTCAGCTCTGGCTTTTTCCTCTGCTTCTTTCTTAGCCAAGGCATCGGCTTTGGCTTTCTCCTTTTCGGCTGCTAAGCGAGCTGCTTCATCGGCTTTGGCTTGAGCTTCGGCTTCTTTCTTAGCTAAGGCATCGGCTTTGGCTTTCTCTTTTTCGGCAGCTAAGCGAGCTGCTTCATCGGCTTTGGCTTGAGCTTCGGCCTCTGCCTTTTGCTTGGCTAATTGTTCGGCCGATAAGGCATTACTTTTATTTAAAGCTAATTGTTCTTGTAATTTTGATTTTAAAACTTCTATTTTAGGCTTCATCATGGCACTATAGGCCTCATCTTCATCAAAGTCGTAAAGCATTTCATCATAAAAAATCTTGGCTACAGGTTCTTTCATTAAATCTACATTTACACCATCAACAGCTTGAAAAAGCTGAACATCAATTTCTTTATTAATAAAGGTTTCTTCTATGCGTTCCTTATCAACAGTGGTATTAATTTGGTATATTTGATTAACATATCCCTTTTTGGTATATGTTATGGAATATTCTTTATTAAAGTCAAGTTTCATGTTGTATAAGCCATCAGGATTAACAGTAACTCTTGAACCCCCTGAAACTCCGGGCTTACCCACTAAAATTACAGCCTCAGTAGCCGGTTTCATATTTTCAATGGTTATCTTTCCTTCCACAATATAATTTCGTTGCTTTTTATTTTCCTGAGCGTTTACAGAAATAAAAAAACATAAAAAGGTTAATACAGTCAAACTTAATCTCACATTTTTTTTCATCCTAAAAAAACAATAAGCTACGGCTGTTTTCAAGCAAAATAAAGGTTTATTAATTTATTTTATCAGTTTGATAAACGTATAAATACGGTTTGTATTGTTTGATTGAAATAATTACTCGAAAGAAAGAATAGTTTTTTTAATAATTTCAATGCAATCTCTCAATTCTTCTTCGGTCATTACCAAGGGCGGAGCAAATCTAATAATATTTCCGTGCGTAGGTTTTGCCAGAAGGCCATTTTTCATAAGATCTATGCAAATATCCCAAGCATTCTTACCTTCTTTTTCGTTTATTACGATAGCATTTAAAAGTCCTTTTCCTCTAACGGTGGTAATAACATTTCCTTTAATAGCCCTTAACTCTTTACGCAAAATATTGCCTAAATACTCGGCCCTTTCGGCTAAATTCTCGTCTTTTAATACCTTAAGAGCTGCCATAGCCACTTTACAGGCTAATGGATTACCCCCAAAGGTTGAACCATGTTCGCCCGGTTTTATGGTTAACATTACATTATCGTTACACAACACTGCCGATACCGGAAACACTCCCCCTGATAAAGCCTTCCCTAAGATTAAAATATCAGGTTTTACATTTTCATGATCACAAGCTAACATTTTCCCGGTACGGCACAAGCCGGTTTGCACCTCATCAGCAATCATCAAAACATTGTATTTTGAGCATAACTCTCTTACCCCGGCAATATATCCGTCATGAGGAACTACCACTCCTGCCTCGCCTTGTATTGGTTCAAACATAAAAGCACAAACATCTTTATCTTGCAAGGCTGTTTCGAGCGCTTTCAAATCGTTATACGGAATAACAACATATCCCGGTACAAAAGGACCAAAGCCGGTATAGCTGCTTGGATCGGTGCTGGCAGAAATGGCAGCAATGGTTCTGCCCCAGAAATTGCCTGCCACAAAAACAACTTTTGCTTTGTTTTCCTCAATTCCTTTAACGTTATACCCCCATTTTCGGGCTAGCTTTATAGCCGTTTCGCCTCCTTCAACACCGGTATTCATAGGCAATACCTTATCGTACCCGAAATATTTTGTGATATAGGCTTCATACTCTCCTAAAACATTGTTGTAAAAAGCACGTGAGGTTAGGGTTAATTGTTGCGCCTGCCCAACAAGAGCATCAATAATTTTAGGATGACAATGCCCCTGATTAACAGCCGAGTAGGCCGAAAGAAAATCATAGTATTTTTTTCCTTCTACATCCCACAAATACACCCCACTTCCGCGCTCAAGCACTACCGGTAAAGGATGGTAATTGTGCGCTCCATATTTATCTTCTAATTGAATAAAATACTCCGGGTTGTAGGTTTCATGAGAAATTGCTGACATATTTTTTATTTTATGATAAGACACAAATATAATAATTAAAAGGCTACAACCTGAATTAAAGCCCAAGAAATTAAAATTTTAGTATGAAATTTAGATTTTTTTCTTACAATTTACTAAAAATTGAAAATAACCCAAACAGCTTTCGGGTTAATAAAATCTACCTTGTAACTTCTGTGATTAAGGTTAAGAATTAACCTCATGCAAAAAAAAATATTTCATGGTAATATGTTTGATATTATTTTTGCAATCAAACATATATTAAACAAAACTTATGGGAAGAGCATTTGAATTTAGAAAAGTACGAAAGTTAAAACGTTGGGGCAATATGGCCAAAACCTTTACCCGTATTGGGCGCGATATTGTAATTGCAGTTAAGGCAGGCGGTCCCGATCCGGCTAATAACTCAAGGTTAAGAGTTGTTATTCAAAACGCTAAGGGTGCTAATATGCCTAAAGACCGTATAGAATCAGCTATTAAACGTGCCAGCAGTAAAGACGAAAAAAATTACGAAGAAATTGTGTACGAGGGCTATGCCCCTTTTGGTGTAGGTATTTTGTGCGAATGTGCAACAGACAACCCAACACGAACCGTAGCTAACATACGTATGTATTTTACCCGCAACGAAGGAACTTTAGGAAAAACAGGTTCCTTAGATTTTATGTTTGAACGTAAAGCTGTATTTCACTTAAAAGCTGAAGGTATAAACAAAGAAGAGCTTGAACTTGAACTAATTGATTATGGTGCAGAAGAATTAGATGGAGATGAAGAAGAAATAGTAATTACCGCGCCTTTTACTGAGTTTGGCAATATGCAAAAAGCCTTAGAAGACCGTCAGTTAAACGTAATAAGTTCTGAACTATTAAGAATACCTACTTCGTATGCCGAGGTAACTCCTGAACAGAGAGAGAAAGTACTGGCAATTATTGAAAAATTTGAGGAAGATGATGATGTACAAGCTGTATATCACAATATGCGTCTTGAGGATTAATGCTAAAACATTTTTGTATTTATTTTGATAAATATACTGCTTGTTGATAATTACGACTCGTTTACTTATAACTTGTTGCACAGCTTAGAGAAAAACAAAAAGGTAAGTGTAAGCGTAATCAGAAACAATTTCTTAAAAAACATCTCGGTAAAACAATATGATAAAATTGTTTTATCGCCCGGGGCTGGCCTCCCACATGAGGCCGGTTTATTAATGCCTTTTATTCAAGAAATACATAAAATAAAACCTATACTGGGCGTTTGTTTAGGCCATCAAGCATTGGGGTTATTTTTTGGTGCTGGGCTAAAACAATTGCCTGAGGTACTGCATGGCATAAAATTAAAAACTACTATCAAATCGAATAATTATTTGTTCAAAAATATTGGAAATAGTTTACATACAGCTCACTATCACTCCTGGGTAATTGATTCTTATCAGTTCCCGAATTGTCTTGAAATAACTGCCCAAAATGATGCCGGTGTCATTATGGCCATACAGCATAAAAATTATGATATTAATGGTATTCAGTTTCATCCTGAATCGGTGTTAACCCCCTGTGGTGATGCTATTTTAAAGAATTGGGTAAACGCATAAATTGTTCAATATATAATTACCCGCCACGCTTAAACTTAGGCTAATTATAGGTTGTAGAACATTCAATATGGGGTATGATTACTGAACATGAAACGACCGTTTGCTTAGGTTGATTATTCGGGAAAGCTTACAATGCCTGTTCGCTTATTTCACGCAAATAAGGTGGTGTTACTCAATTATTTTTTATCTTTTTTTGATGTTGAATGAGTTGTAAAATTTCCGGTGGTACATTGGTATCAAAACTTAATACTCTTATCATCTTCCCTGTTTGGCAAAATAAAAATTTAAAAAAAGTTGATTGGTAAAGCAAGGCCGTCCTTCAACTTTTACTGCTTTATTGATAAAGAATAATTTATCAAGTTCGAGTTTTTCAACAAAATCATCAATAAATCTTACTGTATTATCTTTTTCAATATCATCTTCGAGGCTCTTAAACTCAATCTGTGTGCGGCTTTTAGGAGTTATTTTAGGCATACACAAAGATATTGTATATTTCAGTTTTTATTTGTATTTTTATTTCAAAAAAATAAACAGCTTGTGTTAATTACTACGAGTTTTTTCACAGGCTGACGTTA
>JADLFI010000021.1 GCA_020845635.1 Bacteroidia bacterium
GGAGTTGGAGGGTTTCATAGAACAAAATGTACGAAAACTAGAACACAGTCAAGTGCGAAAAATCTGCGCATTTGAATACATATTTTCTTCAAATTTTTGGTCTTTTTTATAATTCACTTTGGTATTACTTATGTTAATGATAATTAGCATTATAAATATACCTAAGGTCCAAGCTATTTTCTTTTTTTTAAGTATTTTAATAACACTTTCAGATTTAAAGAAGTGCTTTAACTGTTCAATATTTTGCATTTTGTAGGCCTTATAAGGTTCTGATTGAGCCAGTAAATACCACTTTATAATGGGGCTTAATATAAAAGTTAACCATTTAATTATTGTTGAAACTCCGGCTTGTGTTCGTTTGTAATAAGTTTCCAGGGTATCGTTTCTGAAATGCAACAAGTTGTTCAAATCATCTCCATCGGCAAAATACCCGCAATGGTAGTTATGTTCAGCGAAAGCGTACTTAGGGAAGTTTAATTTTCCTAATCCGTAAATTCGGAATGAATTTTCCAGGAAATTGCGATATGTTGTGCAACAAGCCTTTCCTCCTCCCAAATTAAATATTTTGTGTTTAACACTTTCAAACTTATCTAAGGCATTTACAAATGCACGGGCTGTATCTTCAGGAGTGCAAATCTCAAACTTGGTCTCTAAAGGCATGTTAAACATCAGCTTTGAAATTTTATGATTCTTCATAATGGCAGCTAAACGAAAAACTGTCCATCTTAAACCACTGTTTTTTACAATTTCTTCGGCTTCCAACTTAGTTTCGCCATACAAATCACCCGGGCTAACTTTAACTTTGTCGGTAACATAAATATCAGGACTGTTTACCCTATCGCCATAAACCGATAAAGAGGAGCTGTAAAGAAACATACAGTTGGGCGATTTGCTTTGTAAATAATTGACTAACAGTTGAGTTCCATGAACATTTACCTTCTTTGCCAAGTCGGGATTATCGTCAGCCAAAGGTGGAATAATGGCAGCCAAATGTATTACAACATCAATATTTTCGGGTATTTTGGAAATATCGGAGCTTAGGCCTAAATCGCCTTCAATAAATTTTATTTTTCCTTTAAATTTTTCATAGAATTTTCTTGTTCTTGAATTGTTTAAATCAAATACAAATAATTCGTAATCAACATTTTGTGATAACTGAGATAGCAATTCCTGACCTACACTTCCCGATGCTCCGGTTACTAAAATTTTTTTGGTTTTCATAAGCGCGTTATAATTTTTTTCTCAAAATTACTTCGCCAAACCTCTTAAAACGTTCTAACTTACAAAACTGAACCTATACTTGTAGTTCAGGTTTTAAAGTTGAGACTTTTAATAAATGAAATAACATCACTAATTACCCATTTATCAATGAGTTACGATAGGCTGTGGGCGTTAAGCCCGTATAATTTTTAAAAACGGTATAAAATGATGATTTGCTCGCAAAACCACATTCATAACCTATAGCTTCAATGGAATATAAATTCTTTTTGTTGGCCAGCATTTTCTTTACCTCTTCCACACGTAAACTGTTCACATATTGAAAAAAACTCTGTTTCATAACTGAATTAAGCACTTCGGTAAGTTGGTGTTTGGGTGTGTTAAGTTGCTTTGCCAGTTTATCCATGTTCAAATCTGAGTCAAGATAAGCCTTTGTTCCAACAATATAAGCCTCAATCTGTGACTTTATTTGAAGCTTGGTTTCCAGGCTCATAGATGAGTTTTGATAAGGCACTTTGGCTATTGGCTCGCTGTCAACAAGGCTTTGTGATATGGTATTTTGATAAAGCCCATAGAAGCTAAGTATGTAAATTAAGAAAAGTAATACCCAATAGTTGAAAATATGTGGTGATAATGGTGGAAAATCAACAAAATATCCAACAATTGCAAGAATAAACGCTAAAATACAATACACTACATAAAAGATTGAAACAAAGAGTACCCAACCCAAATTATCGTTTTCCATAATATTAGACTGCTCGTTCAATAGTTTCATTCGGTGGCGGTGCACATAAACCAAACTCAGAACATTATAAACCACAATAGATAAAGTAGTTACTCCGGCAAAAAAAATACGATAAATGAAATATTCATCCTGATTAAAAAAGGTGTTCATGGCGAAAGGCTCTTGTACAAAGTACGAAAGCACTTTGATAATAATATACGGAAGCAAATGCAACAAATATATCTTCCTTAGTTTAAAATTAGCAACTGTTAATGCCTTGATATATAAGTACAAGGCCGGATTAAACAGTAAAAAGCTGCTAGATAAAAGTGGATTAGTGAAAATATAATAATCCAATCCAAGGCTCAGAAAGTCAGTTGCAAGCAGTACAAGCCATAAAAACAAAATCTTATCGGCTATGTTTTTATTTTTTTTAAAGTAAACCAAAATAGAGGCAAAAGCAGCCTGACTGAGGCCAACCCATGCTACTATTTGCATTAATACTTGCAATTGAGTATTATTAAATTAACAGGTTAAAATAAACATTAAAACATTATATATAAAACACTAAATATCAATTATTAATATATTATTATCTAAATAGTATATCAACTATTTATTTGATATATTTTTAAGTGTTTCTAACAAATATTTCCAAAATTTTTGAACTGAGCTTATGCTTACTTTTTCGTCAGGCGAATGTGCGCCTCTAATAGTAGGACCAAAAGAAATCATATCTATATTAGGATATGGGCCATTTAAAATACCACATTCCAAACCGGCATGACAGGCATTAACCAAAGGTTGGTCATTAAACATTTTAACATATAAACTGCTCATTATCTTCACTATATCTGATTCGGGTTTAGGTGTCCATCCGGGGTACGAACCACTATAGGCAACGTTTGCTCCAATCAACTCAAAAGATGAACGCACTGCATGGGCTACTTCTAATTTTTCGGTATCAACCGAGCTGCGTGTTAGACACTTAATGCTGTACTTTCCATTGCTTAACTCAATGGCAGCCAAATTATTAGAACTTTGAACCAAATTACTAATAGTGCTACTCATTCTGAAAATTCCATTAGGGCAAGCAGAAACAGCCCGTATAAAATTTACACTATCGGTAATGTTCATTGCCCCTTCGGCTACATCGCATGCAATTATCTGAACCGCCATATCAGGGTCGGTTACAGCATTTTCAACTTTAACAATAGCTGCTATTTCGTTAAAAAGCTGTTCAAACTTAGCTTTATCATTTGTTTGGCAACATACTTTTGTTTTTGATTCTCTAGGAATAGCATTACGAAGTCCGCCTCCGTTTATAGTGGAAATTTGAATGGGTATTTGATTTGCAATATAACCCAATATCCTATTCATAATTTTATTGGCGTTGCCTCGCCCCAAGTGTATATCTGTCCCTGAATGTCCTCCTGTAAGACCTTTTACCACCAGTTCAAAACAAACATTATTGGCTTGCGGTTTTTCATTTTTATAGGTACCTTGAGCGGTTACATCAATACCTCCGGCACAACCAATAGTAAGTTCGTTATCTTCTTCAGTATCTAAATTCAACATAATTGAGGCTTTCAGAAGTCCGGGTTGTAATGATAAAGCACCAGTCATACCTGTTTCTTCATCAATAGTAAATAATGCTTCCAGGGGCGGATGGGGAATATCCTTACTTTCCAAAATAGACATGATAGTAGCCACTCCAATTCCGTTATCGGCTCCTAAAGTTGTTCCCCGAGCTTTAACCCAGTCGCCATCAATATACATTTTAATACCTTCGGTGTCAAAATCAAAATCTGTATCACTATTTTTCTGATGAACCATATCTAAGTGGCTTTGTAGGGCAATAGTTTGCTTATTTTCCATACCGGCAGTGGCAGGCTTCTTAATAATAACATTTCCTACTTTATCCACGTAGGTTTCCAAACCCAAAGTTTTACCAAAGTTTTCAATAAATTTTACTACTTGGGTTTCTTTTTTTGAGGCACGCGGAATAGCATTGAGCTTTTCAAAATTATTCCAAATTAGCTGTGGTTGTAAATTATTTAGGCTCATTTTTATTTAATTTTCTACAATAATATTAAGATAGGATCAATTTATTTGTTAAAAATGAGTAATAATTGGTACAACACAAAGTTTCTAATCGTAATTTATTTAAATATTGATTTTCTTCGCATTTAAAAGTTTAGACAATGAAAAATATTTCTCTTATTTTAAATGTTGTTTTACTCATAGCAGTAGGAATTTTATACTACCTGCATTTTAGTTCGAAACAAAATACAGTACCTAAGCATGAAGCAAGCCATAAATCGGTGCAAATGCCCAAAGTAGAGTTGAAGGGTACGCCTATAGTTTATGTTAATGTTGATAGTTTATGGGATAAGTATGAGTTGGTAAAACAAATGCGAAAAGAATTGGAAAGCCAACGTAATATATTTGAAAAGAAATTTGAAGCAGATTATCATAAGTTGGAAAGTGATTATTTAGATTTACGTGATAAAGCCGCTACTTTAACCCAAGAGGAAGGTATGGCTAGGCAGCAGGATTTAATGCTGCGCGAACAAAAATTAACTGAATACCGACAAAATGAGTTAGAACGTTTAGCTAAGTTAGAGGCGGATAAATCAGATAAAATACAAAATGATATCAGCACCTATTTAAACGAACAATATAGGAAAACTAATTATTCCTATATTTTGGGATACTCAACAGGAGGCGGTATTTTATTTGCCAATGATAGCCTTGAAATAACTAAAGAAGTTATTGACGGTTTGAATGCCAATATTAAAAAATAGGTAGGTGTAAACCCTCCTTGTGATAAATAGTTAAACTCTGTGGTAAAACCGAACAATAAAGTATAGCGCATTTTATTAGTTATTATAGTAGAAGCTACACATTCCAAACCCCGGGTACATTTAATTTTATGGGGTTGTTCCTCTCCTCTTTATAAAATCATCGTTATTTTTTATACGTTTATTTAGGGTTTAGGGTTAAGTCTAAAAAAGGCATAGTTCAATAAGTTTTTGGGCTTGGGGCTGGAAAAATGCCGTTGATACATCATTGGTATATTTTTAACATGGCTTTACCAATACTTTTTAAATATCGCAGTTCTTGGTCAATACTTCTCAATTTGCGTAGTTATATTTCAAAAAAAGATTACTTTGCATTTACTTATGACAAGAAAATCTAAATTGATATGGTTGCAAATTATTTTAGGTGTTGCATTCTTGCTTCAACCTATCATTCTGCCCGTAAGACCTGACTTTATGGATAAATTTGTTTTTTCGAGAGATGTCTTGAAAAACATTTTTGCAAACAGTTTAATTCTTGCCTTTTTCTACTTAAATTATTTCATATTTGTTCCCCGATATTACCTATCAAAAAAATATTTGTATTACTTTACAATAGTAATTTTCTGCTTTTCAACAATTTTATTTATTTCAAACAAGTTTACCTCTCAACTATCATTTACCACACACAATGTCAGGCCAAGCCCGCCAATGCCATTTGGAGAGCAAGCACCTCCCCCTTTTAGATTTAACAGGCCACCACCCCCACCACAAGGTTCATTTCTTTCCAAATGCAGGTTTTTCTTTGCCGAAAACGATCAAACTTTTTTCTTGTTTGGTTCTATCGTTCTTTTCTCGCTATTTCTGCATGTTCGTAATCGTTATTACAATATTGAAAATGCTAAACAAGAAGCCGAAATCAATTATTTGTTAGCTCAAATAAATCCTCATTTTTTGTTCAATGCACTAAACAGCATCTATACTCTAACCATAAAAGAAAAAGCCCCGAACTCATCATCTAGTTTGCTAAAATTATCGGGCTTAATGCGTTATGTAATTACCGAAACACATCAAAACAATGTCCCCTTAGAAAAAGAGTTGGTATATATAAGTGATTTTATTGACTTACAAAAACTACGTTTAACAAGTAACGTGAAATTAAACTATGCGGCATCGGGTAAAATCTCAGGAAAGCAAATTGCACCAATGTTGCTTATTCCATTTGTTGAAAATGCGTTTAAACACGGTGTTAGTCCTGAGGAAGATTCATCAATTCAAATTAAAATTGATGTATCAGACCACCATTTAATAATGGAAGTAAGCAACCTTAAAGTTACTATCAATAACGACTCTATTGGTAAATCGGGATTTGGAATTGCAAATGCAAAAAATCGTTTAGCTTTGCTATACCCCAACAAACACGATTTACGGATTTATGAAACCAACGAAACATTTAACGTAGTTTTAATAATATTTTTCTAATGCTGAAAGCCATTGCCATAGATGACGAGCCATTGCCTTTAGATTTACTGCAAGAATTTTGCTCTCAAACCGATTTCATTTGCTTAGAGAAAACGTTCACCAAAGTGAGTGAGGCTCAAAAATACTTGCGAAAATTTCCGGTTGATTTAATCTTTTTGGATGTTCAAATGCCAAAACTTTCTGGTATTGAATTCTACAAATCTCTAGAGCAAGAAGTAATGGTAATTTTTACCACTGCCCACAGTCAATATGCTGTTGAAGGTTTTGACTTAAACGCAATAGATTTCTTACTAAAACCGTTTTCATTTGATCGTTTTTTAGTTGCTGTAAGCAAAGCAAATGAGTTCAACAATTATCAGCTAAAAAAAGAAAATTCGGATATTCAAAACTTGTATGTTCGTTCCAATTACAGTTTATATAAAATTCCTGTTACCGATATTTTGTATATTGAATCATTTGCCGATTACTTAGATATTCATTTTGCCGACAATAAAAAAATTACAACGCGAATGTCGCTCAAAAATATTATTGAAAAACTCCCACAAAAAGAATTCATGCGTGTTCATCGTTCGTTTGTTGTACCACTTAAACGTATTGAAAAAGTATATAAGAAAACCATTCGAATTGCTGCAAAGGAAATTCCAATAGGAACGAATTTTGAAGCTGATTTCTTTGCCCGATTTCAAACTTAAAGTAAAACCATAGCATTAAATAAGTTAGGCGCAGTTAAGTTGCTAAAGCAATTTGTTGAATATTTATTGTAATAAATGCAATACCCCTAAAGGTGTTCAATTTTCATCTGAAAATTGAACCTTGTCAAAAAAAAAAAAATCCAAACAAAAAAGTACAAAAGTATTGACCGGTGCGAGTTATAGTGTTGCAACTGATTGATATGAATTGGCATAATTTCACGCTTGCTAAACTGTTTTAAACAAGGTTTGTACTAAAGTACATCAGTTATATGCAAAGTGAAATATAAAGGTATATGCTATTTTGTGAGCATATAAGTTCATTGATACTTCTTAAATTGCTTTGGTATTTTTTTTAATTAAATTTAACGATAGTGATTGAATGTTGTCAATTTTTTATACATTGCATAATTAATTAATAAATGTTTTCCTTAAAACTGATGGTATGAAAATAATTGATATTAAAGCTATGCGTGGCCCCAACTATTGGAGCATTAGACGTCACAAACTGATAGTAATGAAAATTGATTTGGAAGAAATGGAAGATTTTCCGTCAAATAAAATTGATGGGTTTGCTGACAGATTAGAAAAATTATTTCCTAGTTTATATGAACATGAATGTAGCGAAAACAAGCCCGGAGGCTTTTTCTCTCGTGTACGCGAAGGAACATGGATGGGTCATGTTATAGAACATATAGCACTTGAAATTCAAACCTTAGCCGGTATGGATACCGGATTTGGACGTACCCGATCAACCGGAGAGCATGGTGTGTATAATGTAGTTTTTAGTTACGAAGAAGAAAAAGTTGGAATATATGCTGCTAAATCGGCAGTAAGAATATGTAATGCTTTAATAAAAAATGAGCCTTACAATGTGGAGGAAGATATTCAGGAAATGCGTGAAATTAGAGAAGATGAGCGTTTGGGTCCAAGTACGGGTTCAATAGTTGATGAAGCCAAATCAAGAGGTATTCCGTGGATAAGATTAAATAGACATAGCTTGGTGCAGTTAGGGTATGGTGTAAATCAAAGAAGAATACAGGCAACCGTGGCCAGTACAACCAGCAATATTGCCGTTGAAATAGCGTGCGATAAGGAAGAAACAAAAAATTTATTGGAAGCAGCCGCTATTCCTATCCCAAGGGGTACAATTATTTATGATGAGGAAGATATGGAAAGAGCCATAAGGAGAATTGGCTACCCAATAGTATTAAAACCTGTAAGTGGCAATCACGGACGTGGAGCTACCATTAATATACAAGATTGGGAACAGGCTGTAGAAGCTTTGGCTATTGCTAAAAAAGTTAGCCGAGGAGTTATTTGTGAAAAATTTATTACAGGTTTTGATTTCAGATTGTTAGTGATTAATTATAAATTAGTGGCTGCTGCCAAGCGTACTCCGGCATGTGTTATAGGTGATGGTAAATCTACCATTCAATCCTTAATTGATAAGGTTAATGCCGATCCTCGCAGAGGTTATGGTCACGAAAAGGTTTTAACTGCCATTAAGGTAGATGAAATGACTTTAAATATTTTAAAAGAAAAAGGATTGACCTTAGAAAGCGTTATTGCCAAAGATGAGGTTTTATATTTAAAAAAGACAGCTAACCTAAGTACAGGAGGTACTTCTACAGATATTACCGATATTGTGCATCCATACAATGTATTCATGGCCGAGCGTATTGCACGAATCATTGGTTTAGATATTTGCGGTATTGACATTATGGCGCCCGACCTAAGCACACCTATAAGAGAAAATGGGGGGGCTGTACTTGAAGTAAATGCCGGCCCGGGTTTTAGAATGCATATTGCCCCTGCCGAGGGCTTAGCACGAAATGTTGCCGAGCCTGTTATAGATATGATGTATCCCCCGGGTAGTTCGGCCCGAATACCTATTATTGCCATTACCGGAACAAACGGAAAAACTACAACTACACGCCTTATGGCTCACATTGTAAAAAACATGGGTCATAAAGTTGGATTTACAACTACAGATGGTATTTATGTTCAAAACAGAATGTTGGAGCAAGGCGATTGTACCGGACCGGTAAGCGCTGAATTTATTTTAAAAGACCCAACTGTTGACTTTGCTGTGCTTGAATGTGCCCGTGGGGGTATTTTAAGAGCCGGCTTAGGTTTTCATCAATGCGATATAGCTATTGTAACCAATGTAGCTGCCGATCATCTTGGATTAAAAGATATTAATACCGTTGAAGACATGGCGCGTGTCAAAGCAGTAGTTCCTGAAAGTGTTATGCCCGGAGGCTATGCCATTTTGAATGCTGATGATGATTTGGTTTACAATATGCGCAAAAATTTAGATTGTAATGTTGCCTTGTTTAGTCTTGATGAAAATAATCCAAGAATTATTGAGCATTGCAACAAAGGTGGAATAGCGGCAATTGTTGAAAACGGATATGTTACAATTTGCAAGGGAACCTGGAAAATAAGAGTAGATAAGGTTATAAATATTCCGCTGACTTTTAGTGGCAAAGCCATATTTATGATTCAGAATATATTACCTACTGTAGTAGCAGGTTTTATCAGTAACTTCAAAATTGAAGATATAAGAATAGCTTTAGAAACTTTTATTCCATCGCCTTCACAAACACCTGGCCGCATGAACTTATTCCAGTTTAAGAACTTCCAGGTAATGGTTGACTATGCACATAATACTGCCGGATTTCAGGCAATTGGCAAGTTCTTAGAAAAGATTCCGGCACAACCTAAAGTTGGAATTATTGCCGGTGTTGGCGATCGCAGAGATGAAGATATTTATAACTTAGGCAAACAAGCCGCTTTAATGTTTGATAAAATTATTATAAGGCAGGATAAAAACCTAAGAGGACGTAGTGAACAGGAAATAATTGACTTAATGCTAAAAGGAATAAATGAAATTGATGCGGGGAAATTAGATAAGGTAATACCAACCGAGCGCGAGGCTATTGATTATGTATTTAAGAATGCCAAAAAAGGTTCATTCATCACTATATGTAGCGATGTAGTGCCCGATGCTCTTGACCAAATTATGCAATACAAAGAAAAAGAAGATAAATTTGAAATTACCCCGGACGATATTAAGGACATTGTTAAAGAAAAGTAATTTGTAAAAAATACAAAATTGAAATACTAAACATAAACTAATTATATAAAGCTTGAAAGATTTTAGTACTTTCGCCATGCGCAAAAAAATAAAAAATAAATATGAACTACGATTTAATAGTAATAGGTAGCGGGCCCGGAGGATATGTGGCAGCTATCAGAGCCTCACAATTAGGATTAAAAACTGCCATAGTTGAACGTGATGAACTTGGTGGTATATGTTTAAATTGGGGTTGTATTCCTACCAAAGCATTAATGAAAAGCGCTCAGGTATTTGAGTATCTGAATCACGCATCTGACTATGGTATTAAAGTTGATAAATATGAAGCAGATTTCACTGCAATCGTTAAAAGAAGTCGTGGCGTAGCCGAAGGAATGAGCAAAGGCATACAGTTTTTATTAAAGAAAAATAAAATAGATGTCATTATTGGTTCAGGAAAAGTAAAGCCGGGCAAAAAAGTTGAAGTAAGCTCAAAAGATGGCAAAGTACAGATGTATGAGGCCAAACATATTATTTTGGCTGTAGGTGCTCGCTCTCGCGAACTTCCTAACTTAAAGCAAGATGGGAAAAAAGTTATTGGTTACCGTCAGGCATTAGCTTTACCAACTTTGCCAAAGTCAATGGTAGTAGTAGGCTCAGGAGCTATTGGCAGCGAGTTTGCTTATTTTTATGCCACTATGGGAACCAAGGTTACTTTAGTGGAGTATTTACCAACTATTGTGCCGCTCGAAGACGAAGAGGTGTCAAAGCAATTAGAACGCTCATTTAAGAAAATAGGAATTGATGTTATGACTAGCTCATCGGTTGAGAAAGTAGATACAAGTGGTGCTTTATCAAAAGTTAGCATTAAAACCAAAACCGGTGAAAAAGTAATTGAAGCCGAAATAGTACTATCGGCTGTTGGTATTCAAGCAAATATTGAAAATATTGGCTTAGAAGAAACAGGAATTGCTACCGACAAAGGAAAAATTATTGTAAACGAGTTTTATGCTACCAATCAACCCGGTTATTATTCCATTGGCGACTGTGTAGGCGGTCAAGCCCTAGCGCATGTAGCCAGTGCCGAAGGTATTATTTGTGTTGAAAAAATAGCAGGACACCATCCGGAGCCTTTAAACTATGGTAATATTCCTGGATGTACTTATTGTGTTCCTGAGGTAGCATCTGTTGGTATGACTGAAAAAGCCGCCAAAGAAGCAGGCTATACTTTAAAGGTTGGTAAGTTTCCTTTTTCGGCCTCGGGTAAGGCAAGTGCTGCCGGAGCAAAAGATGGTTTTGTAAAACTTATTTTTGACGCCAAATATGGCGAATTATTGGGAGCGCACATGATAGGTGCTAATGTAACAGAAATGATTGCCGAATTGGTAATGGCACGTAAGTTGGAAACTACAGGACATGAAATAATCAAAGCGGTGCACCCTCACCCTACTATGAGCGAAGCTGTTATGGAAGCTGCTGCTGCTGCTTATGGTGAGGTTATTCATTTATAATATCAATATTGAAAAGTTTTAATATTTTACATTTTTTGAATCCATTAAACAAGTCACTGATTATTGGTGGCTTGTTTATCTATTGTTTTGCTGTTTCACTTAGCACAACTGCCCAAAATAACGAAAAAAGAATAATTCAGTTTAGCGGTGTGGTAGTTACCGGTGATAGTTTAAAACCTGTACCTTTTACCAATATTACTGTAACCGGAACAAGACATGCTACGGTTTCTGATTATTATGGTTTCTTTTCATTTGCTGCCGAAGAAGGTACAGATATTACCTTTTCGGCCGTTGGATTTAAAAAAGCACATTTTACCATTCCTGATACGTGTCACGAGAACAGATATTCTATGATTCAAATACTGTTTTTAGATACAGTTATGCTCAAAGAAGCTGTTATTTATCCTTGGCCAACACGAGAACAATTCCGACAGGCCTTTTTAAATTTGGACAATAAGAATGATGATATGGCAAGAGCCCAGAAAAACCTTGCCAAAGAAGAAATGGAACTTATTTCCATGAACATGGGCATGAGCAGTCAGGAAAACTACAAAATGGGTATGCAGCAATACCAAACGCGTATGTATTACACAGGCGGCAAGCCTCCATTAACCTTAATGGATCCTTTAAAATGGGCTGAATTTGTAAAGGCATGGAAAAGAGGTGATTTTAAAAGTAAGGATTAATATTTTTGCTTAACACTTCAATTATTTTCTGTTTCAGCCAAATTTACTTAGATTTACCACTTCAAATTAATTTTATACTTTGAACGAGCGTATTTTTACTATTAGCTCCGATTATATAGAGCTAATTAAACTACTTAAGGTTGTAGGTATTGCCGAGCACGGTGCTGCTGCCAAACAAATGGTAAGCGATGGAATGGTTATGGTTAACAATCAACCGGAATCTCGTTTCAGAGCTAAAATCCGAAAAAAAGATTTTGTTACTGTGAACCATCATAAAATAACTATTCAATAAAATTTTGGGCCTAACTGCATTAAAATATAAGTTGTTTAGCATTTGCCTACTTTTAGCTTTATGTTTTTATGGCATAAAGCCCATAAAAGCTCAGGAAGATAAAACCGATAATATTCAAAGAGATAATTTTATTGAACAAAGAGTTGAAGAAATTACTGAAAATTCAGATAATTCAGAGATAGATTATTCTAACCTGATGGAAGATTTACAGAATTACTTAAGAAACCCCTTAAACCTTAATACAGCTAAGGCTGATGCGTTACAATCTCTTAATTTATTAACCGAAGTTCAGATAATAAGTTTGCTCCGGCACATTGAAAAAACAGGCAAACTATTATCTATATACGAATTACAAGCGGTAGATAATTTTACCTTAAATGATATAAACCGTATTTTGCCATTTGTTTATGTTTCAGATAATTTAGAAACTCCTACTCTTACCTGGAATAATCTGTGGAAAAACGGGAATGCCTATTTAGTAAGCCGTATAAGTTTTACTGCCGAGCATCAAAAAGGATTTGATGATGTTCCCGATTCAGTATTAGCCATAAAACCAGATGCAAAATATTTAGGGAGTAAATATGGCTCCTTTACTCGATTTAGATATACCTATGGCACATACTTAAGTTTTGGGATAACAGCCGATAAAGACCCCGGAGAACAATTCCTGAAAGGTGCTCAAAAGTATGGATATGATTTCTACTCGGCCCATTTGTTTTTACGTAACTATAAATTTATTAAAGCTTTAGCTTTAGGCGATTATTTAGCTCAGTTTGGGCAAGGGCTTACCTTTTGGATGGGTTTGGGCTACAGCAAAACATCAGATCCATTACTTGTAAAACGTAGTGCCAAAGGAATTTCACCAAGCAATTCAATAAACGAAAATCTTTTTTTACGTGGCGCTGCTACTACCATTCAGGTTAAAGACTGGCACTTTACAGGATTTTATTCAGAAAATAATATAGATGCTACAATAAACACTTTAGATACTTTGGATAATACTATTGAAAGTATTTCTTCACTACAATTATCAGGGTTGCACCGTACTCCTAAAGAGAATGCCAATAAAAATGCCTTTACACAATATACCCGAGGAGGTAATATAAGTTTTAAACGTAGATTGTTTAGTGTAGGCATTACAGCCGTACAAACTGCTTTTGAGGTAGAACTTCAAAGAAAACTTGTAATTTACAATCAGTATGATTTTTCAGGAAAGAGTCTATTCAATATTGGTGCTGATTATAACTGGATTTGGAGAAACTTTAATTTTTATGGCGAAGTATCGAGAAGCAACAATGGAGGTTTAGCTCAGTTACATGGTGCAATAATTACACTCGACCCACGCTTTTATGTCTCTGTTTTATATCGTAACTATAGTTTAAAATATCAAAACCTTAACAGCAATGCAGTAGGCGAAAACACTTTAAATAATAATGAAATAGGCTTGTTGAACGGAATTGTTTACCGTCCTGCAAAGTTCTTTACCTTGGCAGCCTATTACGATCGCTATAAATTCCCTTATTTACGTTATTTAGTAAATGCTCCAAGCTATGGTCATGATTATTTGGCTCAGGTTACATATACCCCATCTAAGAAAACCGAAATGTATGTTAAACTGAGAAGAAGAATTAAACAGAAAAACAATACCACATCAGTAGAGGCTATACAAGAAGTTTTAAAAACCCAACAAACCAATTATAGGTTTAATATAGTGTATAAACTAAATAGTGCCATACGATTGAGAAGTAGAGTTGATATAATTAATTATAGTTTAGGGCAAAATAATCCATCAAATGGATTTATGATTTATCAGGATATAAACTACTCTCCATCTATGAGTAGGTTTTCATTTAATTTCCGATATGGTATATTTAATGCTGATGATTTTTACTCAAGAGTTTATGCTTACGAAAATGATGTTCCGTATTCATATTACATTCCGGCATTTTCTTATAAAGGAACACGTACTTATTTAACCCTTAATTATTCGTTTACCCGTAACTTTGAGGTGTGGTTTAGAGTGGCACAAACATGGTATAGCAATTTGCCGGTTATTTCTGAAGGCACTTTAAATGAAATAGATGCCAACCACAAAACAGATATTAAAATACAGGCCAGATATAAATTTTAAGGATTATTTTTTTTCTGACTTCTTAATGCTATAAAGTATTAATTTTGTCATACAATCATAATTATCATGTTTCTTAACAAACGTATAGCCCCAATATTAATAGCAGTTGTTTTTATTCTTACATGGTTTTCGTGCAAACATCCAAGTCCGGAACCTGTAGCTCCAAACATTAGTTTCAAAGAGAATGTATTACCCCTTATTATTGGAAATTGCTCTGCTATAGGCTGCCATCCGGCTGTTGGTGGTGAATTTTCGTTAGCTACTTATAATGATGTAATTACCAATGGAAAGATAATAGCCGGCAATAGCGAAAAAAGCATCTTGGTGCAGCGAATTAAAGATACCGGAGTAAACAGAATGCCCAAACCTCCCAACAATCCGCTTACTCAAGATCAAATAAAAATTATTGAGCTTTGGGTAAATCAAGGGGCATTTGATAATTAATTTAAGTAATAGTTATGAAATTCAAATTTGGCAATATTATTGTAACTTCTTTCTTCACGGCTTTATTTTTAAGCGCTTGTTATTACGATAATTTGGAAGACTTACACCCTGCGCCTATAGTAATCCCGGGACTTGTAACTCCCAATTCAGGATGTGATACCGTTAAAGATATTTCCTATCAGACAGATATTTTACCTATATTTATCAGTAACTGTGGCAGTAACAACTCGTGCCACAATAGCAATTCTAACAGTGGTTACGATTTATCAACTTACGAAGGAACATTATTAGCTAAAGATTTATTAATAAGTTCAATTACCTGGGATGGAACAGTGACCAATATGCCACAAAACAGCAGTCAAAAACTGAACGATTGTTACATTGCCATTATTAAAAAGTGGGTAAATACCGGAGCACAACCTTAAAATTAATAGTTTTATCCTATTTCATATATTTTGAATAATTATTCAATTTGTATGTTGAAGTCCTTTGATATTTAATATTATTTTTGCCACCTCAATTTATGTCAGTTTGGATAAGACATTTTTTATAGAGTGGTTATTGTTTCCACTTATTATTTTTTGCTCAAGAGCAATAGATGTTAGTTTAGGTACATTGCGCAGCGTATTGGCCAGTAAAGGGATGAAAAAAATGGTTCCTTTTATAGGTTTTTTTGAAGTTCTTTTTTGGCTTTTTGCCATTAGCACCGTGATGAAAAATTTGAGTAACTTTATGTGTTATTTAGGTTGGGCAGGAGGATATGCTACAGGTATTTACATTGGATTAAGTATTGAAGAAAAGTTGGCCATTGGAACGCAAGTAATTAGGGTATTTTCGCAACAAAACACCAACAAACTTATTGATGCCCTGGTAGAAAGCAACTATAGCTATACCATATTAGATGGTGAAGGAAAAAAAGGAGCAGTAAAACTAATCTTTATAGTAGTTAAAAGAAAAGATGTAAAACATGTTACCGACATTATACATCAATACTCACCACAAGCATTATACTCAATAGAAGATGTAAAAAGAGCTAAAGGCTTGGCCACTTATAATGGTGAAACTACCCCAAAAACTTCCGGCTTTTTTAAAGGTCTTTTACCATTTAGTAAATAAACAATACAAAGCGGGATTTTACCTTCAAATCAGGAATACCCCCATGAAATGGGGAAGTGGAAAATATTTAACCTAATAAATATAGCAATTTTGTACAATATTATAATATAATAATTTAAGAATATTTTTGAAGTACTTGTAATGATCAACATACAGGTATTTTGCATATATTGCTAGCTAAAAGTTTCATACTTACCTATACCAATTTGCCTTAAATTTGAGTCTTCATAAAATTCAATCTTTTTAATGTCAGAGCAATTTTTACTTTTGTAAAATATAAAGTGTTGTATGCGTTATATTATTTCTATTACTTTAAATTTAATTATCGGGACGTATTTTTGTTATGCCCAAAAAACAGGTAATACACCAATAAAGGCTGAGAAAAAGGTGGCGAACTATACTCGTTTTGTTAACCCTTTTGTAGGAACTGCAGGTCATGGGCATACCTACCCCGGTGCTACAGTTCCTTTTGGAATGGTACAATTAAGCCCCGATACTCGCATAGATGGTTCATGGGATGGGTGCAGCGGTTATCATTACAGCGATAGTATTATCTATGCTTTTAGTCATACTCATTTAAGCGGCACAGGTTGCAGTGATTATGGCGATATAGGCATAATGCCTGTAAATAATCAAAAAGTTAGTTATAATTTAAACAGCTACAAGGCATCATATAAACATAGTAATGAGAAAGCCGTTGCAGGCTACTACTCAGTAACTTTGGATAATAATATTAAGGCTGAATTTACAGCTTCAACAAGGGTTGGTTTTCATGAATATAGCTTTGCCCCTGGGGATAAACAACAAATAGTGATTGATTTGGAACACAGAGATAAAGCGCTTGATTATTATTTTAAGATAGTTAATGATACTGTTATTGAGGGCTACAGGATAAGTGAATCGTGGGCCAAAAAACAAGAGTTATATTTTTACATACTCCTTGACCAACCTTTTATAAATAAAGAATGGTTACTGCACGATAGTGTAAAACCTAATCCGGCATTAAGGAATATTGAAATTAACAGTGGCCGCTTTGGAAAATTGCTCATAAGTTTTAATAATAAGCGTGGAAAAGTAAAGATTAAAGTTGCTCTATCATCAGTAAATACTGCCGGAGCCAAGAAAAATATGCTATCCGAAATACCTCATTGGAACTTTGAAAAAACTAGAAATGAAGCTGCAGAGATGTGGAACAAGGAGCTATCAAAAATTGAAATTTTTACTTCAGATATAAATCAAAAAAAAGTATTCTATACCGCTTTGTACCATAGTATGTTACAACCAAATATTTATAACGATGCAGATGGGTTATACCGAGGACGAGACGGCAAAGTACATCAAGCAAAAGATTTTAACTACTATACCGTTTTTAGCCTTTGGGATACTTTCAGAGCATGGCATCCACTCATGACTATTATTGATAGAAAAAGAACACTTGATTTTATAAAAACATTCTTAGCGCAGTATGAGCAAGGCGGATTGTTGCCCGTGTGGGAGCTTAGCTGCAATGAAACTGAATGTATGATTGGCTATCATAGCGTTTCGGTAATTGCAGATGCGCTTACTAAAGGTATTTCTGATTTTAATATTGAGAAAGCCTTTGAAGCCATGAAAAAAAGTGCTGAGAGCAAACAAAGATTTGGTTTGGGAGCCTATATAAAAAATGGCGCATTAAGTATTGAAGACGAAAGCGAATCGGTATCAAAAACACTTGAATATGCTTATGATGACTGGTGTATAGCACAAGTTGCGAAATATCTTAACCGCCAAGGAGATTATAACAACTACATACAGCGTGCTCAAAGTTGGAAAAACCTGTTTGATCATGAAACTCTATTTATTAGGCCAAAAAAGAATGGAAACTTCAAAAGCCCCTTTGATCCTAAAGAAGTTAATAACAACTTTACCGAAGCCAATGCTTGGCAATACACCTTTTTTGTACCGCACGACATTAATGGATTAACCCAGGCATTTAAGGGAAAAGCAGGTTTGGAAAAAAAGATAGATGAACTTTTTAGCCAAAGCTCAAAAACTACCGGCCGTCAACAAGTAGATATTACCGGACTTATTGGTCAGTATGCACATGGAAATGAGCCAAGCCATCATATTGCATTTTTATATAATACTGTGGATAAACCTAACAAGACAACTGACAAAGTTCATAAGATTTTACGCGAGTTTTATACCAACCAACCCGATGGCTTAATCGGCAATGAAGATTGCGGACAGATGAGTGCATGGTATGTTTTAAGTGCTATGGGCTTATATCAGATATGTCCAGGAGATCCTATTTATGAATTTAATACTCCTCTGTTTGAAAGGGTTATTATTCATTTAGAAAACGGTAAAAGTTTAATCATTGTCGATAATGAACCAAAAAATCATAAATCATATCTAAAAAATATAAAATCGAGCCTTAAAATAAATAATCAACAAATTAATTACGAAGAATTAATTAAAGGAGGAGTAATAAAGTATTATACAACCAACACGGCCGACAGTGCTATGGCTTACACCCGTGTTTATGCATCTACCGATTCTATAAACCAGATAGTTGTCAACCCCTTAATCATTAGTAGCGATAATCCATTTATTCAGCAAACTCAAATAAAAATGACCGCTGCAGCCGATGCAAAAATATATTACACCACCGACAATTCTGAACCAACCCTGGAAAGCAATTTGTTTACACAACCCTTTAATATTGATAAGAGCACAACCATTAAGGCCATAGCGGTGGCAGGTAATAAGGCATCAAAAACTGTAACCGCTGATATACACCAACTACCGCATCCTGACTGGAAAATAAAAATAGAAAGCCATTACAACCCTCAATATACCGCAGGAGGCAATACAGGAATTATTGATGGTTTATATGGTGATTTAGACTGGCGCAAAGGTGGTTGGCAAGGCTATCAGGCTGCTGACTTTAACGCAACTATCGAGTTTCCTAATGAAATTGAAATTAATAAAGTTTCGGCTAACTTCTTACAAGACACCCGTAGTTGGATAATTTATCCAAAAAATATTACCTTTGAATATAGTAACGATGGCACCAAGTTTTTCATATTGGGACAAATTAATAATGAGCTACCTGCCGAGAATTATGAAGTAAGTACACACAAATTTACCAAGGAATTTAATCCAACAAAAGTCAAATATTTACGTGTTAAGGCCATTAATTACGGAACTCTTCCTAAGTGGCATCAAGGCACAGGTGGCGAGGCTTTTATTTTTATTGATGAGATAAGTGTTGAATAATATTTTTGTGCCTTTATATGTATGCCATTATAGATATTGAAACCACCGGAGGAAGTTATAAGGACTCAAAAATTATAGAAATTGCCATATTGCATTTTAACGGATATGAAGTAACCGATAAGTTTGTAACACTTATAAACCCACAAAGACCAATACCTTGGTTTATAAAAAAACTAACCCATATAGATGACAGTATGGTTAAAGATGCCCCTCTGTTTGAAGAAGTTGCCGATAAAATATTAAGTTATACACAAAACCGTATTTTTGTGGCACATAACATAAATTTCGATTACAATTTTGTAAAACATGAGTTTGCCACGCTTGGCATATCCTTTGACAGAAAAAAGTTATGCACCGTACAACTTAGCCGTAAAATTATACCACATCTACCCTCCTACTCCTTGGGAAATTTATGTCAATCGTTAGGAATTCATATTGATGAGGCTGTAAGGCACAGAGCCGAAGGCGATGCACAAGCAACCGCTGAATTAACCAAGCAATTATTGTGGTTAAGCCAGAAAAGACAAATTAAAATTTGGTAAAGGTTAATAATAGGAATTGCTTAAAGAATAATTCCTTTTTGCTTGAAATTATTTTTTTTCGGTTTCAGGCTTTAAACGTTTCATTTCAATTACCTGAACTTTCTCTGCACCATCAGTGGCTTTCCATTTCTGATAATTCTTTTTGTTACTCATAATTATCCACGTTCTTGAAAAGTCAGAACCTTCCCCTTCAATAGTCATATATTTTGATTCTTTGCGTGCCCACTTAAATGGGTTTTGGTCGCTATAATTAACCCCTAAAGCAGAATATTGAATACTTTTTTCTCCTACACCTTTCTTTTCAAAAGTCATTGTGCCAATATTGGTTAATATGGCACCTTGCTGTCCTGGTGTAGAGCTTTCATATCTAACAACTGACCAATTGCCAACAATTTTAGGCGTGCAAGCTCCAAAACTCGTGGCAATGACTCCTACTAATAAAAGTTTACCGGTTAATTTTCTCATAATTTTTTGCTGATTAAAATGGCAAATTTAACCATTAAAACGGTACTATTTTAATTATTAAGAAAATTAACTTTATGGTTAATAAAATAGACAAAAATTACTATCTTATAATAAACCATATATAAAATACACTATGATTATACAGTAACTTCCGTAGAATTGAGAAGGTTTACGGAGTATTTAATCTACTAATAACTTATTATTCTATTTTTTCTTTAATATAAAATATTGTTTTCTATTCGAGATTAGTATCTTTACGAAAAATATATTTTCCAAGTTACTCACATTCATAATGTTTTACACGTATTTTATATTAAATACGATAGTTGTTTATAACTTAATTAAAATTCTCACCATGAATAATATTTTACAAACTACCAATGCTTTTAAAGGATTAAAAAAATTTAAGTTCCTTTTAATATTATTTGTTTTAAGTTTTCAACTAAATCAGGCACAAGCCCAGTGGGTAACTATACCTGATTCAACTTTCGCTGCAAAGCTCAATGTACTTTTTCCCTCATGTATGAATGGGAATCAAATGGATACAACTTGCTCAGGTATTATTAATGCCACTACCATAAGCTTGGCCGGTCAGGGAATATCAGATTTTACCGGTATTGAATATTTTTCAAATCTGGAAACATTTATTTGTAGTAATAATCAAATAACAGTATTGCCTACATTGCCCGGTTCTTTAAAAAGTTTAAATTGTATGAATAACCAGATTAGTGTTTTACAAAATTTGCCGGCCAATTTGACCTCCCTAAACTGTAAAAACAATAACTTAAGTTCCTTACCGCCTTTACCCATCACACTAATTGAATTAAATTGCGAGCAAAATTACTTAAGCTCACTCCCTGTTTTACCCTCTACTTTAGAGAGTTTAACGTGCAACAACAATCAACTGACAAACCTTACTAACCTACCCAATAACTTAAAATCTCTGTATTGTTCTGAAAACAGTTTAAGTTCATTACCAACATTGCCTAACTCTTTACAGAATTTAGAAGTTAACTTTAACCAACTTACCACTTTGCCTACTTTGCCTGCAAATTTATTAACCTTATACTGTCAAAATAATCAACTAAGCTCCCTTACTTCTTTACCATCATCTATTGTTATAATAAATTGTAATTCAAATAGTATAACTAATTTACCCATATTGCCTAATTCCTTAACAACATTGTCATGTGCCCTGAATCAATTGAGTGTATTACCTACTTTACCTAACTCATTAACCACCTTAGCTTGCGGACAAAATCTGCTCACTTCCTTACCCACCTTACCGGCATCATTAGAATACTTAGCTTGCAGTGCTAATCAAATTAGTGTTTTGCCTAATATTCCTGCTAACTTGGCTACTTTATACTGTAATAGTAACCAACTCACTTATGTTCCGGAAGTTCCTAATGTAATGGCAGCATTTCATATTCAATATAATAATGTAAGCTGTTTACACAACTTACCACAAGTTGTTAATACTTCCTCAGGCGACATTATGGGGAATCCGCTTACTTGTGTTCCAAACCAAACTGATTATAGTTTAGGTTTACCCTTATGTATGGAAAACGATTCTGTAAATAATCCCAATAACTGCCAAAGCGTAGCCAATATAGTTGGATATGTATATACCGACCTTAATGCCGATTGTAATTACGACCCCAACGATTTAAATTTAGATAATATTCCGGTAAGATTATTGGATAGCCAAAATAATCAGGTGGCTATTAGTTATACCATTAATGGTATGTATAGTTTTGGTTCTTTACAACCCGATAGTTTTATTGTGTTTATTGATGATAATGCACTGCCTTTTAGTTTGAGTTGCGGGCAAAGTAACCAACAAAATGTTGTGTTAGACTCAGTTTATCAAACCATTGTGAATATTAACTTTGCTTTAGTTTGCGATTCTACTTATGATATTTATGTACAATCTGTAAACGCACATGGTTGGGTAAGTCCCGGACAAATACATACTTTACAAACCAATGTTAACAATAGCCAGGCATGGTTTAGCTCTAATTGTGGTAGTTCATTATATAGCGGTCAGGTTAATATTCAAATTAACGGTCCGGTTACTTATGTATCGCCTGCTGCGTATGCTTTAACACCACAGGTTAACGGAAATACTTTTACCTATTCCATTAATGATTTTAACAATTTAACACCCCTCTCGTTTGGTTTAAACCTGCTTACCGATACTACAGCTCAAAGCGGTGACAGCATTTGCGTGCATGTTTCATTTACCTCAATCCCTGCTGATCAAGATACCATTAATAATGTTTCTGATTTCTGTTATCAAGTTTTAGCCTCTTTTGACCCTAACATGAAAGAAGTATATCCTATTCATGTAAACCCGGGATATAACGATTGGTTTACATATACTATTCATTTTCAGAATACCGGTTCTGCTCCTGCCTTTAATATTTTACTAAAAGACACTCTCGATGCATTATTGGACATTAGCACTTTTGAGGTTCGTGATTTTTCGCATCCGGCAACAGTAAGCTTAAACGGAAATGTTTTAACTGTTAGGTTTAATAATATTATGCTCCCCGACAGCACAAGCGATTTAACCGGAAGTATGGGCTATTTCCAATACCGAATTAAACCTTTAAGTAATTTACCTGCCGGGTCGCAAATAAGCAATACCGCCTATATTTACTTTGATTACAACAGCCCAATTGTTACCAATACCACACAAAACAACTTTAACTTTATTACCGGGGTTAACGCTACCTTACTACCTACCGACTTTATACTCTTCCCTAATCCGAGCAAGGGTATTTACAATTTTGTAGATACAAAAAATGTAAAAAATGTAGAAGTATTTAATGTACTAGGCGAACAAATAATATCTCAAGCTAATCAAAAACAAATTAATTTGAGCGCTTATCCTTCAGGAATATATTTTGCACGAATTAATAACATAACAGTGATAAAACTGATTAAAGAGTAATATATCACTGCACATTATAAACTAGGCCTAATAAGTTTAGTGCCTCATAAAAAGAGTAAAGCATAGCTTTACTCTTTTTATATTATTATGATTTCCTGTTATCAAGCTTTTCCGTAATATTCATTGCATCTAAAAAAATATAGACTTTAAGTTTAAAAGCTAGGTTTATAAAAATGAAATAAAAACTTTTAGAATATTCCACATATTCAAGATAAACTTTATACCTTTACAGTCAAAATTTTAATTCTATTTATTAATCAATATGATGAGTTATTCAAAAGCAAAATCTGTTAAAGAAATATCTGTTAATGGCAAAACTTATAAATACAGTTCATTAAAAGATCTAAAAAACAATATTGAACATTTACCTTTCAGTATTAGAATATTACTTGAAAATGTTCTTAGAAACTATGATGGATTCAGTATTACTGAAGAGCATGTAAATACTTTACTGGAATGGACACCCGAACCTATTGATAAAGAAATACCATTTATGCCCGGCCGTATATTAATGCAAGATTTTACCGGAGTTCCTGCTGTTGTAGATATGGCTTCGTTACGTGCAGAATTTGTACGCCATGGAAAAGATGGACAAAAAATAAACCCTGCCATTCCGGTTGATTTGGTTATTGACCACTCAGTACAGGTTGATTATTTCGGTACCGATTACTCGTATGATAAAAATGTAGAACTTGAGTTTGAAAGAAACAAAGAACGCTACGAATTATTGAAATGGGCTCAAAAAGGGCTTAAAAACTTTACCGTAGTTCCTCCCGGAATGGGAATTTGTCATCAGGTAAATCTTGAGTATTTGTCAAAAGGTGTTATTCCGCGCGATGGCTGGTTGTTTCCTGATACTTTGGTAGGAACCGACTCGCATACTCCAATGGTAAACGGAATTGGGGTTGTGGCATGGGGTGTTGGAGGAATTGAGGCCGAGGCTGCTATGCTTGGTCAGCCAATATTCTTTACTTGCCCGGAGGTAGTTGGTTTAAAGCTTACCGGCAAAATCCCTGAACAGTGTACAGCTACCGATTTGGTATTATCCATTACTCGTTTATTGCGCGACACAAAGGTAGTAGGTAAGTTTGTTGAAGTGTTTGGCGATGGATTAAATAACCTAAGCGTTACCGACCGTGCTACTATTGGAAATATGTCGCCTGAGTTTGGTTGTACCATAACCTATTTCCCTGTTGACGATCGCACTTTAGAATACATGCGCTCTACTAATCGTTCAGAAGAGCAAATAAAAATTGTTGAAACCTATTGTAAAGAAAACTTGTTGTGGCGTACCGGGAATGAGAAAATTAAATATTCAACCGTAGTTGAGTTTGATTTAAATACCCTTGAACCAACCATTTCAGGACCTAAGCGCCCACAAGATAAAATTCTGGTAAAGAATTTAGATACTAAATTTAAAGAAATTTTAAAAGACGAATTTAAACGTAGTTATTGCAATATAGACCAACGTTCAGAATCAGCTTGGTTAAAAGAAGGAGGTTCTGGCACCGAATTTGTGTTTGGCGCTACTCCAATTAACGGAGAAGTTCGTCAGGAAGTTATTCCTGACAATCAACATCGTTCAGTAAGAATAAAACAAGCCAATAAAGAATTTGTATTAAGTGATGGAAGCATTGTTATAGCTGCTATTACAAGCTGTACAAACACTTCAAACCCTGCGGTTATGGTTGGAGCCGGTTTATTAGCTCGCAAAGCTGTAGAAAAAGGATTAAGGAGTAAATCATGGGTAAAAACCTCATTAGCCCCGGGTTCCAAAGTAGTTACTAAATATTTAGAACGTTCAGGCTTAAATGTTGATTTAGATGCTTTACGTTTCCATAACGTTGGTTATGGATGTACTTCATGCATTGGAAACTCAGGCCCATTGCCTCCTGCCATTGCTACCGCGGTTGATAAAGGAGAGTTGATAGTAGCCTCAGTGCTAAGTGGTAACCGAAACTTTGAGGCTCGCGTACATCCTCAGGTAAAAATGAATTTTTTGATGTCACCAATGTTGGTAGTGGCTTATGCCCTTGCAGGAAGAGTTGATATTAATTTATTGAACGACCCTATTGACTTTGATCCTAACGGTAATCCCGTGTATCTAAAAGATATTTGGCCTAGCCGTGAAGAGATTCAGAATACTATTAACGATTGCTTAAAACAAGGTGATTTTGAAGAGGTTTATGATGTTATTTTTGATGGTTCAACTGACTGGCAAACTTTAGAAGTTAACCTTGACCAAAACTTTGAATGGAATCAAGATTCTACCTATATTCGTGAGGCTCCTTTCTTTGAAAATTTAAAAGCTACGCCAAACCCTCTTTCAGATATTAAAAACGCCAAAGTGTTGTTATCCTTGGGCGACTCTGTAACTACCGATCACATCTCTCCTGCCGGTTCATTTAAAGAATCCTCTGCTGCCGGAGCCTATCTTATCAGTAAAAATATTAAAAAGGAAGATTTTAACTCGTACGGGTCACGTAGAGGTAATCATGAAGTAATGATGCGTGGAACTTTTGCCAATGTACGTATAAAGAACAAAATAGCTGATAAAGAAGGTGGCTTTAGCCGATACCTGCCTACCGGTGAAGTAAAATCGGTGTATGATGTAGCTATGCAGTATCAAAAAGATAGCACCCCTTTAATTATCTTGGCCGGTAAAGAGTATGGCTCAGGTTCATCGCGCGACTGGGCTGCAAAAGGTACATTCTTACTTGGGGTAAAAGCAGTTATTGCCGAAAGCTACGAACGTATTCACCGAAGTAATTTAGTAGGTATGGGTATTGCTCCATTAATTTTCACTAATGGACAAAATGCTGATTCTCTTGGTTTAGATGGTACTGAAACTTTTGATATTATTGGATTAGCCGATAATTTAACGCCTCATAAATTATTAGATGTTAAAGCCGTTCATTCTTCAGGTAAAGAAACTAATTTTAAGGTTGAAGCACGTTTAGACTCGGCCATTGAAATTGAGTATTACAAAAATGACGGAATTCTTCAATATGTATTGAGAGATTATTTGAAGAAAAACTAATTGACTTTATCTTTATATTTTAAAATCCAATATACAGACATGTCTGTATATTGGATTTTTTAGTAGATTACCTTTATTAATATGAATAATTCTATAAATCTGAACAACATCTTTCAACAAAGTCTAAAAGGAATAAGTCAGATTATGTTGCAGGAAAATATTTTGACCGGAATGTTCTTTATTTTGGGGTTACTTTTAGGTCATATACTATATCCATTAGCTGCTATAGTAGGCTCTCTTACGGGAACTATTACTGCTCATTTACTTAATTTCGATAAAGATAATATTAACCGCGGCATATATGGATTTAGTCCCGCATTAGTAGCAGTTGCCTTGATATTCTTATACTCTTCGAGTATTGCCGTTTGGCTTCTTATTATTCTGGGAAGCATTGTTGCTTCTATTGTTCAACATATATTTTACATCAAAAAAATACCTGCATTTACTTTCCCATTTATACTGGTAGTTTGGATTATAGTTTTTATTGTAAATCAGTATTTAAACATTTCTCCATCTTCCATTACACAAAAAGATTTATTTTTTTGGTTTAACAAATTAATGCTTGCTCCTACAAATGGTTTTGGTGAGGTGATTTTTCAAAGCAATTATATTATTGGAATTATATTCTTTATTGGGGTTCTAATTAACAATAGAGCAGCAGCACTGTATGGTTTAATCGCTTCTTTTGTTGGAGCAGTTTTTGCATGGTTTTATGGTCAAAATCATGAGCAAATTCAAATAGGATTATTCGGGTTTAATGCACTACTCACGGCCATCGTTTTTTCAGGCAATAAAAAAACTGATATTTTTTGGGTATTCCTTGGAGTAGTTATTACTATTCTGCTGAACAATATCCTTTTCAACCTGTCAGTTTTTAATAAGTTTGGAGGAGTTTTTACTTTCCCGTTTGTAGCAGGCACTTGGATTACCTTGTTAATACAAAAATATAGTTTAAAGAGTATTCATTAAGCCTGAAAAATATACTCATTTTTGATTACTATAAAGCTAAGGTAGGAAAGCGTAATAAGGCTGTCCTACCCTTTCTCGTTAAGTATGCTTGCTTTCAATATCTTGAATTTATTATCGCATACTTTCATTATAACTAAGCTAAAAGCAATGTTTTTAAAGTGTCATTAAACTATACATTCAATGCTTCAAATGAATAACTATATCTTCACATCAGATATCAATGTAACAAACAATAAAGCTAAACAAATTAAAAAATATATTTTTTACCAATTGATGACCTCATAAATAAATAAGGGCTAAATTACCCGGAATAGTTAACTTAGCGGCACAAAATTATTTGATAGAATAATAAATATAAGATATCAATTAGCTTTATGTATATAATATTCCGTTAAATTTAAATACTTTTGATTACTGAAATTTATATATTTTGAAAAGGTTAGTCATATTTGCTTCAGGGAATGGCAGCAATGCCGAAAACATTATTAATTATTTTAAGAACAAAAAACATATTGCTGATGTTATTTTTGTAATTAGTAATAATGAAAAAGCCGGAGTAATAAATCGTGCCAAAAATTTATCTGTTCCGGTCTTTGTTTTAAAGAACAAAGATTTCGAGCAAAATTATCTTATTCATTTCTTAAAAGAAAACAGAGTTGACTATATTATATTGGCAGGATTTCTTAGAAAAATTTCTGATTCTTTGATTCATGAATTTCCTCAAAAAATAATCAATATTCATCCTTCTTTGCTTCCAAAATACGGTGGCCTCGGAATGTATGGGCATAAGGTGCATGATGCTGTTATTGCCAACAATGAAAAAAAATCGGGCATCAGCATACATTATGTAAATGAGGAGTATGATAAAGGAAAAATTCTTTTTCAAAAAGAATGTGAAGTTAGTGAAAGCGACAATGCTGATTCTTTAGCTCAAAAGATTCATCAGTTAGAACACCGTTTTTTCCCTGATTTTTTGGAACAATTATTGCTAAATAAACTATAAGTTGAATTAGAAAAAAAATGAACTTAACTCATCGTAATTTATTATTTGTTTTTTTGATATTTATATTTTCTAATGCTGCCAATGCACAAACAATGCCCATTGGAAAAGACTCGTTAGTGATGAACACCGACAGACGTATTACCAAACTTCAAAATACGTATGTAGAGCTGAATAAATTAAAGCAAAGCTCTCCAGGCTACAGAATACAAATACATTTTGGAAATGAACGTGAAAAAGCACGCGAAATAAAAACTAAGTTTTTACAAGCATTTCCTGATATTGCTGCTTACGAAAGCTATCAATCGCCCAACTTTAGAATACGAGTAGGCGATTATAGATCAAAACTGGAGGCTACAAAATATTTAAAGCAAATTAGTCCTCAGTTTCCGAGTTCATTTATCGTTTCAGACCAAATAAAAAGCCCCAAACTTATTACTGATAAATAGTACTTGGGGTCGATATATTCGTTTTTATAAAGAATCTGCTGCTTTACCTTCTTTGCGGCATGCTACGCATAAGTTTAGCCATCTGTTCTTTGTTCCCCATCAACTTCATCATTTTGCGGGTATCTTCAAATTGCTTAATTAACTTATTTACTTCCTGAATATTGGTTCCGCTGCCTTTGGCTATACGCATTCTACGCGAACCATTTAATATTTCAGGATTTTCTCTTTCTTGGTGAGTCATGGAGTTAATAATAGCCTCTATTCCTTTAAACGCATCATCGTTAATGTCAACATCTTTCAAAGCCTTTCCAACGCCCGGAATCATTCCAACCAAATCTTTTAAGTTACCCATTCGCTTAATTTGCTGCAACTGCCCAAGGAAGTCATTAAAGTTAAATTGATTCTTGGCAATTTTCTTTTGCAACTTACGAGCTTCTTCCAAATTAAATTGTTCTTGGGCTCTTTCTACCAAGCTTACCACATCACCCATTCCCAATATACGGTCGGCCATACGTTCAGGATAGAAAACATCAAGTGCTTCCATCTTTTCTCCTGTTCCTATAAACTTAATTGGCTTATTTACCGTGTATCTGATAGATAATGCGGCACCTCCACGTGTATCACCATCTAATTTGGTTAAAATTACACCATCAAAATCAAGTCTCTCATTAAATGTTTGTGCTGTATTTACAGCGTCTTGTCCAGTCATGGCATCAACCACAAACAATATTTCATCGGGATGAATTGAGTTCTTAAGATTTTCAATCTCATTCATCATCATTTCATCTACCGCCAAACGGCCGGCAGTATCAATAATTACAACATTATTTCCATTTTGTTTGGCATGTTGAATAGCCTTTTGAGCAATGTCTACCGGGTTCTTATTTTCTTCGTCAGAGAACACCGCAATACCTAATTGCTCACCCAGCACTTTTATTTGATTAATAGCCGCAGGACGATACACATCACAAGCAACCAATAATGGTTTCTTTGATTTTTTATTTTTCAAGTAATTGGCCAACTTTCCGGAAAAAGTGGTCTTACCGGAACCTTGTAGGCCACTCATCAAAATAACCGAAGGATTGTTTTTCAGATTCAAGTCCTGCATGCTACCTCCCATTAAAGTAGCCAGCTCATCATGAACAATCTTAATCATTAATTGGCCCGGTGAAACAGAGGTAAGCACATTTTGTCCGAGGGCTTTTTCCTTAACGGTTTCGGTAAATTGTTTGGCTATTTTAAAGTTAACATCGGCATCTAACAATGCTTTTCTAACCTCTTTTAGGGTTTCGGCAACATTAATTTCCGTAATTTGCCCGTGTCCTTTCAGTATCTTAAACGCCCTGTCAAACTTTTCGCTTAAATTTTCAAACATGATTTTAAAATTTAGGTTTGCAAAATTAAGGTTTATTCTTGTAATTTAGAAACTAAAATTATCCCTTTATTCATAAACCCATAAAATATGTGCAGGACAAGCGCTTAATTACTTACCCCGTTATAACTCTTATTTTACAATCATAAACTCAGTTCTGCGATTGTTTGCCCGGCCGCTTTCTGTATTATTATCATCAATGGGCATGGTATTGCCGTACCCTTTGTAGGAAAGACGTTGTTGAGTAATTTTGTTATTAATCAAATAATCATAAACAGCCTTGGCACGGTTTTCTGACAATATTTGATTTTGCTTGTTATCACCCACATTATCAGTATGCCCTGATATTTCAACGGAAACACCTTTATTTAAATTGAGGAAATTAATTAGTTTTTGCAATTCAATTTTCGATTCATCTTTAAGTTGGTACGAGGCTGTTTCAAAGAATATGTTTTTCAAAACTACTTTTTCGCCCGCTTTAATAGGTGTTAGGGCAACATTTAGTTCAAAAGCGTTTAAATTATCTGATAATCCTTTAAGACTAAAGTTTTCAGAAGCAAATAAAAAGCCATTTCGGCTTACATTCATTAAATAGTTTCTATCGGTAGGAATACATACAAGATACTCGCCAGTACCCGACATACTATTGGCTTTCATAATAGTTTTACCGCTTTCCAAGTCAATTAATTCAAAGTCAGCTTCTAAACCTTTATTGTTCTCTTTATTAAAGACCATACCCTTAACGTATGTAACAGCTTGTGGTTGTGCAGCCTCATACAAATCAAAAGAGTATAAATCTAAATCTCCGTATCCTCCATCTCTTTCTGACGAAAAATAAGCTGTTTTTCCACTGGCAGTAACCACCAAGTCGCGTTCATTTTCAGGCGTATTTATGGGATAGCCCAGATTAACAGGGGTGGCAAAAGTTCCATTGTTTTTCATTCGTGCCAAGTAAAGGTCTTTACCGCCCATTCCCGGCCAACCCTCCGAGGCAAAATACAAAGTTTTATTATCGGGGTGAATAAAGGGTGATTCTTCAAAGGCTATGGTATTGATACTATCGCCTAAATTTTCAAGGTTATCCCATTTCCCTTGAGCATTCTTTGTACACTTCCAAATATCGCTACTCCCCTTACCTCCCGGACGATTACTGGCAAAATATAATGTTTGGCCATCGCTCGAAAGTGATGGTTGCGACTCCCAATACTGCGTATTAATAGGTTTTCCCATGTTTTCAGGAACACCCCATTGACCATTGGCTTGCTTTTTAGCAATAAATAAATCACAGCTTCCAAACCCCTTGCGACCTCCAGGATATTCATTATACTCTGAACAAGCCGTAAAAATAAATGTTTGTCCATCAGAAGAAATACATTGAGCACCTTCATTTCCCGGAGTGTTAACCGGAGGCCCTATATTTACAGCTTTTGTCCATTTTCCGTTTAACTTGGTTGAGTGATAAAAATCTTCACTTCGGTTGCGCATATTCTTTGGGTCGTCCTTAGGGTTACGCATAATTAATCTCGTAAATATTAAAGTTTGCTCATCGGCAGTTAAAGCAGGTAAATAGTCCGGATCGGGAGAGTTTACCATTTCGCCCAAATTTACAGGGTTAAACGGTACAGGTTGGGCAATAGCATTACGCGCAAATTGAGCTGAACGCAAACCTAATGTGGCATTACTTTTAGACTCATCTTTAATTCCTTTATAATGTAAAAAGTGTTTGAAGTATTTCTCGGCCTCGTCATACATTTGTGTTTTCAAACACCAAAACCCCAAACTGTAATAGGCACTCTTAAAAAAGTCAGGATTAATACTTATTGCTTTTTTTCCTTCCTCAATAGCCTCATTATATTTTTTGTGTTCAGCAAAAACCTCTGCTAAAAACATGTGCGCCTCAACAAATTTATCATCGGCTTTTATGGCTTTTTGTAACAAGTCAATAGCCTCATCGTCTTTTCTGGCATCAAAACTTAACTGGGCTTTCTCAAAATATTTTATGGCCTTGCTTGAATTGGTACTATATATTTTTTGCGCAAAAGCCCCATTTGCAGCCAATAATAAACTAACTGCAACAAAAATCAATGTGATAAAATAATTTTTCATAAGCAAAAAAATTAATAACTTAAGGAATGTGCATAAACTTATGGGTTTGTAACGAAATATTCCATTGGGGGTTATTTTTTACATAATCAACAATCAAAGGAGTTATTTCTTTAGCTTTGCTCCATTCAGGTTGTAAATACAACAAACAATTGTGATTTACATGCTTGGCATTTTCTTCTGCCCAAATAAAATCGTGTTTATTATAAACAATAACTTTCAACTCATTGGCTAACTTATAATTTTCAGGCAATGGATCTTTTGTTTTTTTGGGCGATAAGCAAACCCAATCCCATATTCCGCTTAAAGGATAAGCTGCCGAAGTTTCAACAAAAGTTTTTATTCCATAATTTTTCAAATTGCCGGTTAGATAATCCATTGGATACATACTTGGCTCTCCTCCGGTAACCACTACGGCCTTGGCAGGATACGAGGTGGCTCTCTGCACAATATCATCAGTGGCAGTGAGAGGATGAATCGATGCATCCCAACTTTCTTTTACATCACACCAATGGCAGCCAACATCACATCCGCCTACGCGAATAAAATATGCTGCTTTGCCTGTATTATAACCCTCGCCCTGAATAGTATAAAACTCTTCCATTAAAGGTAAAAAACGACCATTTTGAGTGTGAAAACTTTGCTCTTGTTGTCTAATTAATCTGTCCACTGTTATTTATTAATGACAAATAATTTATCAAAGTTCATACCATAATTCAAATACTCAACAAACACTCACCCATTTAAACCTTTGATTTTTATCATATATTTTCAACAAAGTAATAAAAAATAATTCAACCATTGCTCTCATTTTTTTTAGGATAATATAAATACATCCAATAGAACATAAAAATGTTGTTGAATTAAAGTTACCATATCTCAGCGATATGTATTAAATTTTCTGCTTGAAAAATACACTTCATCACAGCTTGTTTGTTTTTAATGAATAAATTAGAAACAAAGCAATTGTATATCCCATTTTATTTATTTTAGATTTGCATAATGAAAAAAATGCCTTTAAAGTCCATTTTCTTTTTTGTTATCGGTTTGCTCATTTTAAGTAAACCATTGCCTACTTATGGACAAAAAGTTGGCCTTGCTTTGAGTGGTGGCGGGGCCGATGGAATGGCTCATATAGGAGTTTTGAAGGCGCTTGAAGAAAACCATATCCCTATTGATTATATTACCGGAACTTCTATGGGTGCTTTAGTGGGAGCATTATACGCATCAGGTTATTCGCCCCAAGAAATAGATAGCTTAGTGAGTATGGAAAATTTCAAAAAATGGGCATTAGGTGAGATAGATGAGCAATATGTTTATTATTTCAAAAAGAAGGAAACTGATGCTTCATGGGTAAATTTCAAGTTTTCGTTAGATACGCTTTTACAAACATCCTTACCAACCAATTTAATATCGCCTGTGCCGCTTGATTTTGGATTGATGGAAATATTTGCACGCCCAACCTCTGCATGTCATGGTAATTTTGATAGTTTGTTTGTACCTTTCAGATGTGTATCTGCCAATATTACAGATAAGAAACAAACCGTTTTTTCCGGAGGTGATTTAGGGCTAAGTGTAAGAGCTTCTATGTCATATCCTTTTTATATAAAGGCGGTAAATATTGATAATAAGTTGTACTTTGATGGTGGTTTGTACAACAATTTCCCCACCGATATTTTGTATAATACTTTTAAGCCCGATATTATTATTGGAAGTAATGTGTCAGATTCATTAAGAGCACCTAGCGAGGATGATTTAATATCGCAAATAAAAAGTATCTTTATCAATAAAAATGACAAGCCGGAGTTCCCTGTTCCTGTAATAATAATAGAGCCTAAAGTAGGATTTGGAGGCCTTTTTAATTTTAATTACTCCAAGCAACTTATTCAATCGGGTTATGAGGAAACTATGAAAGTTATGCCAAGTATTTCAGCTTCGATAAAACGTAGAACCAACAATAATGAACTTAAACAACGGAGAATAATTTTCAGGAGTGAAGCCCCTATTTTGGTTTTTAATAAGGTTGAAGTAAATGGGTTAACAAGAAACCAAGTAAATTATGTAAGAAAATTATTAGGCTTAAAGAAAAACAAAATAATTACTATAGATGAAATAAAGCCACAGTATTTTAGGTTGGCAGCCGATCAAAAAATTAAACAAATTTTTCCCGTGGCACTGTTGGATAATAAAACTAGCTACTATAAGCTTGATTTAAAAATCAAAAAAGAAAAAGACATATTTCTTTCATTCGGAGGTAACTTCTCGTCAAGGCCAATCAATGCTGCTTATATTGGTGCACAATACAACTATTTAAACAATATTGGGATAAGTATTTTAGGCAATACCTATTTCGGTAGATTTTACGGTTCATACATGTTAAAAACAAAATTTGATTTTCCTTCTAAACTCCCATTTTATATTGACGCCTCGTTTACACGAAACCGATGGGATTATTTTAAAAGTAGCACCGCATTTTTTGAAGAATCAAAGCCATCATATCTGGTACAAAACGAAAACTATTTTGACGTTAATGCAGCTATGCCGGTAACTAACAAAGCAAAATTAGTAGTAGGTGGCAATCTGGCTAACTTGTATGACAAATACTATCAAACCAAAGTGTTTTCGCAAAATGATACTACAGACCGAACCGATTTTTATTTGGTTACACCCTATATTTATTATGAAAAAAACACTTTAAATCGTAAACAGTTTGCAAGTGCCGGTACCTTGCTTGTGCTTAAATTACGAATGGTTTACGGTAATGAAATAACCGATCCGGGTAGTACTGCACATCAACAAATTTTTAGAACGGCCTACCATCAATGGTTTCAGTTACGTTTTAATTACGAAAGCTATTACAAGCGCAAGGGTCGTTTACGTTTAGGATTTGCTACAGAAACTGTAGTTTCTACCCAAGATTTCTTTTCTAATTATACAGCCAGTATTTTAGCTGCACCACAGTTTAATCCAATCCCTGAGGCGGCCACCTTTTTTCTTGATAAGTACCGTGCCTACAGTTATTCAACTTTTGGGCTGAAGAATGTTATTAATATTATAGGGAGTCTTGATTTAAGATTAGAAGCTTATATTTTTCAGCCTTATAATGCAATACACAGCAATCAATATGCCGAGGCTTATTATGGCAAACCCCTAAGTTATAGAAATTATATAGCTAACAGCGGCTTGGTATATCATACACCTATAGGGCCATTAAGTTTAAACCTCAATTATTACAGTGCTTCAGAAAAGCCGGTAAGTTTACTTTTTTCTTTTGGGTATATAATGTTTAACAAAAGAACTTTAGAGTAAGTAAATTTTTTATTCTTTAATACTTTTATATAATTTATGAAAAACAGATGGGTTCAAAATATGTTTTATCTGTTTTCATTAGCTTTAATAGGATTATATACCATACTCCGGGCTTATTACGTAAATCCTATATTTGATGAAACTGCAAGTTATTTTACTTACTTTTTTAGCGGACATGTATGGGATAATCAAACTTGGGTTGATGCTAATAATCATTTGCTCATTTCCTATTTAGGCAAATTCTGGGTGAATCATGGACTCAATCATTTTTTTTATTTTAGGTTAATATCGGTTTTGGGATATATCCTATACATTGCTGCCTGGCATATTATAGTGGTAAAACAATTAAAGTTACCTCTAGCCAAATTTATTGTAGTTTGTGTTGTGTCAATACCCTGGCTTATTGAATACGGAGCTTTGGCACGTGGCTATGCCTTTTCAATGGCTGCTTTTATGTGGTTAATCGTTCTATTTATTGAAATGATGAAGAAAACTGTTGTGATTAAATTAATTGCATTTTATGTGTTGGCTTGGTGGTGTATTTTTTCTTCGTTTACTTTTACCGTTCCCGTGTTTCTGCTTTTAGGTTTCTGGTTTATATATTTTACAAGTAATTGCAAACACCTCGGCAAAGCTTTAATTTTGTTTTACTTTGTACTTTCAGCATTATTTTTAATTGCATATTGGCCACTATTTAATTTAAGTTTTCAGTTAAAGCAGGGCGGTCATTTATGGTGGGGCTCAACCGAGGGACTGTGGCAGGTTACAGGCGCTTCAATTACCCAACTAGTTTTGTTTTATGATGGTCTTATTGCAAGAATTTTTATCAATTTGTTGTTTCTGTTGGCTTTAATACTATTCCTTTACCAATCATATCAAAAAAGCTTAAAGCAAATCATTTTCGGCTCTTTCTTATCATTAATAACTATTTATACTTTTATTTTATTGTTAAGCATAATAATAACTGCTCGGTTTTTCAATATTAATTACCCTGAGGATAGAGTTGGTATGTTTTTGGTTCCTTTATTTATTTTTCTGCTATTATATATTTATTCTTCACTTAATCATCACAGATTTTTTGTAGCCATATTACTTTTTTTTCCATTAAGCTTAATCGCTCATGTTAATTTTAATACAACCATATTTTCTCCCTTCGACAGAATGACTGATCATTTTTTCAATCAGATGATGCAAAAAGTTCCTTCGCAAAAATCCGTTTCGGCCGAGTGGATGGCCTTTACCCTGTATAACTACGAGTGCGTAAAATTCAAAACCCCATCATTAATTTTTTACAAAAATGATTTTCAACTCAATTCAGATTATTACCTCACAACCGGTTATAAAGGGTTTGAACCCGATAAGCACTATCAATTAATTTTGCAAGACTCGGTTACGCAAATGAAGCTTTATCAGTTTGATGATAAAAGAAAACTTATACCAATTGATTCTGCTTCAGGAAAACATATTAATTTTAGTACTCCCGAAAGTTTATTGTTTGAGAGAGATTCATTGATAAGCCCTTCCCCAACACCTTTCTGCTTTTCAATTGATTTGAATATGGAGTTGCAAAATACTTCCAAAACATTAGAATTTCATTTAGCTTTCATAGATGCCGATGGCAATTATCAGGTTTTACAACATATTAATTTACAAAATATATTTTATCCTTCTCCGAATATAGAGGTTCATACTTTAAGTCCTGTTTTTAAGCCTATTTCGGCAAAAAAAATATTTATAAAATTAATTAATCCAAATCATGTTCCTGTTCATTTAAAAACATTTAAAATTACACACTATAGCAGTGTGTAATCATTGACGCTTTTATGAATAAGGACTGCCCATTAATAACATAAATCAACAGGTATTTCAATATCATTAGAGCCGTAAACATTATTCTTCAGAGCAATTTATGAAATCCTAATAATTCATTTTAAATAATTCTCCTAGTATTGTTGTTTTCGGCAATGGCTACTTCATATATTTAACTATACGCGAAAAGGTCATACACTGTATATTTCAGAATAATTTATTATGACTATTATTATTTAATGGTTTAGAAAATAGAATATGTAAGAAATATGCATAGTAATTCAAATTTTAAAAGTAACTGTTAGGGCATTAGAGTGAACCAGGTAACAAACCAACTTGTAAATAAATTCTTCAATTCAAGTGTTCATAATATCTTTTCTATAATTAACGATAAGCCTAATGACTTCATAACATTTTACCATTTTGAAATATTGTTTCAAGAATTTTACAAAAGGCTTTATTAATTCATCAATATTAACTTTATGTAACCAAAGTATCTGTATATTTAAAGAAAGTAATGTACCTTTGTAGTTAAAACATTGATAAAAAAACAATAACAATATAAAAGTATGAAAATAGAACAAATTTATACTGGATGTCTTGCACAAGGTGCTTATTATATATGCTCTAATGGCGAAGCAGCTATTATTGACCCTTTACGCGAAACACAACCCTATCTTGATCGTTTAAAAGCCGATAATGTAAAACTGAAATATATTTTTGAAACACACTTTCATGCCGATTTTGTTAGCGGTCATATTGATTTGAGTAAGAAAACAGGTGCTGCCATTGTGTATGGCCCCAACGCAGTTTGCGATTTTGAAAGTATTACTGCAAATGATGGACAGGAGTTTAAAATTGGAAATATTACCATTAAAGTACTACACACCCCCGGACATACACTAGAAAGTTCAACATACTTATTAATAGATGAGAATGGTAAAGACCATTGTATATTTAGTGGCGACACATTGTTTTTAGGCGATGTAGGGCGACCTGATTTGGCTCAAAAATCAGCCGGCATAACCAAAGAGGACTTGGCCGGAATGCTTTACGAGAGCTTGATGAACAAAATTATGCCCTTGGCAGATGATGTTATTGTTTATCCGGCACATGGTGCAGGAAGTGCGTGCGGAAAAAACATGATGAAAGAAACCGTTGATACATTAGGCAATCAGAAAAAAATTAATTACGCCCTAAACCAACCCAATAAAGAAAGTTTTATAAAAGAAGTTACTAAAGATTTATTACCTCCTCCGGGCTACTTTGGAATGAATGTGGCTATGAATAAAAGTGGTTATAAAAGTTTTGATGAGATTTTAAATAATGGAATGCGCTCGCTTGAGGCAAATGAATTTGAATTGCTGGCCGAACAAAACCATGCTTTAATATTAGACACTCGTAATGCATCAGATTTTGCACAAGCTTATATTCCACAATCTGTAAACATAGGTATTAACGGTGATTTTGCACCTTGGGTTGGCACTTTAATAGTGGATGTTAATACAGCTATTTTACTGATTACCGAAGAAGGCAAAGAGCAGGAAACTGTTACCCGATTAGCTCGTGTAGGATTTGACCATCAACTCGGGCACTTAAAAGGAGGTATAAAAAAATGGATAGATGAAGGGAAAGAAGTAGATAAGGTAAACAGAATAAGTCCTGAACAATTTGCACAAACGGTAGAATTAGGAAAAGATAAGATATTAGATATACGTAAAGAAACAGAATACAATGCATCGCATGTAAAAGAAGCAATTAATCAACCCTTAGCCTATATTAATGACTGGATAAAAAATATTAACCCAAAGGAACATTTCTATATTCATTGTCAGGGTGGCTACCGAAGTATGATTGCAGCCAGTATTCTTCAATCAAGAGGGTATCGTAATTTTTCTGAAGTATCAGGGGGATTTGCCGAAATATCAAAGACAAATATTCCGGTTAGTGATTTTGTTTGCCAATCAAAAACTGTATCATAGAATTTCCCCTAATTTTAAGCTTCATATTTAATTAGCAAGGTATAATCATATTTGCTATAATACTAATTTTCAACAGATTAAATTTATTGGAGTAATTTTATATATTTCCATCAAAAAAAAAACTAAAACTATTTTACTAAGTAAATAATTGTTTACTTTTGCGCCATCTAACTAAACTCAAAACAAACAAAATGAAAAAATTAATGTATTCCGCTACAATTGCTGCAACATTATTAGTTGTAGCTTGTGGACCAAGTGCCGAAGAGATTGCAAAAAAAGAAGCAGCTCGTAGAGACTCTATTGCTAAAGTAACTCAAGATTCGTTAGAGGTTATTGAAGCGCAAAAACAACAAGCTATTCAGGATTCAATTAATGCAGCTAATGAAAAAGCTAGACTTGATTCTATTGCTGCTGCTGAAGAAGCGGCCAAGAAGGGCGGTTCAAAGGCTAAGCCTAAAAAAGAAGAACCTAAGAAAACTCCAGGAGTAAATCAAACAGGTGTCGGAGGAAGAGCAGGAGGTGCTGAACAACAAAATAAAACCGGGGCAGCCGGAAGAAAATAATTTTTCCTATGAAAAAGATATTTCTATTTATCGGTATTATTTCTAGTTTTTTCATATCTTCATGCGGTCCTAGTTCTGAGGAAAAAGCAAAGAGAGATAAGGAAATAGCTGATTCTATTGCTACTGAAGAAGCAGCTATCATGGAATTAGAAGTTCAGAAAGCTGAAGCAATTAAAGATTCAATTGCCAAAGCAAATAGTGCCAAAACTGATTCTGTTACTACCGTTTCTGATAAATAAATATTTTTATTCTTAGTAGTAAAAAAGCGCTTCTCGATATGAGAAGCGCTTTTTTATTTTCACCTTTCAAATAGTTTTCAATCAATCATTGTTTCAAATATAGATATTCAACCATACTAAAAACCCACGCATATAGTTTGCTTTTGCTTATACTAAACTTAAATTTTGCTTTACATAAATAAACTATAAAATTCTTATCCACCTTCATAATACAGTTCTTTAATAATATATCCGATAAAAAAGTTGGGGATGTTTTAAAGAAACCCAATAAATAACAAAGCAACCTAAATAAAATATTTCTGAAATATAAAGGCAAGCATTAAATTTGTGCTCTATGAGAAATATAATTGCTGTCTTTATAGTTTTTTTATTATCAGGTTCTGTATATGGGCAGCTAATACGTCAACCATTGTTTAGAAGCAATGTTGACAAGGGTTTTGTAGCTTTGAAAGAATATAACTATTTTAAAGCCAAGAAGATTTTTTATAACTCACCCCAAAAGTTTAGTAAATTATCAGATTTCGGATTAGCCACCATTTATTACCGTCAGGATAATCCTTTTCATCAAACAGACTCAGCATATTTATATATAAAGAAAAGCGAAACAATGGCTGTTTTTCCAAACAGCAAGTTAGAAAATAAAATGCAAAAGTGGCTTATTACACACGATTCCATTATTAAACTAAAAATATTGATAGAAAATCAGGCATATAACAAAGTACTCAATATAAACACCATTCAAGCGTGGAATACTTTTATTGCTAAGTATGCAAATTCAGAATTTATTAATAAGGCCATTCAAAACAGAAACAAATTAGCTTATTATGAAGCTGCCCATATTAATACCTCAGAAGCTTATAAACATTTTTTAGACAAATACCCTGATGCTGAAGAAACAGAAATGGCTAAGAGTAATTTCAATTATTACTATTTTAAAGAATCAACTGCCGAAAATACCATTGAAGCCTATCAGAGTTATATGAATGAACATCCCAATAGCCAATATATGGTAATATGCGAAGATTCTATTTATGCTTTAAGTACCCAAAATGGCCATATTGACTCATATTATCATTTTATAAAAAAATATCCCCAAAACCGCCATGTTAATGATGCTTGGCAATACATCTACTATAATAGCAATAATGACCTCAGTTCAAATTTCTTTACAAAGTTTATTAAGAAATATCCTGAATACCCATTTAAAGAAGCACTAAAACGCGAAATTGCTATAGCACAAACTGAATTAATTATTGTAAAGGACAAAGGTAAAGTTGGCGCTATTAATATGGTTGGAAGTGTTATGGTGCCATTTAATTTTGAGAGTATTTATGATTTTTCGGAAGGATATGCCGTAGCTTCACAAGCAGGTCGTTTCGGATATATCAATAAGGAAGGAAAGGTTGTTATTCCATTTGAATATGATGAGGCTGAATCATTTTCGGAAGGGATAGCCATTGTAAAAAAGAAAGAGAAATATGGAGCCATTAATAAACAAGGAGAAGTTGTAATTCCATTTATATATAACGAATTAGGTGATAGTAATTCAGACTTATTATTGGCTCAAAAAGACAATAAGTATGGCTATATTAACCAAAAAAACGAGGTTGTTATTGATTTTAGCTGGGACAATGCTTTTGATTTTGTTAGAGGCTTGGCTATAGTTGAAAATAAAGAAAAACAAAGTTACATTAATGAAAAAGGCGTTTTAAGGTTTCCTCTTTGGTATGATTGGGTTGAACCTTTTGTAAATAAAACTGCCCGTGTACAAATAAATGAGCAATACGGCTTATTAAAATACAATGGCGATAGTTTGTTGCCTTGCAAGTATGATGTAATTTCAGCTTTTAGCAATAATTTAGCTTTAATTGCAAAAGATAACAAATACGGCTATATTGATAGTACCGGAAAAATAGTAATACCGCTAAAGTTTGATTATATTTCTGAAAATGAAGTATTTGGATTGTTTAATAATGGTTATGCCAAAGCCACATTAAGAAACAAAAAAGGCATTATTGATAAAAATGGAAAAACCATAATCCCGTTTGAATATACTGATGTTTATTTACCCGCTGAGGGCTTAGTAGCTGCCAAAAAGAAATCAAAATGGGGCTTTGTTGATATAAAAGGAAAAACACAAATAGACTTTAAATTCGAACAAGTTTCATCTTTCTCACAAGGTTTGGCAGCCATACGCATAAAAGACAAATATGGATATATTAACAATAAAGGAAAAGTTGAAATTAAACCTGAGTTTGATGAGGCATTTCAATTTAAAAAAGAAGGAGCAATTGTTAAAAAAGGCGATAATTACGGTATAATAACCAAAAACGGAGATTTTCTTTTCCCTCTTGAATACTCTAAAATATCGTATTCGGGCGAAACACTTATTATACTCGAGAAAGAAGGAAAACCCGAAATCTATAATACCCTTTTGGGGAAGTTTATTTATAAAGAAAAAAGAAATTAACTTGGATTTGGTAATTTCTTAATTTTTATATACTTTTGCACCGCTTTAAAAAAGCATAAATCATTATTAATCAATTTAATTAAAAAAACATGTTAAACAATTATGAAACCGTTTTCATTATGACTCCCGTTTTGTCTGATGAACAGGCAAAGGAAACGGTAAGCAAGTACAAAGAGTTTCTTGCTGCAAATGGTGCCAAGGTAGTGCACGATGAAAGTTGGGGATTGCGCAAATTAGCCTACCCTATTCAAAAAAAATCTTCAGGATTTTATCATTTAATTCAGTTTCAGGCCGAGGGTAGCCTCATAGCTAACCTAGAACTTAATTTTAAGCGTGACGAGCGTATAATACGCTATCTGACCGTATCGTTAGATAAATACGCTTTAGAATGGGCTGAGCGCAGAAGATCAAAAAAATCAGATAATAAAGTAGTAACCGCTTAAAAAAATAAGATTAAGAAATGTCGAAAGCACCTGAAATTAGATACTTGAACCCTGTAAGTGTTGAAGTAAGCAAGAAAAAATACTGCCGTTTTAAAAAATCGGGCATTAAATATATAGATTATAAAGATGCTGACTTCTTATTGAAGTTTGTGAACGAGCAAGGTAAAATATTACCGCGCAGATTAACCGGAACTTCAGTAAAATATCAAAGAAAAGTTAGTACTGCCGTTAAAAGAGCCAGACATTTAGGTTTGTTACCTTATGTTGCCGATTTATTAAAATAATATTAGGAGGAAATACTATGAAAGTAATATTGAAACAAGACGTAAAAAACCTGGGCGATAAAGACGAATTGGTAACAGTACGTAATGGGTACGGTGCCAATTACCTTATCCCAAAAGGAATGGCTGTAATTGCTACTGAAAGCAATCAAAAACAATTAGCCGAAACTATTAAACAACGTGCTTTTAAGTTGGAAAAACAAAAGCAAGAAGCACAAAAATTAATAGATTACTTTAAGGATATTACCGTAAAAATTGGTGCTAAAGCCGGTGAAAACGGAAAAATATTTGGTTCGGTAACTTCTATCCAAATAGCTGAAGCTGTTCGCAAGCTCGGTCATGAAATTGATCGTAAGGCTGTAACTTTGGACGAAGAACATATTAAAACTCTAGGCTCATATTCTGCTAAATACAAAATTATGAAGGATATGATTGCAGAAATTAAGTTTGAAGTAATAGAAGAATAATTTATCCCATAGTTTATTCTTAAGCCCCGTAAATTTATTTTATGGGGCTTTACTTTTATAATACCCCTTACCAACTCAACTTCCCATATTCTTATATATATTTGCACAATGTCCAACAATAGTCCTCTTTTAAGTGTAGTCATAGCCTCCTACAACAGCGCTCATGCCCTTGAAAAAAATTTACCGGTATTATGCAATTATTTAGCCAACACTTCATACAGCCACGAAATTTTAGTTGTTGATGACGGAAGTACCGATAATGGATTAACCCGTACTATTTGCGAGAAAAATTCTTGTACCTATTTAAAATTAGATACCAACCAGGGGAAAGGCGCTGCTATCAAGCATGGTATGCTTTCAGCCAATGGAAAATACCGTATATTTACCGATGCCGATATTCCGTATGAGCCTGAAGTTATAGAAAAGTTTATATATTATCTAGACTTTAAAGAATTTGATATGGTTGTGGGCGATAGAAGTATTGCCGGAGGTAACAATTATTACAGTAAAGTAACTAAATCCCGATCTTTGGCAAGTAAAGTTTTTTCCTTTATAGTTGGGCGATTTATTGCCGGAGGTATATTTGATACTCAATGCGGCATTAAAGGTTTTAAAGCTAATATAGCTCAAAGTATTTTTGAGTCTTCAAGAATTAATGGGTTTGCTTTTGATGTAGAGCTATTTCATATAGCACTATTAAAAAACTATGATATTAAAAGAGTGCCTGTTGTGCTTAGAAGTCAAGATGGAAAAAGTGTGAATTTGCTTAAGAACAGTATTGGAATGCTCTTTGATCTGATTAAAATTATTAGTCATAAATATTAGAGCAAATTTACTTAAAAGAAACACATAAATCATCTACAAAAACGGGCGCTTCTCCCCTATTCCATAGGTATAGCGAAATCTTGTTTTCGGTCTTTAAAGCCAAGCTTTCTTTTATTGTGTATTCAAACTGTTCCTCATGCCATGTCTCGGCAACATAATCATTACTGATAATATCTTTACCTTGCCACAAAACATTTTTGCCGGTTTCATCACTAATAGATATTACTAATACACAATTTATTGAACTACTTTCAGATAAAATATGTGCCTTAAATAATACCGTTTGAAAACTCATGCCTGTAGGGTCTATGTCAGTAATATACGTTTCATAAGCTGCACTATAACCGTCTTTAGCATTAACATAATTGCTATTAGAAGAAGATAAGGCATATTTATTACTCAAGTTTTCAGCATTTCTTAAATTTTTGTTCGCTTGAATAGTCTCAAAATCAAAACAGAAATGCTTAGCACTCTCTATTGTTCTTTTACTTACTTGCTTTACCTTATTTAAATTATAAAAGCGGGCAAACTCTTTATTAAACCAATCTTCCTCATCGGTGCTAATATCTTCATTAAACAAAGTACCCGGAACAGCAGTAAATTCAGGCAATAAACATATTTCGGCTTGCTTGCTATCATTAATAATTTTTAATCTGTTGCTCCACTCCTTGGCATAAATATAAGCCCTGCCGGAAATTAAATCAAGTACAGCTCTATTAAAATTTTTGTTTTGTGAGTATAAAGCAATACAACTAAATAAAATAAAAGGTACAAGTAAGATGGGATTGATATTTATGTTATTTAACAATAACCGAATAATAACAGCAATGTAGTTCAATGAAGCAAACCACCATAACAAAGAAAACCAATATACAGCATTAATAGTACGGTCGGGGGCTATATAACCAGTGCTCCAAAAACCCGGAGCTAAAGTAGCCGCTACTATACAAAACCCAAGTACAAATACTACAATAAAACCTGTCCATAATTCAACACCTGAATACGAGTATTTATTAAATTGAATAAACAATGGTAGCACAGCCAAACTAATTACACCCATTTGCCAATTAAACAACCATTCAAAATTCAAATGAAATAAAGAATCAAAACTGCTTTTAATAGTGTATAACAGGTTTTTTTTATGAGGATCCAGAAAACCAACATCCCGAATATGATTACCGGGTGATACGGCCATTATTACTGTACAAATAGCTGCAACTACTAGCAGTAAAATAAAGAAATTATCAATCTTACGTGTGGTTATAAACTTATAAAAAAGTATGGAGAGAATTAATAAATCGGCTACAACCATGCTGCTTTCATTAAGTCCGCATGCCAAAATAATCGTTATCATCATCATCCCATTGATGTACAGCGGAGGGTGGTTAATTGTTACGGGTTGAAAAAAGTAGCTTAAAAAATACACTATCATAATATTCCCCAAATGATAGGTTATTGTTCCGGGAGCCCAATATAATCCTTGGGTTATACTTGGCATAGTATTAAAATATATAAAAACGTATGCAGCAGAAACCAGCAGTAATACGGTTGGATGGCTTTCTGTAAAAAAATTTTTTACTAACCTGTATATTGAATGAATACTAAGAAAAATAAATATTACAGGTAAGATTTTGTATAATACAAATGAATTTTCTGAAATTAATTTAAGGCAAAGTAAAAAACTTGCAAAATAACGACCATTCCATTGTTTGTAAGCCTCGGCCTGTCCGCCCCAGAATCCAAAGTCAATAGTTTTCAAGGCATAGGAATAATCATCAACTGATGGGGCATTATAAAACGATAATATAAAATAAGGCAAAAACAATACCAACATAATCATCAGCAATAGTAACTCTAATGCTGAATATCGTCTTGAAATAAATTGATATATGCTATTGTGCTTGCTCATTAATTACCTTTACAAAGCACAATATTACGATTTTTACTTTATTCAATGTGTAATTCGTAAATTTCGCCCGGAATATCGTTTAACGGGAATGGTAAATTCTCTTGTGCAAAAGGTGCACCGGGCCACCAAATTGTATTATGGTATTCTTGTGTAATTATCAATAGCATTTGGTTGTTAGGGATAGATGTAACCTTATCATTCATATATCCAACAATACGCATATTATCAGGACTCTTACCTATTCTCCAAATAATCTCTTTAGGACGCCAATCAATTTCAAAATAATAATAGTCTCCTTTAAAAAGCTCATCGTCTAACTCTTCGGTTCGCTCTGTTAAGGCACGGTAAACCGAATCCCACCTAAAAGTATTGAAAGTTTGCCCCTGATACTCTATGGTATTACAACCCGTACTAAAATTTTTTGGCTCCATGCAAGCCATATCCCAATTGGTGCAGGCTACGGTTACTTTATCTTTGCTTTTAATTAGCTCTTCAGGTAACTGAACATTCCAGTTCTTAAGATCATTTTTATCGGCTTTTGTTTTTAAAAAAATGGGTGGAAAAACATTGGAAGGGCAATAAGGAGGAGTTTTAATAATCTCAAAATCAATTTCGGTATAATCAACTGCCGGTACTCTTTTATCATTTACTCCCCCCCAGTAGGTTGCCATATATCCTCTGCTATTACAATTTCTACGATAGTTCCACTCACCGCCCCCTTGAGTGATGAGCCATATTGCATTGGTTAATCCGTTCCACACTCCTTCCTTATTCAATAACTCGGTAAGTTTTACTTTAACTCTATACTTACCATAGGTCATTCCATGACGGGTAATTACACCTACACTTTCTTTTTTCCATTGGCCGGGTTTCGAGGCCGGGTTTTTAATCGTAATTTTATTGTTAACCGTATCCGAAAATACTGTTTGGCAAGGATGTTTGCTGGTTTGAATCAATGTTGGAATCAACTCTTCTCGGGTATAAAAGCTTTTAGTCCAATTATATTCTATCATTGAGTAGTTATCATTAATGATATCAGCTACCACAGGTATGTTGTAAAATTTTGTTGATTCATCAACATAATTAATAAATTGCTGAAAAGCTGCATTGCGATACAATGCTTCATCTTCGCCACAGGTACTACAATAATTTGATTTATCGTAGTTATCAGTCCCCAGCGTAGAATTATCAATATAAATTCCATTGGCAGGAGGTGGTGTGGCCACCACTTTTAATGGTACCGGGTCTTCATGAACAATTGTTTGCTTTAGTTTAGCTCCTTCAGCATACTTAAAATAATAAAACGGATTATCAAATTTATCTTGATTTTTTTTACTTATATTTTTAATAGTTGGTGGAATTGTGTTCAAATCTGCTTCGGTACAAACCACTATCACAAAGGTGTACAATCCTACACGAGGATTTCTTTTCCAACGATTATTAATACCATTCTCAAAATAACGTTCTTCATTTCTAGGATTTCCAACAATTCTAATTTCATCATTAACTTCAATTTCTTCATTAACCTGGAGTTTATTCTTTATTTTTTTAAATTCTACTTTAGTGTCTTCCCAACTCCCATAAAAGTTTTCAACGGCAAGAGGGTTTTCAGCTTTTAAAATGGAGTCATACTCTTGAAATTTATAAGAAACATTACTATAATATATTTTATAATAAAGCTGCTGTGCTTCATTACTTATATTTTGAAGATTAAAACGAACTTTAAAATATCCTTCCTTAATTTGATTGTTTGAAGGAATTACAAAGCCCTGTATGGCATTGCTATAATCTAATTCTATTTGCTTTATATCTTTCTGATTGGGCTGATAATTACTTGTTGCACTAAAATTGCTTATTTTGATTATTTTATTGGCTAACTCATGAGTTGTACTGTTATCATTACAAGAATTAAATAAAACAAGGAAAAATATCGGTATAAAGCACCATTGAATCCTTCTAAAACAAATATCTCCTGTTATCAATTTCTTTTTGTTACTCATACTTATACAAGCTAATTTTATTAGGCAGCACCGAATTATTTTCTATCTCGCTACATGTATTATCATTAGTCATACAATTAAAAGAAAATACCAATAATTGCTTATTTAATTTATTCGTAAAATAACCATTTAATATTTTTACATGTTCGTAATATTTTGGGTTAGAATATTGAGGAAAGCCTTTAAAGTCTATAGGATGCATTAAAACCATTTGATTATTGTTCAGCATTATTTCTTTAAAATCAAAACGCCAAGTATTATTAAATTTCAAATATTTTGAATCCTTTTCATCATACAACACATCACCTTTATTATTGGCTACATTCAGGGTGTTTTCCACCCATAATTTCTTGTCCAAATACAACACTTCAATATTTTTCCCATTGCAATAACTGATACAGCAAGATTTTCCTCTTATAAGATTTTTATTAACTCCCGCATTATTTATCAAATTAAGCCATTTTTCAGGAAAATTATTTCCACTTTGTGTTATGCTCCAAATATCTTTATTAAAACTCAGCAGATACCATTTTAGGCTTATACGATGTATCACCAATAAATCATCAACCCCATTATTATCAAAATCTCCACAACTAAAAGCGTTATCATTATTATTAAAAATAGTGTCTGCCGTAATTTCCCAAAAAGGTTCAAATGATTGACTTTGTATATTATAGTGTAGCATTTGTGCTTTTTGATTAGAGATATGTAGTATTGATTCTCTACTATCATTAGTCTTATTAAAGAATGCATTTAATACCACGTCTGTTGGCCTATACGTTTCAAAAGTATTGACTTTTAAAGCTTCATAAGTATAGTATTTAAAATCAAATGCTGATGATGAAAGGTTGGATGATATTTGTTGGTTTGGAGCTGATATTCTTTCTGTTTCTTTTCCATACACTATTCTCAAATCATCAATTATAACCTTATTTTTTCCTTTATTCCATATTCCAACTTCTATATCATCATCTATGCTTAGAATATCCGTAGGTAGGTTTAATGCCGAGTTAAGCTTAGTCCATTGCTTTGCCGGAAAATTGCCATGAGCGGTACTTTTTCCAAACCAATAGGTAAAATCTTTTTTATTTTTATTTGTAACAATAAAAGTTAAGTTTAAATCTAACTCATTTTGCAAAGGATATACCCAAATAGAAGCCCCCAAAGTAGATATAGGCGTATTGCCGAAATGGCTTAAAGGTTTTTTCACGCTTATACCGTACTCAGCCCCATCACTTAAATCGCATACATATTGACCCGAATATGATATGCTGTTTTTCTTGATCTTTTCGCTTCCTTTTATATCTGCATTTGCTGTTTCAAAATCGTAGTAATAATTAAAACCTAAGCTATCCGTCCTTTTATCATCAACATGCTTAACTCCGTACAATTTGTACTCAAAATCATCGAGCCAAAGTTTATTATTACCTTGGTTCCATAAATATATAACCAATTTATTATCTTTTGATATCCATTCATTTTTTATATTGAACCCAAACATTAAACTATCCCAAGCTCCTGTAGTTACATCATTTAAAGGAATGGCATTATAATTAATTACTTTTTGTTGATTATTTTCAATAAGCCAAACAAGATTTAATTTATGAGGAACACTCTTTAGAAAATATTTGAATGAAATACTCATGCTGTCAATATCCCTAAAATAGCTTATATCAGCCATGCTCTTAGAAAAACCAAGGCTATTTTCTGTGTTACTATTCAAGAATAGCGAATTAGGCGGACTATAAAATATACTATCACTTATTGAAGTATCATTAATATGATCAAAAGATAGTATTTCATGATATAAAATAAAATGTTGCGACCTGCTCTGATTTAAACCGATAAAATTATTGTTTTTTTTAAAGCACGCGGTCAAAAAAAATGCACCAATTATAAAGAAAAGTAAGGTGCCTTTATTAATCATATCAAAACATTATTGGGGAATGAATTTATTTTCAGGAAACACTAAATGAAAGTAGCAAATAACTGCAAAATATTACTTTTTGCGTGTTAAGAAATTAAATAATGACTCACTATAAGTTTTAAAACTCATTGTTTGTGGTACATCACTATGTCCGGCTCCTTCTACTCTTTGGGCTTCTTTTCTAACACCTGTATAATTTGAGTAAAGTAGTTCTCCATTAGTTTTCATTGGAATAAACTTATCCTTTGTTCCGTGTATCCAGTAAAATGGTTGTTGAATGTATTTAATACGCTGATTATTGTCGCATTTAAAAGTGCTAAAAAACAGAGGATCCATATTTAAGCCGGCTCCGTCATTTACCAAAGTAGCTACAGAGGCAAAGGGGGCTTCTAAAGCTATGGCAAATGGCATAAATGAAGGCACTGCATTGTAAGTTACATGAGTAGCTGCAGCACACCCCAAACTAAATCCATAAACTGCATATTTTTGAGGTGATACTCTTTTTTGTTTTAACCATTTAATGGCAGCATCTGCATCGGCATACATAGTTTCTTCGGTTGATTTGCCTTCTGATAAACCATAACCTCTATAATCAATCATAAGTACACCGTAACGCAATTTACCACCGGTATGTGCTAACAGCTTGGCACGTTGCCAATAAAAATCCATGTGGTCTTTGTTGCCATGGAAATACACAATTACAGTATCATAAGGGTCAATATTGCCTTTCTTATTAAAATTGCCTATATAAATAGCCCAAATTTTAGTTGAGTCTGTTTCATTTTTAGTTTTAGACCACAATGGGAAAATATGAACCGAAGAATCGGGGATATTATAATCAGCATTTAATCTGAAATCAACAGTACCTCCAAAGCCATCTAATTTATACTCCGATATTTTACTTGGGTTAAATAAATTATCATCTAGGTTTTTCTTACAAGATGAAAAAACAAGAATAAAAGCGAATAAGCATAAACAATAGACTATATTTTTCATTTTTTAGTTTTAAAATTTGTAAGCTGCACCAATATATACCCCTAAACCTCCATAAGGAATTAAAGGTTTCAAGTACTCCACAGGGCCATAATCATTTCTTTTGTATGGAACCAAATATTTAAGTTCTGTTTGAAACATTAAACCCTTTTTGGTATTCCAAACATAGCCTACTTGCGGGCTCGGAAACCAAATGTTTTTTTGTTTATCACCATTAATTTTTTGTGTTGCCATTTCAAACCAATTGCATAAACCGGCATAAAAATAGTTATCGTGCAGGGCACTTCTTTTAATAAAATTTACATCTATTTGAGGATAAAATTTATTGATGGAATCTCTTCTCATAAAGTTAAGAATGGGAGCAATAGTAACTGCGTACTTAGCTGAGTCGTTATTAATGATGTAACGATTCATACCCACTTCCATTTGAAAAGTTCCGAATACTGCCGCAGTGGGGTGAAAAGAAGCAAATACTGTTGTTGTATCGCTTAATCCTCTTGAATAGGTAACGGAAGTATATGGAATAGGTGTAATATTTTTCCCGTAATGTATAATAGGACCTCCAACTGATGCACTAACTAAGTTTTCTTTATAGCACAAAGGCAATACCGAACGTGTAGGAGCGCAAGACCACAATGTGGTGGAGATAATGGCGAATAATAATAATCGGAAAAATATTAATTTCATAAGGCAAATAAAAGCAATTTTATTGTAATATTTTGCATTTTTTTTATAAAATACAGTATGATTTTTTCAACAAACTTACCACTTTCTTATCAATCGTAAAGGTAACTTCGTCTTCATTGAGTTTAGTTAAGGGCAGCCATCGTAAACTCTGGGCGTTGTTTTCAGGTTCAAAATCAAACTTTTTATGGCTTACATTAATAGCACTACTTTTCGCAAGTTCAATAATGTAGTAAATTGAAATTAGTTGTTCGTTAGGATTAAAAAACGACTGCACATAAAAATCGGTGGTATAAAAATGAGATTTAATGATTATATCTAAATTGAGTTCCTCTTTAAATTCTCTAATTAAACAGTTGGGTAAGCTTTCGCCAATTTCATGTCCGCCTCCTATAAACTTTGTAATATACATACCATTATAATACTCATCACTAAGCAATACAGCGTTATTTTCTATTAATATCCCATAAACCCTTAAATTGTACATATTACATTCATTTAAAACTTGCGCCCTGACCATTTGTAATAATTTTCGGCCTGTTCATGGCTGATATTATTATTTTTAATAATACTATAATTTTTGTAATACATTTCTTTTGAAGGAGTAAGTATTATTTCACGAGTTTGTCCATTGGTAATGACCTTTAAGGTAAATGTTTCTTTCCAGAAATAATTGCACCACTCGTTTAAATTATTACGTATTTCAAATCCATTTACACCAATTATTTTATCTTTTAAGCATAAGCCGGCTATTTCAGCTACCGAGTTGGGCAAAATACTTTGAACTATGGTTTCATTATCTATTTCCAAGGCTTTAAAACCTAAAAACGATTCATAAGGTCTTTTGGCAGGAATAACCGAAAGTTCGAGGCCGAAATAGTTAAGTGCTTCGGTTAAATGTGGCAAATATGAATGTGTTCCATTAATTAAATCTTCAAAAAAAATATCCCATTTGTTTTGGGTAATATTTTCAATAATGTGTTGATAATCTTTTTGGGTATAACCTCTGTTTTTTTGCCCAAAATCGTTATACAGGGCAAGCATTACAGTATCCAATGAGTGTTTATTATGGGTTTGCTTTCTAATAAGTGCATCAGCAATAAAAGCCAACAAACAACCTTCGGTATAGATAGAAACTTTTCTGTTAGGCACTCCGGGTTGATAACCATCTAACCAAGTATCGAATGACGATTGAGACACGCTATGATTAAACCGCCCCGGATTATCCAAATGTTTTTGAAATTGCCCCGCCAGAGTTTTAAAATAATCTGTATCTGAAAATATTCCTGAACGGTAAAGCATTAAATCGCCATAATAGGTGGTAATACCTTCATAAATGTAGCCGGTTGTAGCATAGTTTTCAGTATCGTATTTATAGGGCAACATTTCAAAAGGTCTAATATTTTTTACATTCCATGTGTGGAACAACTCGTGCGAGCTTACCCCCAGAAATTCATCGTAAAGTTCTTTCCTCATCAGGTTATAAGACGGTCCAATAGCAATAACTGTTGATGACTCGTGCTCAACTCCATGATAAAAATTGTATGGTAGAACTTGTACTAAAAAATGATACTTTTCGACCGGGAACTTCTTAAATACAAGTAATTGTTCATTTATAAAAATAAAGAAATCGCCAATAATTTTTGCCCAATCGGGCTTGCACTCGCCTTGAAACCATACATTAAATTCAATACCATCTAAAACAAACATGTTATATTTTAACGTATCGCTGCTTATAAAAGGAGTATCAGCCAACTCATGAAAGTTTTTGAAATTGCAAGTGTATATTTTCTTTGAATTTTCAATGTCGGTTTTTGTAATATTTAATGCCCCCGCCAAGCGGTAGGTTTCAGGAACAACAACCTGTAAAGAACAAGCACTATTGATGTTGTGTGTGCAGTACAATAAACAATTTACAGGATTTACATAAAGTTGCTGATGATCAAGCCAAGTACTGCCTGCGTTTAATTCGGCTGCATAATAGTTGTAAATTACGGTGCAGCTCTTTTCACCTTTTGTTTCAACACGCCATGTACTTTTAGAGGTTTTGTTATGTTTTAATTCTTTTCCTTTGGCGTTATAAATAGTTAGTTTTTGAATATTCTTGGCAAAGTTGCCTAACTCGTACCTACCCGGACGCCAAACAGGCAATTGTAATTCCAAATAATCGGAAGTAATATTATCAATCCTACACTCAATGTCAATATAGTGTGTATTAGGATTTTCATATGAAATTTTATAATACATTTTTATGAATATAATACATTACAATTACAAATGAAACATTTATATTTAATGTATTACATCTTTTAATAAAAATAGAATTAACAAATTAGCTGTTAATTAATGTACTTCACTAAAATTATATATTAAAATGAAGAAAGCACCGTGGATAAGTTAAGTTATAAAATCATTGTTTATTTGCCTATAATGACCATAAGCAACAATATTATATACATCAATTATTCATCTTTATCAGTCTTTTTTTCTACCTATTTTTAATGCTTTTAGCATCCAATCGGGTAAAGTTTTTGTACGATCGCGTTTACTCAAATCTAAATACCATCCAATTTTCTTAAGAATAGGAATACGATAAGTTTCAACAAATTCAATAAGTGTTCCGTCAGGGTCTTCTACATAGCTGAAATGACCTGCTGCTTCGCCCATATCAAACTTTGATGCACTGTCAACCGTAAATGGATGTCCGTTAGAGGTAAGGTTTTTTTCCAATTCCTTCATGTTGTACACATCAAAGCATAGATGAATAAACCCTAAATCTCCCCAAAAACGGTTTTCAAATATTTTTCTTGCTTTTCTATCTAGCACTTGTATTAACTCAATATTGCTTGAGCCTAATAATTTGCTAAAATTACCTGTATTTTCTTTGCTTTTTTCAAGTAAAACTCTTCGTATTTGGTGTTTTCCGCCAGGTATATTTGTAAAATCATCAAAAATTCCTGTTTTGTCATAAATAACCTTATCATAACCTAACAAGTCACCATAAAATTTACGCGATTTTTCAATATCCGAAACACCTATTACAGCCCCACAAACTCCACCGGTTACATGTTCGTTTCTTCTAAACCAATCTTTTCCTTGTACTACCTGAAAAATAGAGCCAAACTCATCTTTCACATAAAAACAAGGTAAGCCATCGGGTGCCATAAGTAAGCCACTGAGCATAAGTGCCCCATTTGACTTTAGAGTATTGTAGGCGAGTTTCACATCAGGTGCTTTAATTTTGGCTATCATCACACCATAATCACCCAATTGTAATTCAAAACTTGCTGCATTGGTATTTCTACTGGTAAATTGCCATATTTCCAAACCACTTCCGCCTTGCAAATTTATAGCTAAAACAGCAGTGCGACTGTGTATTACACCTCCGGTATAGGGTGTCATTAGTTTGGCTTCGGCACTTTCCTGAAAAATAGGAATATCCATTCCGAAATGTTTACGATAATAGGCCCATGCTTTTTGAACGTCAGGTATGCCTACTCCTATTTGCTGAATTCCAATAATATTCTTCATCATATTTAAGAAGTTAATATTTATCTATTTTGAGTTAAATGTATATTAAACTACAAGTTTATTAAATAATTGCGACATACCTAATGCAAATATGTATGAATCTAATAATGAATAATTTGTTGAATTAAGAAGTGAACTAAC
>JADLFI010000022.1 GCA_020845635.1 Bacteroidia bacterium
GCGCAGCAGGTTGCGATAGTATTGTTACTCTTGACTTAACCATTAACAACTTTGTAACCGGTACTGATGTACAAACCGCTTGTGGTTCTTACACCTGGATAGATGGGGTAACTTATACTGCATCAAACAATACAGCTACTTATACTTATGTTGGAGGTAGCGCAGCAGGTTGTGATAGTATTGTTACCTTAGATTTAACTATTAACAACTTTGTAACCGGTACAGATGTTCAAACCGCTTGTGGTTCTTACACTTGGATAGATGGGGTAACTTATACAGCATCAAACAATACAGCCACTTATACTTATGTTGGAGGTAGTGCTGCAGGTTGCGACAGTATTGTTACTCTTGATTTAACCATCAACAACTTTGTAACCGGTACCGATGTACAAACCGCCTGTGGTTCTTATACCTGGATTGATGGGGTAACTTATACTGCATCAAATAATACAGCCACTTATACTTATGTTGGAGGCAGTGTAGCAGGTTGTGACAGTATTGTTACTCTTGATTTAACTATTAACAATGCCGTAACCGGTACTGATGTACAAACCGCTTGTGGCTCATACACCTGGATTGATGGAATAACTTATACAGCCAGTACCAATACCCCAACCTTTACCATAGCAAATGGAGCAGCAAATGGTTGTGATAGTATTGTTACATTAGATTTAACCATTAACAATGCCGTAACGGGCACTGATGTACAAACCGCTTGTGGTTCTTACACCTGGATAGATGGAGTAACTTATACTGCATCAAACAATACAGCCACTTATACTTATGTTGGAGGTAGTGTAGCAGGTTGCGACAGTATTGTTACTCTTGATTTAACTATTAACAACTTTGTAACCGGTACAGATGTTCAAACTGCTTGTGGTTCTTACACTTGGATTGATGGGGTAACTTATACTGCATCAAATAATACAGCCACTTATACTTATGTTGGAGGTAGCGCAGCAGGTTGCGACAGTATTGTCACATTAGATTTAACTATCAACAACTTTGTAACCGGTACTGATGTACAAACCGCTTGTGGCTCTTATACCTGGATTGATGGGGTAACTTATACTGCATCAAACAATACAGCCACTTATACTTATGTTGGAGGTAGCGCAGCAGGCTGCGATAGTATTGTTACTTTAGATTTAACTATTAACTATGCCGTAACGGGCATCGATGTGCAAACCGCTTGTGGTTCATACACCTGGATAGATGGAGTAACTTATACCGCCAGCACCAATACCCCAACCTTTACCATAGCAAACGGAGCAGCAAATGGTTGCGATAGTATTGTTACTTTAGATTTAACTGTAAGCAATACTGTTTATGGAATAGATGTTCAAACAGCAGTAGGTAGTTATACTTGGATAGATGGGATAACTTATACCGCGAGCACCAATACCCCAACCTATACCATAGCAAATGGAGCAGTCAATGGTTGTGATAGTATCGTAACCCTTAACTTAACCATCATTAATAATGTAACAGGAGTTGATATTCAGGTTGCATGCGACTCCTATACTTGGATTGATGGAGTAACTTATACATCAAGCACTAATACACCAACTTATACTTTTGTAGGAGGTAGTGTAAATGGTGCAGATAGCATTGTTACGTTAAATCTAACTATAAACCCTACGGTTTATTCTGTTGATGCTCAAACTGCTTGCGACTCCTATACCTGGATTGATGGAGTAACATATACTGCAAGCACAAATACTCCTACTTACACTATAGTCGGTGGAGCTACTTCTGGTTGCGATTCTGTTGTAACGCTTAATTTACAACTATACAATACGTATAGTAATACAATATCTGTTCAAATTTGCCAAGGAAGCTCTTATACATTGCCTGATGGTACTATTGTGAATACCACAGGTTTGTATACCACTTCATTGAATACAGTTCATGGTTGCGACTCTATTATTAATACTAATTTGACCATTATACCTACAATCATCAATAATATCAATACCCAAATTTGTAGTGGGCAAACCTATACATTGCCAGATGGTACATTAGTAAGTGCCTCAGGAGTATATAGTGATACTTTAATTACTCCAAATGGTTGTGATTCTATTGTCACTATTAACCTGCAAGTTTTACCTGTATTAAGTTCAAGCATTTACGCTCAAATTTGTAGTGGTCATACCTACACTTTACCAAGTGGTACAATAGTTTCAACTTCAGGTATTTACAACGACACTATTATTGGCAGTAATGGTTGTGATTCAATTATTCAAGTTAATCTAAACATTTTGGCATCGAGCTATGATACTATTCAGGCTGGTATTTGCAACGGACAGCCTTATATGCTTCCTGATGGAAGCATTGTAAATGCCGAAGGAGTTTATGATGTAGTATTTACGAATTCTTTAGGTTGTGACAGTATTGTAACAACAGTTCTAACTTCAGGTGCTAACTTACAAGCTGTTGTACAAATTGCATCAAGTCCTTCTGGGCAAGTTTGTCAGGGGGTTCCTGTTACTTTTACTGCAGGCTCCATTAATGGTGGTACAGCACCGGTTTACCAATGGTTTGTTAATGGAGTTCCAGTACCGGGGCAAACAATGAATGAATTTACGGCATTTAATTTGAATGATGGCGATCAGATATCAGTACAATTAACTTCTAACGAACCATGTGTGGCTAATCAAGTAGTTATGTCAAATATTATAGTTCAGGAAGTAATTGCACCATTAACTGCCAGTGTTACCATTCTGACTACCCAAATGTTCCCTGCCTGTTCGGGTACGCCTATTACTTTTACGGCACAAATGATTAACGGAGGTAATAATCCAACATTCCAGTGGTTTGTTAATGGGGTGCCGGTTTTAGGGGCTAATAACGATACTTTAGTTATTGATTCATTACAAAATAATGATATTATTACTTTAAATGCTTCGTCCGATTTTCCTTGTATAACCAATGCTATAGCATATTCTAATAGCATTGTAGTAACCTTAACGCAAAGTATTATGCCTGTAATTAATATTACTGCCGATGATACTGTTATTTGCGAGCAACAAAGAGTTGTTGTTACTGCCCACGTTACTGGCCATAATGGTTACCCTGTTACTTATAACTGGTATGTGAATGATATTAATGTATATATAGGATCCGATAGCATATTTAGTTATATTAGTTTTAATAATAATGACATTGTTTATTGTAGTATTTCGGTTGATTATATTTGTGTCATCCCTCCGGTAGTTGAGTCAAACACTATTCGAATTACAGTTAATCCTAATCCTGTAATTGATATGGTTAATTATCAGTATTACCATAATATTTGTGATACCTTGCATTTAATTACTTCTTCCAATGTGGCTAATGCTACATATTATTGGAATTCTGATGCATATTTAAGTTGTGGTGATTGTATTGATCCTTATACCACAACAACCTCTGATACCACATGGTATTTTGTAACAATTACTGATAACGTTACAGGTTGTTTCAACATAGATTCTACGGTTGTGTATATAAATCCTGACCCTGAAGTATTTATTCCTACTGCATTTAGTCCTAATGGCGATAATAACAATGACATATTATACGTTCGTGGAAACTGTGTTAAAGAGTTGAGTTTTAAAGTATATGACCGTTGGGGTGAACTGGTATTTAAATCTCACAGTATTTCTAACGGCTGGGATGGTACTTTTAAAGGTCAAGAGCTACAAACTGGTATATATGTTTATGTGATAGATTATGTACTGTATAACGATAAAATAAAGACCGGTAAAGGAAATGTTACACTCATCAGATAATCATTATTTTAAAATGAAAATTTTTGTTGGTAAACTTTAGGTTATAATACTTCCTAATATTATAAAATTTTATCAATTTGTGAGTAGGTTGTTAGTAAATCAATAAAAAGAGCAGGGCAGAAAATTTTAACTTTGCCAAAAAAATTCTATGCCTAAAGATACCTCAATAAAATCAGTATTAATTATAGGAAGTGGCCCCATTGTCATAGGTCAGGCCTGCGAATTTGATTACAGTGGCTCGCAGGCAGCACGCTCGTTAAAGGAAGAAGGTATTGAAGTGAGTTTGATAAATAACAACCCGGCTACCATTATGACCGATAAGGTGACTGCCGATAATGTGTATCTGCTGCCCTTAACGGTACAAAGTATTATACAAGTTCTTAAGGAAAGAAAAATAGACGCTGTGTTGCCTACTATGGGAGGTCAAACAGCTCTTAACTTGTGTATTAAAGCGCAGGAAATGGGTATTTGGCAAAAATATGGCGTAAAAATAATAGGCGTTGATATTGCTGCTATTGAAATTACCGAAAATAGAGAAGAATTTAGAAAGTTGATGATTGATATTGGGGTTGGTGTAGCCCCAAGTGAAACTGCCAATTCATTTCTGGAAGGAAAGGAAATTGCTCAACGCATTGGTTTTCCTTTGGTAATCCGCCCTTCATATACTCTTGGTGGTTCAGGGGCATCATTTGTTCATACCAAAGAAGAATTTGAGCAAAAACTTACGCGCGGACTACATGCATCGCCTATTCATGAGGTATTAATTGACAAAGCTGTATTAGGTTGGAAAGAGTATGAACTTGAATTATTACGTGACAACAATGATAATGTAGTTATTATATGCAGTATTGAGAATTTTGACCCCATGGGTATTCATACCGGTGATAGTATTACTGTTGCTCCCGCTCAAACACTGAGTGATGTTACTTATCAAAAAATGCGTACAATGGCCATTAAAATGATGCGCTCTATTGGAAACTTTGCCGGAGGGTGTAATGTACAATTTGCCGTTAGTCCCGACAATAATGAAGATATTATTGCCATTGAGATTAACCCGCGAGTTTCACGTTCATCTGCTTTGGCCAGTAAGGCTACAGGTTATCCAATTGCGCGAATAGCTGCTAAACTGGCTATTGGTTATCATTTAGATGAATTAAAGAATCAAATCACCAAAAGTACATCTGCTTATTTTGAACCAACCTTAGATTATGTAATTGTAAAAATTCCACGCTGGAATTTTGATAAGTTTAAAGGCAGCGATAGACAATTAGGACTTCAAATGAAATCGGTAGGAGAGGTAATGGCTATTGGCCGTTGCTTTCAGGAAGCACTTCAAAAAGCTTGTCAAAGTTTAGAAATTAAGCGTAACGGATTAGGTGCTGATGGCCGTGAGTTACGCAATCAGGACGAAATTTTAAAAAGCCTGGAAAATCCAAGTTGGAATCGCTTGTTTCATATTTATGATGCCATGAAATTGGGTATTCCTATAAAAACCATTCAAAAACTTACCCGAATTGATGTTTGGTTTTTAAACCAAATTGAAGAACTTATTTTGCTGGAAAAAGAAATAGAAAAATGTACACTTGACAGTATTGATTATGATTTATTGTTAACCGCTAAACAAAAGGGATATGCCGATAGGCAGATCGCACATTTATTACGTTGCCTAGAAAGTCAGGTTTACAACAAACGTAACGATATGGGCATAAAGCGGGTGTACAAATTGGTTGACACCTGTGCCGGGGAGTTTGAAGCTAAAACCCCTTATTATTACAGCACTTTTGATGATGAATCGGAAATTATTCCTAACAAAAATAAAAAGATTATAGTATTAGGTTCAGGACCTAATAGAATAGGGCAGGGTATTGAGTTTGACTACAGTTGTGTGCATGGAATTCTTGCTGCTAAAGAATGTGGATACGAAACTATAATGATTAATTGTAATCCCGAAACTGTTTCAACAGATTTTAGCACAGCCGATCGTCTATATTTTGAACCTGTTTTTTGGGAACATATTTATGATATTATTTTAAACGAAAAGCCCGAAGGTGTTATTGTTCAGCTTGGTGGGCAAACAGCTCTAAAACTGGCCGAAAAACTTGACCGTTACGGGATAAAAATACTTGGAACAGATTATAAATCGCTTGATTTGGCTGAGGACAGAGGCAGTTTCAGCACTTTGCTCAGAGACCATGATATTCCATATCCAAAATTTGGGGTACTTGAAAATGCCGAACAGGCCGTTGAGTTGTCTAGTCAACTTGGTTTCCCTTTATTGGTAAGACCAAGTTATGTATTAGGCGGTCAAAGTATGAAAATTGTGATTAATGAAACAGAATTGGAGCAGCATGTAGTAAATATACTACGTGATATTCCCGATAATAAAATTCTTTTAGACCATTTTTTGGATAATGCCATTGAAGCCGAAGCAGATGCTATTTGTGATGGTGAAAATGTATATATTATTGGCATTATGGAACATATTGAACCTGCCGGAATACATAGTGGTGATAGCTATGCGGTGCTTCCTCCCTTTGATTTGAATGATGAAGTTATACATCAAATAGAAAAACATACCAAAACTATAGCCTTAGCACTTAAAACCGTAGGTTTAATTAATATCCAGTTTGCCGTTAAAAATAATATAGTATATGTTATTGAAGCTAACCCGAGAGCTTCGCGTACTGTACCGTTTATAGCAAAAGCCTACGATGAACCCTATGTAAACTATGCTACCAAAGTTATGCTTGGAACGCATAAGTTAAGCGATTTTAATTTCCAGCCTCGTAAAAAGGGTTACGCTATTAAAATTCCTGTTTTCAGTTATGATAAATTCCCTGAGGTAAACAAAGAATTAGGACCCGAGATGAAAAGCACCGGAGAAGCTATTTATTTTATTGATGATTTAACTGACGAATACTTCCATCAAGTTTATAAGGAAAGAAATTTGTACTTAAGTAAATAAAATATTATTTTATATCTTGAATTGTTAAAATAGCGAGTTACCACCTTTGTCTATTCCTTTTTATCAAAATTAAGTATTAATTTTTTTGATGGTTTACAATATTTTTCTTTTGTTTACACGTTCAAAAAAAAATTGAATGTAATCATCATATTCTGTGCAATTCAAATAGCTTATTGATACACTAAGGCAAAATATTTTTTATTAAACAGAAAAATGAGATTAGTTAAATTTGTTAACTGTTAATATTGTAAACTATTTAATTTATTATACTGTGAATAAAACCCTCGAAGAAATTCAAAATTTTGAAGGAGCCTATCCCAAACAACTCCTTGGATTATTTTTTAGCGAAATGTGGGAACGCTTCTGTTTTTACGGGATGCGTGGAATGCTTACCATTTTCATGGCAAGCCAATTAATGATGCCCGACAAACAGGCTAATTTACAATACGGTGCCACACAAGCCTGGGTATATGCATTTACTTTTATAGGAGGATTGTTTGCAGATAAAATTTTAGGATTTAAAAAGTCACTTTTTTGGGGTGGTTTAATGATGATTGTGGGAAGTATATTGCTTTCTATAGATCCAAAAACATTTTTCTTTTGGGGAATTTCATTTATTATTGTTGGAACAGGATTCTTTAAACCTAACATTTCTTCTATGGTTGGAAAACTATATAAAGAGGGGGATAGTAGGAGAGATGCCGGTTTTTCATTGTTTTATGCCGGTATTAATATTGGGGCAACCCTTGGAGGTATATTAATGATTGGAGTAGCCAAAGGTGCCATTTTGGGGTCATTGGTACCCGAACAACTAAGATGGAATGCGGCTTTTAGTTTGGTTGCCATAGTAATGATTATTAGTTTGCTTACCTTTGTTCTAACACACAAAAACTTAGGCCCTATTGGACTTTCTCCATTTGAAAACGCTGAAAAAAAGATAACAAAATGGTACGAATACTTTGTTTATTTTGGGTCATTAGCATCTATTCCATTAATTATGGTTATGGTGGCAAACACTCATTATACAGATATTTTTATGTATCTCATTGGACCATTCAGTTTGCTCTATTTGTTTTATCAAATGCGTAATTTCACCAAAACTGAAAATCATAAACTAATTGCTGCATTGTGTTTTATTATATTCTCGGTAATTTTCTGGGCTATTTTTGAGCAGGCCGGAGGGTCGTTAAGTTTATTTGCCGACAAGTATCTCAACAATAAAGTATTAGGACTTACCGTACTTCCAACTCAAGTCAACAATTCGGCAAATTCAATTTTTGTAATCATTTTTGCTGCACCTTTAGGTTTATTGTGGGTGTGGCTGTCAAAAAGAAAATTAGAACCTAATACCGTTGTTAAATTTGGTTTAGGGTTTATTTTTCTTGGTTTAGCCAACCTAGTTTATTTTAGCTTACGTTATTTTGTAGGTTCTGACGGACTTTCTTCGCTAAACGTATTTGCCTTTGCTTACTTCATTGTTACTATGGGGGAGTTATGCCTTTCTCCAATAGGATTATCAATTATGACCAAGTTGGCACCTGCTAAGGTACAAGGATTAATGATGGGTATGTGGTTTTTGGCTAGCGCCTATGGGCAGTATGTTGCCGGTTTGTTTGGAGCCAGTATTTCGCCAGATGAAAATGCTACAGTTATGGAAAAAATTAATACTTACACTTCCGGATACCAGCAATTTGCATGGTATGCTCTAATAGCCGGAGTGGTATTAATAGCTATATCACCACTCATAAGAAAACTAATGCACGATGTAAAATAATGAGCAGTACCTATCCTTTGTTCCATTCCCAAAGGTTGTACTGTTTTTTAGAGTCAAAAGCGTGACCAGATTGTTTCAAGCAGAGCATTATTTGCCCTCTATGATGACTTTCGTGAGCAATCAAATATGCTAAGAAGGTTATAGGATGTGGTTTAATTCCTTTTATCTTTCCTTGTGCCAGACCACCTTGCAGCAAGGCAGAAATTGAAGCCGCACTTTTGCAAAGCGCCTCTTTTAAAGTGTCTCTTGAAATGTCAGATTTTTCTATTTTTTTTATATCTGCCAATAATCCCGGATGAGCGGATTTCAGCCACATCAAACGTACATGATGAAGGTGTGCAAAATGTTCACCTACGTTTCTACCTTTCGAAACACATTTATCACTCAAATGTTCTTCCTTAATATTTTCCAGTATGTACAGGTTAATTCCATGATGAATCTCCCATGTTTCTATTATTTGATTCTCATCCATAGCGTTCTTATATCATGATAATTACTATTTATAATGGGTTTTGGAAACACTCTCTTTGCAAATTTAAATAATTTAAATTTTTCGTTAATTTGTACTTTAGCATTTAGAAAGAGCGCATATTCATTTTTTTAACCGGTTATTTGAATTTTTGAGTGTCCGTTACCTCCTTGAATAACCTCAATATGTATAGCTATTCTTTCTTTAAGCTCAGACAGGTGGGAGATTACACCAATTATTTTTCCCTCACTTTGCAAGTTGGATAAAGCGTTTAAAGCTACATCAAGATAGTCACTATCTAGTGTTCCAAAACCTTCATCAATAAACATAGTGTCAATACGCATACTTTTACTGGCCATATTTGCAAGACCTAATGCAAGAGAAAGTGAAACAATAAATTTTTCTCCCCCTGAAAGATTCTTTGCTGTTCGTTCTTCGTTGTTTTGGTATTTATCAATAACATAAAGCTCAAAAGGGTTTGATTTATCGTCAATTAGTTTTAGCATATATCTGTCTGACATCTTTATTAGTTGCCTATTGGCTAAGCTTACCAAATATTCAAAAGTTAGAGTTTGTGCAAAGTTCCTATAGTACTTACCATCACTTGAACCAATTAATACATTTAGTTTGGCCCATTTGTTATAAATTACTTGTTGTTTTACTTTTTCTTCAATTTTTTTGCCACTACTCTTTAAACTTTCTTCATTTGATTTTAGCACTTGGTTATTCGCTCCTACTTTTTGTGAGTATTCATCTGCTTTTCCTTTTAATTCCAATGATTTTATTTGAAGCTCTTCATTTGTTTTATTGGTCAGTTGAAGTTTTTGTATTTCTAATAATTCCGTTTTCTTCTCAATTACAATAGCTTTATTTTTCTCATATTCTGTATTTGTTTCAATCTTTTCTTTTTCTGCTTTTATTTTTCTTTGTTCGGTTTCTTCAATTATTTTATTCAAACAACTTTCTTCATCCTCAACCACCTTCTCCTGAAAAATTTCCTTTCGTAAATTTAAGAGTTTCTGTTTTTCGGTTTCTATGTCTGTTTTATCTTTTTGTCTATCATTAAATAATTTTGTCAGATTTTCAAAATTCTGATAATCTATAGCAATTGTATTTTTCAGACTTGATATTTCAAGGGTTAATTTATCTAACATAGAAACATTTTCATTCCATGTGTTAAGATGTTTTTTTAATGTTTCAATATTCTCGGCAGAGTATGTATTAAGTGTTTGTAAGAATGTAGTGTTATCGGCTAAATATTTCTCCTGTTTCTTTTTTGTCTCCTCCTGTTTAGTTTTTATTTGCGCCTCTTTTATACCAATTATTTTTTCTAAATCATCTTTTAACTTTTGGGCTTCTTCCTTTTCTTTTTGAAGTATCAAAATTTCTTTATCACGAATAGTGGAAATTAATAATTCCTTATTTGTAACTTTGGTAATTAGCGAATTAATTTCTTTATATTTCTCTTTTACATCGGCTAATACATTTTCAAGTTTTTCTGTTTTATTCTCTTCGTTGAGATAATTATAGCTAGCATCTATGTTTTTAAGCTCATCAATAATTTCTGATTTCTTTTGCCATTTTTCAGCAATTACTTTTTCTTCTTTTACTTTATTTTTAATAACATTTTCATAATCTGCAATTAATGCGGATAGTTTATTTTCATTTTGTTGATAGGCTTTTGTAAGAGTCTGTCTTTGTTGCTTTAGCGAAGCCAGTTCTTTTTCTTTCTCCCCAATTTTTGGCATATTTCCTTTTGCAAAAGGATGCTCTAATGCACCGCAGAGCGGACATTCTTCTCCATCTTTTAATTGATGACGGTGATCGTCCAAACTTTCAATAGTCTTTATTAATTTTACGTTTTCTTCCAGTAAATTTGTTTTAGTTTCAAGATTTTCAATTGACTTTTTTTCATCGTCAATCATAAGTACCAGTACTTCTCTTATAGACTCAATTTGCTTCAGCTTTATGTTCATATCATCAATCTCTTTTTGGCTTGTTAATATTGAACTTTCAACTTCAATTAATTTTTTTATATGTATGCCAAAATTGGTGAGGCTTTCTTTTTCATTCTGGAGTTCATAAAGGTTTTTTCCACCAAGCAATTCCTTTAATTCATATTTTTTTAATTCGAGTTCTTTTGTTTTTTCGGTCAAAGAATTCGTTTTATTGTCAAAAACAGATTTTGCTTTTTCGGCTTCTGTTTTTTTTACGCCAAAATCCTTTATTAATTCTGCAATTTCAGAGTCTTCCTTATTTATCTCATTTTGTGAGGTAAGGAGTGATTCATTAACTTTTTCAATGGCTGAATAATTTGAAGCAAGAGTTTCGTATTTCTTGTTTAAGCTTATCCATTGTTGCTTTTCGATAGATATTTTTTCATATTTTTCTAATTTAACTCTTATATTTTCAAGATTTTTTGAAACTTTCTCTCTCTCTTCTTGAGTTTTGGAAATACTGTAAAGCAAGGGATTCAGCAATTTTTCTTTTTCTGAAATTTTTGTGTCTAATTCTCTAACTTTGTTAAAAACAAGTTCTTGTTTCTTTTTTTCTTCTTTCACTGATTTTAAAGAAGATTCCGCTTCTTCAAAAATTTGTTGTTTAGATACAATTTGTGTTTCCAGCTCCGGTAATTTCTTTGAAGCCTCATCAATATTTGCCTGAAGTATTGAGATATCATTGAGCCATTTCTTAGCTTTTTCTACTTTTTGTAGTTCTTCATCAATTATTTTCTTTTCTTTTTCTATCTCGCTATTTTCATTCTTTAGAGCTTCAATTTCTTCTTCTGATAATGTTTTTATAGCTTGTAATTCGAGAAAAATTTTATCCAACTTCTCCTTTTCTGTTTTGTGTCGGTCAAAAACAATTTTCGAAATTTCGGCATAAATTTCTGTTCCGGTAATTTGTTCCAATAATGCACCTTTATCGTTCTTATCAGCTTGCAAAAATGCTGCAAAACTCCCTTGTGCCAGCATCACTACTTTGGTAAACTGCTCAAAACTAAGTCCAATTATTTTAACTATTTCAGTCTCGCACGCTCTAACCTGATCAGCTATTATTTTATTCTCAAAGTCAGCAATGGCACGATGTATGAGTTTTAATTTTCCTTTACTGTTGCGTTCTTGTTTCCATGAAGATTTCCATTTTTTATCGGCAACTTCAAAAATAATTTCAGCATAACAATCTTTTTCACCCTTAGTCATAACAGCGTTTTCGCTACCTGTAATATCTACTCTTGGAGTTTTGCCATATAGAGCTAATGATATAGCGTCAAGAATTGAACTTTTTCCCGCGCCTGTTTTTCCTGTAATGGCAAAGAGTCCGTTATTGGTGAACTCGGGTCTTGTAAAATCAATTTCGTTTTCGCCCGAAAGAGAATTAATATTTTTGAATTTTAGGTTTAATATCTTCATAAATTACTCTTCCTCTATGTTAAGCTGGTCAACAATTTCTTTGTACGTTTCTTGTAATTCTTTTTTTTGTTCCTCAGAAATATTTTTTTTATCAAGTAATTTGTCGAAAACATCAAATACACTGAGTTTTTCGAGTGATTCGCTGGTGTCTTTACTGCTTAATCCATCGCTAAGGTATTGGCGATTTTGTAATTTTAATGCTTCAATTTTAGAACCCATTATTTGTTCGTTTACCCAGGCTGTGAAGTCAGGCAATATTTTATCACCATTGTAAACAACTTCTACCCAAACAGAGGTATTCTCTTTTTTTATTTCTTTCAAACGGTTTTCAATATAACTTTTATCACCAACTATTGATTCTAACTTTTGGAAAACAGGAATTTCTTTGGTTTCAATTGTTGTTGCTTTTGTAAAATCAATAATATAAACACACTTTGTTTGTTTAGCCTCTCCAAAGCCCATGGGAATGGGTGAACCGCAATAGCGAATATGTTCTTTAATTTTTGACGGAATATGGTAATGTCCAAGCGCAACATATTCAAATGTATCGGGGAAAATATCACTGCCAACAGCTTCAATGTTTCCAATATATGTTTCACGAACTCCATCATCTTCATTTCTTTGCCCCCCTACAACAGATAAGTGTCCTGTGGCTATAATGGGCACTTCTTTACCTAATTCAGTTCGTATATCCTCTGCTAGTTTTGCAATTTCCTCATAGTGTTTCTTTATGTTTTGATTAATGCGTTTTGAGCGGTCTGTATAACTTTCGCCTTCAGCAAACCTGCTTATATCTCTCTCTCTCAAAAATGGAACTCCGCAAACAATAATATTTGGATTTCCTGAACTATCCCTTACCACAATAATTTCGTCTTTTATATTCTCAGTGGCATTACCAATTATTGTAACATTAAGGGCTGCTAAAATATCTTTTGGGGCATTTAAAAAGCTGGGTGAGTCATGATTTCCACCAACAACAATTACATTTTCGCAACCTACTTGTTTTACCTTAATCAGAAAATCGTAATACATTTTTTGCGAGCTGCTGCTTGGTGATACAGTGTCAAAAATATCGCCCACAATAAGCAATAGATTAATAGAATTATCTTTTATGGTATGAAGTAGCCATTCTAATAATGCCGTATGCTCCTCATGTCTTTCTTTTTTTGAATAAAGTGTTCTGCCTAAATGCCAATCAGAAGTATGAAGTATTTTCATTGTTTTAGTTCTTACCGGATTTGTTATGGAAGACAGCCTGTTTGAATAAAAACATTCTACCTTTTACAATACGGACTTTAGATAATAATTTTTATAAATATGAATTAAAGCCAATATTTCAAAGATAATAATATTTATCAATTATGACTTTTTTACCTGAATAAATTAGGGATTCCAAGAAATATACTCAGTACACCTTACAGTTGTAAAATAGTTATTTCAAAACGGACAGCGATAGATAAATTATATCAAAAAAAGATTATGTTTAGGCAATGTTCAAAACAGAATACTCATAATTGATATTTTTTCATCAATCTATAACAGCCCTCTGTGCTTTAACATGGGCTCTATTTTTGGGTCACGCCCTGTAAAATCGCGATACATTTTTCCGTATTCAATGGTATTTCCTCTGGATAACACCATATCTCTAAAACGTTGTCCATTTTCTAAGGTCATACCACCGTTTTCTTTAAACCATTCAAAAGCATCATTATCCAGCATTTCGGTCCATAGGTAGGCATAATAACCTGCCGCATAACCGTTACCCCATATATGTTGAAAGTATGATGAGCGGTAACGCGTAGGTACATTGTCTAAGAACCATTTTGTATTTTCTAATGCCTCTTTTTCATATTTATCAGGATCACTTATTTTTGTATCAGTACCAAGTATGTGCCATTGCATATCAAGTACTGCGGCAGCAACAACTTCGGTTAAATTATATCCTTGATTAAAAGATGCAGCTTTTTTAATTTTTTCAACTAAGTCTTTTGGCATTGGTTTGCCTGTTTGGTAATGTATGGCATAGTTTTCAAATATTTTAGGTTCAGTGGCCCAATGCTCATTGAATTGTGATGGAAACTCTACAAAGTCGCGTGCGGTATTGGTTCCTGATAAACTTTTGTACTGTTGATTGGCAAATATACCGTGCAGGGCGTGGCCAAACTCATGAAACATAGTGTTTACATCATCAAATGATACCAATGCAGGCTGGCCTTGTGCCGGTATGGTAAAATTACACACATTATAAATTACAGGTTTGGTTTTTAATAAGTGCGATTGTTCAACAATATTCGACATCCAGGCTCCTCCGCCTTTGTTATCACGTTTAAAAAAATCGGTATAATATAATGCCATGGTACTGCCATCTTTATCAATAACGTCATACACATGAACATCTTCATGATAAACCGGAATATCTTTTCTTTCTTTAAAGTTGATACCGTAAAGTTGGTTAGCAGCATAAAAAACACCTTTCTCTAAAACCGTGTTTATCTCAAAATATGGTTTTATTTCTTCTTCATTCAAATCATATTTTTGTTTTCTCAATATCTCAGCATAATAATTCCAATCCCAAGCTTTTAAATCAAATTTTTCGCCCGATTGATTAATAAGTTTTTGTAACTCGGCTGCTTCTTTACGAGCTTTATCGGTAGCAGGCAAAAGTTTTGTAAAAAGTGCATTTACCGCCTCCGGTGTTTTGGCCATTTGGTCAACAAGTTTCCACTCGGCATAATTTTTGAATCCAAGCAGCTTTGCTTTCTGAGCGCGTATTTCAGCAATCCGCACAATATCTTTTCTTGTATCATTGTCATCGCCTCTTTCGGCACGGTTCCATGAGTTCTCGAATAATTGCTGACGCGAATCTCTGTTTTTTAAATTAGTTAAAGCGGGCTGTTGGGTTGTGTTCTGAAGTGGAATTTGCCATTTATTTTTGTTTCCTGCAGCATCAGCATCCTTGGCTGCAGCAGCAATATCGCCTTCCGATAGTCCACTCAGTTTATCTACATTATCGGTAATAAATGCACCTGCTTTTGTGGCGGCCAAAAGTTTATTGGTAAATTTAGTGCTTAATGATGCTTCTTCTTCGTTTAGTTTTTTCATTTGAGCCACCGCTTCATCTGCCAGTTCTGCTCCGGCCAGTTGAAATTGTTGATAATAATACTCAACCAATCGTAATGATTCTGCATCGAGTTTTAGGCTCTCGCGCTTATTGTATATAGTTTTTACTCTTTCAAATAATTTTTTGTTTAAAAAAATATGGTCATGATGAGCTGCCAATATTGGCGACATTTCTTCTTCAATTTTTTGAATACTATCATTGGTATTTGCACCGGATAAGAGATTAAAAACACCTTGTACTCGCCCAAGAATAATACCGCTTTTTTCAAGAGGTATAAAGGTATTTTCAAAACTTGGCTCTTCAGTATTATTAACAATTGCGTCAATTTCTGCTTGTTGTTGTTTTATTCCCTCTGCAAAAGCAGGTCTGAAATGAATATCTTTTATCTTGGTAAAATCAGGAGCACCAAAAGGTAAGGTGCTTTCGTGTAGTAATGGATTTTCCATTTTTGTTTCAGAATTGGTTGTGTTCTTATTACTATTGTTACAAGAAATTATTGTGGCACCGGCAGCCAGAATAAAAAAGGAATAGATTGGGTTCATTATTTGCTTTTGAATTTGTTTAAAATGAAATTCCCAAAGGTAATAAAATCATAAAATAACAGAATAATATTTCCGAAAAAGTATCAAACCCTTATATAACTTTCAGTATTAGGGTTTGTACTGCTTTTTATTAATGATAACTACATTTGTTCCGGAACATCTACCCCAAGTAGTTTCATTGATGTTTTTATAATATTGGAAACAAACGAAACTAAATTTACTCTGAATTTTTTTACGCCTTCATTTTCTTCTTTTAATATAGGGTAGTCATGATAATACTGATTAAACTCTTTGGCTAATTCATAAACATAATTGGCTATTAGGGCAGGACTGTAATTTGTTCCAGCATCTATTATCGTTTGCTCAAATTCATAAATTAACTTCAACAACTCTCTTTCTTTTGAATTTATTTGAATAGAGGCGGGGAGGCTATAATCAAAATCAACCTTTCGTAATATTGACTTGATGCGTGCATAAGTGTATTGAATAAAAGGTCCCGTATTTCCATGAAAATCTATAGACTCAGCCGGATTAAACAGCATTTTTTTCTTAGGGTCAACTTTTAAAATGAAATATTTTAAGGCCCCTAATCCAACAGTTTGATACAATTTTTCTTTTTCAGCTTCATTAAAACCTTCTGTTTTGCCTAATTCCTCAGTAGTTTGACGAGATATATCAATCATTTCCGAAATTAAATCATCAGCATCTATAACGGTTCCCTCGCGTGATTTCATTTTTCCTTCAGGCAATTCAACCATACCGTAACTGCAATGGAAAAGTCCTTTTGCCCAATCAAAACCAAATTTTTCAAGAATCTTAAACAATACTTTAAAATGATAATCTTGTTCGTTACCAACAACATAAATCATTTTATCAAAGCCATATTCTTCGTGCCTTTTTATTGAAGTGCCAATATCTTGAGTAATATATAATGAAGTGCCATCGGCCCGTTGAATAACTTTTTCATCTAACCCGTCTTTGGTCAAATCTATCCAAACCGAGTTATCAGGTTTTTTATAAAAAATCTCTTTTGCCAGTCCGTTCTCTACTTCCTTTTTGCCTAATAAATAGGTATCCGATTCGTAATATATTTTATCAAAATCTACACCCAAGGCTTTATATGTAGTGTCAAATCCTTTATACACCCACCTATTCATTGTTTCCCATAAGGCAAGCGTTTCTTTATCTCCGGCTTCCCAATTCCTTAACATTTCTTGCACCTTCAACATTAAGGGAGCTTGTTTTTCGGCTTCTTCTTTGGTTTTACCTGCTTGTATAAGTTCAGCAATTTCTTTCTTATAGGCTTGGTCAAAAATTACATAGTATTTACCCACCAAATGATCGCCCTTAATTTGGCTACTTTCAGGAGTTTCGCCATTACCATAAAGTTGGTAGGCCAACATACTTTTACAAATATGTATGCCGCGGTCGTTAACTATATTTACCTTTACTACTTTTCTGCCATTGGCTTCCAAAATTTTAGCTATGGAGTAACCCAAAAGGATATTTCGTATATGCCCTAAATGTAGTGGTTTATTGGTATTGGGCGATGAGTACTCCACCAAAACAGGGATTGTGGTATTGCTTGAATTTTGATAACCATATTTCTCGTTATGAGCATTATTTCTAAAGTGCTCAATCCATAGGGTGTCGTTCAGTTCCATATTAAGGAAACCCTTCACAACGTTGTATCCTGTAAAAATATTTTGTTGATTGATTAAATTTTCGCCTATTTTTTTTGCTGTTTGCTCAGGGTTTAATCCTGAAAACTTTACATAAGGGAATACGACTAATGTATAATCGCCTTTAAATTCTTTTTTTGTTTTTTGAATTAATATATTATCAACCGCAACTGAGGTATTAAACAAATTATTGATTGTATCGGCAATAACCGATTTTACCTTACTTTCTATTGTCATAAATTATTATTAATTAGTTAGCTGTGCAACAACTTTCTGTAAAATTTCAAAGGTATTTTCTGCCATCAGATTTTGTTTGTCAAGGGTAGGATTTACTTCACAAATTTCAAAGCAACATACTTTCCCGTTTTGCACTAATCTAACACACAAACTACCCGCTTCTTTTTCTGTAATGCCGTTTCTTACAGGGGTTCCGGTACCTTTGCTTATTGATGAGTCCATACTATCAACATCAAAAGAAACATAAATGTTATGGCATGACCCTAAATGTGCCAATGCTTCGCGTGTAATTTTCTCAACTCCGTTTCTCCTTAATTCAGCCGTAGTAAAAACCTTTACCTTATTAGTTTTTAATAAATATTCCTCTTCCGGCTCTAAATCGCGTAGGGCAATGTAAACTAAATCGCGGTAGCTTATTTTAGGCCCGGCATAACCTACTTTCTTAAGTTTATTCCACAATTCAATGGTTTCTTTATCAGGTTTGTTTATTTTGTTGTTCAGGTTATCTTCGCCAAGTGAAGCAGCTACAGGCATTCCATGTAAATTCCCTGTTGGGGTGGTATAAGGAGAGTGAATATCGGCATGTGCATCAATCCAAATAGCGCCTAACCTTTGTTTTGGGTAAGCAGCTTTAATACCCGCCAAGGTACCGCCTGCAGTACTATGGTCACCGGCAAGTACAATAGGAAATTCATTTTTCTTTAAAGTATCTGAAACCGATTTACTTAGTCTTTCATAAATGTTTAACACGCCTTTAAGTCTTTTAGCGAAAGGACTTCCAACCGCTTCAAATAAAAGATGGTTTTCATGTTTTATTTCTACCGAATCAATAGATTTAAATAATGAACTGCCATAGTCCAATGCGGCAATCTTTATGGCATCAACTCCCAAGCTAGCCCCTCGCGTTCCGGCTCCTATCTCTGATTTTACTTCAATAAACTTTACTTTTTTATGCATAACTTTTATGTTTTGGTCAATTTTATTAAATGTTTAGTTCTATTGTTCTTCAAACGAATTACAAAAGTATTAATAGTTTATCTTGTTAGCTAAATATTTAATTTTCAGCAACTATTTTTTATGAAATTCTACCGACTAGTCATAACTGATAAACGATAAAAAAATAATGATTAAAATAATTAAAAATATTTTCCTTAATCGTAAAACTATCAAACAGTCTTATTATATTCGTTGCAAATTTAAGAAGAATATTATAATAGGGTAATTTCTATGATCAGTAACCGATATTTTGATTTAATCAATCAAACTTTCGATTTCCCGCAAGAAGGATTTAAAGTGGTTGATGATGAATTGTATTTTTATGATATCCCGTTGATGGACATTATAAAGCAGTATGGTACGCCATTAAAAATTACTTATCTTCCTAAAATTAGCTCTCAAATACAAAAGGCAAAACGTTTGTTTAATGTGGCTATTGCCAAAGCAGATTATAAGGGTACATATACCTATTGTTATTGTACCAAAAGCTCACATTTTTCGTTTGTGCTTGAAGAGGCTTTGAAAAATGATATTCATATTGAAACCAGCTCCGGATTTGATATTCCGATAGTCAAAAAACTATATGAGAACAAACTTATTGATAAAAATATTTATATTATTTGTAATGGATATAAGCGCCCTAATTATCTCCATCATATAGCTGAGTTGATAAATGATGGTTTTGTAAATGTTACTCCTGTACTTGATAATAAAGATGAGTTGAAATATTACGAGAAATCGGTTCGAAAGCATTGTAAAATAGCTATTAGAATTGCTGCAGAAGAGGAACCAAATTTTGAGTTTTATACTTCGCGCTTAGGTATTAAAGCTAATGATATTGTTGAATACTATCACACTCGCATAAAAGGTAACTCAAAGTTTGAGTTAAAGATGCTTCACTTTTTTATCAACACAGGAATTAAAGATACTGCTTATTATTGGAATGAACTTACCAAGTGTATTAATGTATATTGCGATCTTAAGAAAGTATGCCCGGAGCTTGATACCATTGATATTGGAGGTGGATTTCCAATTAGAACATCTTTGGCATTTAATTATGATTATGAGTATATGGCCGAACAAATAGTTCAGCACATAAAAACTATTTGCAATAATAATGATGTTAGCGAACCAAACATTTTTAGTGAGTTTGGAAGCTTTACTGTGGGAGAAAGCGGTGCTGCATTATTTAGCATTATTGATCAAAAATACCAGAACGATAAGGAACTGTGGAATATGATTGACTCATCATTTATTACCACTTTGCCCGATACATGGGGTATAAAACAAAGATTTATTATGTTGGCTATAAATAATTGGGATAAAGAGTATGAGAAAGTAAATCTTGGTGGTTTAACTTGCGATAGTTATGATTATTACAACTCTGAGGCTCCCAATAATCAGATTTTCTTACCTAAATTAGATAAGAAAAAGCCCCAGTATATTGGATTTTTTCATACCGGGGCTTATCAAGAATCTTTAGGAGGTTATGGAGGTATTCAGCATTGTTTAATACCTGCTCCAAAGCATGTAATTATTGATGTTGATGAAAATGGGGAATACTTTACCAAGCTTTTTGCAAAAGAGCAAAGCTATAAATCTATGCTTAAAATTTTAGGATATTAGATTTTTCTAGAGCGGTCTCAAAAAAAATACCCTAAAATTTTTTAGGGTATTTTTTTATTGAACCTTCAAGAAGGCTGTAATTTATCAATACTAATAACAATATTTGTTTTCTTGAATCATTTTGGCAGCTACAGCTCTGCGTGCGTCCTTAGAATTAAAAGGTTCGGTCTTGGTAAATCTTTTCAGTCCCATCAGCATCATTCGTTGTTCATCACCATCTGCAAAACTGTTAATAGCTTCTTTACCATTTTTGTTTATTCGGTCGGCAGCATCATTAATAAATATCTGGGCTATTAAAATTTGTTCTTTGCAGTTTTCCATACCTTTCAATGAGGCAAGTTTTTCTGTACGTAATAACACACTTTCGGCCTGATAAAGGTCAATCAGCATGTCAGCAATATTCATTAAAATCTCTTGTTCCTTAGAAAGTTCCATCATTAACTTTTGTGCGGCAGCTCCGGCAACCATTAATATAGCCTTTTTAAAGTTAGTCAGATATTTTTTCTCTTTTGCAAATGGGGCATCGTCTTCAGCACCAAAATCAGGAATACTCATTAATTCGGCAGCAACACTCTGTGCCGGCCCCATCAAATCAAGTTCCCCTTTCATAGCTCTTCTTAACATCATGTCAACAATGAGCATACGGTTAATTTCGTTGGTGCCTTCAAAAATACGATTAATACGACTATCTCGATAAGCTCTGTCCATAGGTGCTTCGGCACTATACCCCATACCTCCGTATATTTGAACTCCCTCATCAACAGTATAGTCTAGTACTTCACTTCCGGCAACTTTTAATATGGCTGCTTCTGGCGCAAACTGTTCAACACCTTTTAATATGGCCTTAGCACGATTCATACCCGATGCTTCATAGGCATTAATTGCGTCTTCAATATTCTGAGTTGCTCTGTACAAGGCACTTTCAATGGTATAAATACGAATGGCTTGCTCGGCTAATTTGTATCTAATAGCACCATATTTTGATATTGGTCGTCCAAACTGATTACGCTCATTGGCATAATTCACAGAAATTGAACTGCATCGCTTGGCACCTCCTAAAGCAGCTGCAGCAAGCTTTATACGTCCTAAATTCAAAATGTTTACAGCTATTTTAAAACCATTTTGCCTTTCGCTTAATAAATTTTCAACAGGTACTTTGCAGTCGTTAAAAAATACCTGTCGTGTGCTACTTCCTTTAATCCCCATTTTATGTTCCTCAGGGTTAAAACTCACACCACCAAAACTCTTCTCAACTATGAAAGCACTTAGGTTTTCATCATTATCAATTTTGGCAAATACTGTAAATACTTCAGAAAATCCTCCATTAGTAATCCACATTTTTTGACCATTCAAAATATAATGTTTACCATCAGGACTTAGTACTGCACGTGTTTTACCGCTATTGGCATCAGAACCCGAATCAGGCTCGGTTAAGCAATAGCAGGCTTTCCATTCGCCACTTGCCAATTTTGGAATATATTTCTTCTTTTGCTCCTCGTTGCCATAATATAAAATAGGCAATGTACCTATTCCGGTATGAGCCGAAATTGATACAGCAAAAGAGTGTCCGGCACCCAAAACCTCGGTAGCCAACATTCCGGTTACAAAATCTTTTTCAAAACCACCATACTCTTCGGGAACGTTTAAACCCAATAAACCCAATTCGGCAGCTTTATCTAATAGTGACACGGTTAAGCCCTCTTCCTGTGCATCAATACGGTCAAGGTTGGGCCACACTTCCGCAGCTAAAAAATCATGGCATGCTTGTGCAATCATTAATTGCTCTTCATTCCATTGTTCAGGAATAAAAACATCCTTGGCTTCTGTTTCGCGGATTAAAAATTCTCCGCCTTTTATCGGATTACTCATATTGTTTATTTAAATAATTATTCAAAGTAAAGTTTTTTAAATCATATTTAAAAATGAATTGAATAATTTTATTGATAGACTTGGAAAAATTATATCTTAAAACAGTTTATTATGAAATAATCGTTATATTTTATAAGTACTCAATTCAATAAATACACTTACTTTACACCCTTTTTGTAAATGTGTTATTTCTGCTTGATACTATTATTTTCCAATAAGATAATTCCTTCTTTTTTTATCTCAATTATTTTTTGCTTAAACAAACTGCCAATAGCATTTTTAAATGCTTTCTTGCTCATTTCTAATTCTCGATAAATAATATGTGGTTCGGTTTGATCATTTAAGGTTGACGAGCCTCCACAATTTTTTAAATATTGGAGAATCTTAAATGAATTTTGCTCAATAGATTCAACACCCTGTTTTTGCAACACAACATCAACTTTGCCTTGCTCACGTATCTCTTTAATATAGCCTTTTAATCGCTCGCCAACTTTTAATCTCCTGAATATTTGGTTTGAAAATACAAGTCCTTCATATTCGTTATTAATTATAACATTAGCTCCCAGCCTAGTAAAATGAGTTACTAACAAATCTACCTCCTGATTGGGTTTTAAATCATCAACATTTCGGTTAATGTATTTCTTGTATTTTTGGGTAGCTATGGGGCGTTGTGTAATATCATCAATAATAATGGCTACAACATAACCTTTTCCTTCTTGCAGTTTGCAAGTCTGCTCACTAAAAGGCAATAGCAAATCTTTTTTTTCTCCGGTGTCTAAAAATGCGCCAATCCGGGTAATTTGTTTTACCATTAAGAAAGCGAAATCGCCATAACGGGGAGTATTTTCCATATTGTACAAACTTAATACAAAAACTTCAATAAACTTATTATTTGTAATAAAAAGGAAAAATCAACTTTAAAGTAAAGTTACGACCCATATTAAACACGCCATGCCTTGAGGTAACTTGGTTTATATCTAAATATTTTAAGCGACTCAAATGACTTTGATAAGCAATATCGGTAAGGTTTATCATATTTAAATATATCGAAAATAGGGTACTCGATTTACGAACTATATCAGTGCCTACACCTAAATTTATTATGGTATATCCCTGAGTTGCCGTTTCTGTTTGATATGCCTTGAAATATCGCTGTTGACTAAAGTATTTTTGGACTTCAAACTTTACATAGGCATTTTTTATGATTCTTGAGGCTGAGCGTAAATCGGCACGCACTTCAAAAGCTAATCGAGGAGGAGGGATATTGGGCAAATATTTCATTGAGTCGGGCATATTGGCATGCACGGCATTTACCCAGTCAATACGGTTTTCAAAATGCAACCAATGAACCGGATGAGGATGAAAATCAATATTTATTTCGCCTCCGTATAAATGCGCATGAGCCGCTTTATAAGTAAAAGTAGGATAAGTATCGGTTAAAGAATCTTGTCCTAAATGATTACTTAGTTTACTTAAATATATGAAATTGTTTACATGATTATAGAATAGAGATACTTCGGCTGTTACATGTTCCGCAATACAACTAAATCCGTTATCTAATTGCCAACTGTTTTCAGGTTTTAATGATGATGAACCAATAATATAGTTCATCGTTCCATGGTGCACACCATGTGCCGTTAACTCTGCTATATTCGGCATCCTGTAACCATGCGATAAGTTTAATTTGTAATAAATAAACTTATTAAGTTGGTAACTACCACCAATGCTCCCTGATAATCCGTAGAACATTAATTTCATATTTTTAAATTTTTGGGTGACATTTTGCATCCCCGGCTTGGTCGGTAAATCAAGACTATCAACCCATAGTTCTTTTGTTTGCTCTGTCCTCATATCATATCTTATTCCTCCGCTTACATTCAGTTTATTATATTTTCGATTTACAAGAGTATAAATGCCGGCATCAAACAAATGATAGTCAGGAATAATATATTCTTCAGCCCTATTCTCAGTTTGTTGATACATTCCGCCAATTCCACAAGATATTTGATATTGAAAGATATCAGGAACAGTATATCTTGCATCATAACTTAAGGTATTGGTATTCATAAATAATTCGTATTCATGTATGTCTCTGATATTGGCAAACTCTTTTCTTTGGTTTTGTTGCCAACCTAATACAGTTTTTAAACTCCCCTTATGTAATAATATATTGCTGTTTAGCGATATTTTGCTATGTAACACTTGTTGAAAAGGCACTTCGGGATTATACCTTAGAAAATCTCTCTTCCCAATTTGGCTTTGTTCCTCGGTTGAATCGTTTATTGCAACGTTGCGGATAAAGTGACCACTGCTGTCTCTGCGCCCTTCTATAATTCCCGGTATTAATTGATATAGACCATAATGTAAATGCACATAACCGCGTGACTTGTTTAAGCCCATTACTCCCGAAAAGCCATTCTCCTGAAATCTTGAATTGTAAACATAAGAATCATATTTATTTTTATAATCATGAGCTATCTTCCTTGAACCTCTTATACTCCATATTTTTCCACTTTTATTGCCCGATGCATTTAATGATAGTCCCACTAATCCATTATTGGTTTGGTATGTGCTTTGTATGTTTCCACTAATCTGCCCTTCAGGGAAATAGGCAGATGATAAAATATTTATTACACCGGCCATGGCATCGCTGCCGTAAATCAAACTAGCGGGACCTTTTAAAATTTCTACCTTTTCTACTGAGTATTCATCAATCTCAACTCCATGCTCATCTCCCCATTGTTGTCCTTCTTGCCTAATATCATCGTTAACTACTACTACTCTGTTATACCCCAATCCTCTAATAATGGGCTTTGAAATTCCGGGGCCTGTTGTTACTTGCGAAACCCCTGCTGTATGAGCTAAAGCATCAATAATGTTAGTTCCTGCATTTTGTTTCAATTGCAAGGATGTAATGCTCGACATGGAATATGGTGTTTTTCTGATTTCTTCATGCTGCGATAATCCGGTAACTACTATTTCGTGAAGCTCGGTGGCCGCTGGCTCTAATACAAAGTCTCTGCTACTTGTTGCATTTAAGTCAATTACTTCATTATTGGGTTTATAACCTAACAAACTTATTTGGATAAGAAGCTTTAATGCAGGTAGATTTTCAATCTTGTAAAATCCATACTTATCAGTTGTTGTTCCTACTCTTAAATCGGGAATATATACCGATACTCCCGGTAATGCTTCTTCGGTATCCTTATCTTTTATATACCCCGATAGGGAGTTCTGCCCTACAGAAGTATTTATGTATAATATAGTTATACACAATGTAAATATAATATTATGTGTCATTTAATTAATCAGTGCTAATAAAACATTATTCTCTTCTAATAGAAAAAGTATTTATTCTTTAATAATCATTTAAAGAATACAATGGTATTTGATGAAAAGATATTTTGGTTTAAGAGAATAGGACAGGGGGGCCTCTCAAACTATGCCTGACAGTATATTGAGATGGTGCATTTGAGAAGTATATATTAAAATATATCTCGGTAAGTTCAATTACAGAATGATGAAAGTATGAAACACTTGCACTATATTGAGTATTGGTTAGATATTCGCAAAGAGAACAATGACTTTCTTTGGGGTGCAGGTGCTTGCTGTTATATTCATGACAGTGGCGCTCGTCTTGGTGAAAAAACTGATGTGAATATTCAACCCCTCGAGTAAACAAGAAAAGGAGCAAAAGCAGCAGTGATATATATTTTCTGTTCTTTATTCGCATTCTGCTAAAATACTTTCTTCTGTAACTTATGACGGACACAACACAGTAAATGTACTATTTTCAATAGATGCATACTGAATAATGCTGTGGATAATATCTGTTCCGAACTTTTGGTTTAACCATAAAAAATTATCCTGTCTTTCTTGTAATCCATTACCGGGAAAAAGTTGCTCTTTAATTTTCTTTATCTGATTGATAATTGTTTCGTGCTTATTTTTTTGTGCACGTAACACTTTTTGCTCCAGTAAATCCAATGATTTCCTCAGCTTCTGCTTTTCAGCATCAACCGTGGCATTTAGAGTTTTATCAATACTTTGTATTATTTCCTTGAGAATATCGAATAAAGTATCTGCTTCATTTTTTTGGCGGTCAAAATTAATTCTTTCTTCACCTATAGCGTTTAGTACTAACTCAACCAGTTCATCTATCGGTTTAAAAATATCTTGTACAGTAATACCGGCTTGTTTAAGTCTGTTTAATTGTTTTTGATCAACAAATAAAAAAGATTTTCGTAAAGCAAGTATCGGAAAAGGTATATCAAATGCATCAAACAAATTCTTTAACTCAAACCAATAACTTATTTCGCCTGCACCACCTATGTACATTAGGTTAGGCAAAATGCACTCCTGATACAAAGGACGCATAATAACATTAGGACTAAACTCTTCTGCATGTTTGTCTATACGATTAAATAGTTGTTCTTCGGTAAAACTTGTGGTGCTGTTCAATACAACATACTTGTTACCTTCTTTAACTATTCTGTTTCGCGAGTCTTTTTCAATATAAAAAAAATTAATTTCCCGTGGTTTTACCTGTATCTTATCTTCCTTTATTAAACCACTATCCACTAACTCGGTTATGCTTTTATTAACTCTGTTATAAGAGGTTTGTTGCGTAATATCTTTATGTATAATTTCTTTAAAACAACTTTTTAGCCGGGCATCATCTGCATCTATAACTAAAATAGGGTAATCCTTGAATATGTTTAAAACCATATTACGTGTGGCTTCCGATAAGTTGGGATAATTTAGATATGCATTTTCAAGGATGTTAAATAGCTCGTTATCATTGCTTGATATTTGTAGAACTTTTCTCAGTTCTTCCATAAAAGTATTAATTCCATCAGTTGATATTCTGCCTGTAGGGCCTTGTTGGGAGCTATTCCAACTAATTTTTTGATGATATAAATATACATGATTTATTTCTTCAAAATCATGATCTTCAGTGGCCATCCAATATACCGGAACAAAATTATAGCCCGGGTACTGTTTTTGTAGCTTAGAGCATATATTAATGGCAGCGGCAATTTTGTATATAAAATATAGCGGTCCGCTTGCCAGACATATCTGATGTCCGGTAGTGATGGTAAAGGTATTTGTGTTTTTGAGCAAATTTACACTATGCTCTAGTGATGGAAACTGCTGATAATAATCAACATGTTGGGCATGCATTACTTCAAACAATACATTCCTGTCAATCTTCTTATTCTTTCTTTGTTCAATAGCTTTCTCTATATTTTCAATTCCAAACGGAATTTCAAAAAATGGTTTAAGTCTTACATCATGATTAATATAAGCTTTGGTTAGCCCTCCTATATAGCCGGTTTCAGCCAAAGGTATTTCAAACACTTGCATTTTGAATGTATTATTAAAAACAGCAACTCATTATTTTTTTGCAGTTCCTGATTTTTTTCTACGATAATTTACATAAAAGTAAATGCCACCTCCTAATATCAATACAGGCAATAAATAAGATGATGAAACTTTGTTGTTGCCAATAGTTACAAAAACCCTTTTCCAACGAACTTTATTGAATATACTGGTAGCATTATTATCTAAACTCAACCAAACAAATACAGCTTTTCCTACAATATGGTCGTCAGGAACAAACCCCCAAAAACGGCTGTCGGCCGAGTTGTGGCGATTATCACCCATCATAAAGTAATAGTTCATTTTAAAAGTATAACTGTTGGCAAGTTGGTCATTAATATATATTTTACCATCCTTAACCTCAAGTTTATTTTTCTCATAAACCTCTATAATACGCTTGTATAAAGGTAAACTTGATAAATCAATTTTTACGCTTTCTCCGGCTTTTGGAATGGTTATCGGGCCGTAATTATCTACGTTCCACTTTCTTTGAGAATCAAAAGGGAAAATATATTCAGCAAAAACACCGGGCTTCTCAAACATCGGCTCAATATGAATAACATTTCCAAATGATTTTATCTTTTCGGCATTTTCTTTCGTTAAACTTAATTCATAATCTCCATTATTTGAAATCTTTGCACCTTCAGTAATATCCATTTCCATCAAAGCCCTTGGATTAAAATCGCTGCCATCTGTTTGAACATGATATTTCCACTGCATTTTCTCTGGCATGTCAGACATTTTTTCATTGATATACACTATCCCTTGTTTAATTTCTAATTTATCGCCAGGGATAGCTACACAGCGTTTAATATAATTTTCCTGCTTATCTACCGGCCTGAAATCTTCCATAGGATAATTAAAAACAACAACATCATTATTTTTTATTTTTCCAAACCCGGGTAATCTGTAGTATGGTATTTTTATAATTTCTGAGTATGATTTCACAGTTTCTGTAAAAGGCATAGTATGATGCGCAAAGGGAAATGATACCGGAGTCATAGGAATTCGAGGACCGTAACTTACTTTACTGACAAATAAAAAATCACCTATCAACAATGATTTTTCCATGGATGAAGTTGGAATGGTAAATGCTTCGATAAAGAATGTTCTGATAAAAGTTGCTGCAATAACGGCAAAAAGTATTGCGTCAGCCCATTCACGCATTGGCGATCTTTTTTTATCACTTCTTTTATAAAATAAATAGAATAATCCGAAGGTTGCAATACATAAAAAAATAAACACAAAAAAATTCATTTTCTTTTTTGGAGCATTTTCTTCTTTTTTAGCCATAAATATTGTTTATTTTTACTTGGATAATAAACAGCGAAGTAAGTAAAATATTGTGTTAAGTAAAGTTAAGCTTTGTTTTTAGCTACTTCAATCACTTAATTTCTATCTTAAATTACCTTACACTTTTGTTGTGTCCAAATTTATTGAAAAATATATAATATCGTCAGAATTAAATAAAGCATTTATAATGATAAAACATCCTTCATACTGAAAATTCCTTTTTTTCCAATTATCCATTGCGCTGCCAGTAAAGCCCCTGAGGCAAACCCTTCACGGTTATAGGCTGTATGTTTTATTTCTATCTCATCAGCCTCCGAAAAATATTTAATACTGTGCGTGCCAGGCACATCGGGTATTCTGTGACTTAATATCGGCAAGACTTTGCCATTGTCACTTTTAAAATTTTCCCATGATTGATATAAGGAATTACAAGCTAATATATCATTTGCCAGGCTAATGGCTGTCCCACTAGGCGAATCGAGCTTGGCGGTATGATGTATCTCGTTAATTTCTGTTCTATAAGGCGGGGTGTAGGCATTCATGAGTTGTGCCAGTTTTCGGTTCAATTCAAAAAATAAGTTTACACCTAGGCTAAAGTTAGATGCCACCAACATAGCACCATTCATTTCTTTACATTGTGCTTCAATTTCTTTTTGATACATACTCCAGGCTGTAGTACCAATAACTACAGGTATTTGGGCTTTAAGGCACAACTTAATATGATCAACAGCAGTATGTGGCGTTGAAAACTCAATAGCTATATCTGCTTGTTTTAAATTATCTATAGTTAAATCATTAGTGTTCTTACTGTTAATTCTTAATACTACTTCATGCTTTTGCGCTAAAGCCAGCTTTTCAATGGCTTTACCCATCTTTCCGTATCCTAACAAGGCAATTTTCATAGTTCTTAGAAAAAAGATTTTTTACTTTTTCTTGAACCTATCCCGAGCACACCCAGCAGGCCACGGGTAACTTCGCGTGCTATGGTTCTGGTAACCTGACGCCCTAAAGTACTGTCTAAGGCATCGGTTAATATATTGGGGATAGCGCTCGATTCAGGTACTTGTGTTGAGGACTGTTTGCTGTTTGAAGTTGTATTGGTAGTTTCTGCCGCGGCTGATTGATTAAGCTTGGCTGTTAATATCTCGTAAGCACTTTCCCTATCAATATCCTCGTTATACTTTTTAACTAAATACGATTTAGAAACCAACTCATTAATTTCTGTATCGGACAACACATCCATTCTTGACTGTGGTGCTCGCAGTATGGTGTGTGCAATTGGAGTGGGACTGCCTTTTTCATTAAGAACAGTTACTAATGCTTCGCCTATTCCCAACTCGGTAAGCATTTGTTCTACATCGTAAAATTCAGATAGCGGATAGTTTTGAGCTATCATCTTTAAATCTTTTCGATCTTTAGCAGTAAAAGCCCGGAATGTATGCTGAACTTTTAAACCTAATTGGCCTAATATAGATGCCGGAATATCAACCGGGGTTTGGGTTACAAAAAATATACCAACACCTTTTGAACGAATTAGCTTTATGATTGAATCAAGCTGATTTAGTAATGCCTTTGAAGCTTCTTTAAAAATTATATGAGCTTCATCAATAAACAAAACTAATTTAGGTTGATCCATGTCGCCCTCCTCCGGAAACTTGTTGTATATCTCGGCTAATAAACTTAGCATAAAAGTACTGAAAAGCTTAGGACTGGTTTGAATATCGGTTAATCGTACTATGTTTAAATATCCTTTGCCTTGCTCATCAATACGAATTAGGTCAGAAGGTTCAAACGATTTTTCTCCGAAAAATATATCGGCACCTTGTTGTTCAATCTCTATAATTTTTCTGATAATGGTAGATGTTGAGGCAGGACTTATTTTACCATATTCTTTTTCAATTTCTTCTTTTCCTTCATTGGTTAAATATTGTAATGTTTTCTTAAAATCTTTAAGGTCTAATAGAGGTAAACCATTATCATCAGCATATTTAAAAATTAATGAAACAACCCCAGTTTGGGTATCGTTAAGCTCAAGTATTCTCGAAAATAAAACCGGCCCGAACTCCGTTACTGTGGCTCTTAGTTTAACTCCTTGTTCACGACTAATACTTAACAATTCAGTGGGGTAGGCAGTTGCATTCCATTTCAACCCTATTTTTTCTTGTCGTTGATTTATTTTCTCGTTACTAGTACCGGCCGCTGCTATTCCACTTAAATCGCCTTTTATATCCATCATTAATACAGAAATCCCTTTTTCTGACAATCCCTCTGCCAATAATTGTAAAGTTTTGGTTTTACCGCTTCCCGTAGCTCCTGAGATTAAACCATGACGGTTTAGTGTTTTCAATGGAATTTTAACTTGCATTGCAGTATCGCATTCTCCTTTAAGTACGGCTGCTCCCAATATTATCGAATCGCCTTTAAAATTGTATCCTTCAGTAATTAATGCTTTAAATCTTTCGTTCATTATTAATGTTAATTTGTTTCCTTTTTTTGATTAAAAAATTGGGTATAAACCAATGATGCTATCAACTCCACAGTTCTTATAATTGAACTGTATTTGTTTATTTTTTCTGTCCATTCAGGTTTAAAAATATCAATTACTTTACCTACAATATCTAACACACCATCAGGAATAAATAAAAATTCTTTTTTTTCTGAATTAAAGATTCCTTCAAGTGCAATAGCTCCAATGTTATCCTGAATATAATCTAACTTGTTCCCTATACTGTCTTCTTTGTCTTTACAAAGTAGCTTTAGGCGTTCTTTTTCGAGCTGTAAGGCAACTAAACTATTTATCTTGCTCATTTTGTTGGGTTAGGTTCTCAATAATTTTATCTGTTAAGGGCTGCTCAATATTTTTCTTTTTTATCAATATAAATAAGATAATTAATATCATATAAAACAGCGCTATTATGCCAAATCCTTTAAAAGGGCTTCCTAATAAGTCGCCCAAATAAAACCCTAGTGCAAGAAATAAAAAAAACAAAAAGAAAATAAATAAAACCATAAGGCTAATTGCTGAAACAAGCGATGTTGTTGCCTTGGCAGTAATTTCAATCAATGAAAGTTTTATTAACTCTGTTCGCAGTTCTAAATATTCAAGAATATCATTTTTTAACTCCTTAAATACTGTTTTTTTTTCGTTTGAGTCCAAAATTTATACTGAAAAATGATGATGATGTTATCTAATTATACCTTTGAATTTATGTTTTCTATCACCTCTTTACTCTTATCTAAAGTGTCGTTTATTTTTTCTTTCAGATTATCGGCTACATTATTTATATCTTTCCCAATTTCATTAAATTTTTTACCGCTTAATAAATACCCCAATACAAAGCCGGCTGCTGCTCCTATTGCCAAGCCCCATAATAATTTCGATTTATTATTTCCGTTTTCCATTTTTTCTGATTTTAATTCCCAAATCTACAAATTTTTGAGATATAACTTAATATATGCAACGAAATATTGTTTATCTTATAAGATATTGTTTTTTGTATTGAGAATTTAAGTAGAATAAAAAATTTAACTGTTTGTTAACAAAATAGTTTAAGAACATTAATTTTGATAATAGTTAGTTTTTGTTCGATAAAAAACTAATAATTGTATGTTAAAAAAATATCCTTCTTAGATTGTTGATTGGTAAGAAAAGAAGTTGTATTTTTGCATTAACAAAAATTTGCATATTATGAAGAAGTTAGCTACTCAAAAAAAAATCTGGTTTATTGCAGCCTTATTTTTGGTATTTGTAAATAAAAGTAATGCTCAATTTACTACACCTACTATTGATGCAACCTTTGATGGAGCAGCAACCTATCCAAACTCTTATACATCGGGCGCAACCGATTGGTATATGACATGGGACAATAACAATTTATATGTTTTTTTGCAAGATGCCAATGAAACGGAAGCGGTTACCATTTATTTAGATGTTGATCCTATAGTTCCGGTAAATGGTGGAACAGATGCTGATGGTACCTTAATAGGTTTAAATTATGACAACTATACTACTCCGCCTAATTTACCTTTTAGAGCCGATATTTGTATTTACGCCCATAATAATTATCGTGAAATTTTTAGACGTGACGGCTCAAATGGTTGGACTTCGTTAGGAGGGGGAACAGATGGTATATGCGGTGGTGGTACTAATGATTATACAGGAAATGCAAACGGACAGTATTCTTCGGATAATAACGGAAATGGTGCCGGGGGAGATGATAGAAGAGAATTTGGTATTTCATGGGCAAGATTACTGGGTACAATCAACAGTGGTGCACGTCCCGGCTCCTTTAACTGGATGGGCTATGTGGCCTATAATAACGGAATGTACGCTCAGGTTCCTGTTGAAAACTATAATGGAGGTGCAGTTAGCTCCAACCCTGATGGAATAGTTAGATATTTTACAGTTTTAAGCACAGCTAATGGTAGTTCAACCAATCCTTTTTCTTTAAACTCTTACACACAGCCATTGGCACTTAGCACCTCTAATTTTGGTGCTATTTCTGTATGGGATTTTACTATGAATAGTAGTTCTCAAACAATTACTCGTGCAAATTCAGGCGTATGGAATATAGCAGGTTCACTTGTAATTGCTGATGGTACCATTTCTTTTGGTGCATCTTCTGATGTGGCTAATGTTCACAATCTGGAAATGAGTGGTGGGACGCTAACTTTATCTTCAAACATCGGGGGAGATTTAAATATTTCCGGAAACTTTAATAAAACAGGAGGAACCTTTAACTGCAACAACCGTCAGGTAAATTTTAATGGTACTACAGCACAAAGTTTTAATAGCAGTACATCCGAAAATATTAATTATTTTTTAAATAGTAACACCTCAGCTACACTTACCTTAAATTCTGACATTAATATTTCCGCAGCTTCTAATACCGCTGTACTTAATGCTAACTCAACTACTGTAATAGCCACAGGAGCAATGTTAAATTTAGGGGTTACAACTGCAACTTTAACTGCAAATAATACAGGTTCCTTATTAACAGTAAACGGTACGCTACGTAGTCGTGGCGTAGTAAATGGAACTACTTCAACATTGATAATCTCTGCCACCGGAACTTATGAACACAATTGGACAACTGCCATTGGTGTAATTCCAACAGCTACCTGGAGTACGGGTAGTACTTGTAGCATTATCGGTTATAATCCGGCAGGAAATCTTAATGCAGTTGGTTCAAGCGGGTTTAATCAGTCATTCAGCAATTTTGTTTGGAACTGTCCTAACCAAAACTCTAGAACTATTTCATTAGCCAGCTATTTAACTGATGTATCCGGAAACTTTAGTGTGGAAGCAACAGGAACCTCAGGAATACTTCTACTTTCTTCGGTAACTAATTCTATTATAAACGTAGGTGGTAATTTTGCTATGAATGGCGGTAATTTTTATATGGTGAATAGTAATATAAACACTACCTTAAATATTAGTAATAATTTAAATGTAAACGGAGGAGTCTTTGTCGTTAGCAGTAGTACCGGTAATGTACAGGCCAATGTGGCCAATTACATTCAAAATGGGGGTGTCTTTAATATAAATACTGCCACAGGAAATGCTTCTTTTTTGAATATTACCGGCAATATGACTTTAAATAGCGGAACACTTTCAAAGACAGTGAACGGGGCTAATGGAGGCAACGTTGTTTTTAATGGTTCAACTAATCAATCAGTGTATATTGATAACCCAAGCTACGTAACCGGAACGGTTAATTTTAGATTAAATAACGCTGCCGGTATTACTCTAAATAATTGTATATTACCTATTAATTCAGCAGCTAGATTCTTCCTTATTAATGGAGCAGTATCTTTATCTGGTTCTGCTGCTATTGAATACAATCCCGTAAACTCTTTCTTAGTGTACAATACAGCATTTGATGTTACAACTTCTGATGTTGAATGGCCAAACACTAACGGCCCTGCAAATGTAAATATAAGCAATTCAGTATTGAGCAATACTTCTTTAAACGCTAACAAAACAATTCCCGGAATACTTGCCATTAGTCCTAACAATAGACTTATATTGGGTGATTATAACTTAAATATAACTAACACTGCAGCAGCTGCTATTACAGGTACTTTCTCTCCTACTTGTATGGTTGTAGCCGAAGGAAACGGCAAACTCATCAGGTCTGTTACTACATCCACAGCCTATACCTGGCCAATTGGCGATATGACCGGAACCATAGAATATTCACCTGTTACAATGACCTTTACCGCATCTTCTATTTCTCGTGATATAGGCTATAGTGTAGTAAATGCAGTACATTCACAAATGAATAATCCTGATTCGCAAAATCATTACAGAGGTAGATATTTTAGGGTTTACAACAGTGCAGGCGGTACTTATACTTATTATATGACCTTGTACTTTGTCGCTGCAGATAATGTTGGAACTTTTGCTAATACAAAATTGAATAGTTATAATGGAGTATCATGGAGTCAAGTACCTTTAACAAATATAAATTCAGCTACCACTTTAGGGGTAAACGCTGCAGGGGCTGTTAACGAAACTAATTTTCCTTTAATTACTAACAATGAATTAACGGGTCGTTCTATCCCTCAAGTATATGTTTGGAATGAAAACAGTGGTGGAACACAAAGTTGGGCAGTTGCTTCTAACTGGACTCCGGCACGAAATGTATTAAGTTTTGATGATGTGCTCATGTTTAGCAATGGAGGTACAAGTACTGCAAACAATATTCCTACAGAGTCCATAGGAAAACTTATTATGGCTAATAACACAGCGGTTAACCTTGTTCCCCTTGGTCCATCAGGGAATAAAACCCTTAGTATAACAGGGGGTAATGGAACTGATTTGGAAGTGCCTGCCGGGTGTCAACTACGAATAGGCGATACACCTGCTGCTAATGGACTAATTATTGCTTTTCCTGTTAATCCTTCAACCAGCAGTGCTGAAATAAACGGTACGTTAATAATTAATAATAATAGTACAGGAAATGGCTTATCTTTTAATAATACCTTATCTAATGTTAATGGAACTTTAGATATGCTCAACGGTACTTTTTCAGCATCTTCAAATACTACTACCACCATAAATGGTATATTTAATAATAACAATGGAACTATTACAAGTGCCGCTGCCAATTTATTTTTTGGCGGTGGAAGCAATTATAATCACCTACGAAATGGTTCTGTTGTACCTACTGCTACATGGGATGTGGCAAGCAACTGTAATATTATGGGTATTACTGCTACTTCCCCAACGGGACTTGTACAAAATTTTGGTAACTTTAACTGGAATTGTACAGGACAAACAGCAAATATTATTTTAGGAGCCAATGTGCTCAGATTTGTTTTAGGAAATCTAAGTTTCTTGTCTTCTAATAATTATGTGGTAATTATTTCTTCCAGTGCTTCAACTTTAAATGTTGGAGGCAATTTAGTTATTGATGTCAATACGGGCTCCGTACGACCTATATCTGCCAATGCTTTATACACATTAAATGTAGAGGGCGATGTAATCATTAATTCCGGCTCAGTTCTGCATAACCAAGCCGGAGTATTTAACTTTAATTTAAGTAAAGATTTTTATCTTAATGGAGGAGTGGTTCAAAGAACTAGTGGTACTTTCAATTGTAATTTTGTAAATCCTAATCCTTCAGGTATTCAATATTTTGACCAAAGTTTGGGTGCCTTCTCGGGAAATATTAATTTTAATGTGGGAAATGGTACAACTACTAATATTTTGACCTTTTCCTCAAACATTGATTTAGGAACCGGAGCTTCGCCTTTCATGGTCAATGCAAATGCTACACTTGATTGTAGCACTTATACCTTATCTAACTCTACCGCTGCTTTTACTTTATCAGCCGGTTCAACTTTAATTACTGCTCATACTGATGGTATTGAATCTACCGGCTCAGTAGGCTCAATTCAAACAGGAAGTACCAGGAATTTTAATGCAGGAGCCGATTACAAATATAATGGCACTGTTTTGCAAAATACCGGAGCAGGACTTACTACGGCCAACAATCTCACTATCGATAACAATGCAGGGGTAACTTTATCGTCAAACACAACTGTTACCGGTACGGTAATATTTAATAACGGAAAACTTTTATTATCTACATTTGATTTAATTGCATCAAATAATATTGCTTCGCCATTTAGCGGATTATCTTCTTCAAGATATGTTTACACTAACTCAACCGGACAATTAAAACGTAGTATTTCCACAAGTGGCTTACCTATTAATTACCTTTTTCCGGTAGGCGATGCAACCAATTACTCTCCGGTGTCATTAAACTTCTCCGCAAATAGTACTAATCGCGATATAGGGGTTAGTGTAGCTCAAGGGGCAGTTCCTAACAACCTTCCTTCTCCTCATTATATTAACAGAAGTTGGACATTTTCAAATAGTGCTTCCGGTACATATTCCTATAATCCTACGTTTACCTATGTTTTAGCTGATGTTGTAGGTACCGAAACAAATATGAAAATTAGTCGCTATGTTGGGCCACTTTGGACACAATATGACGGAACTCCAAATACCACTGTAACGTCACCAACCATGACTTTAACAGGTAATTTAAATGAAACAAGCGGCCCATTATCTTCGTACTGGACAGGACGGGTTTATAACCCAATGGTTAATTATACGTGGAATGGAAGCGTAAGTAATGCCTGGAACAATGCTTCTAATTGGACTCCTAATGGAATTCCTGATGTGATTGACAATGTAACAATTTCAACATCTACTCCAAACCCATGTGTGGTTAATGGAATAGTTGCAAAAGCCAACAACTTTACTCTAAACGGAACCGGCAATTTGCAATTAATTGGCAACGCTCAATTGACCATTAACGGAAACTTAAACTACGTAAATACTGCTTCGGCTTCATTCTCATGTAATAGTACTTTATATATTACTTCACCTAATCCGCAAACAATTCCTGCACTTAATTATGGTAATTTAGACCTTACAGGAGGTAACAGAACATTAGCAAATGGTGGAACTGTAGGGATTTGTGGTTTATTAACACCGGGTGCCGGAGTAATAACAGTTACCAATAATACAGTAAATTATTATGCAACAGGTTCTCAAACCATTGTACCTATGATTTATAATAACTTAACCATTTCACAAAACAGAGGCGGAGGAACCATTACTTTACCTGTTGGTACTATTACTGTAAATAATACATTTTCGGCTACTTTAAGTAATTATACCTCTTCCCTTGATGGAAATACTTTCCATTTCAATGGTGCTAATGGTCAAGTAATCCCTGCATTTAATTATTTTAATATTACCAGCGCTGATTTTACGCGAACCTTTGCTAACTCCGGTATTATTGATGTAAAAGGTACTTTCTCACCTGCTGCCACTAAAGTAAATACAATTACAGGAAGCACTGTTAGGTATTCATCAGTAACCGGTACTATTAATTTAGTATCTTTTGCAACCAATGTTTTAAATCGTGACTATAATAATATCATTTTTGATGGGGTAGGAGGAACCTGGAATGTTGGAGCTGCCAATCTTAGAACTACGGGAACATTAGTGGTTAATAACGGTACAGTGAATGTGGCCACTTCTGCAAATAGTACTTTGATAGTTTCAGGAACAACAACAATTAATGGAGGAGTTATTCATCTCACTTCTTCAACCGGTACTTGTACCGCTACTTTTACAGGTGCAGTTACTGTAAATAACGGGCAAATAAGTATATCCAATGGAGTTACCTCCGGGGTTGGAACTGCTACAATAAATAATAATCTGGTAATCAATAATGGGGTATTTGCAGTGGCCAATAAAACTTCTAACGGGTTTGTTACCGTAAACGGAAATATAACCTTAAATGGAGGTCAATTAAAAATGAATGGTTCCGGTGGTCAGGCCGACATGAGGATGAGTGGTAATAATAGAACTTTATCACTAAATGGAGGTAACCTAAGTCAGGGTATTACCACGGCTAATTTTTACTTTCAATATACTTCGTTTGGGCAAACACAAAATATATCGCAAGGAACAGCTACTATAACCGGTAATACAACATTCTCATTTGCAGGAACAACCACTCTTACCGTATTGCACGTAAATAGCAATTTAACTTTAGGAGGAAATTCAACCTTATGGGTATTAAGCGGCTACACAGTGAATCTAAAGAATAATGTAATTTATGGAACAGGTAGATTTATAGTTAATAACGGAGGCCGAGTAAGAACAGAACATTTGGATGGGTTTACTTTGGCACCAAGCGCTACAGGGTGTGTACAAACTAATACCCGTATATTTTACGGAAGTGCTCTATGGTGGTTTGAAGGTGCAGGACTTCAACACACAGGTAATGCCTTCCCTGCTTCGGTGGATCGCCTAGAGGTAAATAATGGTGCAGGATTGGTATTAGACGTGAGTGTTCGTGTACAAAATACATTGGTTCAGCAAAACAACAATCATATTTATTTAGGAAATAATAATCTAATTATTCAGGCAGGGGCTTCATTTTCAGGCAATGCTAATAAAATGATAGTTACTGACGGAACAGGTATGTTAATAAGATTAATTACCGGAACAGGAAATATAAGCTATCCTATTGGAGATAATACCGGTACTTTAGACTACTCTCCGGTTAATTTTCAATTTACAACCTCAGGAACCGACTCAGTTGGTTTTCGTGTTACCAATGCACAGCATCCTAATGATTTTAGCACTTTAAACTATCTAAATAGATACTGGTCATGTAATCAAATTGGCAGAACCACTTATTCATACATTGCTAGTTTTCAATATGTGGATGCCGATATAGTAGGTTTAGAGAGTTCATTGAAAGTTGACCGTTGGAGTAATCCTTTCAGTTCTTGGACTCAAGATGCAGGAAGCTCTGTGAATGTTTCTTCTAATACATTAACTACCTCTACATTAAACCAAACTAATGGAACATTATTAAATAATGACTTTGCAGGTCGTTCTAATGCTCCTTTCTTCTATCAGTCTGTAACTACCGGTAACTGGTCTAATCCAAGTACATGGGAAATTTCAACTGACCCCTTGTTTATATCACCTCCCCCAATACCTGCAGCGGTAGCTCCTAATACAACTAACAGCGTTGGTGTTTTTATTCGCAACACACATAATGTTACAGTTTCAGCTAGTGCAGATGCTAATCATGTTGAGATTGATGCCGGTGGAACATTAACAATTAATGCCTCACAAACTTTTACCTTAAATAATGGTTCAGGTACTGATATGGAGGTAAATGGTAATTTAGTAAATAAGGGCATTTTAACCAATAATGGAACCATTGAGTTTAATAACTTATCGGTATATTCTCACGATCAAAATGGAGGTGCTGTACCTACTTCAACTTGGAATTCAGGTTCACTTTGCGAAATTATTGGGGTCACTAATACAGGGCCTACCGGTTTAAATCAAAGCTTTTATGACTTTAGATGGAATTGCACAGCTCAATCCTCTGCCATTCAATTGAACGGATTGCTTACCAATATTACCAATGATTTTGAAATAGTAAATACAGGCTCCCCGTCATATAATCTTAGATTATTTGATAATACCCAAACTGGAACGCTTTCCGTAGGAAATAACTTGAATATAACAGGAGGAACTTTATCCCTAATTAACTCTGCAAGTTCAGGCTCAGGAATTGCAACTTTAAACATCAATGGTAATTTAACACTTAGTGCAGGAGGTATTGATATGACAGGGTCTTCAGTATTTACGGCATCTGGAACAAATATTAATCTAAATGGCAACCTTTCTATTTCAGGAACGGCAACCATTTATCGCACCCAAAACGTTCCTGCAATTTTTACATTTAGCAAGTTAAGCGGATTACAAACCCTTGCTACTACAGCTTCCGGTATCAATACCAGTGAAATAACATGGCGTATAGGTAATGCCTCAACTACTAATGAGGTTGTGCTAAACTCAAATGTGGTTATTGGCACTACAGCCAGCTTTAACGTAATGAACAATGCCACCCTCACCTGCGCCAATTACGTTATTAGTGGAGGTAACTTTGAAACCTTTGCTTCTGCCACTCTAAAAATTGGATCGCCTGACGGAATTACTACTTCCCCTACAGCAGCTGGTAACGTTCAAACAACCAGTAGAACTTTTTCAGGTGCTGCCAATTATACCTATAACGGAACTACGCACCAAGGTACCGGTACAGCTTTACCTACAACCATTACCGGAAACCTTACTATTGATAACCCGGGCAATTCGGTGCTTCTTACCAATAATTTAACTACCGGTAGTCATTTAATTCTAAATGACGGCTTATTTTCTATAGGCACTGGTCAACAATTTAATATCTCTAATACCGGTATAGTTGATGCAGTTGCTGGCGACTTTACAAACGGAACAGCAGGCGGTACTTTAAATTTTGTTGGAGCAGGATCATTTACGGGTAATAGTAATCCGTATAATGTATTCATTTCAGGCTCGGTTAATTTTGGAACAGGATTAGTAACAATACAAACAAATGGTTCTTTGAAAATAAATTCAGGTGGCAGTGTTGTGAACAATGCACCTGCCTATGGTTCAAATTCTACCTTACAATACAATGTCAACAGCTCATATAATAGAAATATAGAGTGGAACTCCAACTCTGGTAAAGGATATCCTTACCATGTTATTCTTTCCAATAACTCAACCCTTAACGCTCCTGGGTTAAGTGGTGCACTTAGCGCAACTGTTTTCAATACAGCAGGAAATATTGATATTGAAACGGGTTCTGCTTTATTAATGAGTTCAGGTGGGAATGATATGACTGTTCCGCTAATAATTAATGGAAATTTAACTTTAACTGGTAATTTAACTGCCTCTGCAAGTGTGGGTGGCGATATTGAATTAGCCGGACATTGGACAAATAATGGCCCTAATGTGCTTAATTTTACTCACAACTCACGCACGGTTACTTTTAATGGAACTACCTTGCAGAATATTTCAGGAACAAATCTATTCAATAATCCTTTTTATAATGTTACTATCAACAATAGCAATAACGTTTCGTTAACCACTTATGATATTACCGTACTAAACAACTTTACCTTGACATCGGGCAAGTTTGACTTAAGCAGTAACAATTTAACTGTAGGTACTGTTGGCTCAAATGGCAATATTGTTGGTGGTTCATCATCATCATATATTATTTCTGGGAATGCTTCATCAAACATAAATAAATACACCACTACTAACAGTACTACATACAACTTTCCTATAGGTGATGCTACTAATTACTCACCATTCAGTATTCAATTTTATAGCAGCCCAATGGCAAGTAATACTTATTTGAGTGTTAATGTTATTAATTTACCTCACCCGCAAAGAGGTACAGCTTCAAGCTATATAACAAGATATTGGCAGGTTGTTCCGAGTAATTTACCCAACTCTACTACCGATTATTCAGTTCAATTTCAATATGTTGATGGTGACGTAGTTGGGACAGAAAGTCTATTAAATCCATTTAAATACGATGCTTCCGGATGGATTGCCGCACAAGGAAGTGGTGCGGTGTTTGAAATGGGAACAGGAATAGTTAATGTTGGAACAAATACAGTAACCTGGAGTGGAATTAATACTTTTAGTGATTTTACAACCATTGGTAATGGTACTCCTTTACCAATATCTCTTTTATCTTTCGAAGCCCATACCATAATAGATGTTGTTGAACTTAAATGGACAACAGCTACCGAAATAAACAATGACTATTTTACTCTTGAAAAGTCTAAAGATGGTAAAAACTTCGTGCCATTTGCGCAAATTAAAGGAGCCGGAAATAGTAATACCACAATCAACTACTCAAATATTGATAATGAGCCATATTTGGGAGTTTCTTATTATCGCTTAAAGCAAACCGATTTTGATGGAAGATATTCATACAGTCAAATAGTTTCGGTTAATTTCTCTAACAATTCATGGTCTAATAATCAAGTATTGGTTTATCCTAACCCTGTTTCATTAAATAATAACGATGGTATTTATGTTGTATTACCTAACACTATGGATTTGCATCCTATCAATGTTCAAATCCTAGATATTACCGGAAAGATTGTTTATTATGGACAATTTGATTATGTAAATATAAATACTCCTATATTTGTTAAATTTAAATCAGACGATTTTGCAAACGGAGTTTATGCTTTAAGAATATTACAGAATAACACATTGATAAATACTACTAAGTTAAGTATTATAAAATAAAGTCATTTATGAATAAACATTTTGTTTTTATATCATTATTGTTTTTGATTGCCTGCGGTAATAAGAAAAACGAGCCATCAAATAAGGAAAATACTAACGCACTTCAACATGAACAACAAGATGATAAATTATTGAAACAAGCACAAAGTATTTTTGCCGCTATACCGGCTTCAGTCGAAAACCCTGATAATCCGCTTACGTCAGAAAAAATAGCCTTAGGTAAAATACTGTATTTTGATACCAGATTATCCTTAACCGGAAAAAATAGTTGCAACTCATGCCATAGTCTCTCAGCTTTTGGGGTTGATAATGAAGTAACCTCTATAGGAGATGCCGGAAAAAGAGGTGGCAGAAATTCTCCTACAACTTTTAATGCGGCTCTTCATTTTTCTCAATTCTGGGACGGTCGGGCTAAGGATGTTGAGGAGCAAGCCGGATTGCCTATTTTAAACCCAATTGAGATGGCTATTCCATCAAAAGAATTTCTTGTAAAAAGACTAAAAGGTATTGAAATGTATCGTCACAAATTTAAAAGTGCATTCCCTGAAGAAAAGGATGCACTAAATTATGAGAATATTTCCAGAGCCATTGGAGCTTTTGAAAGAACTTTATTAACCCCGGCACGTTTTGATAAGTACCTTCAAGGGCAAAAAGATGCATTAAGTGATGATGAAAAAAACGGACTTCAAATATTTATGGATAAAGGCTGTATTACTTGCCATAATGGAGTAGCACTTGGAGGAGGACAAATTCAAAAATTTGGACTAAGAAATGAATACCACTCATTAACAGGAAGTAATAATAATGACAATGGTTTAATGGACTTAACCAATAAAGAATCTGATAAAGATAAATTTAAGGTACCTTCATTACGTAATATTTCAAAAACCTATCCCTATTTTCATGATGGTAGTGTTAAAGAATTAGATAAAGCTATTGCTATTATGGGGCATACACAATTGGATGTTAAATTAACCGATCAAGAAATAAATAGTATTGCCAGTTTTCTGGAAACTTTAACTTCTGATATACCTGAGGAGGTAAAACAAGTGCCCCAAGAGTTAGTAAACAAGAGTTTGTGATTATTGATATTTCTAAAAAAATGTTTTCTTTAGGAATTATTTGATTTTTTTATAGATTCTTATTATTATATATTTTTTCTTGATAACAGTTGTATATTGCTTATAAACAACGTATTATGCTGTTTGTTTTAAAAGTATTGAACGTGTTTAATAAATTAAAATTCAAATATATCATATAATACATTATCTTTGACCATGTAATAAAATAGGCAAAAATGAAGCAATATTTATTTTCTATAATCTTACTTTTTTTATTCATTACCCAGTCTAATGCCCAAAATAAGAATTTTGATGCAGCAACTTTTCCTACCCAACCTATACAATTAGCTCAAGCGCAAAAGGACTTATCAGAAGGTATGAAATTATACAAAGAAGGAATTGTTAGGTACAAAAAAGCATTACCGCTTCTTGAAAAAGCCCATGAGTTTAATCCCGATAATGCTAACTTAAATTATACTATTGGAATGTGTTATATGTATAGCAGCTTTAAGGGTAATGCAAAGGATTACTTTGAAAAGGCTTATAAATTAGATAATAATGTGGCTCCTGACATACACTATTGGATAGGAATGGGCTATCACCTGATTAATGATTGGGATAAGTCTCGTAAAGAGTATGAAAAACACAAAGAATATGTGTTAACCACCAAAAACAATGAAAAAGAATTAAAAAAAATAAATAAGCGATTAGAAGAAGTATCCATTGGAGAAAAAATGGTTAAAAAACCGGTACGTGTAAAAATTGAAAACTTAGGTCCGGAAATTAACTCTCCTTATACTGATTACGGTCCTATTATTTCGGCTGACGAAGACGTATTAATGTTTACAAGTAGAAGACCCGGTACTACTGCCGGCCCTGAGGGTGACAAAGACGAGTCTATTGATGAATACTGGGAAGATATTTATCAAAGTTTTAGTTTTGGAAATAAATGGACTAAGGCAAAAAACATTGGACCTCCAGTAAATACCGATGTTCATGATGCTACAAACAATCTTTCTCCCAACGGAGAAAAGTTGTTCATCTATATTGACGATCAAGGGCAAGGTGATGTATATGAGTGCGATTTAGTAAACTTACAGTGGAGCAAACCGGTTAAAATGAAAGCCCCAATTAATACTAAATATCACGAAAGCTCAGCCACCATTAATGTGGGTTTAGATACTATGTATTTTATAAGTGAAAGACCCGGAGGATTAGGTGGTAGAGATATTTATAGAGTAGTGAAAAATCCCAAAAGCAATAAGTGGGAAGACCTTCAAAATGTTGGACCAACTCTAAATACTGAATATGACGAAGAGGGAGTATTTTTAATGCCGGGTAGCAAAACTATGTATTTTAGTTCGCAAGGTCATAGCTCTATGGGTGGTTTCGATATCTTTAAGACTACATATGAAAATGGCCAATGGACTACTCCGGTAAACATTGGTTATCCTATAAACACTAGTGATGATGATGTGTTTTTTGTAATTTCGGCCAATGGTTTACATGGTTATTATGCCTCTTACAAAAAAGATGGGTTCGGGGAAAAAGATATATATATAATTAACTTCCTAGACTCCGACAGTCAGCAGGATACAACTCATGAAGAAATTGCTGAAGGGCCTTTAGTAATATTGGGTACAAAGACACCAACAAGTGCCTTACTTAAAGGTAAAGTTGTTGACCAATACAACCAAAACCCTATAGAAAACGCAACCCTTGAGATTATTGACACTAAGTCAAATCAAATAATAGAAAAACTTTCAACCGAAGGATTATCCGGATATTATGGAGTTTGGGTGCCATCTAATACCAAATTAATAATTACAGCCTCCGCACCAAGTTATAAAGCCAAAATTGATACTGTAAGAATTCCTCCATCAAATGGAGATATTCAAGTTGAAAAAAACATTGCATTAATGACAAAAAGCGATGTTACGGCTATTTTAAAAGGAAATGTTTTTGACGCTGTAAGTAAAAAACCATTACAAGCAAGTATAGTTATCAATGATAATATTTCATCAACCCAAATAGTAAAAATTGAAACCAACACTGAGGGATATTATGAAGTAGCTATTCCAACAGGTAAAAAATATGAATTGATTGTAAAATCTCAAGATTATCAAACAGCTTATGAATATACAAATATCCCTGTTTCACAAAAAAATCAGGAAATAATAAAAGATGTGCCTTTAAATAGCTTGGCAGTTGGTTCAAAAATTATATTAAAAAATGTTTTCTATGATTTTGATAAAGCCACACTCCGACCACAATCAATTATTGAACTTGATCATTTAATCCAATTATTAAATGAATACCCAAATATGAGAATTGAGCTTTCGAGCCATACTGACAATAAAGGAACAGCCGATTATAATATTTATTTATCAAATGCACGTTCTAAATCATGTGTAGATTATTTGGTATCAAAAGGAGTAAGTAAATTGCGTCTTGAATACAAGGGTTATGGTTTAACCCAGCCTATAGCTACTAATGATACTGATGAAGGACGTCAGCTTAACCGCAGAACAGAGTTTAAAATTTTAAGTAAGTAGAATTAATTCAATTTTTCAATAAAATTGAATTAAGTAGATTAATAGAAAGTATTTTTTTTAGCCGATATGTGCGGAATATCAGGAATCTATGCTTTTAATGAAGAAGGCAAAAATAGTTTAAACAGCATTGAAAAATCGGTTCAAGCACTTAACAAACGAGGACCAAATAACACAGGCGTTTATACTGATAAGCAATTAGCTCTTGGTCATGCCAGATTAGCAATTATTGATGTTAGTCAAAATGCCAATCAGCCCTTTACCGATTCAAGCGGAAACTATACTATAGTTTATAACGGGGAGATTTTTAATTATAAAATATTAAAAGAAAGTTTAAGACAAAAAGGAGCCAGTTTTAAATCAGAAAGCGATACAGAAGTATTATTAAAATTATTTCAATTAGAAGGAGCCGAATGCTTAAAAAAGCTGGATGGATTTTTTTCTTTCGCTATATATGATAAAAGTAAGCAAGAACTTTTTATTGCTCGTGACCGATATGGAATAAAACCATTAGTGTATTCCATGCAAGAGAATTTTTTTTGTTTTGCTTCCGAAATTAAAGCCCTATTAGAATTTAAGATTCCCAAAAAAATCAATAAAGCTGCACTCATGCAGTTTTTTCATTTAAATTACATTGCCGGAAATAACACCATATTTCAGGATATTTATAAATTAGAACCCGGACATTATGGAGTTTTAAATAAATCAGGATTCAATATTCAACGCTATTACTCCTTAGAATCAGGTATAAATCAAACCTCTTATGATGTTGGCTTTGAAGAAAATTGTAAAAAACTATATAATTTACTCGATGATGCAGTTAGAGTACGTATGATTTCAGATGTACCATTAGGTGCTTTTTTAAGTGGGGGAATTGACTCTTCTGTTGTTACAGCTCTTGCGTCACGATATACCGGTAAATTAAATACCTTTTCAATTGGTTTTAAAGATGAACCTCTGTTTGACGAAACAGCTTATGCTACCTTAGTAGCAAATAAGTATAAAACCAATCATACGGTTTTTTCATTGTCTAATCAAGACTTATTCGAAAACCTGAATGAAATGCTTGATTATTTTGATGAACCCTTTGCTGACTCATCAGCATTAAATGTTTATATTTTATGTAAAAATACACGAAACAAGGTTACAGTTGCCCTTTCGGGCGATGGGGCAGATGAAATGTTTGCCGGCTATAATAAACATGCTGCGGCCTATGCCATACTCAACAATCAATATCTTATCAATCAACTCAAGTTTTTTAACCCAATATTAAAAAAGCTTCCCCAATCACGTAATTCAAAAATGGGAAACCTTATCAGGCAACTAAGCAAACTTACAGAAGGCGCTTATCTTAGTCATGCTGACAGATATTGGTTGTGGGCAGGGTTTTATAATCATAAACAGTTGTTAGAGCTTTTTACACCAACCTTTGTTACCGAACAAAATATAGAAACATATCAAAAAAATAAAAACAATCTATTATCATTTTTTGGAAATAATTCCGAAAAACAAACAATGCAACAAATATTGCTTAGCGATATGAAAATTGTATTAACCGGTGATATGTTGCCAAAAGTTGACCTTATGAGTATGGCCAATAGCTTTGAAGTTAGGCCTCCGTTTTTAGACCATAAGGTGGTTGATTTTGTATTCGGGCTGCCTGATAAGTATAAGATTAACGCTAACAATAGAAAAATTATTTTAAAAGAAACATTTAAAGATTTATTACCAAACGAAATCTTTAATCGCTCAAAAAAAGGTTTTGAGGTGCCATTGTTAAAATGGTTTCAAACCGATTTAAAGGCGTTAATTACAGAAGACTTGTTATCGAGGAAGATGATTGAAGAGCAGCAAATTTTTAATTATGAAACCATTGATAAATTATTAAAAAAACTTTTTTCAGCGAATCCGGGTGATAGCGTGGCCAAGGTGTGGGCATTAATAGTGTTTCAATATTGGTATAAAAAGTATTATTTATAAATTATGCCCAAAGTATTAAGAATTATAAATAGATTTAATCTCGGAGGCCCAACCTATAATGTTGCCTATCTTTCAAAATACATAGAAGGTTATGAAACACTTTTAGTGGGTGGCGAAAAAGACAGCTCGGAGGATAGTTCTACTTTCATTACGGATAATCTTGGTTTAAAACCTTTGATAATTGAAGAAATGAAACGTGAAATTAATCCCATACAAGATAGAGCGGCTTATTTAAAATTAAAAAAAATAATTAAAGATTTTAAACCCGATATTGTTCACACCCATGCATCTAAAGCCGGAGCTTTAGGGCGTTTGGCTGCTTTTTCATGTAATGTTCCTAAAGTTGTACATACTTTTCACGGACATATTTTTCATTCCTATTTTAGTTGGACAACAACCACATTTTACAAAAATATTGAACGCTATTTAGCCCAAAAAACAGACGCTATAATTGCAATAAGTCCCAAACAGAAGCATGAACTTGGGAAAATTCATAAAATATGCAACCCTGATAAAATAAAAGTTATACCATTAGGGTTTGATTTGATAAAGTTTAATAACAATATTGAGGAAAAAAGATTTAGGTTCAGAAATGAATATCAACTCGAAGATGATATAATTTGTGTAGGTATTGTGGGAAGATTGGTGCCTGTAAAAAATCATAAAATGTTTCTTGAAGCTTTTTTTAAGTTAAGCCAAAATACAACCAAAAAAGTAAAAGCATTTATTGTAGGAGACGGAGAATTACGTGACGAGCTGTTTGTTTTGTGCGATAGTTTAGGCTTAAAGTACAGTTACATTGACAGACCTGATTATTCGGCACAGGTAATATTTACCTCTTGGATAAAAGAGGTTGATTATGTATGGGCCGGAATGGATATAGCAGCATTAACTTCATTTAACGAAGGCACCCCCGTTAGTTTAATTGAAGCACAAGCTTGTAATAAGCCCATAATTACTACCGATGTAGGTGGAATTGAAGATGTGGTTGAAAAAGATAAAACAGCATTTTTATGTAAAAATAATGATAGCGACTCTTTTGCCGAAGCATTAATTAAAATGGTAAATAATGATGAACTCAGAGGTAAAATGGGCAAAGAAGGATGGCTGTATGTAAAAGATAATTTCCATTTTACACGTTTATGTAATGATATGAAAAACCTTTATGATAGGTTACTGACATAATTTTATTTATAAGTTTTTAATAATTGCAACATTTACTACGTTATGATTATTAATTTTAGATTTGCAAAAAAAATCGGACACAATGATTAAAAAGTTTCTTTTTTATGGATTTATAGTAATGTTTCTTACAAGCTGTAAGTTTTTAAATCCTAGTTTAATGCTAAAAACACCCCGAGATTATAAATTTGATGAATTACCTACAAATAAAGAAATTGAAACCCGATTAAGGCCTAACGATAAAATAAACATGGTATTGCTTGCGAATGATGGTTTTAAATTATTAGACTTAGTTGGCGAGAATAGAATTGCAACTAACCAGTTAGCCAACAATCTTGAGTATAAAGTAGAATTTGATGGGATGGTTAATTTCCCTATTATTGATCGAATTAAATTAGGCGGATTAACTATACGTGAAGCCGAAAGTTTATTAGAAGAAGAATTTTCTAAATATTATGTAAAGCCTTTTGTATTGCTGAAAATCACAAATAGAAAAGTAATGGTGTTTAATGGTTCAGACGGAAACGCTAGAGTTGTATCTTTGATGGACGACAATACTGACCTGCTTAGGGTAATAGCTCAAAGTGGTGGAATAACAAGCACGGGCAGAGCTTATGACATTAAAGTAATTAGAGGTGAATTTGAGAAACCTAAAGTTTATCATTTTAATCTGCGAACCATTGAAGGCCTTAAAAGTGCTGATTTTATGATGCAGTCAAACGATATAGTTTATGTAACCCCATCGCCACAAACAGCCAAGAAGATAATGCTTGAAATTGGTCCATATCTATCATTATTAACTACATTGCTATTGGTTATCAATTACTTTAAAAAATAATGACTGACAACAAACAACCCGAAATTTCTAGAATTAGTGATTTAGACCTAGGTCTGGTTCTGTTTATTTTTCGGAAAAATGTTATTTATATCGTTCTATTTTATCTAATAGCACTAATGAGTGCACTCTTATATATCAGATATCAAAGAGAAATATATAAGAGTAGTTCCGTAGTTCAAATTACCAATAATGCAGGAAATTCACAGGTGTTAAATGTGGGTAAAGTACTTGAAACAGAGAATGGATTAGATGGAGTGGTAGAACTAATGCGCTCCCGTACATTTTTGCGAAAATCTATTTCTAAACTTCCTTTACAAATAAGCTATTTTGTAAAAGGAACATTTAAAATAAACGAAAATTACAAAAATAGTCCCTATAAAATTAAAGACTTTGTGGTTAAAAATAAACAATTCTATGGGATTCCGGTATATCTTAAATTTAAATCAAGAGATGACATTGAGGTTTCTTATATTTTTAATGATGAACGTAAAGTAAAAGTTATAAAAAATAACACTCTAGTGGTTTTCCCTGAAGTCGAGTTTAAAATTGAGATCATAGATTATAATACCATAGATGAAATTCAGACAAACCTAAAAAAAGATATTTACTATTTTGTTTTCAACAACCCTGCTACTATGGCAGATCCCTATATCAGTAAATTAGAAATAATAGTATTAAACTACTATGCTAAGACCCTTCAGGTATCTATTGAAGATTTTAACGCCAGAAAATGTGCTGATATAGTGAATCAAATAGCTGCTGATTTTATAAACTATGACGTGGAGAAAAAATCAGAAAGTGCACAAAAAACGATTGAATTTATTGATAAGCAACTTGTATTTGTTTCGGGCGATTTACAAAAATTTGAGGAACAAATCCAAGAATTTAGGAAAAATACCAAAACAACAGGCAATCGTGATTTTAGTGCCACTCTTTTTGTAAAATATGATGAATATCAAAGAGAGTTAATTTCGTATAATGACCAATTGGAAAGACTAAATGACCTTAAAACTAAATTTAAGGAGCAAGATAGGTTAGATTTAGGAAACCTTGTTTTTTTAGGTGGAGAGTCTAAGTTAGAATCATTTATTATTGATAGGGTAAAGTATATTTACACCTTATTGGACAAACGAGATGGTTTCTTGAATCAAGCAACACCCGATCACCGTGATATTATTGAAATAAACAGTAAAATTAAAAATGAAAAAGAAGAGTTGTATAAAAATATACTGTCTATTGAGGAACTGATGAAACTTGAACTGTCTCAGAAAAGACAAAATATTGCTGATATTGAGAATAAAATCTCAGAAATACCCGGTATTGAGATAGAATTTAATAGATTGAGAAAGTTATACGGAATTAATGAAAAGTTTTATAACACATTATTAAATAAAAAGGCTGAATACTCAATTGCTATTGCCGGTTTTGTACCCCAAAACTCTATTCTTGAACAAGCCCAGGAGCCTAATTTGCCAATCTACCCTAACAGAAACACTATATTAGCTGTATCGGTGGGTATTGCCACCATAGTATCTGTTTTTACATTACTCATTCAATTATTGATGTTTAATAACATTACCTCCGTGGCAGATATTAGAAAATATACCAATTTGGCTATTTTAGGTATTGTTCCTAAGTATAAAAAAGAAATACCTGTTTCCCAATTATTGGTTGATAAAAACCCAAAATCATCAATTTCAGAGGCTTTTAGGTCTATTAGAGCCAATTTGCAGTTTTTATCTAACGAAAGTGGACCCAAAGTTATTGCCATTACCTCATCTATTTCAGGAGAGGGGAAAACTTTTGTAGCTATAAATTTGGCGGGTATTATTGCCTATGCCGGCAAAAAAGTAATTGTATTAGACTTGGATATGAGAAAACCTAAAATTCATATTGGTTTTGAAGCCCCAAATATCCATGGCATGAGCACCATATTAATTGGAAAAGATAAATATGAAGATTGTGTACAACAAAGCGCACTCCCAAATTTACATTTTATAACTGCCGGGCCTATTCCTCCTAATCCTTCAGAGCTTATAATTTCACCCCGAATGGATGAATTTATTGAAGAACTGAAATCTCAGTATGATATTATCATGATTGATAATCCACCTATTGGAATTGTATCTGATGGGATTCCAAATATTCAAAAAGCAGATTATCCTATTTTTATTTTTAGAGCAAATTATTCTAAAAAGGCATTCTTTGAAAACATTAATCATATAGTAACCGAAAAAAATATTAAAAACCTATCTGTTATTCTCAATGGTATTGATAATTCAAATAATAAATACGGTTACGGTTATAATTATGGTTCTTCATATGGCTATGGATATGGCTACGGTTATGGCTATGGCTATGGTTATGGCTATGGATACGGATATTATGAAGAGGAAGAACCACCAAAACCATCTTTGATTAAACGCTTTTTTACAAGAAGTTAGATAAATGAATATAGAGAAAACCTTTATTAAAGATTTAGTAATTATTTCGCCCTCAGTTTTTGTAGATGATAGAGGCACTTTCTTTGAATCATATAATCAGCAAAAATTCCGAGAAGTAGGGATTAACGAAAATTTTATTCAAGACAACCAATCAGTTTCTAAAAAAGGAGTATTACGCGGCTTACATTATCAAAAAGGAATTTACTCACAGGCAAAATTAGTTCGGGTAATAAAAGGCTGTGTATTAGATGTAGCTGTTGATTTGCGAAAAAACTCTGATACCTATGGACAACATTTTAGTATTGAGTTAAATGATAAAAATAATTTAATGTTTTTTATTCCAACGGGTTTTGCCCACGGGTTTATTGCTTTAGAAGATAACACCATATTCTCTTATAAATGTAGTGCTCTGTATAACAAAGAAAGTGAAGGTGGAATAATCTGGAATGATACTACTTTAAATATTGACTGGAAATTTTTAAATCCCTTAGTATCAGATAAAGACAAAATTCTACCAAATTTTTCCCCAGAGTTACATAAGTTTTAATTACATTTGCAATTTATTAATCAAAAATTAAAAAATTGTTAAAATAATATGCTGATTTTTATTTTGATTTTTGGAATAGTTGCCACCTTGTTTTCCTTGCTTTTAAATGGCTTATTTATTAAGTTTTCAAAAAATTTAGGAATGAGAAATATAGATGAAAATGCCGTAAGATGGGGGAGTAAGAGCAAACCAGCCTTAGGTGGAATTTCTTTTTTCTTGAATTTTTTGTTTGCCATTACGTTTTATTTTATGCTCTCAAAAGAGCACGGTTTGCTTGAAAATGTAAAATTTACAGGTTTGTTATTAGCCTCTACTGTTGGTTTTTTGGTGGGCTTGGCTGATGATGCGTATAACACTAAACCTTTATTGAAATTTTCAGCACAGGTTTTGTGTGGAGTTATCTTATGTTTAACGGGAACTTATATTCAATTGTTTAGTTCATTATTTCTCAATTATATTATTACTATATTTTGGATTGTAGGCATTATGAACTCTGTAAATATGCTAGATAATATGGATGCCATTACTACCTCAGTTTCTATATCAATCATTATATCCGCGTTAATTGTTCTGGCATATTTAGATAATTTTAATAATATTGAATTTATTACTTTAGTAGGTGTATTAGCTGCTTTAATAGGTTTTCTGTATTATAATTGGAATCCATCAAAAATATATATGGGCGATACCGGAAGCCAGTTTTTAGGGGTTTTATTAGGCGCAATTGCCATTACATGTTTCTGGAATACCCCTTTTGACACGCAAGTACATGCCCAAACAAAACAAGTAATTTTAACTATTATAGTTTTTATTATTCCTATTATTGATACTACAACAGTAACCATTAATAGAATTTCAAGAGGTCAATCTCCATTTGTTGGAGGGAAAGACCATACTACTCATCATTTGTCCTATGCGGGATTGTCTGACAGGCAAGTAGCACTTACCATGGGAACAATCTCGTTTTTTTCTTGTTTTATTACCATTTTTATCCTAAATCTATCTGATTGGAGTCTTTTAATTGCCTGTATTTTGGCTTCATACATTTTAATTGTATTCGGCATCTTATTTTATATCACAAAAACAACAAAAGCTCCACAAGCAAAGTAGCTTTTCTTGAGAAAATGTTTTTGAAATTGATTATTTCAAAAGGTCGGGTCTTCTGTTCTTTGTTCGTTGTATGGCTTGTTCCATACGCCATTGCTCTATCTTCTTGGCGTGTCCGCTAAGCAATATTTCAGGTACTTTAATTCCTTTATAATCAACCGGGCGTGTATAAACCGGTGGCGATAATAAATCGTCCTGAAATGAGTCTGTTAAAGCTGAGGTTTCGTCATTTATAGCTCCCGGAATTAAACGTATTACACTATCACAAAAAACAGCTGCCGCTAATTCACCACCGCTTAAAACATAATCTCCAATGGATATTTCTTTAGTAATAAATAACTCTCGTATTCTTTCATCAATACCCTTATAATGACCACATAAAATGATGAGGTTATTTAATGTTGAATAAGTATTTGCCATTTTTTGGTTTAATGTTTCCCCATCAGGGGTCATGTATATAACTTCATCATAATTATTTTTGCTCTTTAAATCTTCAATACAGCGGGCAATTGGTTCAATCATCATAACCATTCCTGCACCGCCACCGTAACTATAATCATCAACCTGACGATGCTTATTTAATGAATAATCTCGTAAGTTAATAAAGTTAACTTTAACCAAACCCTTTTGAATTGCACGTTTTATTATAGAATGTTCAAATGGACTTTGTATTAATTCAGGTAATATAGTTATAATATCAATTTGCATAAATTTAAAATACCAAGGCACAAAGTAAGTAATTATAGGTAAATATTTGATTATTCATGAAATTATATTCACTTTGCGGCATTATTAATATCTATGAAAATAGTTTTTATGGGAACACCTGATTTTGCCGTTCCCGCATTAAAAAAATTAGTTGAAAATAATTACCACATAGCCGCAGTAATTACGGCTCCTGATAAGCCTAGTGGCAGGGGCTTAAAAATGAATTACAGCGCAGTTAAAGAATATGCTCTTTCGGCAGGATTAAAAGTACTACAGCCTGAAAAACTGAAAAACCCTGAATTTATTCAGGAACTAAAACAATTAAATGCCGATTTACAAATTGTGGTAGCATTTAGAATGTTACCTGAGGTGATTTGGAAAATGCCTCCATTAGGGACATTTAATTTACATGCATCATTACTGCCACAATACAGGGGTGCAGCACCCATTAATTACGCTATTATTAATGGCGAAAAAAAAACCGGTGTTACTACTTTCTTTTTACAGCATGAAATAGATACAGGTAATATCATAAAACAGCAGGAATGTATAATCGGAGAAAATGAAACAGCCGGTGAATTACACGACAGGCTTATGAATATTGGAGCTGATTTGGTTTTAGAAACCGTGCGCCTTGTGGAGCAAAATAAGGCACAGCCCGTTCCGCAAAAGATGTTGGAAAACGGACAACTTAAAGTAGCCCGTAAAATATTTAAAGACGATTGCTTGATTCATTGGAATCAGGATGCTTATGTTATTCACAATTTTATTCGTGGCCTAAGCCCTTACCCTACGGCTTTTACCTATTTGGTTGATGAACTGGGGAATAAGCAAATTTTTAAGATTTATAATTCATTACCCGAAATTTGCTCTAATAGCCATAAAGCCGGTACTATACTTACTGATACTAAAACCTACTTGAAAATAGTGTGCAACAATGGCTGTATTAACCTGCTAAAGGTTCAGTTGGCGGGGAAAAAAGCAATGCCGGTAGTAGAGTTCTTAAGAGGATTTAATACTTCAAAAATATATTCCGTGGGTTAGTTCACTTCTTAATTCAACAAATTATTCATTATTAGATTCATACATATTTGCATTAGGTATGTCGCAATTATTTAATAAACTTGTAGTTTAATATACATTTAACTCAAAATAGATAAATATTA
>JADLFI010000023.1 GCA_020845635.1 Bacteroidia bacterium
ACCGCTACCACCATCACTCCAGTTTAAAGAACCAGAATAACCACTAGCTGTAATGGTAGAGTTACCACAATTATTGATGACAGCAAGAGAAGGAGCCGAAGGAACAGGCAATGGATTAGCCGTAACATAGTTACTGACTGTACTAGAGCATCCGTTCACTATTTGCATAACATAATAATTTCCAGGCCCAACAGTTCTAGGATTACCGCTACCACCATCGCTCCAACTTAGTGTACCGGAATAACCACTTGCAGTGATAGTTGAGTTACCACAATTATCAATGACAGATAATGTGGGAGCCACAGGTATTGAGTTAATAGTAAACGGAGCAGACTGTATTATTGTAGAACCGGTTAGAGTATTACTCCAACGTATTCTATATCCGGTTCCTGTTGGAGTGTTATATGGGATTGCAAAATTTGAAGTAACTCCAGTTGTTGAAACAACATTACCTAAAGTTACCGGAGAAGCAAAACTTCCGGAAGCATCTGATAATTCTGCGGTAAATGTAGTACTAGGCCATACAGGTGGGCTTAATGTACTTGTTACGTTTACCAGATAACCCGCACAAACAGGCGCATTATTTACCGTAGCTGTAACAGTATATTCTCCGTTTTCGATAAAATAAACCGGAGTAGGCGTAAAACCAGCAATTGATTTTCCGACAATATCAATATCTCCGTCTCCGTCAAAGTCGGCAGAGCAGATTACAGCAGGATTAGTGCCTCCTGTGGCATGGGTAGTCACGGCAAAGGTTCCGCTGTTGTTAGCCACATAAACAGCAGCAGCAGAGGAATGAGCCACATATAAATCAATATCCCCATCGCCATCAAAATCGGCTGCTTCAATTTGCCTTGGGGAGGCGTTCACTGTGAGGGTTTGTTCTAATGTATATGTTGAAGAAGGATAATTGTTTCTAACCACTATCATGGTACCGTCTGCAGTTTTAGTGGCTACCAAATCTAAATCCCCATCTCCGTCATAATCGAAACAATTCAGTGCTGTACACTCGGTAGATGTTCCGGTATTTGAAAGCAAAACAGTGGCTGCCTGAAATGAACCCGGATTGGAAGGGGTGTTGTAATTTATTCTTAACACTCCTCCCGATACTGTTCTGCCGTGTGCCACATCTAATAGTCCGTCTTTGTTAAAGTCACCGATGGTGAATGAATTAATACCGGAAAGTGATTGAATAAGCACCGGAGTGGAATCAAAGCGGCTTGCCAAAGCTCCTGTACCCGTATTGCGGTAATAAAAGAGTCTTCCTGTGGTTGGATTAGAGCACACAATGTCCAAGTTACCATCACCATCCATATCTGCTACTTTTATGTTAGCGGCAGCTTCTGTTGTCCAGGAGCTACTGGATTGTGTAAAAACACCGCTACCGTTATTGGTATAAAAGTCCATAACATTGCTTGCATAAGGAACGGCAGTTACTAAATCCAAATCACCGTCATTATCTAAATCGCCTGCTGCTATGCCAACATCATTATACATAAAAAATGAGCTCCCCGAAGTAAATGTTCCGGATCCGTTGTTATTATAGGTCTGCACGGTAATTGCAAATTCATCATTTGAGGCTCTTGTTACGGCAAAATCAATATCCCCATCGTTATTAAAATCTCCCGCCACTATGTCGCTTATATTATTTGAAGCTATAGAAGAAAGAGCCTGAAAACGTGCAGTACCACTGCCTGCTGCGGCAAAGTATTCAAATTGGTAGGGACTACTTAGAGTGCCGCCACTGATGCTGCTTGCTGAAGGAATGGTAACGGAAATTTTTTCACCCGGCTTATAGTTTATGTTGGGATTAAAAGTATAGGTAGGTTGTGAAACGGAACCCAACCCGAAGTGTCGTCCTTTTAAACTGCCATGAAAACGGGTGTTTGATAACGATGATAACACTACGCTAGGAGAAAATGTAACAGAAGTGTTTTGTGCCACAGGCACATTAGTGCTATTTTCAACCGGATTAGTGGATACAACAGTTAAGGGGCTTATAAGAGTAACTTTGAAATCTTCTATTTCACCATAAGTTTGTGCTGAACAGGCATCTCCCGCAGTAGGAGTATTGTTAAAAATGGTTCTTACCCTCATTACCGATACCCCTTCTGTAAGCACATCAGGAAGGGTAAAATTTCCTCCGAAAGTGGATGAACCGGGGGCAGAAAATACAAACTCGTTGGCATCATCAAAATCCCCATCACGATTCAAATCAATCCAAATACCAATCCCTTGATTATAAGGTCCGAATGAGCCGTATATGTCGTAATTTTCTCCGCCATATAAGGTAGTGCTTAGTGTGTCAGCGGTCGAATAGGCTGTATAATTTCCCAAATGTCCATTACACCCACTATTAGTTTTTTGAATCAGCATAAAGTTTCCACTCATCATATAAAAGTCATCTAAATAGTCATTAGAGGAACAATCAACGGAATATGTTCCTGTACAATAGCATTGGTCTGAAACAGATATTGTTCTGCTTGAAGTGCAACCATTTGAACTTGTTCCGGTAACCGTGTATGTGGTTGGTGCGACAGGCGAAGCTATTACACTTGCTCCGGTAATGGTGTTTAAACCCGATGCAGGCGACCAAGTGTAGGAGTTTGCCCCTGAAACCGTGATGGCAGTTGCGTTTCCGGTGTTACAATTTCTACTTGCTAAGGTTATTTCGGGCGAAGAATTGATAGTAAACGAATTAGATTCAGTCCCAATAACAGAAGGATTACTGCTGATTACCCGTATTTTGTAACCGCTTCCGGTGGCTGTGCCCAAAGGAATAGTACATGAAATAGTACCTGAGGAGGCTGTGCTTACCAATAAGCCAATTGTTGTGGGACTCGCAAAGCTACCGCTTGCGTCAGACAGTTGCGCGGTAAAATAATTTGTATAAAAAACACCATTAGAGGTGTAGTTAACATTTAATGAAGAACCAGCACAAAAAACAGTTCCTGCAAACGAAGAGTTAATAAAAACTTCGTTTAACAAGATTGAAGCCATATTGTTATTGGTAGTTCTTTTTACAGAAGCAAGGTCAATATCGTTATCTCCGTCAAAGTCGCCAGCAGCAATACCATACGCATAATAACCGTTAGGAATAGGGTTTGTGTTATCATATGCAAAAGTCCCGCTTCCGTTATTCTTATACACTTCAATGTTACTGTTGCCATTTGGCACCAACACCAAATCTAAATCCCCATCTCCGTCTATATCTCCAATTTCTATATCTCTAAATCCTCCTGTGTAGGAGGTGCTTGTTGCTGTTGAGCTAAAGGTAATATTCCCACTGTTATCAGAAGTATTGAGAAAACAAAATAGATTTCCGAGTGAAGCATAAGCAAAATCGAGTCTTCCGTCTGCATCAAAGTCTCCGGTTACCATATCCAATGCGGTAGCTCCATTAGGTGCCGTATATGTATGTGACGAAAACTGACCAGAGTAGCCGGGGAGCATCACAATCTGGTTGTTTGATGTAAGAATAGCAACACTACTTCTTGTGAAAAAAGGCCCACTAGCTATGTTCCCAAAAAATCCGGTAACTATTTTTCTTGCAGTGGAGCTGTTATTGCTGATTGTATAAATTGTTGGACCGGCATTTAAGGTATAAATGGTATTCATTCCAAAAACCAAAACTGTACTTTGTGCTACGCACACTTTTCCGGTATTATTATTTCTTCTGAAACCTATTATCAAATCTATATCTCCATCGGCATAAATTGAGTTGTTTGAGTTGTTGTAGTCTGTTGCGGCCAAAGCAGTTACACCAATTACTCCAACAGTATCTGTTGCAGTGGCCATTAAGTTACTTGCATAGCGGTTATAAGGACTGCCAAAGGTGCCATTACCACCATTTCTATATATTGAAATCCTAATAGAGCTTGTGAAACCAGAATTGTACCCTACTGCAATATCCAAATCACCGTCTCGGTCAAAATCTGCAATAGCCCAGCAAGAAGCAGACGTTAGCGGTAAAACAATAGTAGCTCCGGCATTCAAGGTTCCATCTCCATTCCCTGTCATAATGGTTATTTGTGATGCAGTCAAGGTCAGTAAATCTAAGTTGTTGTCGTTATTGATGTCGGCAGCATAAGTTGCTATTGCCGCAGCATTTAGCGTATTGCTGCTTAAGTAGGGGTTAAACCTTGCCGGTCCAACTCCTGCCTCTGCATAAAAAGAATAGTCTTGAGAATATGATGAATTATTACCATCTGTATCCTGAACCCCGGTAGTGCGAGAAACAGAGATTAACTCACCGGGAAAAAAATCGTTGGTTGGGTTATAGGTTATAGTACTGGTATTAGCACCTGAGTAGGTGCCATGTGCAGTACCAATTCTTCCTTTTTTACTACGATGTATAAAAAAATTATTTTGACTAGTTGCCGTACTTGTTACCGCAACATTATAGTTATGCACAATGTTGCTGTTTCTTGGGGCATTTCGCAGGTTGGTTGTTGGAGAAAAACCGGTAACAGTTGGGTTACTTTGTGCAAAACTCAATTCTGAAAAAGCCATCAATAAAAAGGCAATTTTGACAAAAACACTGTTTAGAGTACAATGTTTTTTATGGTGTTTTTTTTTATATATTTTCATATTGTTTTATATAATTCTCGGGTTATCAATAGTATTAATGCACGTGTGTTACTAGTACAGGTATAGTATTGTTTAATAATAATTCCTCATTAGCCTTACTTAACAACTTTTTATGACCAAAACAAAGAAGCAATAAGCATTCATTTAAAAATTTTTGGTCAGTTTATTATTGTTAATTTTTTAGACATTTGTTTAAAAATAATCGCTAAAATACTACTTTTTTATGTTAACCTGCAAATATTATTGACTTATTTTAAAGAACCAATACTTGAATAAGGCTTTTTATTTACCTTTGAACTTTATTATTTTATTATTGTAATGTTAAATTCAATTGAACAAAAAGTTCTCGGTAAGAAACGTATAACAACAGACGAATGTTTGTATTTATATGAAAATGCAGAATTAGGTTATTTGGGAAAATTAGCCAATTATGTTCGAGAGCAAAAAAATGGGAACTATGCATACTTTAATCGCAACTTCCATATAGAGCCTACCAATATTTGTGTTTTTGACTGTAAGTTTTGTAGTTATTCGCGCTTAATAAAAAACAAGGAAGATGGTTGGGAAATGAGCGAAGAAGATATTCTAAATAAGGTAAGAAGCTACAATAATCAACCTATTACCGAGATTCACATTGTTGGAGGGGTACACCCTCACATGGGCTTACAATATTTTGCCTCATTAATTAAAAAAATTAAAGATATAAGGCCCGATGTTCATATTAAAGCTTTTACTGCTGTTGAATTAGAATACATGTGCCGTAAGGCAAAAGTAAGCTACAAAGAAGGGTTGAGTATATTAAAAGAGCACGGGCAAAACTCTTTACCCGGAGGAGGTGCCGAAATTTTTGATGAAGAAATCCGAGAAAAAATATGTAAAGACAAGGCCACAACAGCGCAATGGTTAGAAATTCACGAAACTGCTCATAGTATTGGTATGCCAAGCAATGCTACTATGTTATATGGTCATATTGAACATTATATGCACAGGGTAGATCACATGAACCGCTTACGAAACTTACAAGACAAAACAGGAGGGTTCAATACCTTTATTCCTTTAAAATTTAGGAATAAAGATAACCAAATGAGTCACGTAGAAGAGGTAAGTGTTGTAGAAGATTTAAGAAACTATGCCATAGCTCGTGTTTTTATGGATAATTTCCCTCATTTAAAAGCCTATTGGCCAATGATAGGGCGCAATACTACTCAAATAAGTTTAAGTTTTGGGGTTGATGATATTGATGGAACCATTGATGATTCAACAAAAATTTATAGTATGGCTGGTGCCGAAGAATCAAATCCTGCATTAAGTACAAATCAACTGGTTGAAATGATTAAACAAGCCGGTAGAACCCCTGTTGAAAGAGATACACTTTATAATATCATAAAAAATTATGATATTATTTCTGAGATAGGCGAGGAAGTACAGTAACAACTATTTGGTTTAGAGTTTAGCTAAACCAAACAATACGAATTGTTTATTGTCCTTTGATAAGGAATTTTTGCCTAAAGTGAATTTACAACTTTAGGCAAAAATATAGGAAAAACTTTAATACTATTTGTTAGTGATGATGCCCTCCCGGACCATGAACATGGCCATGACTTAACTCTTCTAAGGTTGCAGGTCTTACTTCAAGAACCTCACCGGTAAAGTGTAAATTCTTTCCTGCCAAAGGATGATTAAAATCCATTTTTACAAAGTCATCAGTTATTTCTACAACCAAACCTTGCAAACGATTTCCTTCTTGGTCGTGCATTGGTAAATAGTTCCCAACTACAACCATTTCTTGGTCAATTTCGCCTTCTTCATTCTTAAAAGCGTTTATGGGAACATCAATAATATGATCGGGAAAGCTTGCCCCATAGCCCTTTTCAAAACCAATTCTAAAATCAAACTTTTCTCCTTTTGATTTTCCCAAAAGAGCACTCTCAAAATCTTCTAATAAATCGCCATTTCCAAATAAAAAAACAAAAGGATTATCAATACTTGTTTCTTCAACAAGAATTTCCTCGTCAGAGCCATTGTTGAATGTGGTTAATATGTAATTTACCGACACTACTTTATTTTTTTCTATAGTCATTTATTTATTTTTTTACAAATAACATCATTTATTCCTAAAACGCAAACTTATTTTTTGGTCTCTTCCTTTTTTACTGTCAAATCTAATGCATCCTCTACTTTCTCGTCTAATAAGGCGTATTTTATTACCTCATCCATACGTTTTACATAATTAAATTTCATATCGGTAATATACTCAGGTTTTATTTCTTCAATATCTTTTTTATTGTCTGCACATAAAACAACTTCATTTATTCCGGCACGTTTTGCAGCCAATATTTTCTCTTTTATTCCTCCAACGGGCAATACCTTACCTCGCAAGGTTATTTCACCGGTCATCGCTAAATTGGCCTTAACTTTACGTTGGGTAAATGCTGAAGTTAAGGCAGTAAACATAGTTATACCGGCAGATGGACCATCTTTAGGAGTAGCCCCTTCAGGAACATGGATATGAATATTCCAATGGTTAAAAATATCTTCACTAATTCCAAAGCTATATGCATGTGCCTTTAAATATTCAAGAGCAATTACGGCCGACTCTTTCATTACCTCTCCCAAACTTCCGGTTAAAGTCAGTTTCCCGCCATTGTTTGGGCTTTTACTCAAACTTACCTCAATAAATAAAATATCGCCACCTACCGAAGTCCATGCTAAACCGGTAACCACTCCGGCAACACTATTATCCTGATATTTATCACGAAAGAAAACTTCAGAACCTAATACTTTTTTAACATCCTCGGGTTTAAGCTTAGAGTTATACTCTTCTTTCATGGCAATATGTCGGGCATAAGCTCTAATTACTTTTGCAATTTGTTTTTCCAAGGCACGTACTCCACTCTCTCGGGTGTAGTCATCAATTATTTTCTCAATTGCTTTATCACTAAATTGTAATTGATTTTTCTTCAAACCATGCTCTTCTAATTGCTTTGGTATTAAATGGCGTTTGCTTATTTCAAGTTTCTCTTCAATGGTGTAGCCGTTTACATCAATTATCTCAAGTCTGTCGCGCAATGCAGGCTGAATGGTGTTTAAAGCATTGGCAGTAGCTATAAACATTACTTTGCTCAAATCATATTCCAGTTCTAAAAAATTATCATAAAAGGCGTTGTTTTGTTCAGGGTCTAAAACTTCAAGTAGGGCAGATGAAGGATCACCATGATAGCTACTGGCAACTTTGTCAATTTCATCTAATATAAATACGGGGTTTGACGATTTGGCTTTTTTAATATTCTGAATAATTCGTCCGGGCATAGCGCCAATATAGGTTTTGCGATGTCCGCGTATTTCGGCTTCATCATGTACTCCACCTAAGCTCATTCGTATAAACTTACGCCCAAGCGCCTTTGCAATTGATTTCCCTAAGGATGTTTTCCCTACACCGGGAGGACCGTATAAGCATAATATAGGAGCCTTCATATTGCCTTTCATTTTTAAAACTGCCAGATGTTCCAATATTCGGTCTTTTACCTTATCTAATCCAAAATGATCGTTGTCTAATATCTTTTGTGCTTTCTTTAAATCAAATCTATCTTTTGTATATTCATTCCAAGGCAAATCAAGTAATGTTTCAATATAATTCGTCTGAACCGAATATTCTGCTGAATTTGGGTTCATTCTTTGTAACTTTTGAAGCTCTTTACTAAAAGTTTCGGCTGTTTCGGCCGACCATTTTTTACTTTCTGCTCTTTTTTGAAACTCATTAACTTCTTTATCTATTGAGTTTCCTAACTCTTCTTGGATTGTTTTTAGTTGCTGACTCAAAAAATAATCTCTTTGCTGCTTATCCATGTCAATCTTTACCTTGCTCTGAATTTGATTTTTTAATTCGAGCATTTGTAACTCTTTACTTAAATGTTGCAACACGAAAGTGGCCCTGTCTTTTAAATCAATCACTTCCAGCATACGCTGTTTCTCTGCTACAGGAGCATTCATATTAGAGGAAATAAAATTGATTAAAAACGAAGGACTTTCAATATTCTTAATGGCGAAGGCCGCTTCTGAAGGAATATTAGGAGATTTGCTGATAATTTGCAAGGCCATGTCTTTTAAAGAAGCAACTAAGGCTAAAAACTCTTTCTCATTATGCGCAGGCCTGGTTTCTTCAAAAGGTAAAATTGAGGCTTTTAAATAGGGTTCTTGTTGTGTTATTTCATTTAACTCAAATCTTTTCTTTCCTTGAATAATTACAGTGGTATTGCCATCAGGCATACGCAGCATTTTTACAATATAAGCCAATGTCCCTATTTTATTTAAGTCATCGGGACTCGGGTCTTCTATTTTATCATCTTTTTGAGAAAGCACCCCAATAATCTTATCCCCTTTATAGGCTTCTTTTACTAATTTTATAGACTTGTCTCTTCCTACGGTAATAGGAATAACCACGCCCGGAAACAACACGGTATTGCGTAACGATAAAATAGGTAACACCTCAGGCATTTTTTCAGAGTTCATCAACTCCTCATCTTCTGAGGACATCAAAGGAATAAACTCGGTATCTTCATCAACTATATCGTTTAAGTTTCTTATTTCAAAATTAAAATTATCGTTTCCCATGTATTTTCTTATCTTATTTTTTGTTGATACTAAGGTTTATTTAGTTAAATACAATATTCCATAGCCAATTTGTCATACAATAACTATTCCGTTTTATCTTCAACCAATTTAAACTAACCATTTATTGTTACGGTAAAATACTGATAACTAACAAAATGAAACTTGTATTTAAATACTACCCTTTAAAAGTAATCAATAGTTGTGCCAAGAAACAAATATGCAAATACGGCATAATTTTAACATTCTCAAATATATGAATACTTATTAAAACCATCATAGTAAATTGCCTAATGCAAATTATTTATAATCGTTTAATAAACCCAAATATTAATAATACTTTTGCAAAAAACGAATATTATGAAATTTGCAACTAAAGCTATACATGCTGGCCAAGAGCCTGATCCAAGTACTGGAGCAATTATGACTCCAATTTATCAAACCTCAACTTTTTGGCAAGAAAGCCCCGGAAAACATCAGGGGTATGCCTATGCCCGAGGGAAAAACCCAACCCGAAATGCGCTGGAAAAGTGCATAGCCTCCCTAGAAAATGCTAAACATGCCCTTTGTTTCAGTAGCGGCATGGGCGCTATAGATGGGGTCGTAAAATTATTGAATGCAGGTGATGAGGTTATTACCGGAAACGATTTATACGGTGGAACATATAGAATGTTTACCAAGGTTTTTGAAAGATTAAATATTAAGTTTCACTTTATTGATTTAAACCAGCCCGAAAACATAAAAAAGTATATTAACAATAAAACCCGATTGGTTTGGGTTGAAACTCCTACAAACCCTACTATGCAAATTGTTGATATTGCTGCTTGCGCAAAAATAACAAAAGAAAATAAATTAATTTTAGGAGTAGATAACACTTTTGCCTCTCCGTATTTGCAAAATCCGCTTGACTTAGGAGCTGATATAGTAATGCACTCTGTTACCAAGTATATTGGAGGGCACAGCGATGTAATTATGGGAGCACTTTGTACCAATGATGACAAACTGCACGAACAATTGGCATTTATTCACAATTCTTGTGGAGCTACCCCGGGACCAATGGATAGCTTTTTGGTTCTTCGCGGAATAAAAACTTTACATTTACGTATGGAGCGCCACTGCCTTAACGGAAAAGCAATAGCTCATTTCTTGGCAAAGCATCCGGCTATCGAAAAAGTTTACTGGCCGGGTTTTGAAACACACCCTAATCATAACATAGCCAAAAAACAAATGAAAGATTTTGGAGGTATGTTATCAATTGTTTTAAAGAATGCCGATTTAGAAAAAACATTTAAAATAGCATCCTCTTTTAAAGTGTTTTCATTGGCCGAGTCTTTAGGAGGGGTTGAATCTTTGGTTAACCATCCGGCAACAATGACACATGCCTCTATTCCTAAAGCCGAAAGAGAAGCTGTAGGGGTGGTTGATAATTTATTGCGCCTTAGTGTTGGAGTGGAAGACATAGATGATTTATTGGAAGATTTAAATCAGGCGCTAATCTCCTAATTCACACTAATTAACGAAATTTTATTTATACTTTTGTTTTTATTGCAAATCATTTATAACTTTATAGTTTGTAATAAAATAAAAGTAAAATGAAAGTTACTATTAAAACTATTTTAATAACGTTTTCCTTATTCTGTTTTAATCGTGTACAGGCACAGGAAATGAACATGTGCAGTACTGTTGAAGCAAACCAACGAATGCAGAATTTACATTTTAAGGAGGTAAAAAATGCAGCCGAACAATTAGAAAACGAGACCATTCTCTTTAATCAGCAAAATCGTAGCTCAAGTGCTGTAACTTATACTATTCCCGTTGTTTTCCATATTTTGCATACCTACGGAACTGAAAATATTTCGGACGAACAAGTTGAAGATGCTGTAAATATTCTTAATCGTGATTTTAATAAACAAAATGCCGACACCGCAAATATTGTTTCCTCGTTTCAAGGGATAGCGGCTAATGTTGGAATTACTTTTAAACTGGCTAAGCTCGATCCAAATGGAAATTGCACCAATGGAATTGATAGAATATACAGCACCTTAACAAATATTGGAGACGATGATTCAAAATTAAATCCTTGGCCACGTAATAAGTATTTGAATATATGGGTGGTAAAGAATATACTACCAGGCGGAGTAGCCGGTTATTCTATGTATCCTTCAAGTGTAGCCGGGAGTTGGGGAGCAGCAGTTGACGGAATAATGATTTTAAATAGTTATGTTGGAAGTATTGGGACAGGCTCCTCAGGACGCAGCCGCGCTCTTACTCATGAGGTTGGTCATTGGCTAAATCTTAAACACACTTGGGGAGACAGTAATTCTCCGGGAGTTCAAAGTAATTGTAATATGGATGATAATGTATCTGACACTCCTAATACCATAGGGTGGACATCATGTAATTTAAATGGTACTTCTTGTGGGTCATTAGATAATGTACAGAATTATATGGAATATTCTTATTGCAGCAATATGTTTACCGAAGGACAAAAGAGTAGGGTATTGGCAGCCTTAACTTCTAATACCGCATCGCGCAATAATTTATGGAAAAGCGCAAACCTAATAGAAACAGGTGTTGATAATACCACCATTTGTATCCCTAAGGCCGATTTTTATGCAGAATCGCCCCAAAGATGTGTAAACAGCTCTATTAGCTTTTTTGATAATTCCTCATTAGCTCAGGCTACCACATGGCAATGGTCGTTTCCGGGAGGAACACCATCAAGCTCTAACTTGCAAAATCCGGTTGTTCAATATAACACCCCGGGTGTTTATTCCGTTAGCCTTACTGTAGGTAACCAGTCCGGAACAGATAGCGTTACTAAAAATGGAATTGTAAATATACTTTCTACAACGCCTAATATTACTGTTCCCGATTTTTATGAAGGTTTTGAAACTTTAACACTTAACGCACCGGGAAGCAATTGGGTTGTTAACAATATAGATGGTGGACCGGCTTGGGCCATAACAAGCAATGCTTCATATACCGGAACCAAATCAATAAAATTAGCCAATATATCGAGTTCTGTTGGAAGCGTTGATGAGTTTGTTACCCCTTCCATGGATTTATCCCAATTCTCTAATCCTAAATTATATTACCGAATAGCGTATGCTTCATTACCCGGAACTCCAGGTGTTGACTATGTGGCCAACTCTTTCCAAATATTATCTTCGGCTGATTGTGGTAAAACATGGGTAGTAAGAAAGAATTACACCGAAAACAGCTTAGCTACTGTTAATCCGCAAAACTCTGCTTTTACCCCAAACAATCCATCGCAATGGCGTCAAGACTATATAAATCTTAGTTTGATTGCCGGATTCACCAATATTCAATTTAAATTTAAATTTACTGCCGGAGAAGGGAACAATATTTATATTGATGATATTAATATTAATCAACCTACAGCTATTTCCGAATTGGAAGAAATGAAAAATAATTTTAGAATATACCCTAACCCTTCTGACGGAGATGTTTCTGTATATTTCAGTACTATTGATAATTTTTCAAAGGTTATTGTAAAAATATACGATATAGTTGGTAAAGAAGTATATCATTCCGAAATTGATAAATTAAAAGAAGGAAATCATCAAATCAACCTTAACCGTAACCAGCTAAACACTTCGGGTATGTATATGGTTCAAATAATGATTAATGATAATGTTTTTACCAAGAAACTTATATTAAACTAAATCAAATAACCAATAGCACCTCCCTTAGTGTAAAATATCTTTTAAGCTTACACTTTGGCCTTGTTGATTTAAAAAGGAAATAAAATAAATACCCTGATTATATTTATTTTCAATATAAATATGATTTTTTCCGGCATAAACTTGTTCCTCTTTTGTATATACTGTTTGCCCTAATGTATTATATATTTTCACGAGCAATGTTTGAGCATGCGGGGTATTTATTTCATAATAATTATTCCTTTTCTTCTTTACATCAAATTCAAGATTACTCGTTTCGGTTAATGTGGAGGTAACTACAGAGTTGTTGACAAACAACTGTGAACCACTTACAGGACTTGAACCTTGTGTGGTGATGGTGTAAAAACCATGCATTAATAAATAATGTTTATATCCGATCTTATAATATTCAAAATAGGTCTCGTTAGATACTCTGGGATTATTGTTAACAGTATCATTATAAGTAGTAATGCGTTTAATACGTAGTACATTGTCTATGGTTTGATTGGGCAATATTAATGTTCCCCAACCATCAGCAGTTATAGTACTATATCCGGCTCTGTGCCCATTAGTGTTTGAAACGGCCGCAAACGAATCGCTATAACTATCCATATAGGTAAAAGGGAAATGCAATTGCTCATAAAAATCAGTGTAAACATAATTAATAAAAGAGCTTCCACCGCCCAAATATGTATATGCGTTTGCCGTTAATTCAAAATTGTAATAAGGATTACCCGCACCTGTCCATAATACGGTGGCATTAGCCTGTGGAAAATTTGCACCTAATGGAGATTGAGCGTTATTAACTCCGCTAATTGTGATATTAGCATTAAACGCAGGGATAACACTATAATCAAAAATTTGCTGTGCTCCGGCAAGCCCTGTATCCACATTTAAAGCATTATAAACTTGCCCTATTTGAACACTTTCGCCTTCAAGAATAACAACGGTTGAGTCGATAATGGGCGCTTGAGCCATACAAACATTAGTAAATAAAAATAAAAAACAGGTCAATGATTTTTTCATAGGTATTTTAAGTTCAAAAATTAATCTAAATAATAATTAAGTGTTTCAGACAATTAATATTAAAACTTATAGCTATTGATTAAAAATAGAAAATCTAACTTAACCGTAAATATATACAGTGAAAGCTTCAAATAATTAATCCATATAACCTTAATTTTAGTTGCTGAACGAGGAAAAATTAAATCGTTCTGTTCCCAATAAATTTTCTTTCACGGCAAACATCACAAGGCCCGCGGTATTGTTTACGCCCAGCTTGTTCATTATGTTTTTTCTATGAGTATTTACAGTATGCGTACTTAAACAAAGCTTTTCAGCAATTTGCTTATTTGAAAGTCCTTCGGCTATTAACTTAATAATATCTAACTCTCTGTCTGTAATTGATACCCCTCCACAAGTCAAAAGAGAGTTAGATATGGTAGTATTATCAATAAGTTCAAGCTGGTGTAATATTTTACCGCAAATAAAATCTGTCCCCTCTGATGTTTTTTCTAAAGCTTCAATAATTTCTTCTTTTCCACAATCGTTTAAAATGTAACTATGAACTCCGGACTTAAAACTATTTAATGCAGTTTCTTTTGATGGAAGAGATGATATGGCAAGTGTTTTAATCTGCGGGTAGTTTTTCTTTAAAAATACAATAGTATTTATATTAAAACCATCAGAGCTAAAATCAATTACAACCAAATCAACGTTTTTTTTAGAAACTATTTGTTGCAATTGTCCCTCATTTTTGGCAGTTCCTAAATATTGGTAGGCCGGCAACTCATCTATTAGTATAGATAACGCCATCCCTGTAAGGTAGTTACTATTGGCTATAACAACATTAATTAAACTCATTCTAAATAATATTGAAGGCAAAGGTAATAATAAAAAATCAATAAGTAAACTATTAATATATTTTCAAACTATTAAAGAAAGTTTTATAATTAATTACAAAAAATTTCACCACTTTTTAGCAACATCAAGTTATTATAATTTTAGAAATATTACAGATAATATATAGCTTTGAAAAAATAATTATTTTTGAGAAAAAATACAGATGAATAAAATAAATAAAGCATCATTACTTATTTTTTTTACTTTTCTATTCATTTCGTTTCAAGGCTTTGCCCAGAGTGATGAAGAGCCAGTAAATAAAAAATTTGAGAAAGCTCAAAAAGAACAAAAAATAAAGGAGCAAAAATCAATGCAAGAGAGAAAAAAAAGGCACGAAAAGATACAAACTCGAAAAACCCGCAAACGAATGAAGGAATCTAAGAAAAAATCAAGAAAAGTAAATGAACCGAAAAAGGAGTTTTTTTTGATTAGAATATTTAGGAAATGAGAAAAGAAAGTATAAAAAGCAACGAATAATTATATCTCCAGGCAGGAAAAAAACAAAATAATAATTATTGAAATTGGTTAATTCACAACATGTTGCAACAAAAACAAAATAAAGTCTTTTGTTAAATTTGGATAAAAAAATAATTATTATTTATCTTTACCCACTTTGAAAAATGATGTTTATCAACATAAAATAATAATATGATAAAGAAATTTTACTTAATTTTTGCTATGGTAATCAGTTCTATTGTTGGGGTGTATGCCCAACAAGGCGGGGCTGTAAAGGTTACCGTAATTGATGGAACAAACAAAGAAACAGTACCTTTTGCTACAGTGGTCGTCATGTCAAAAGGACAACAGGTAACCGCAGGTGCTGCTAATTTTGATGGTGAAGTTTTGCTTAAGCCCATCCAACCGGGAGTTTATGACATAAAAGTAAGCTATACCGGATACGCAGGTGTTGAAATTACAAATGTTTCAATTATTGATGCCAAAACAGCTTACGTTACGGCAACTATCATGCCCGGAGTTGAATTAAAAGTGTTTGAAAAAGTGGAGTATGTGGTACCTTTAATTGACCCAAATGCCAGTACCTCAAAAACAGTAACCAAAGAGAGTTACGACAAGATGGCTACCAAAAATATTAACTCGGTAGTTTCGCAATCGGCAGGTGTTGCACAAGTTGATGAGGGCAAAGAAGTAAATATTCGTGGAGGTCGTTCAAACTCAACAGAAACCTTTATTGATGGGATGCGCGTAATTGGTACTTCAGGATTGCCACAATCCAGTATTGAGCAAATTTCTGTTATTACCGGTGGTGTTCCTGCCTCTTTTGGTGATGCTACCTCCGGAATAGTAAACATTACTACCAGAGGGCCTCAAAGCACCTTGTTTGGAGGGATTGAGGCTATCAGTTCTGAACTAACCGATAAATATGGATACAACTTTTTAGGATTTTCATTAGGAGGGCCATTAGTTACAAAGAAAGACTCATCGGGCTTAAAAAAAACTATGTTAGGGTACTTCATTTCAGGTGAAATTTCTACAGAGCGCGATCCCGACCCATCAGCTATTGGAGTGTGGAAAGTAAAAGATGATGTATTGGCAGATTTGGAGAAGAATCCTTTAAAACCTAACCCTAATGGAAGTAATACCTTGGTACAAAGCTCACAATTTATTACCAAGGCCGATATGGAGCACGTAAAGGCTAAACAAAACACACGTTCTAACTATGTGCGTTTAAATGGAAAATTAGACTTCTCTCCTATTGAAAACTTAAACATTACTTTGGGTGGTATGGTTGATTATAATAATCGCCACGATTATATATATGAGTATTCCCTATTTAACCCTACCAATAATGCACAGTCAATTGATAAAACCTGGAGGGTTTACGGTCGTTTACAACAAAAATTCAACTCAGCCCCTGAGGGTAAAGAAGAGAAAAGCGCTTCAAACTTAAAAAATGCTTTTTATACCTTACAAGCATCTTATACCAAAGTAAAAAATATTGAGCAAGATGACAATCATAAAGACAATTTTTTTGATTATGGATATTTAGGGAAGTTTAAAACCTATAAGCAAAGAATTTATGAGTATAAAGCTGACCAACAAGCCTTTGCTCAAAATGGCTGGCAAGACACCTTAGTTACTTTTGCACCGGACACTATCAGAAACCCGAATGGAGCATCTTATGCTTCAAACTTTTTTGCACTACAGGGAGATGATCCTGCAGGAGCTTATGATAATATTAACAGAATTCAGGCAAATGGTGGATTAATTAATGGCGACCGTCCTATTAACGTAAATGGATTGTGGTATAACACAGGGCGTCAGTACGGTGGATATTCCATTGAGAACAATAGCCAATTTAGAATTAGTACCAGTTTCTCAACAGATATTAAAAATCATGCTATTCAATTAGGATTTGAATACGAAAAACGCAATCAAAGTTTTTATAGTATTTCCCCAATAGGTTTATGGGGCTTGATGTACCAGTTAGCGAACAAAGCTGTTACCGACATTGATTTAACCAAACCTACATATGTCTCAAATGGGATTTACGATACAATAAATTACGAAAGAGGATATAATGAAAACGAAGAGTCATACTTCTCAAAAAGGGTGCGTGACGAATTCAAATTTGCCAAGAATGAGTGGATAGATATTCATAATATGAGTCCGGAAGATTTCTCGCTTGATATGTTTAGTGCTGATGACTTGTTAAATAACGGGAATGCTTTTGTGGGATATTATGGATATGATTATTTAGGAAACAAACAATCAAACGTAAGTTTTGAAGAATTCTTTACTAAAAAAGATGAAAAAGGAAACCTAACCCGCCCTGTAGGTTCTTTTAACCCAATATATATGGCAGGGTATATTCAGGATAAGTTTGACTTTAAAGATTTAAAGTTTAACGTTGGATTAAGGGTGGACTATTTTGATGCTAATCAAAAGGTATTGCGCGACCCGTACTCTTTATATGCCACCCATAAGGCAGGTGATGTAACCGAACTTAATGGAGTTTCTGTAAAACATCCTTCAAATATTGGAAATGATTATGTAGTATATGTTAATAGTATAAATGACCCTACTCAAATTGTTGGATATAGAAGTGAAAACAAATGGTACAATTCAGAAGGAGTTGAGGTTAACGACCCTAAAATATTAGCCCAAAAAACATCAAACGGGCAAATGACCCCATATTTGATTAATCCTAAAGATGGAGCCACAGACGAAACTAACACCGGAATAAGATCTACTGCTTTTGACCCTAAAAATTCATTTAAAGATTATGATGTACAGGTTAGTTTTATGCCGCGTATTGCTTTTTCATTCCCAATTTCTGATATGGCGAATTTCTTTGCCCACTATGACGTATTAACTCAGCGTCCGCCTTCTCGTTTAAGAATGAATATTTTTGACTACTACTTTATGGATATTAATACCGGAGGGGTATTAAATAATCCAAACTTAAAACCTGAAAAAACAATTGATTATGAATTAGGATTTACACAGGTTTTAAATGAAAAACAAAATTCGGCAATAACCCTTTCGGCTTTCTATCGCGAATTAAAAAACATGATTCAGGTTTCGCGTTTCTCGTATGCTTACCCTGTTTCCTACATGTCGTTTACAAATTTAGATATTGGAACAATAACCGGATTCTCGGTTGCTTACGATTTAAGAAGAACCAACAATGTAACTCTAAATGCTAATTATACCCTTTCTTTTGCTAACGGAACAGGTTCGTCAGACGGGGAGGCTTACAGTATGATTTCAAACTCAACCCAGCCAAACTTAAGAAATACTATTCCTTTATCATACGACCAAAGACATAACATTGTTGCCAATATTGATTATAGTTACGGAAGTGGCAGCGACTACGATGGTCCTGTTATTAATGGCAAAAAAATATTCTCAGATGCGGGAGCTAACCTAACCTTCCGCGCCATGTCGGGTACCCCATATAGTCGTCAAGGAAACATTTCGCAAGAGGGAGCCATAGGATTATCTAAAATATCAGTATTAAGAGGAAGTTTGAATGGTTCACGTTTACCATTCCAGTTCCGTTTTGATTTAAGAGTTCAAAAATCATTCCCTGTTGTATTTGGGGGTAAAGATGCTGAAAACAGTAAGAGAGGAAGCTTAGGAGTGTATTTACAAGTACTGAATTTATTGAATGCAAAAAACATCATTAGTGTTTATCGTGCTACCGGAAACCCGGATGATGACGGCTATTTAACGGATGCAGCTTCGCAGTCGGTAATTAACAGCTTCCCAAGCCCTACAGCATTTATTGACCAATACAGTATAAAAATAAATAATCCAAGTAATTATTCTATCCCAAGAAGAATGAGATTGGGTGTAACTTTAAACTTTTAAATAAATTAAGAAAAGAGCGTTTATTGATTAAAAAAGATTATAAAATGAAAAAAACGAAATCAATACTAATATTATTGCTGACTATGAGCGTATCAGTGGTTTCAGCAAAGAAGAATGTTGGTTTAATAGGTGGTAAAGTGGGCTCGGCTGAATCAACCTCAGCAGCTTGTTCGCCAGCCACCGCAAAAGCAGACTTGAATATTAATAATGTGAGGGCTCAAATCATGAATGGAGGAGATATGTGGTGGGATCAAGGTCTTGATGTTGCACGATATGAAATTCCAAAGGGTTCCGGGAAACATTCAAACTTCGCTTCGGCTCTTTGGATTGGTGGTTTGGATCAGGGAGGCCAGCTTAGAACAGCTTGTCAAACTTATCGCCAAAGCGGGAATGACTTTTGGCCGGGAGCTTTAGATATTACCAACGCCTCTATTGATGCCGTAAGATGTTCTAAATGGGATAAAATATATCAAATTACCCGCCAGGAAGTTGATGACTATGTAGCTTATTTAGCTTCTCCTTCAGATTTCCCAGGGTATTCAGTTCCAAACAGTATTACCAACTACCCAGGAAATGGAGATGTGAGTTTAAACGAAGACCTTACCATGGCTCCGTTTTGGGATATCAACGGTGATGGGTTATATCGCCCGGAAGACGGAGACTATCCAAAATATGATTTGTATAATACTGCCACAATAGGTGGAGGTTGCGATAACTTTTTGTTTGGCGACCAAACTTTATGGTGGGTGTTTAACGATAAGGGAAATATTCATAGCGAAACCGGAGGCCAGTCAATGGGTCTTGAAATTCGTGCCCAAGCTTTTGCTTTTGCTACAAATGACGAAATTAATGATATGACTTTTTATCAATACCAAGTAATCAACAGAAGTAACCTTACCATTTCTGATACTTATTTTGCAAGTTGGAACGACCCGGACTTGGGTGACCATACTGATGATTTGATAGGTTGCGATGTTGAAAACGGATTAGGTTTTTGTTATAATGCCGATGACCAAGACGGTACAGGCTCAGGAAACAGCTACGGAAATAAACCCCCTTGTTCGGCCGTTGATTTCTTTAAAGGGCCAAAAGCCGACCCTTATTTTGTAAATGGTGTAGAGGTTGACAGACCGGCCAGTCAAACATTTAGTGGCTCAGGATACGGAGATGGTATTGTAGGTAACGAAACCTTAGGAATGGAGTACTTTATGGTTTATAAAAATGATTGGTCAGTTCAAGGAAATCCTTCGCAGGCTACACATTTTTATAATTATTTACAGTCAAAGTGGAAAGATGGAACTCCGCTTACCTATGGAGCTTCAGGCATTGGAGGTACCACTCCTTGTAGATTTGCCTTTCCTTGGACCTCAGATCCAACTAATGGGAATGTTAATTGGGAAGCCACAGAACAAGCCGATTGGCGTTTTATACACTCTGCCGGCCCATTTTCATTAAAACCGGGAGCCGTAAATTATGTAACTACCGGTGCAGTGTGGGCACAAGCTCAAACAGGAGGAGCAAAAGCTTCTGTAGATTTAGTGAGAATAGCCGACATTAAAGCTCAAGCCTTATTTGATAACTGCTTTAAAGTGTTAGAAGGTCCTCGCGCTCCGGATTTAACTATTCAGGAATTAAACAAAGAGTTAATTTTATATTTAACCAATCCTACTGTAACTACTTTTAATAACAGATACGAGCGTTATGAGGAGTTAGACCCGTTAATTCCTGCCTTACCCGGATACGACAGAACATATAATTTTGAAGGGTATTTAATATATCAATTAAAGGATGCTAGTGTTACAGTTTCTGAGGCCGATTTAAGTGATATAAATAAAGCTCGACTTGTGGCACAATGCGATGTTAATAATGAATATGGACAATTAACTAACTTTAGGTTTGATCCCGCCATGAATTCTAATGTTCCTGTATTGAAGAATCCTACTATTGACGGATATAATAAAGGGATAAAACATTCTTTCAGAATAAAAGAAGATAAATTTGCTTCAGGGGTAGATAAGAGATTGGTTAACCATAAAACTTATTACTATGTAGCAATAGCTTATGGAGCTAATAACTTTAAGACTTATAACCAAACAGATCCTTCTGCCTATGATGGTCAAAAAACCCCATATATTTCAGGGGCAAAAAACTCTAAGGGTCAAAGTGTTGCACCGGTTGCCGGAATACCACATATTACTGCACCTGAAGAAGGGGGAACAAATTTACAGAGCAGCTACGGAGATGGTCCAAAAATTAAAAGATTAGAAGGTCAAGGTAGTGGATACCAAAACCTAGACTTAACTGAAGAAACCGAGAAAGAAATTTTAGCTAAAGGGAAAGTAGAGCAATTGGAATATAAAAACGGCAAAGGCCCTATTGATATTCGTGTTATAGACCCGTTAAATGTACCGGAAGGTGAGTTTCAATTAAAATTTGTAAGTAGAGTTTTAGTTCCTAAACAACAATTATTGACAGGTTCAATTGATTCTTTGGCGGCAACAGACCCTGCTATTACGGAATATGTTTATGCTTATGTTCCATTGAACTCTGACATTTTTGCAGTACAAGGAGTAACATCAGGAAACAAGTATAATATCAAAAGAGTAAAAAATATTTTGACAGCTGTTGACACCGCTGCTTGGGTTTTAACCAATTTAACAACCAAAGACTCAGTTGTTTCAGATACTTGTATAAAAATAGAGAACGAACAATTAATTTTAGATTGGGGCTTATCTGTTAATATTAAAAAGGGCGTTGCTCCGGGAGTGGATATGAATAATAATCAAAACGGATTAGTGTATAGTTCTTGGGAAGAATCCGACCCTACTAAACAATGGTTAATAGGTTTTCCTGACCAAGAAGGGCAATGGGCATTAAACTGGATACGTTCAGGTACACAAACATATCCTAATCCTATACCCGGTCCGCCATCGTTTAGCGGAAACGACTATGTAGGAGTAGATGATGGGCAATATTTTGAGGGAGTGTTAGAAGGAATGTTTGCCCCTTATATACTTACCTCAAATGAGTGGAATGGAGTGTCATGGGGTAATTCTTATTTTAACCCTACAGGTCGCAAAAGAGATATATTACGTAATTTAAGAAGTGTTGATATTGTAATCACAAAAGATAAAGACAAGTGGACAAGATGCCCTGTACTTGAAATGCAAGACGACCCTAACTTAGCTGAAGGAGGTGCAGCAAAGTTTGATTTAAGAAAATCTCCATCGCGCGATAAAGATGGTAATGTTGACGGTTCAGGCACTAATGGTATGGGTTGGTTCCCCGGGTATGCTATCAATGTTGAAACCGGTGAACGTTTAAATATGGCTTTTGGGGAAGATTCATGGCTTACCGGAGATAACGGACGCGATATGATTTGGAATCCTAGCTCAAAATTCCTTGACAGAAACACTGATGCCATATCTACAGGAGTAATTTTTGGAGGCAAGCACTTTATTTATGTATTCGGGCACTCAGGAAATACCTCTAATGATATGCCGGCATACGATGAAGGTAATTTTATTTATACAAAATTAATGGCCAACCAAGTAGCCGAAAAACAACGTGTATTTAAAGACTGTATGTGGGCAGGTATTCCAATATTGGCAGAAGGCACCGAGTTTTTAGGAACAGATGTTAGGTTAAAGATAAGGGTAGCTCGACCATACAGCAGATATTTTGCAGGAAACGCTATAAGTGGTCTTAACTACGATCCGGATGCGCCAAAAGTTGACCCTTCAGTGGCTAAGAATGGCAATTTCCCACTATATTCATTTGGCACAGGAGATATTGCAACGCTAAAAAACAAAACAGATGTTGCAAAGAGTGCATTGGATATAATTAATATTGTTCCAAATCCGTACTTTGCTTACTCTGCTTACGAAGCATCAACCTTAGATAACATAGCAAAGATTACCAACTTGCCTCAAAACTGTGTAATCAGTATTTATACCCTTAATGGAACATTAATAAGAAAATATCAGAAAGATGATCCAAAGAGTTCTTTAGATTGGGATTTAAAAAATCAAAAGAATATTCCAATATCCAGTGGCATATATTTGATACATGTAAATGTACCGGGTGTGGGCGAAAAGGTATTGAAGTTCTTTGCTACCATGAGACCAATAGATTTAGATCAATTTTAATATAATAAACCAAGAATTGTTATGCGTTTAAACAATCTTTCAAAGATAAGCACCATTATAGCCGGAGTTTTTTTGACGGGCTTAGTAAATGCCGGAAATCCGGATCGTGCAGGACAAGCAGGAGGAACCCAATTACTCATTAATCCCTTTGTAAAAAGTTCAGGATTTGGGAGTGCCAATTCTTCTTGTGTTTCGGGGCTTGAGGCACAGTTTTTAAATGTTGCCGGGATAGCTCATACCGAAAAAACAGAAATATTGGTGTCGAGAACCAATTGGTTGGTAGGCTCAGGAATTAATATTAATTCTTTTGGGTTTAGTCAAAAACTTGGTAGTTCAAGTGCCTTGGCTTTGGGTGTAATGTCTATGGATTTTGGTAATATTAATGTTACTACCGTAGAACAACCAGAAGGAAACCTTGGAACATTTAAACCCCAGTTCTTAAATCTTAATTTAAGCTATGCTAAGGAGTTTTCGAATAGTATTTTTGGAGGCTTTAATGTTAAAGTTTTATCTGAAAACATAGCTAATTTAAAAGCTACAGGAGTTTGCTTTGATGGTGGTATTCAATACGTTACCAGCTTTGGGAAAGACAAAGAATTAAAGCGTAAAAATGTACATTTTGGAATAGCTTTGAAAAATGTTGGTCCTCAAATGAGATATCAAGGTGATGGGATGTCAATAAAGGCTAATTTGATTGCAACAGGAGCTGCTCAAACGTTAGAATTCAGATCACAAGAGTTTGATTTACCCTCATTGTTAAATATTGGAATGGCTTATGATTATTATTTAAGCGATGAAAACGATAACCAAAGAATTACAGCCGCATTTAACTTTACTTCAAATTCATTTACACAAGACCAATTTAATTTAGGTTTTGAATATGGCTTTAAGCAATTGTTTATGATTCGTGCGGGTATGGTTTATGAAAAAGGTTTATTTAATGCTGAAAAAAGAACAACAGCTTTAACCGGCCCAACCGCAGGCTTCTCGGCCTATTTGCCTTTGGGTCGCGCAAGTACTCGTAAGCTAGGTATAGACTATGCTTACCGTACAACAAATCCTTTTGGGGGTGTTCACTCAATAGGTTTGAAATTAAAATTATAATTCATATATTTGTAAAATAATTTTTACTTTAAAGGGGGTCTCGATATTTATTTATCGGGATTCCTTTATTTTTTGTATAATCATAAAACACATTAGATATGTCACAAATTACTTATGTAACCGAAGAAGGACTAAAGAAAATGAAAGAAGAGCTTAATCGTCTTAAAACAATTGAAAGACCAAGCATTTCGAATCAAATTGCTGAAGCTCGGGACAAAGGCGACTTGTCGGAAAATGCAGAATATGATGCCGCTAAAGAAGCACAAGGGCTGCTAGAATTAAAGATTTCAAAGTTAGAAGACGCAGTAAGCAATGCCAGAGTAATAGACGAAAGTAAGCTAGATGCTGAAAAGATCTTAATTTTGAGTACCGTTAAGCTGAAAAATATGGTCAACAAGACTATACAAACCTATACGCTTGTTCCGGAACAGGAGGCTAATTTAAAAGAAGGCAAAATTTCGGTTGATTCACCAGTGGGGAAAGGCTTGTTAGGTAAAAAACCCGGAGAGGTAGCCGAAATTAAAGTACCTTCGGGTATGGTTTTAAAATTCGAAATTTTGGAAATTAGCAGATAGTAAGATGGCCACCATTTTTACACAAATTATTAAAGGAGAAATACCCTGCCATAAAATAGCAGAGAATGATAGATTTTTTGCTTTCTTGGACATTTTTCCTTTAAGACATGGGCATACCTTAGTTATACCCAAAACAGAGGTTGATTACATTTTTGATATGGATAAGCAAGAGTATAAAGAATTGATGGCTTTTGCTCAAACAATTTCAAAAGCAATAAAAATAGCCTTTCCTTGTAAAAAGGTAGGAATGAGCGTTGTTGGACTTGAAGTGCCACATGCTCATATACATTTAATTCCATTAAATACGGTTTCAGATATGAATTTTAATGCTGAAAAACTAAAACCGAGTAATGAAGAACTGGCTAAGCATGCCGAAATGATAAGAATGTATTTACAACTATAATAATATTGGTGTTGTAGTATTTCCTGATACTTTAACAAAATGATAAGCATAGCTATTATTAATGGACCCAATTTGAATCTTTTAGGCGAAAGAGAACCTCTGCTTTACGGCAGTAGGAACTTTGAAGATTTCTTAAAAGAGTTAAAGGGTGAATATAAAGAAGTATTGTTTACTTATTTTCAAAGCAATATTGAAGGTGAAATTATTGATGAGTTACAGAGTATAGGATTTAATAGCAATGGAATAATACTAAATGCCGGAGGATACACGCACACTTCAGTAGCCATAGCAGATGCTGTAAAAGCCATAAAAACACCGGTAATAGAAGTGCATATTAGTAACATTATTAGCCGTGAGAATTATAGACACACCTCTCTTACCGGGGCGAATTGTATAGGCACTATTATGGGTTTGGGTTTATTGGGCTATAAACTTGCCATAGATTATTTTATAAAAAGTTTAGGAAAACAATGAGTTAAATATTAGCGTTAAATTAGGTGACAGAATAAACCAAATATAAAAAAAGCAGCATCATGAAAATAAAGAAAGTAATAAAAGATTTTTTTACTTTCGAGCGCAGGGGAAAGAAAGGTATTTTGTTGCTATCAATTATCCTATTTTTACAGCTTATTGTATATTGGGTAATAAAGAATTACGAACCTAAAATAGTTTTTTCAAACAAACTTATTCCTGTAAACCCTGCTTTGCTTGATAGTTTAGACAAATCGGCTAGCCGGGATAATTCAACCAAGGCCACCGAGTCATATACCGAAGATGTCATATTTGCCGGTAACTCCAAAAATACCCCGGTTTTATTTACTTTTAATCCAAATACAATAAGTGATAGGCAATGGGAGCAATTGGGGTTAAGCTCGAAACAAATAAAATCAATAAGAAATTATTTTAAAAGTGGCGGTTATATAGATTATCCCGAAGAAGTATTTAAAGTTAGGGCAGTAGATAAAGCAACATGGGAAAGATTGCTTCCCTATATTAAAATTGATAGGGAAAAGAAACCGGAAAAAAAGGCTGAGAATAAAGAATTAGAGAAAGATAGTATAGAAGAACGAATAAAGGAAAAGGAGAGGAAAGAAGCCTTTATAGCCTCATTAAATTTTGAGATAAATACGTGTACTCGAAGTAACTTAATAAAACTAAACCTGCTTGATTCATTAACTACCGTAAAAATAATTCGATACAGAAATGCTTTGGGGGGTTATGTAAGTTTAGAACAGTTATATGAAATAGAAGGAGCAGACACCACCAACTTTAATAAACTTATACAACACTTAAGTTTAGATTTAAACTCTGTACGAACCATAAACATTAACAAATGCAGTGTTTCGCAATTAAGCAAACATCCCTATGTAAGCTATAATGTTGCTGTGTCAATAGTAAATTACAGACAGGTACATGGTGATTTTCAAAGTAGCAATGACTTAAAAAAGTGTTTGGCAGTTTCAGAAACACTCATCAACAAGTTAAAACCTTACCTTAGGTTTAAAGATGGGTTATAGTGTTAATCTGTTTTTATAAACAACAATTGTTTAGGGAAGCATAACAGAAGCAGTTTTGTTGGGCTTGCCCGATAATCAACCTATGGAAGCATGTTGATTAATTAAAGCAATAAGTTCCTGAGCGGGCACAACACCCGATTGTGTCCAAACGGCCTTTCCATTTTTGAAGAGCATTAATGTAGGTACCCCTCTAATTTGAAACATAGCGGCAGTTTGTTGATTCTTATCCACATCAATTTTAATAATTGAGGCTTTTTCACCAACATTATTTTTTACTTCTTCGAGTATTGGAGCCATCATTTTACATGGACCGCACCAAGTGGCAAAAAAGTCAACCAATACAGGTTTGTTTTGATTTACAATTTCTTGAAAGGTCATTGTTCTTTATCTTCTTTTTTGTTATCCTTTTGAAATATTGAAAAAAGCAAACCGCCCATAACAGCACCATAAGCGGTACTATTAAACGGTTTAGAGGTTATCATACAAGTGCCGGAACTACATCCAACCCATTTCCAGTATAAGAATCCGGCCACAGCACCAATAATTACTCCGCTTATAACCAGAATATTGTTTTTGATTAAATTAGTCATATTTATTCATATTTATTTTCCACATTCCTCGCAACATTCCTAACTTGTAGCCGGTAGCTTTATCATCAGGATATTTTTGAGCGATAACTTCTTCAGTTTCTACTGCAATATCCGTGCCTTTCTCACCGTGGCATGACAAACAAGTAGGCATTCCTAAGGGTATAGCTTTGTAATACACATAAGAGTTTTTCTCTTTCTTTAGAAGGTGCTTTGCTGCGTTTTTGTCAGTCATAGCTTTTTCAAGCTCATTCCAAGCCTCAATATCGTTGTTTGTTTTTAGACCGTTTTGTAAATTTCTGTTTTTGTTGCTAAGGCGTTGAATTTTTAAATGATGAAAATTGCTTATATCTTGAGTAATATTTAGAGCATTAAGATTACAAAAGTCAACAGCACCTTCATAATTACTTGTCTTTATAGCTCCCATAAGATTTTCGAGCAATACCTTTTGTGCATGATTAGCCACACTATCGCCCAGGTGCAATAATTCTTCTTGGGTTAAAGCAGGTTGTTTTTTAGAGCCAACACCACACGAAACTAGCATAAAAAAGAGCACAGCAAACAAAAAAATCACACGATTTATCATATCTGAATTACTTTACTTCTTCGTATTTAACATCTTCGGGTTGGTTGTTCTTTGAGGCTACCACAGGGCTATTGTTACAATATGAACCGGTGCTACAGCATCCTACATTAAGCAAAGGCATTAATGTAAAAAGAGCGCCCAGTGCAATAACTTGCCACTCACCGGTTTGAACCCCATTTACAACGATAAAAATTCCCAAGACCAGACGAACCAATCGCATAAAATCCCATGTCTTTAAATATGCTTTTACCATAAAATTTATTTTTGTTTAGTACTTATATTTTCTTTACGTGTATTTATTTTAAAAGGGAAATACAAAGGGCAAAAACTTATAGATGATGTAACAACAAATACCAAAGCGAATATACCGAGAATTAATGCCAAAGTTCCGGAAATAGTGTTGGTAAAATACAAAATGGCTATAAGTGTAGCGACAGCTATACGAATAATTTTGTCAAGAGTGCCAATATTTTTTTTCATCATAATATTTTTAGGTTCTATACTAAAGCCTTTACGCTGTACCACGAGCCACCATTAACTACATTTTGTATTCCGTTTTTTTCAAGAATATTTTTTGCCTGAGCACTACGCATTCCACTTTGACAAAATACAACAACACCTTTGGTGTTTTTAAATTTAGCTATCTGAGCTGAGACTCTGTCAAGCGGAATATTGACTGCTCCTTTAACGCTACCTGAGGCAAATTCACCGGAAGTACGTACATCAACCAATAGAGCACCATTGGCTATCATTTCTTTAATTTGTTCGCTGCTTGTAGAGCCGAAAAGACTTTTTAAAATTCCAAACATTTTTTTGTGTAGATTAAATGGTTAAAAATAATATTATTTGAGGTTTATATGAATAGATGTTTCTGTTTTTAAGGAGTTGGTTACTAAACATGCTGCTTTAGACTTTTCGAGAACTTTAATAGCTTTTTCCTTATCATCAACAGGATTTTGAAGAGTTAGCTCAGGAGAAATTAAAGCCTCGGTAATCAAAAATTTTCCATCTTTTAGTTCTAGTTTACAAACGGTTTTACAATTAAAATCGGTAAAAGGTAATTTATAATTTTCGGCTACAGCCAAAAATGTGGCCATGTAACAACTGTTAATAGATGCGGCATAAAGATGCTCGGGTGACCATATCCCGGGTACACCTAGAGGAAACTCGGGAGGAGTAGCACATTCAATTGTGTTATTTAATACAGGAGAAGATAAAAGCCCCTTTCGGCCTTCTTTCCATTGCAGATTAACTTCATAATAATGCACATTTGCCATAGCTGTAATTTTTTTTGATGCGACAAAGGTGAGAAGTATAATTTATTAATACTGCTACTTAAGTTACATTAAAGTAATTTTATTTCTGCCCAGCTTTACTTTTCCGTTTTCTTCCAGTTGCTTTAATAAACGAGAAACCACTACACGAGCTGTTCCTAACTCGTTAGCTAACTGTTCGTGAGTAATTAATAATGTATTGCTACTGCTGATATTTTTCTTTTTTTGAAGGAGGTCGAGCAATCGTTCATCTACCTTTTTAAACGCAATGGCATTAACCACTTCCAATAATTCCTCAAAACGTTTATGATATAATTTAAAAATATAATTAAGCCATTCAGGATATTCTTTTAGCAGCATAGCTACCCTTTCAATAGGAATAAAGAATATTTCAGCATCTTCTTCTGTTTCGGCTCTAACCTTGCTGGTTTCGTTATGTATTCCTCCCAGAAATGACATGATACAACTTTCTCCGGCCTTAATATAGTATAGTAATATTTCTCTACCGTCTTCTTCAGTTCTAATAACTTTAAGTACTCCCTTTACCACTATAGGAATGGCTCTTATATATGAGTTCTCGTCCAGTATGACACTTCCGGATTTGTATTGTTTTTTAGTGCCAAACTGTAAAAGTTTTTCAATAAGCTCTGGCGATGTCTTAAAAGCTTCTATGAGTTGCAATTCTTCCATTTTTCAAAGATAAGAAATTAATATAGTTAATAGGCAGTTTCGTCTTTTCCAATTTCACAATCATTTTATTTTATTGAGAATAAAAATAAAAATAGTAATTTTAAAAACACTAATTTCGTTAACCATTTATGTAATAAAAGGGCGTGACTATTTTTAAGAAAGTACATATAGTTTTAATTAGTTATATTTTATGTTTGTTTGCCGGAATATCTTATTTGAAAGCACAGCATGCAACACCTGAAACAGGATTACCGTATATTGTAAATTACTCGGCCAAGCAATATAAAGCGCACGATCAAAATTGGTGTATAGTATCAGACTCGTTAGGGATTATTTACATTGGAAATAATATTGGCATTTTGGTGTTTGATGGTTTAGACATTGATGTTATAAACTCTGAAACAGCGATATACTCATTGGCCAAAGACCAGAAAGGAAATATTTACTATGGAGGAGAAGGTGATTTTGGACGTATTGAACCTACTGATAAAGGGAAATTAAAGTTAAACTCTATTACACATTTAATACCGGAGAAAGAAAGAAATTTTGCAGAGGTTTGGTCTATCAGAAACATTGATAACAAAATGGTATTTTCTACCCGTGATAACTTATATGTTTATGAAGAGGGAAAAATATCGGTAATAAAACCAATTAAAGGAAAGGGCATACATAAAAGTTTTTTAATAAAGAATAAATATTTAGCACGTGAATTTGAGGCAGGCTTTTCGTACCTGGACGGGAACACACTTAAATTTATTGAGGGGTCAGAAGTATTTAGCGATTTAATGGTAGATTTTGTGAATGAGGCAGATGGTAAAATAATTATTGGCACCCGCAGCAAAGGCTTTTATACCATGTATTGGGACGAAACTAACGACCCCGGTCATTGTAAAATATTACCTTTAGAATTTCCGGTTAGCAGTTATTTTAAGGATGCTCAGTTGTATGAAGGAATAAAGTTAAGTGATGGTAACTTTGGTTTTGCTACTAAAAATAACGGAATATTTATAGCAGATAAGCATGGAAATTTAATAGAACACTTTACCAAAGAGAAAGGAATATTGGACAATAAGGTTTGGTATTTAATGGAGGAAAAAGGTAAGAATTTATGGGCAGCAACAGATAAAGGAGTTTCTATGATTGATTATCATAGCCCTATACGTCAGTATAACTATATTCAAGGGCTTGTTGGTGCTATTAATGACGTAAGTTTTATAAACAACAAATTATATATTAATACCGATCGTGGAATAGTTGAGGGAATTCATACTAACGATGGAATTGTGTTTAAATCTTTTAATGAAATAAAAAGTTCAAGTTTCTCAAGCACATTGTTTAAAACCGACCAAACAAATGAGGTTATTGTTGCCACTGAGCAAGGACTGGCTTCAATTAAAAACAACAAAGCAACCTTTATTGATAATGGAGTGAGGTTTTATAATGCCTTACAGTATAGTAAAGATAAAAACATTTTAATTGCAGTAGGAAAAGATATAATAGTGGTATATAGATACGAGAACGGGAGTTTTAAAATACTAAGCGAGTATGAGTGTGAGTCGAATTTACGCTTTATTATAGAAGACAATAATGGAATAATTTGGGTAAGTGGAGATAATAAAACTCTCATAAAATTTAATCCTCTTATAAATGATACCGATAAGTATAAACACATAAATCTTAGAAATCATATAGATAACAAATCAGAAAATCAAATTATAAAGTTTAAAGATAGAATATTGCTAACTACCATTAAAGGGGTACATGAAATTACCAATCTTGAAAGCGATGAACCACAAATAAATAAGTCGAAACTTTTTTCTGAAAGCTATCAATTTCAGCAAAGCAATATTTTTAGAATATTTTCCGACAAATATGAAAATTTTTGGATTGCCTATGATTATGAAGTAGATTCAAAAAAAGGGGTTATAGCTTTCTGTAAGAAACAAAAAAATAATATTTACGAGTCGAACAATCTTTTATTTAACAAATACTTGGCGATTCAAAAAAATGGATTTTGTGAAGACAACGCAGGGAATATATGGATAGCAACTAATGAAGGATTGTTGAAATACAACACAATATTACCCTATAAAATAAATTTTTCTTTTCCTGTTTTTATTAAGAAAGTAACCTTAAAGAACGATTCAAGCTATATATTAACCAGAGGCTTAGTGCCAAAAGAGTTGCAGAATGAGCTTCCCTTTAGCATGAATGCTATTGATTTTAGATTCTCGGTAGCTAATTTTACGAATGCAGAAAATATATTTTTTTCCACAAGGTTATTACCTAATGAGAAGAAATTTACAGAATGGTCTTTGGTACGCACCAAAGATTTTAACTATTTAGCCGAAGGAACTTATACTTTGGAAGTAAAGGCAAGAGACATTTTCTATAACGAATCGGGGATAAAGAGGATAACGTTTACAATAGCGCCTCCTTGGTATAGAACACTGTGGGCTTATTTCCTATATTTTGTACTTGCAAATGTTGCCATCTATTTTATTATTAAATTTAACACCAAACGATTAAGAGCCTTAAATGATTTGCTTGAAAAAACCGTAAAAGAAAGAACACAGGAATTATGGAAAGAGAGAGATAAACTAAGAGAAGCCAATCAGGAAATAACAGATAGTATAAATTATGCCAAAATAATACAGCAAAGTATTTTGCCCGAGTCGCAGGCAATAAAGAAAGTATTTAAGCAGTCGTTTATTTATTTTAAACCGCGTAATATAGTTAGTGGTGATTTTTATTGGTTTAGTCAGTTAAGTAAGAGTGTTGGTTCTTTGTCAAAAAACTTGCATATTATAGCAGCAGCCGACTGTACCGGACATGGAGTACCGGGGGCTTTTATGAGTATGATAGGTAACGAAAAACTGAATCAGGCAATTACTGAAATTCCTGATTTAACACCCTCTACTATGTTGAAATTTTTGAATCAACATATCAAAGATTCGTTAAGACAAGAAGAAGGTCGAAGTCTTTCAAAAGACGGAATGGAAATATCTTTGTGTTTTTTTAATACAGAAACTAACATGTTAACTTTTTCGGGAGCCAACAGACCATTGTGGATATTTAGAAAAGGATGTTCTCTTGAGGAGGTAGAAATAATAAAACCAACCAAAGCGGCAATAGCCGGACATACCAGCATAAATCAGGAATATGAGGAAGTAAGCATACAACTAAACACAGGAGACACTTTGTATATGTTTACCGATGGTGCTCCCGATCAGTTTGGAGGACCCGATAACAAAAAGATTACGACTAAAGGATTTAGAAAACTATTATTCGATATTCAGAGTCTAAATATGGACGAACAAAGATTCTATATCAGTAAATTTTACCATTCGTGGATGAGAGACACCTACGAGCAAATAGATGATATTTTAATTATTGGAATAAAAATTTAATTTTATTACGCCTAACCATACCAAAAATGAATCATAGAGCAGGATTTGTAAATATAATAGGAAAGCCAAATGCAGGGAAATCAACATTAATGAATATTTTGGTTGGTGAGCGCTTAAGCATTATTACGCCCAAAGCGCAAACTACGCGACATAGAATACTGGGTATAGTTAATGAGGAAGACTATCAGATTGTTTATTCTGATACTCCGGGAATATTAACACCACATTATAAAATGCATGAAGCCATGATGAAGTTTGTTTATACAGCTTTAGCAGATGCCGATTTGCTCTTGTTTATTGTGGATGTAGCGGGGAAAGAACCGGTTGAAGAAGAAGTATTAAAAGAAATAAATAAATCGAAAACAGGTCTAATTTTAATATTGAATAAAATTGATTTAGTAAGTTCCACAGACTTAGAGGAAATTAGCAAGTATTGGGCAGGTGTTTTTCCGCAAGCCGAAATAATCCCCATCTCGGCATTGGAACAATTTAACATTGAGTATCTAAAAAAACGTATTGTGGCTCAGCTTCCCATTTCGCCACCATACTATGATAAAGAACAGCTTACCGACAAGCCCGAAAAGTTCTTTGTAAGTGAAACCATTCGCGAAAAAATTTTTTTGAACTACGAGAAAGAAGTTCCCTACAATTGCGAAGTGTATGTTGAAAGCTTTAAAGATTCTCCTGAAATAATCAAAATAAGAAGTATCATTTTTGTTTCACGCGATTCGCAAAAGGGTATTATTATTGGACATAAGGGGGCCGGATTAAAGAGAGTAGGAACACAAGCTAGAATAGAATTAGAAAAATTTTTCGGGAAGAAAATTTTTTTAGAGCTATTTGTAAAAGTGAAAAAAGACTGGCGCAACAATAATTATATGTTAAAACAGTTTGGCTATGAAGAGTAACACATTAAAAAAGGGCATAATAAAACAAAATGGCTAATCATAAAAAGCAAACAAGCAAATCACCTATAGGTATTTTTGATTCAGGAATTGGCGGACTTACTGTTGCCAGAGCTATTAATAAAATAATGCCCAATGAACAATTAATTTATTTTGGCGACACAGCACATTTTCCTTATGGCGAAAAATCGCCCGATTCTATAAAATACTATGCTCTGAGAATTAGTGATTTTTTGCTGAAACAAAACTGTAAAATGATTGTTATAGCATGCAATACCGCTTCATCGGTGGCTTACCAAACAGTAAAAAACCAGGCAGGTAACAAAGCTTTGGTGGTTAGTGTAATTGAGCCGGTAGTGAATAATGTTGCCAACCAATACAAACAAGGCAAAATAGGAGTAATAGCTACTAAAGGAACTATAAAAAGCGATATTTATAACAAACGGTTAAAAGAACTAAATACATCACTACAAGTATCGTCTGTTGCTACCCCATTGCTGGCACCTATGATTGAGGAGGGGTTTTATAACAACAATATTAGTAGAACAGTTATAAACAGCTATTTGCTGAAACCAAAATTAAAAAACATTGATGCTTTAATTTTAGCCTGTACCCATTACCCTCTGATAAGACCTGAGATAGAGGAGTATTACAAACAAAAAGTAAAGATTATAGATAGTGCTGAAATTGTTGCTGAGCATGTATATGCACTACTTAAAGAACATCGCTTGCTGAATAAGGATCAGGGAGAAAAAAGCAAATTTTATGTAAGTGATTATACCGATTCATTTGCCAAAAGCACCAAAATATTTTATAATAATAAAATAAAATTACAGTATAATCCTATTTGGGAGAATGAATAAGTTAACCTATTGAAATATCCGGTTTAAGGCAATGATTTTGAAAAGAGAACTGTTATTTATATTGATTGTTTTTTGTATAGTGTGCAACCTAAATAAGTTAATGGGGCAAACATTAACTATTGAAGGCTTTATTACCGAAAAAGATACTAATAGCACTGTTCCTTTTGCCTATGTAGTAAATAAAAAAAGCGGGGTAGGTACTGTTTCGTCAGATAAAGGATATTTTAAAATAAATGCACAAGCAGACGACACTATTTTAGTAAGTTGTATGGGGTATATAGCACGCAAGCTCGCAGCTCGCGATATATTAGAGCTAGGCAGTTATAAAGAAGGAAAAAAGATAATACTTTTTGCTAAAACATATACTTTAAACACAGTAAGCATAAGCCCGCGAGAGTTGAGCGAGAATCAAAAGAATTTTTATGAGCGTTTTATCAATACCCCTATGCCGAGTTTAGGCAGTCCTATTAGTGCATTGTACTTTGAGTACAGCAAGGAAGGACGAGAACGCAAAAAACTGATAGAGATATATAAGAAAGAATTGTTTTTTGAAAAAGCAGAAAAGCGATTGGCTTATTTTTTAAGCGTAAAAAAGGTTGACTTATCTAAATTTGATGTGCGCGCCTTTATTATGTATTGTCGATTTTCGGAAGAAATGGTGCAGTATGCCAATGATTATGATTTTTATTTTAAAACCAGCCGGTGTTTTGATGAATACACCGGAAATCCTGATTATCGTTAATAACAACGAATTTAAAACAAAGGATTTATTTTTTTAAGGATTAGATATTAACTTTGTAAAAAAGAAACATTTTGAAAATTTCATTGATAGCCGCTATTGACGAAAACAACGTATTAGGTAGCGATAACAGACTCATTTGGCATTTACCGGCCGACTTAAAATTTTTTAAGAAAACAACCTTAAACCATAGTATTATTATGGGGCGAAAAACTTTTGAAAGTGTGGGAAAAGCGCTGCCTCAAAGAAAAAATATAGTGATAAGTTCACAAGAGGCATATAAGGCTGAGGGCTGTGTGGTTGTTAAATCGTTGGAAGAAGCCATAAAGCAGGCAGACACAGATGAGATTTTTATTGTAGGAGGCGGAGTAGTTTTTGCGGAAAGTATGGCTATTGCACACCAGCTATATATTACCAAAATACACCATAGATTTGAAGGTGATACTTTTTTTCCTTACATAGATATGAATGTTTGGGAAGAGACATGGCACGAAAAGCACTATAAAGATGATAAACATGCTTACGACTTTACGTTTGTGATTTATAAAAGAAGAAACAATGGTTGAAGAAAAATCTGTATTAGTAATTGACACAGTACACCCCTTAATTTTTGAGATGTTGCGCGAAAGGGGATATACTCTTACTGAGGCATACACTTGGGATAAAGAAAGAATTAAAGAAGAAATACATCAGTTTGAAGGAGTTATTATAAGAAGTCGTATAAAGTTAGATAAAACTATAATTGATGCCGGCTCTAAATTGCAATTTATAGCTCGTTATGGAGCAGGCATGGAGAATATTGATGTTGAATATGCCGAAAGCAAAAACATAAGATGTTTAAATGCTGCAGCAGGAAATAAAGACGCTGTGGGCGAACATGCACTTGGAATGTTGCTTTGCCTGTTTAATAATATAAATAAAGCTAATGCAGAGGTGCGCCAATATCAATGGTTGAGAGAAGAGAACAGAGGAGAAGAACTGGCAGGTAAAACAGTTGGCATTATAGGTTATGGCAATATGGGAAGTGCTTTTGCTCAGCGCTTGTTGGGCTTTGATGCAGAGGTGCTGATATATGATAAGTATAAAAGCAATTATTTACCTGCCGGAAGTCCCTACAAGGAAAGCAAACTTGAGGATATTTTTGAAAGAGCAGAAGTGCTATCATTGCATGTACCGCTAACGGCAGAAACAAATGGTATGTTTAACTATCAATGGTTGTCAAACATTAAGAAACCTTTTTATTTAATAAATACAGCGCGTGGAAAAATATTAAACACCACAGATGCAGTACGATTAATGCAAGAGCAAAAGATTAAAGGAATGTGTTTAGATGTATTAGAATATGAAGACACATCGTTTGAACATTTGAATGCAGCCCATAGCAATGCTGCTTTGTCTTATTTAATGCAGTCAAATAAAGTAGTGCTTACTCCTCATATAGCAGGTTGGTCGCATCAATCAAATTATAAATTAGCGCGAGAGCTAGCTTTGGCTGTCCTTAGTGTTTAGTTTATAACACCTCTAAACCGGAAATGCTTCTATGCTTTTTTTGCATTAGACTCTATCCCCATAGTTTTGGCAAAATGTTTGCAAAATTCACGTAAATCCTCAGCAGCGTTAGTTTCTGCTGTGGAGCGCTCAAGCGTTTCAGACATACTCAATAGGGTTTGATAGAAAAACAACTTCATTTCTTCAACAGTCATTTCTTTTGTCCATAAATCAATTTTAAGGGTATTTTGATTTTCGGCATCCCACAAGGCAAGCAACATGGAGCGACATTCGTTAATTCCACTGACCCCCGAATCTGTAGCTTCCCAGGTTATTTGCTCCGGAAGGTGGTTAATATCGGTGGTTACTTTTATGTTTATTTCTGATGTTTTCATTATGATTTAGGTTTGTATTTTGACTGAGCTAAAATTTCTTGTGCATTTCTATTATTAAAAAGCGACACTAAGCTAATATCTTTTTGCTTATCCATATAGGCTTTTATTATTTTATATCCCACCCAAACCCCAATTTTTCCGGGCGATTCGCGTGGAAAACCGGGGGTAAAAGGACCTTCATTAACATATTTGCTGTTTCCGGCATTTAGCTGACTAAATAAAACATTTTTTTCAATAAGAGCCGACCATATTTGGGCTTCGTTTTTGTTACACCATTGCTGTTGCGCCTCAGTGTATCCCAACAAAAGTGTGTCAGGGGTGTTAGGCATAAGTTTTTTTACGGTATAGAGTACTTTCCCTTTGAAAATCATTTGGTGGAGCAAGGAGCTATAGTCTTCGTCCTTTTCAAACTCTGTTGATACCCATGCCTGCAGGGCATCGGGAACAATATATTCTTTACGCATTAATTTTTGTCTATATAGCGGAAAATCCATCAAAGAATATGGAGAGTAGTTACTTCCTAAATACATTTCGAGTCCAATACCTAAAGTATTGTTGGTGGTTATGGTTGAATAGTTATAACCCGATACAAAGTAGGTTATTTCCGGAATTTTTGCTTGTGGAAATAAATAATGAAAAGTTTTAAAAGCATTGGTCAATTGTTGGTTGAAGTCATCAACACGGCTATATTGCTTTTGTACTTCATCATACATTTCTTTAATGTATTTATCATGAATAAAATCATTTAGAAGCCTTGTCATTTGAGGGTTTGAAGAATCACCAATATTAATTATTTTTTTCGTAAATAAATAAAAAAAGTCAGGATATTTTATAGCAATGGTATCGGTAATAACCATGTCCTTGTTGTTTTTAAGGGCAAATAAATCATTGTCAAAACGATTAACCTTCAAAACAAAGTTTTCTTTTTCCACCTCGGGCGGCAATTTAATTTTGGTGTCGTTTTGGCACGAAGAATAACAAAGCGCTGTTAAAAATAAAAGAAACGGATATAGTCTCTTCATTAAAAATATATTAATATTGTACAATAAAATTGTTCAAAAATATGAAAAAGCTTTTTTTATTCAGCCTCTGTTTTGTAATAGTTATTGGAAAATTATCAGCACAAGATAATACCAATGATTCTAAATTTCGTTTTGGTTTAAAAATGGCTCCGGCTTTTGCTTGGATGAAACCGGATGATAAAAAGAAATTAACCAATGATGGTGTAGCTTTAAAATTTGCCTACGGCCTAGTTACAGAGTTTAGAATTAACTCAGTGGCCAGCCTATCTACCGGCATAGAAGTAAATTATTCGGGCGGACGTATGAATTTTGCCAATCAAGCAGATTCAAATTACTATGATCCTTCAGAATATACTGTTCCTAAAGCAGGCACAATTGACCGCTTTTTTATATCGAAAAGAAATTATAAGATTACCTATGTTGATTTGCCTATATTGCTAAAAATGAAAACCCCCGAAGTTAATGGTTTTACGTACTTTGGGCAGTTTGGTATAAACCTTTCGGTACGCGCTAAGGTAAAAGCCAATGATGTTGGAACTTTAGTAACCTATCGTGACAGTTCATCATATTTTAAAAGAGTAAATACCATTAACGATTACGAAATACCGGATTTAATTATTACAAAAGATATGAGTTTTTTTAGAGCCGGCTTAAATATTGGTGGAGGTGCAGAATACAGAATAGCTGGGAACACTTCAATGTTTGCAAGTGTAAATTTTCAAAACGGATTTACCAATGTGTTGAAAGCAGAATCAAAAGTTATTCGATCTCAAACCAAAAACAATCAAAACTTTTTACAAAATGCAAAAACAAACTTCTTTCAGCTTAATGTGGGTATATTGTTTTGACACTCAGAAATAAATAGGATATAAATTAGATTTGATTTGAAAAGAAAGAGTCATCTATGCGCATTGTTTGGGCACAATTATATTTTCAGATAGGAAACCTTAGTGATAATGCATTAAAGATTATTGAGGCCATAGAGCAAGCCCAGCATAACAAAGCCGATTTAATTGTTTTTCCTGAGTTAGCACTATGTGGCTATTCTCCTTTAGATTTACTTGAACAAAATTCGTTTATAGAAAAATGCAAGAAAGAGTTAGATAAAATTGCGGCACATTGCACACAAATAGCTGCCATTGTTGGCGCTCCTTTGGTTAACAACAGTTTGGCCGGAAAGAAATTATTTAATGCTGCATTTTTTATGCAACACCAAAAAATTGAAAGAGTAATTAAAAAAACTTTATTACCCGATTATGATGTTTTTGATGAGTGTAGATATTTTGAGCCCAATAAAAACTTTGAACTTTTAGAACTTAAAAACAAGAAAATAGCTCTAACTATATGTGAAGATATTTGGGACAGTTACGAAGCCAATGTTTATAGTATTAATCCTTTACAGGAGTTGATAAAGCAACAACCCGATTTTGTTATCAATATTGCCGCTTCGCCATTTCATTACCGGCAATATCATCACCGAAATTTGATTATTAAAAACAAGGTGCTTGAATATAAAATTCCATTTATCTACGTAAATCATTGTGGGGCGCATGCTGAACTTATTTTTGACGGAGGTTCACGTGCTTTTGATGCAGAAGGAAATTTAATTGCAGCCTCTCCATTTTTTAAAGAAGACATACAATATATTGACTTGTTTGACAAGCGTGTCAAACCTATTGAAACCACCGATCCGGATAAGTATCAGTTGATTTATGATGCCTTGGTATGCGGCATTAAAGATTTTTTTGAAAAACAACAATTTAAGAAAGCGGTTTTAGGATTAAGCGGAGGAGTTGATTCGGCCTTGGTACTTTGTTTAGCCGTAGCAGCTCTAGGTAAAGAAAATGTATATGCTGTATTATTGCCATCGCCTTACAGCACAGAGCACAGCATAAGCGATTCTTTGGAGTTGGTAAAAAATTTATCCTGCCCACATACCATTGTTCCTATTGAAAACAGTTTTAATGAAATTCTTAGCACCCTTGAGCCAAGTTTTAAAAATACAGTATTTAATGTTGCTGAAGAAAATATTCAGGCCCGACTAAGAGGCTTGATATTAATGGCTTTGAGCAATAAGTTTAATTATATTTTATTAAACACCAGTAATAAAAGTGAAATAGCAGTAGGCTATGGAACGCTTTATGGGGATATGTGTGGAAGCCTTGCTGTTATTGGTGATTTGTATAAAACCGAGGTGTATAATTTATGTCAATATATCAATAGAAACAAGGAAATAATCCCGCAAAATATTTTAACCAAAGCTCCTTCTGCCGAATTGCGCCCCGGACAAAAAGATTCAGACTCATTGCCTGACTATGACCTATTGGACAAAATTTTGAATTATTATATTGAGCAAGGTTGCTCTTCTGAGGAGATTATTGCCAAGGGATATCAACACGAAACAGTTTTAAGCATCTTGAACATGGTTCAAAGAAACGAGTATAAACGCAGACAGGCAGCACCTATTTTGAGAGTGTCTTCAAAAGCTTTTGGTCTAGGAAGAAAAATGCCTTTAGTTGCAAAAATTAAATAAGGAAATGAAAAAATATATTTTTTTAATAAGTGCCGCTATTTTGTTGTTTTGTGCCAAGGGCAAAGCACAGCCTCAATTATATTATACAGCAATAGGGTTAAATGCTGCCTATAATTATGGCATTACTTTAAAGCATTATTTGAATCATAAAAATATGATTGAAGGAATTGTTAACTTTAATTATGGGGCAGGCACTACCTTGTTGTATGAGTTTAACAATCGTCATCCCTTTAATGTTGATGAGCTTGATTGGTATTACGGTATAGGCGGACATGTAAAAGCCTTAAACGGAAGACGATCTAATGTGTTTTATAATGATAGGCTTAAACACTTGTATGTAGGACTTGATGCGGTTTTGGGGCTCGAATATACCTTAAAAGAAACACCATTAAACTTAGGAATAAATGTTAAACCGGAATTGAATTTTATTACTAACAATATGTTTTGGATTGATGGAGGTATAACAATTCGTTATGTTTTAAAATAAAAAATTATCTTTGTTTTGTAAAAATTTATATATTTGTCACAATTAACACACTAAAAACAAAAAAACAATGAAAAAAATTAAAACAATTTTCGCAGCAGCTTCAATCGCTTTATTAATGGCTTCATGC
>JADLFI010000024.1 GCA_020845635.1 Bacteroidia bacterium
AGGAATAACCAACAGAGGTTGATGGAAGCCTTGAGTAAGGGTAAAGTTCCCGTCAGTAGCAGTATTAATTACTGCTTCTCCAACAGTCCATTCCAACGAGCCCATGGCACTGCTGCCTGCACCACCGACACTTGAAACAACCTGTGGTACCAGTGATTGGGCGCTACACATACCAAAAGCTCCCAAAGCAACAAGAGTTAATAGGTTTTTTTTCATTTTTTATTTTGCATTAGTATTAAAGTGCAAATAATAAAAAATTTACCTATAAAAAAAAGCCTTAACCCCACTGATATTGGTAAAAAATGTTATTCTATACAGAAAATTAAAATATTCGATTGCTTAACCTGATAATAGTAAAAATGAAAATAAAGATTTTCTGTAATCGAAATTATTAAGTAAAAATTTCGGGGTGTGGTTAATTGTATATTAATTCAGCGATAGTTAGAATAATGTGCGAATATGTAGATACTTAATAAAACCACTATTTACTTTTTAGGCAGTTACACTAAACATACGTTTATGCCAACTCTTGCCGAATGCAACCTTCCAGTTATTTTCTAATTCATTTTTTGTACGAACCATATTGTTAAATACAATGGTTTCATCATTTACCTTTCCTTGATCTAATAAGGTCTGAAAATCATCAAAAGAGCAGACTTCCACTTCATTATTTTGGTTTATAAAGGCTATGGTTCTTCGATCAAAAAAGTCGATGTTGAAAGATTTTCCCAACTTTTTCAGAAATGATTCGGACTTATCTATGGAACAACCGCCCACATGTGTAATATCATCATCAGCCATTGTTACAATAAATAAATGATGAAAAATAGAAATATTTGCGGTTAATATTTTTCCATGAGAGTCCCACTCTTTTTCAAATTCATCGGTTTGGGCTTTTATTTTCTCTACTTCTGTAGGAGTTAATTTTCTATTGCTTTGATATACCCACACTTTACTTGTGGGAGTCATTTTATTATATTCCATAATTGATTAAATATAAATGATGAGACTTAAATATTTTAAAAATTGAGATAACTCTGTGATTATGCCTTAAATTCTCCAAATACATGACGTAAGCAATTTGCAATTTCCCCAAGTGTAGCATAGCTTTCACTACATTTTAAGATAATTGGCATCAAATTGTTTCCATCTTTAGCAGCTTGTTCAAGTTCTTGTAAATGCTTATGTACATCATTATTGTTTCTTTCAGATTTCAGTTGCTTAATGCTTTCAATTTGTTTTGCCCTAATAGAATCATCAACTGTAAACAAGTTTTCTACAGGTTTTTCTTCTATCAAAAATTTATTAACTCCAACAATAATCTTTTCGCCCGATTGAATTTGTTCCTGATATTTATAAGAGGAGCGGGCAATTTCATCTTGCATAAAACCTTGCTCTATGGCTTCTACAGAGCCACCCATACTGTCAATTTTATGAATATATTCCCAAGCTTTTTCTTCAATTTCGTTAGTTAAAGCCTCAACAAAGTACGAACCTGCCAATGGATCAACCGTATCGGCTACACCACTTTCATAGGCAATTATTTGTTGGGTTCGCAATGCAATACGTGCCGATTCTTCTGTTGGCAAAGCCAAAGCTTCGTCATAGCCATTGGTGTGTAGCGATTGTGTTCCACCCAAAACAGCGCTTAAAGCCTGGGTAGTTACACGTACTATATTATTCTGGGGCTGCTGGGCTGTTAGTGTCGATCCGCCTGTTTGGGTATGAAATCTCAACATCATTGCTCTTGGGTCGGTTGCTCCTAATTCTTGGGTAATTTTGGCCCACATCCGTCTGGCGGCTCTGAATTTAGCTACTTCCTCAAACAAGTTATTGTGCGCATTGAAAAAAAATGATAGTCTTTTGGCAAAAACATTAATGTCTAAACCCTTATCTATTGCCGATTTTACATAGGCTTTACCATTTGCCAGTGTAAAAGCTAACTCTTGAACAGCAGTGGAGCCTGCTTCTCTTATATGATAACCGCTAATTGAAATGGTGTTCCACTTAGGCACTTCTTTACTGCAATACTCAAAAATATCTGTAATAATACGCATGCTTGGCTTGGGCGGATAAATATAGGTTCCGCGTGCAGCATATTCTTTCAATATGTCATTTTGTATCGTTCCAGATATTTTACTTAGGTCGGCTCCTTGTTTTTTTGCTAAAGCAATATACATACTCAACAAAATTGAGGCTGTAGAGTTAATAGTCATACTGGTTGATACTTGTTCCAGTTGAATACCTTTAAACAATATTTCTATATCACGCAAGGAGTCAATAGCAACTCCGGCTTTTCCAACCTCGCCATCAGCAAAATCATGGTCTGAGTCGTAACCTATTTGTGTTGGCAAATCGAAAGCAACCGATAAGCCCGTTGTACCGTTTTTTAGCAAATAATGATAACGTTCGTTGGAGGCTTCGGCAGTACTAAAGCCGGCATATTGACGCATAGTCCATAATTTTGAACGATACATGTCTTCCTGCACACCACGTGTAAAAGGAAATTTACCAGGCTGCTCATTGGCCACCGGAATTTGATGGTAGCTATTTTTTATTTCTATGCCACTATCGGTCTCAAACTTTTCTTTACGTTGACTGTAAGATGTTTTACTGCTCAAAATATATCAAAATTAAAAGGTTTGTTTTGCTTCTATTTTCAGGCGTTCAAGCGCCATATCGGTGGGGAGTTTTTCAACCTTGGTAATAAGTTCTAAAATAACATTAATCAAATCCATACCTGAGGCATCATCTGTTACCTTGGTAGCAGCAATATTAATGGCTCTAATACTCTCTTCTTTGGCTGTTTTTATGGCATTCCAACTTTCCTGGGTAATGTATATTTGTTGAGATAAGTTATGATCAAATTCGGCCCTTATGGTTTTTATCATTTCGTTTTGTAACAATCGGGCGCTCATTCCGTTTTTATGAACGCGGGTAATAAGCTGAGCCAACGAAATTCTTTCCAAAAATATAGTCATTCGCTCGTATGCTTGCAGCCGCAAAGGGGTAATCAGATTTGAATTTTGCATCCTTAAATCCATTAATCTGTTTTTATACTCTTTGTCTAAAAACTTTTGCAATATAAAATAAGCCACTAAAAACGTAACTACCGAGGGTAGTATGTATTTTAATATTTCAAGAATTTCTTCCATAAATTGTCTTTAAAGTACAAATATCAATAAAATATTCAATTATTGAACGTTTAATTTGCTATAAATTGTTTAAATTTTATTTTCGTTAATGAAAAATATGAATGATTTGTTTCTTTTTTTATGCTCCTTTTTTTAGTGATTTTAAATATTTAAGAAGCTACTTTTAAAAGTGCAAATAATAATATAATAGCACTGTCATTTTTTTTGGAATAATTATTGTGTTTTATTTGATTATGAAAAGTTTGGGATCTTTAATAATAGCTTTGTTATTTTCAGTACATGTTTTGGCTCAGCTAAACTGTAAAAGCACCGGCAATGCTAATGGTGAAAAGATAAAGACCTGTTATCATGCAAACAATATAATATCAACCAGGGAAACTTGGGATAAAGATAATCGTTTTGGTAAATTTGTAGGGTATAATAACCAAGGGAAAGAGATTTTTAATTATTCGTTGCGAAATTATGGAGGTCATTCCTCTGTAAGTGTTAATTATTATGATAACGGACAGGTATCTAAAGTTTATCATAGCGATGCACCTGATGGAGGAATACAATTTTATAATTCTACCATAAGTTTTGACAAGCAGGGCAAAATGACAGGCTTTGACGAAACTAAAAACCCTGACATACTAACCTTGCCATCCACGGTTAAACCACAAGTACAATTATCCCCCAATGATAGTGCAAAAGCCAAACCCGAATCAATAGAAATGGAATGCGCTTCTTTAAAGATTGATTATTTTGAGATACAAAATGGGAGTACATCAAAATTAAAAGTAATTATTAACTCTGTACCTAATATTAACTACCCTAAAAAATCATTTAGTCTAACATTAAAACCATCGCAAAAAGTGCGCTTTGATTCTATTTTAAGTGCACAAAATCATTTATCCAAAGCTCTTTATAAACCTGAGGTTATTAGTATTGGAAAGAAACAAAAGAAGAAAAAATACAAATTGGTAGCCACTACCGAAGAAAACAAAACGCTTAATACCAAAAATTGGTATTGGGTTATTGTGAATGATTAATCTGTAATAAAAAGTTATCTATAATTTTATTCAACCCCCGATGAAATGGCTTTGTAGGTTAAATCGAAGCCGCTGTTAGCCCTTTCTTCAAATGGAAGGGTATAATTAACTACCGTATCGCGGTCGGCCAATTGAAGGTTTTTCTTATAAACAAGTCCTACATTCCGTGCATAAATTTCATACGAAATATTTTTTTCTATCAAATTGCTGTCGGCTGCATGGCGTATGGTAATAGTACTGTCAAAAGATAATAATCCCAGGCTAAAAAATTCATGTATTTTGAGGAGTTTATAGTTTTGCTCACCTAGGTTGTTGTATCTGTTGCCATTCCATTGGTTATCCTTTTTAAGTGGAAAAACAATTTTTACGAAACGCATATTTTCTTCTACTCTTTCGGCAGTATTGGCTGTTTTGTTGCTATACCATACATCTTTTATTACCCAGTTGTCATTGCTGTTTTCTCGGTAAAAACGTTCAATTCGCTGTGTTATTCTGTTTTCTAAATCAACAAAGGTGTCGGTAATTTTTTCTTTAACCTGAAACTTAAAAGTATCAATTGTTGAAGTAAAATCGTTATAAAACAAAGAGTCCACATCATAAATAACATAGTGTCCTTTTTGGCTAGGAAAATAGTCGTACCCTATATCCGGTACCTTTATCTTTTCAATCTCTTTCCTGCACGAATTAGTGCCTGTAGAAAGTGCAAATAATAAAATAATAATAACGTAATATGGATATTTTATGCGTTTCATACAAATTTACACTCTTGTTCTTTCAATAAAACCTCCTCCAACAATATCATCATCTTCATAAAACACGGCAGATTGTCCGGGGGCTACACCCTTCACCCTTTTTGAAAAAAGAATCTTTAGCTTATTATCCTCTTGCCTAACAGATGCCATAGTGCCCGGATCTTTGTACCGTATTTTGGTCAAAAAATTATTTCCCTGATTTAAGTCTGCATATTTAATGAGGTTAAAATTAATAACTGTCATTTCTTGTTTTTCTAAATCTTCTTTTGAACCTAACACAACGGTATTGGTTTCAGGAATAATTTCGGTAACGTATAAGGGTTTGCCTAATGCTATTTCCAAACCTTTGCGCTGACCTACGGTGTAAAACGGATAGCCTTTGTGTTTACCCAATATTGTTCCATTGGTATGCACAAAATTGCCGCCATTTACTTTTTCTTCTAATCCTTCAACTTTATTTTTCAAAAATGCACGGTAATCATTATCGGGAATAAAACAAATATCATAACTCTCGCTTTTTTTAGCAAGTTCGCTGTAGCCCGATTTTAGGGCTATGTCGCGTATATCACTTTTTTTATAAGACCCAAGCGGAAAAATGGTACGGCTTAAACTTTCTTGGGTAAGACCCCACAAAACATAACTCTGGTCTTTGGTATCGTCAATACCTTTAGACACTACGTAACGATTATTTTCTTGACGTATTTTAGCATAATGCCCGGTGGCTATATACTCACAACCTAATTGATCGGCACGCTTTAATAAAGATTCCCATTTAATATGGGTATTACATAACACACAAGGGTTAGGCGTTCGCCCCGATAAATACTCATCAACAAAATTATTGATAATATGTTCTTTAAATTCGCCTCTTATATCGAGTATATAATGCGGAAACCCGGCATTAACGGCAAGCATGCGTGCATCATTTATTGAGTCAAGGCTACAACAACCCGTTTCGCGCTTTGAACTCCCACTGCTTTGGTAATCCCATGTTTTCATGGTCATTCCTATCACTTCATATCCTTCTTCGTGAAGCATAAGAGCGGCAATAGAGCTGTCAATCCCTCCACTCATAGCTACTAATATTTTTCCTTTCTTACTCAATTTATTTTACATTTATTTATTTAACTAAAACTCCTTTATTGTATTTCTCCTTCTTTTCAATTTTACCTTCCGGAGTATAGAATATGATTATTCCATCGTATTTATCTTCAAAATAATTACCTTCAACTCTTTTCTGTGTATCGGTTAATACCCTTTCAAATTCATTAGGAGAACCATCAGTATTTTGTTTAGGTACTAATTTAAATTTTCCTTTGTTATAGTATTCTATAAAAGGACCGTTCTTTTTACCGTTCTTATAGCTGATATGTAATTTGGGTATTCCGTTTTCAAATTGTTCGTCAAAGGTACCATTATAATACTGAAAATTTATTATCTCTCCTTTTTTTATAATTTCCATAAAGGTAGGAATACCGTTTTCATCATAATAATACCATTTACCCACACGTAACCCGTTTTGATAATTCCCTGAGGCACTTTTTTCGCCAGTATCGTGATAACGCGTTATTTTTCCATCATAATATCCTGCTTTATAAACTCCTTCTTCTTTTTTCTTACCATTCTCGTAATATTGAATAACGGGTCCATTCTTAACATCATTTTCCCATTCACTTTCCTCAAAAATTTGCCCGTTCAGGTAAAATATTTGTGATTTTCCATTTTTTTTATTGTCCTTGTAATTTTCCTTAGAGGTTAAGCGTCCTTTGTCATCATAAAAATTCCAGATACTATCTTTCTTTTCGTTAACATATTTTCCATCGGCTTTTATCGCGCCTGTTTCGTAAAATAATTGTGCAAAGGCGGCACTGCCGTTATGATTATATTTTAAGATAGCTTTTTTACTTCCGTTAGGGTAATAATGGGTAAAATCTCCGGTAGGCTTATTATCCTTAAAAAAACCCTCATATTTAACTTGCCCCAACTCATTGTTTTTTTTCCAATAACCCTGTTTTAGGCCAGCCTTATCGGTATAGTTCACCGTTTTTTCACCCGGTTGTGCTATTATTAAAGCATGATAAGCCAAAAATAAATAGAATAAGAAATATTTCAGTTTCATCATTAAATAATTACAAAGGTATTAACAAAATAAGTTATATCGTAAATTTTAAACATTCAATACTGTGCCAAAAAAATATAAACTATAAGAAAAACGAAAAAAATGATTTTATTCAATCGAAATATTATTCATATTTGCAATACATACAAAACAAAGTAGGAGTTATTAATTACCAATTAAATATATGACGAATATTATAGGCAGCAATAATTCAATTTTTAATCAGTTTGTAGCTGAAATAAGAGATGTTAATGTTCAGAACGATAGCATGCGTTTTAGAAGAAATCTTGAAAGAATGGGTGAAATTATGGCTTATGAGTTAAGTAAAAAATTAAGTTATAAAACTAAAGAGGTTACCACCCCGCTTGGCGAGACTGAAATAGGGATTATTGAAGATGAGATAGTAATAGGTACTATTTTACGTGCCGGTTTACCTTTGCATCAAGGGGTTTTAAATTATTTCGATAAAGCGCAAAATGCCTTTATTTCGGCTTACCGCAAACATCATAAAGATAACTCGTTTGAAATAGCTATTGAATATTTATCCAGTCCCTCTCTTGATGGAAAAATTTTAATTCTTACCGATCCTATGTTGGCTACCGGTTCATCAATGGTCTTGGCTTATAAAGGTATGCTCAGTAAAGGCACACCCAAACATACCCATATTATTTCTGCTATAGCCAGTAAAGAAGGGTTGAGTTATGTTGAAAAACATATTCCTTCAAATATGACCATTTGGGTAGGTGCTGTTGATGATGAATTAACTGTTCAGTCATATATTGTTCCGGGATTAGGCGATGCCGGTGATTTGGCTTACGGTACAAAACTATAAGTAAGCAATTTGATAGCGATTATTTCAAAAATATTAGGCTTGGCTTTACTTTGTGCTGTAAAGCCTGTTGTTGTTATACCATCAAGTATTTTTGCCGGAGTAAGTCCTTATCAGGTTATCATTGCAGGTATTCTCGGAGGCTGTACGGGCATCGTTGTTTATATGTATGGTATGGATTTCATCATTCATAATATTCAACGACTTTGGAAGAAAAGAAAAAAGAAAAATACACAAGCAGAAACTAAGAAAAAGGCTATATTTACGCCACGCAATAGAATGATTGTAAGAATGATGCTGAAGTACGGATTGAAAGGAATAGTTATTATAACCCCTTTGCTAACTTTACCTTTAGGCGTTTTTATTGCCGAGCGCATTAACGATAAGTTTATACATAACCGAAAAAAGGTGCTGTTTTATTTGTGTAGTTCCATGACAATCTGGACCTTTATTTTAACCGGTATATCTATACTGATAAAATTGTTTTAGTAGGAGGGTTGATTAATAGTTTAAAATATTATATTATGTCAATATTTGGAAAACTGCTTGGAGGTGGATTAGGGTGGGCATTAGGTGGTCCAATTGGGGCTATTATTGGGTTTGCTTTAGGTGCGGTGCTTGATGATTCAGGAAACGTAATGAAAGTTACTAACACAAAGCAAAGAACGAGTAAAGGTGATTTTAGCGCCAGTTTAATGATTCTTATTGCTGCCGTACTTAAGGTTGATGGCAAAATAATGAAGAATGAACTGGATTATGTTAAAGCCTTTTTTGTGAAACACTTTGGAGTTGAAACCGCCAAAGAACAGTTGTTGTTTTTACGTGAAATTTTAAAACAAGACATTCCGCTTGAGGGCGTTTGTAATCAAATTAGCGCCAATATGGAGTATGCCTCCAGACTTCAACTAATTCACTTTTTGTTTGGCATGAGTAAGGCCGATGGTGAAGTGGTAAAAGCCGAAGTTGATATGATTGGGCATATTGCAACTCTACTGGGTATTAGTTCAGGTGATTTTCATAGCATTAAAGCTATGTTTTATAATGATACCGATAGAGATTACAAAATATTGGAAATTGAAAAATCAGCCACTAACGAGGAAGTTAAACAAGCCTATAAGAAAATGGCCATTAAGTTTCATCCTGATAAAGTAAGTTATTTGGGCGAGGCGTATTAATTAGATGCCAAAGAAAAATTCCAAAAAGTACAGCAGGCTTTTGAAAATATTAAGAAAGAAAGAGGTTTTAAGTAATAAATAAAATATTTTATTGACTGTAAAGGTTGTAAACAATAACTAATAGGTTGAAATAATTTCTTTACCTAATAATTAAATTATTGACAATCAAGTATATATACGAAATAAGTTTAATACATAGTTTTATTTATGAATTTTACTTTTTTGATAAGAAAATAAATTGTATCTTTGCAGCCCTAATAAATAATTAAAAAATAAACAAAATGTACGCAATTGTAGAAATAGCAGGGCAGCAGTTTAAAGTGCAAAAAGACCAAAAACTATACGTACATCGTTTAGAAGGTGCAGTAGATTCAAAAGTTGAATTTGATAAAGTACTTCTAATTGACAACGATGGTAAAGTAAAAGTAGGCGCCCCGGTTATTAGTGGAGCAGTAGTTTCCGCTAAAATTATTAAACATCTTAAAGACGATAAAGTTATTGTATTTAAGAAAAAACGTAGAAAAGGGTATCAGAAATCTAACGGTCATCGTCAGTACTTAACCCAACTACAGGTTGAAAACATTAAAGGTTAATACCAAAGTAATTATCATTAGTAATCAATTAAAATTTATAAACCATGGCTCATAAAAAAGGTGCGGGTAGTTCAAAAAACGGTCGCGAAAGTCATAGCAAAAGATTAGGTGTTAAAATTTATGGCGGACAGGCTGCTATTGCCGGTAATATTATTGTTCGTCAGCGTGGTACTAAACATAACCCTGGAGAAAACGTAGGTATTGGTAAAGACCATACTTTGTTTGCTTTAACCGATGGTATTGTTGAGTTTAAACGCAAAAAAGATAACCGTTCTTATGTTTCGGTACAACCTATTGCACAAGCTTAATCAATATTGACTCATTATCTTAAAAATCTTTCTCCGCAAGAGAAAGATTTTTTTGTTTAATATCAAACCATACCTCTGTTATGATTCAATTAGCCAATTGCAAAATTAACCTTGGACTGCGCATTCTAAACAAACGTCCTGATGGCTATCATAATATTGAAAGTGTTTTTTATCCTGTTCCTTGGTACGATATTATTGAGGTACAACAAGATTTTTCTGGAAATAGCGAAAAAATACGAATAAAGATTACAGGAATTGAAATTCCGGATAAGCCTGAGAATAATATCTGCGTTAAGGCCTATCAATTATTGGCTGCAGATTATAACTTACCTGCACTGTCAGTTCATATACATAAACAAATACCCGTAGGAGCCGGTTTAGGAGGAGGTTCGGCAGATGCCGCATTTTTTATTAAAGCCGTAAATAAATTAGCAAATTTGAATTTAAAGCAGGAGCAGATGATAGCTTATGCAGCCGATCTGGGGAGCGACTGTGCTTTTTTTATAAATAACACTCCTGCTTTAGCCATAGAGAAGGGACAAATACTAAAAAACATTGATATTAATCTTTCAGGTTTATATATTGTAATTATATACCCACACCTACATATAAGCACTGCAGAGGCCTACTCAGGTGTTGTACCAAGCAGTATAGGTTACAGTTTGGAACAATTAATAAAAGAACCTACCTATAGCTGGAAAAACTCAATAGCCAATTCTTTTGAAGCTACCATTATCAATAAATACCCCGAAATTGGCAATATTAAAAACAGGCTGTACCAATCAGGTGCGGTATATGCTTCAATGTCGGGCAGTGGCTCGTCTGTTTATGGTTTATTTTCATCTAAACCCAATAATTTAAATTACTTTAATAATTTTACGGTTTTTACAACTCAACTCTAATATATTATTATGAATTGGTTTGAAGATTGGTTTGACTCGCCATACTATCATTTATTATACAGCCATCGCAATGATGAAGAAGCATACTTGTTTATGCAAAATTTACTTGATAACTTAAAGCCGGCACCACACAGTCGTATTCTTGACTTGGCATGCGGCAAAGGGCGCCATGCTCAATTTATTGCCCAAATGGGGCATTATGTAACGGGTATTGATTTGTCTGATAATAGTATTGAAGAGGCAAAATTAAAGAACAACGCTAATTTGGAATTTTTTAAGCATGATATGCGTTTTCCATTTCGTATAGGATATTACGATTATGTTTTTAATTTGTTTACCAGCTTTGGATATTTCAATAATTCCAGAGCAGAGTTTAACACTATCAGATCGGCTGTTTTTAATCTGAAACCCAAAGGAATATTGGTAATTGATTTTTTTAATGTGCAAAAAGTAAAACAAAATATACAAACCCACCAGCAGTTTAAAACTATTGGAAATGTGCATTTTTCATGGGTTAAGAAAATTGAGAATAACAGTGTAATAAAAGAAATTACGGTAAATGATAATCAACAATTACATTATTACCGTGAGCAGGTGCACTTATTAAGTTTAGCCAATTTTAAAGCTTATTTCCATAAAGCAGGTTTAACTTTAACAACTTGTTTTGGCGATTATAAACTTTCGCCCTTTCATGAAGAAAAATCGGATAGACTCATTATGATTGCTCAAAAAGATTAGCCTATGAACCTAATGGAAGCCTTATTAATTTTTGGGACAGCTATGGTTAGTGGGTTGTTATTCTTTATGTTGAAATGGAATAGCACAAAACTAAAATTACTATTATCGTTTAGTGGTGCTTATTTGTTTGCAATTACAGTTTTACACCTTATTCCTGAAATTTACACCCATCACAATCATTTAATAGGAATTTATTTGTTAGGTGGATTTTTTCTGCAACTAATACTCGATTATTTATCGCATGGCATTGAACACGGACATATTCACCCTCATCATCAACACGGACACAAGGCATCAATCCCTTTTTCTATGATGCTGGGTTTATGTATTCATGCATTTTTTGAAGGAATGCCTATAGGCGGCACACATAACGAACATGTTTCAGAAATGTTGGTTTTTGGAATTATTATACATAATATTCCAATTGCTTTGGCACTTATGAGCTTGTTGATTGAAAGTGGAAATAACAAATTTAGAAGTATGATTATGCTTGGTATTTTTGCCCTTATGACACCACTGGGCATGATGCTGAGCATGTACCTGAATCATTCCCAAATGGTTGATTTGAATGATTATTATCAAAAAATAATGGCCGTTGTGATAGGTATATTCCTGCATATTTCAACTACTATTTTGTTTGAATCATCAGAGAACCATAAATTTAATTTTCAAAAGTTTGGAGCTATTATTGCCGGTACTTTGTTAGCTCTAGGAATGGTTTTTTTATATTAAAAAAAATAAGTAATTTTACTTTTATTAGAACTAAAACAGCATTTGTTGGAAGTTAATATTACAAAACCCGTATTAAGTGTTATTGATGATAATTATGATAAATCATTATCATTAAGTTATCATTTAGTAATTAATATTAGTAGAAATAGCGCAAGTTGTTGCATCACTGATATAAATAAAAGTTTGTTCTATGCAGTTGAACATGTTGACTTTATGAATAATGCTGAAATTTCTGAGAGTGTGGAATTGTTTGAAGATTATTTTAATAGCTCTTTTTTTGCAAAACAAAAGTACAAAGCGGTTGATATTATTATAAGTTCAGAGTATTATACTATTGTGCCAAGTGCCTTGTATCATAAAGAAGCAGCCAAGCTTTATCTGGAGTTCAGCACCTCCTTGAAGTTTGAAGCTGAGATACACTCTTTTTTCGTTCAAAGCATTGAGAGCTATGTGATATATGCCGTTCCAACTGCTTTATGCCAAGGGATGAAGGAAATTTTCTCAGATTATAAATTGTTGCCTCATGCAGGGGTATTAATAACCGAAAGTATGGGTCGTTATAAAAACAGCAAAGAAAGAATACTTTTGGCTCATGTTCAAAACGCAAGGCTTGATTTGATGGTAATTGAAAATCATAAAATGATATTTTTTAATTCTTTCAACTACAACACTACCGAAGATGTTGTGTATTACACCTTGTTGGTTTGCGATACGCTTAAGCTTAATCCCGAAGAAATTTCTTTTAAAATTTGTGGCGAAATTGAGAAAAAATCTTCGGTGTATGTACTATTGTACAAGTATATTCGGAATATTGATTTCATTAACAGCAATCAGCGCTTTAAGTACAGTGGTGGTTATAGCCATATTCCGTCACACTTCTTTTTTAATATTATAAATGCCGCAGCTTGCGTATAATTGGTGGTTTACATAGCGGAAGGATAATTCAAGCACCGGCCAATTTGCCGGTAAGGCCAACCACTGACTTTGCTAAAACCGGACTATTTAATATTTTACAGCACCGCTACCGGTTTGAAGATTTGCAGGTGTTAGATATTTTCTGTGGAACAGGCAATATTAGCTACGAGTTTGCCTCGCGTGGTGCAGCCTCGGTAATTAGTGTTGATAAAGAGTTTAAGTGTTCTGACTTTGTAAAAAAACAAACAGCGCTTTTAAAGTTTAGCCAAGTTAAAGTGTTAAATGTAGATGTTTTTCAGTTTTTAAAACGTTTAAATGGACAGTTTGATATAGTTTTTGCCGATCCGCCATTTGATAATAAAAGGGATTTTGAGTTGATTGATTTAATATTTGAAAGCAATGCTTTAAAAGAAGATGGTGTTTTTATATTAGAGCATGAAAGCAGCAGAAACTATGCACAACATTGCAACATAAAAGAATCAAGAAACTATGGTAAAGTCGCATTTAGCTTTTTTGCCAGTCATTAATTATTAATTTATTGAGTATGAGTACTATTAAAATTGCAGTATTTCCGGGTTCTTTTGATCCTGTAACCAAAGGACATGAAGCTATTGTAAAAAGAGCCTTGCCACTATTTGATAAAATTATTATAGCTATTGGTCATAATAGTCAAAAGGACAAATATTTTAGTTTAGAGCAACGGAAAAGATTTCTGGAAAAAACATTCTCGCACCTACCTAATGTTGAAATTGCTATATTTGAAGGCTTAACTGTAGATTTTTGCAAAAGAGTTTCGGCTCAGTTTATTTTGCGGGGCTTACGGTCGGTGTCCGATTTTGAATTTGAAAAAAACATAGCTCAAAACAACAGAATGTTAAAGCCTGAAATAGAAACAGTCTTCTTATTGACCGATTTAGAGTACAATGCAATTACATCAACCATAGTGCGTGATATACATAAACATGGCGGAGATATCAAAAAACTAGTTCCTGATGCCATAGCTTCCGAAATATAAATAAATTAATGCTATATCTGATAAAAGTATGGCACTTACTTTGTATTGATATATTTACGTTTAAACCAAATTATAAAAGACATGAATTTTTATTATAAAATAATTGCCGCGTTTGTTTTTTGTTTCTCGCTCGTAGGGGTTTTGGAAGCTAATGCTCAAATATTTAAATCTAAGAAAGATGAGGTCAAGATTAGTTTTTTCTCCGAAACTCCACTTGAGAACATATCTGCTGTTAATAGTAATTCTACATCATTTATTATGAGTGATTCTGTCAGGTTTTCGTTAGCCAACACAGGGTTTAAATTTAAGAAACCGTTAATGCAGGAGCATTTTAACGAAAACTATATGGAGAGTCATAAGTATCCAAAATCTACATTCAGAGGGAAAATTAACGAAATAGTTGATTTAAGTAAAGATGGTACATACAAGGTTACCTGCACCGGAGTATTATATATGCACGGTGTTGAAAAATTAATTACAGTGCCCGGAGTGTTTACGGTAAAAAACAAGGTAGTAAATTTAAAAGCTAATTTTTTTGTGAAGTTAGACGACTACAAAATTGAACGACCTAAAGTTGTTATGGCAAATATTGCCGAAAGTATAGAAATTAAGATTGATGCTAATTATTTGCCCTTTGAATCATCAAAAAAATAGAGCCTAATACATCAATAAACTGGTAAGAGAGTATTATACCCTATTTACCATATATGAAGATAAACAATTCCGTTTTTTGTTATTTTTTTTTTGGCATAAAACGTAATTTCATAGGGGTAATAATTAGCCTTATAGTACCCCAAAGCGTTATCTGCTCAACCTTCCCATATCTTGTTTGAGTCATATATAACCTTACTTTTTTCAGGATTCCATATTTTATAATTTACTTCTGTAATACTACACTTTTCATTATAAGTGACATCCCATGAGGAGTTTGTACAAGTATCCATGTGGCAAAGAGGTGCAAACCATGTTTCAATAAAAATTCCGCAAGAATCATCTGTTGGGTTTATCATTGATATTTCGTTATTTCCAATTAGGAAACCTTTTCCTAGCGTCAATATTGGATTGCAATAATTTATTATATTTTCATTAATAGGCACAGTGGTAAATTGAACAAAAGAATCAAAGTTAAAGATTAACAGTATGTTTAATAAGTATCTCAAATTCAATTTTTACTGTTTTTATGTCGTCACTATTTTAATTTTTTTTACGTCTAATAATTGCAACTCATTAGCTAATAAATCAAGAGTGGCTTTTGAATTATTTAATACCAATTGCTGATTGTTTCTATAATAATCAATACCCGATTGAAGGTTTTCTTTAAATTTAGTATAGAATTTTTCTTGTTTTTCATCCATAGAGTCCCAACAGTCGGATAACTTCTTTTTTAAATAATCAATATATAACTTTAGTTCGTTTACAAACATGTGAGGCCTTTCGAGTTTATAATTTATTTTTTCAATACCATAAATATGATTTACCATGTTTTTGAGTGTGTAAATCCCTGAGAAGAAAGCGGTATTTGGTCCGGGACAAATTGTAACGGCTTTAATATTGTGTGGTATATTCATATTATTATTAATGCGTACCGAGCTGCTTAAACCTTCACACAAACAATCTTTTTCTTCTACTTTAGTAATGCGTTTTTGTAATTCGTCTTCTGATAAATTTAAACTTCTTAATTGCTTAATTTTTAGATTCTGGTATTGTCGTGATGCGGTACATATTATATTTTCGGTAAATTCTGTATTACTCGAAAGGTATTTTTTGTAGCAGGGGCTACCGGGTCTGTTTTTTGAAACCCTCTCATTTATCTGTATTTCGGAGCTTGTATTTCGTAAGTTATGAAATGGAACTCCCAAAGGTGAAGCATCACTTAGGTAAAAATCTTCCTTTTTTGCATTTCCCAATTTGTTTAAAGTTTCAGGGTCAACATTGGTGGCTTCCGGAACCAATAAAAAAGGGCTTCCCCATCCGGTTCCGTCTAATTGATAATAGGATATTAAAAAATCTTGTTCTTCAGCCGTTCCAATACCACCTTGAGCAGTAATTCTTTGCTCGGGTATTTGATTAAATACGTTTTTATTATTCTCGCTAAGGTAGGTATTGCATATCTTAAAAAGCTCCATTTGTAAGCTTTTTTTGTTTATCTTAAATTCCTCAAGTATGGGCCCCATCAAATGTCCTTGTGTGGCAAATGCGTGTCCACCACAGTTTAAACCCGATTCAATCCTATATTCCGAAACCCATAAGCCTTTTTTAGCAAGTACTTTTCCTTGTGTCATGGCCGAACGGAAATCACTCACTTTAAGGATAATTTTCTTTTCTAAGTTTTGCTGACTGTTGGGGTAAAACGCTTGAAAATTGCTTAAATAATTAAACAGTCTGGGGTTATAACCTGCCGATATTACAACAGATGAGCATAGGTTACTATTGGCAAAACCGCGCAATGCACTTAAAGCTTCAGAAAACTCATCAGGCAATTGGTTTCCACTTTTGCTTAGGCCCGGATTATCAACTTTAGCCATAATATTAACATCTATATCTCCGGCTACAATTGAATTTATTAACTTTTTTTGAAGTAATAATTGTTTGTCACTATCTTTCTCTTCAAGCATTTTAAGGTACTCAATTTTTAATGCTGATAAATTGGGCAATAAATCAAAATATTTATTCAGGTCGCTGCCTTCCTTAAAATCTAATGTTTTTAAATGTGTAATCTGCTCCTCAACTAATTGTTTTAATAGGTTAAGATAGCTTGTTATACGCTTCGCACGCGAGTCATTATCGTGTTTTTTAATAGGGATATATTCAATATTGTTTTTATGACAATAATAATTTCTTAGGTCTTCAATTATTTCATCATCAACTATGGATACAACTGATGAAATGCCATAGCGAGCCACCTTTAATGGAGTGTCAATACTGAAACTAATTCCTAATACAGGAATGTGAAATGTATGCAGATTTTTTTGTGTCATTTGAAGCATGGTTTTATTAATTATTTAATTAAATGTAAGTGTTGAGATTGCTTAAAATCTTATTCCCATCACCAATACATCATCTAGTTGTTCTTGCGTTCCTTGCCATTGTGTAAAGAATAGCTGTATGTGTTTGTATTGTTCTTCCATACTTTTATCTTGAATGGAACCTAACATTTCTTTGAATTTTTTTGACATGAGTTTCTTCCCGTTTTCTCCACCAAATTGATCTACATACCCATCAGTATATAAATATATGGTATCACCTTCATAAAACTGTATAACATGATTGGTAAAGGTTCTTTTTTCTTCACTCTGAATACCACCAATTGAAAATTTATCGGCTTTTATTTCTTCAATAAATGTTTCTCCCAAGTTAATCCCGAATTGTTTTTTATAATCATTACCTCTAAATATTATTAAAGGTCTTAATGCTCCTGAAAATTCAATTGTTTTATTTTTACGGTGTATATGGCACAAGGCTATGTCCATTCCATCACGGGTTTCATTTTCTTGTTGCTTTAAAGAATCTCTAATTCCAATATGTAAAAGCTCTAAAGTTTTTGAGGGTCTAAAATCATCGCTTTCCTGTATAATTTGATTGAGCAAGGAGTTTCCAATCATACACATAAATGCACCGGGTACACCATGACCTGTACAATCAGCTACAGCCACATACACATCATTTTCATCGCTACTTGATTTTATTTTGTTTTTTATATCTACATACCAATAAAAGTCACCACTAACAATGGCCTTGGGTTTATAAAATATAAATGAGTTGCCAAATATTTTTTTAAACTGTCGGATACTTGGTAGTATGGCCTCTTGTATTCTTTTAGCATAGGTTATACTATCTGTAATTTCTTTATTTTTATTCACAATCTCTTCATTTTTTTCGAGGAGTGAAGAGTTCTTTTGCTCTATTTCAATGGTTCTGGCTTTAACTTGTTTTTCTAGCGAAATTTTCGCTTGTCTTAAATATCTGGTTCGAAAAGTAATGTAAGCTGCAATCAGCGAAATAAGAGCAACACTACATAACACAATAAACCATACTCTTTTATAAAAAGGGGGTATTATTTCAAATGAAAATTCCAGAGGTTTTTCGGTACAAACATCATCGCTGCTACATGCTTTAATAACAAACTTGTATTTGCCGGGCGGTAAATGTGAGTATGTTACTTTTTTGATACCATACTCCTCATTCCATTTTTCGTCAAGTCCTTCGAGCTGATATACATATTTTATTTTAGAAACATTTTTAAAGTTTAGCCCAATGAAGTGAAAGCTTATTTCATTCTCGTTATGATTAAATTTTGATTTTTGATTAAGTGAATAAGAGGTTGAGAATATTTCGAAGTTTAACAAGTATAGAATAGGAGGAACTACTTTCTCTTGTTGCTGATGTAGGTTTAACAATGTAGCGCCATTAACAGTTCCAAACCATAGACTACCGGATTTATCATAATATGTAGCATTTGTTTTGGTTTCAATAGCAGTGAATCCTTCGTTAGAAGAATAATTACGAAAGGTATTTTTTTCCGGATTAAATTTTACCAAACCCATATTGGTGCCAATCCATATATTATTTAACGAATCACAAGTAATTAAAGTTATGTAATCAGATATTAAACCTTTCTTTACATTATAATTAATAATTTTATCGCCTTCTTTTTTATAAATACCTCCCCCTTCGGTACCTATCCATAAGTTACCGTTAAAATCATTACAAAACGATGTAGGACTGTTATGATTAACATTGCCTTTATATCGATTTATAGTTTTATTGCTATAATACCAAATCCCGGACTCACGTGTCCCAATCCAAACTGTTCCTTTGGAGTCTTTGTGAATTTTAAGCACTATTAATTTATCAAGCTCTGATTTATCTTTAAATTCTCCTGTTTTTATATTATAGGTGGTAAGTCCTGAGCTGGTCGCTATCCATAGCTCATTTTCAATCATAGATAAATCGTTAATAAGCGAATGATTAATACTTAAAGTATGAACTAATTTTCCGCTATGAGCATCATATACTCCTATATCTCCTTTAAAGGTTGATACATATATTTTGTTTTCATGTTTACAAAAAGCGGTTACAAGATTATTTCTTAAATCTGATTTTAAATCTAAATGTTTTACATTATTTATAAAGTAGTTATTTTTTAAAGTTAAAATATCAATTCCGTCATTAGTTCCCAACCAATATTTGCCATTGTTGTCCTCTATTATGCAGTTGATTACTCCGTTATTTAATTTATCTTCTAGCGTATAGTGAATAAATTTGAAGCCCATAAACTGAGCTAAACCTTTGTCCTGAATTCCGGCCCATAATATTGACTCGCGTCCTATAAACAAGCTACGAACTTTATTGCCGCTTAATCCATTTTTATCAGTAATACTTATAACTTCCTTATCTTTAATATATACTATTCCTCCTTCCCAGGTAGCCGCCCAGATACTGCCATTATTAGATATTAGAGCGGTTATGAAATTAGATTTTAAACCATCAGATAACCCAAATACTGTAGAAGTACTGTCTTTAATTTGATAATTTACTATTCCCTGACTGGTTGTGCCAAACCAATAATTACCCCAACTGTCTTGTGTCATGGAGGTGTATTCAAAGAAAGGAAAGCCTTTGGGTTTAAAAAATATAAAGCTATCATTAATAGCATTGTAGTATTTAATTCCTAAGTCGGTTATAAACCATACTTTATTATCTTTATCAATGTAAGTCGAAAAAACGATATCGCTTAATTTTTCATTGATGCTATATATTTTATACTCTTTACTTTTAGGATTGAGTTTAATTACGCCACTGCCTATGGTGCTTATCCAAAGATTACCTTCAGTGTCTTTATTGATATCGTTTATTCTGTTAGGTTTTTCTTTTAAGTCTAAATTAAAATGATGAAATATATTTCCATCGTAATAAGATATTTTGCCTAATGAATAACCTATCCAAATTACCCCTTGATTATCTTGGCAAATAGTATTAACAGAGGCTTCACTTAACCCATCATTAGTACTAAAATTAGTGAAATTTTGTCCGCTGAATTTTGAAAGTCCTCCATCAGTAGCAAACCACATATAACCTTCCTTGTCTTGTAAAATATCATTTACATTCGATTGTATTAACCCGTCTTTAAGAGAATAATTATTGAAATTAAATGTTTGTGCGTAGAGATAATTACAGCCTAAAGACTGAATTACTACCATAAACAGAAGAACAATTTTTATAAAGTTGATGCTGTTTTTTAGCATGTTTATTTTTTTATGAAAAAGAAAGTACCATTTTGATCTTCAAGTCCGCTAATGTTTCCAAATTTAGGCTTTTGTTTTTGATTTTGTTCAACTGCTGAAATAACTTTTTCGGTTATTTTATCAATAGAGATACATTTATCGGGTGTGTTGTTTAATATGGTGGCAAATGTTTTTGTAAAAATTGAATTGTCTGATGCCTTCTCCCTGTCTGTACTGGTAAATACCTGTGCTGACTTTAATTTGGTAGATTCCCAATCATTGCAATCTTTAGGTTGGGTTTCGCCACGCATAGCTAAATAAAAAGCAGGGCCGGTTTCACAGGCATCGCTAATAACCAAAGTATGTCTAAGTTTGTATAATGACAAATAGCCCTTTAAACTGGTAATCGGAAAATAGGTGTATTCATCTGTCTTTGAGGCATCGGTTGGCAGCCAATATCCTGTTTCGTTCAAATATCTGCCATGACCGGCAAACCAAACTAATAAAGATTGAACATTACCCTTATTAATTTGATCTCTTAACTCTATAGAGAAGAAACGATCCATTTGCGCCTTGGTCATGTTAGGTTTATGAATGATTTTACTAATGTTATAGTTGGCCAAAGCACTCTTCATGGTTATAATGTCTTTTTTTGAACCTTCCAAAGAAGGTAAACTTTGATAGTTGCTATTTTCAATAAAAACCACCCATGTTCGCCCCATAGGGTTTTTCTGTTCCTCTTCAGCTAATACTCTATTGATATAGTAGGCTATTCGTTTTCTATTGTCATAAATATCACTAGCCTCAATTACCAAGGAGTCAGTTTTTTCAATATTAATATTTAGTGAAAAAGTAGGATTGGTATTTTCGGAAGAAAAAGTTGCCATTTGACCATTAATGATAATTGACTCTACCAAACTTTCGTCATCAATTTTTCCTTCTACATATAGATTGTTAATATTGCTGTTTTCAGGTAGTATTTCTTTATCAAAGGTAATAAAAGGGCTTATTACTTCAATTTTAGGAGGAGTTGATTCTGTTCTTAATAACTCGTAGGTTTCCGTAGTTGTGTTAAAGTAAACATCAGTTACCGAAATGGTTACTTTATCCTTATTCTCTACAGGTATTTGTGCGCTGAATGATGGATTGTTGTCATCTTCTTTGAAGTTGGCCGGAACCCCGTCAATCACTATTGATTTAATATTACTTTCATCACTTATTTTTCCTTTAATCGTACCTATTTGCTTATTCTTTGGAACTCTTATTACTTTCTTCCCTTCTTTATCATTGTTATAGGCAAATTCAATTTGTGGATTATTTGATTCTTTATAATATTCATAAGCCTTTTCTTTACAAATTCCTAAAGCACTTTCTATACTTTTCTTGTTAAATCCTTCTTTCTTGGCAAGTATAAATTCTTCCTCGGCTTCTTTAAATTTGTTTAATGATTGGTAACATAAGGCTCGATAATAATGTGCTTCCGGAAATTTATCACGAAACAAAATAGCATTGGTAAAATCACCGATAGCATCGGGGTATTTTTCTTGCTTTTTATACATTAACCCTCGTTCAAAATAGGCTAAAGAATTTTTTTCATTGATTTGAAAAGCTTTAACAAAGTTTTCTTCGGCATTTAAAAAATCATTTTTAGCTGAGTAGGTTATGGCACGTTGGGTGTAAATATTGTCATCATTGTTGTCGTATGATAGAGCAGTGTTTAAGTTTTTTAATGATTCCTCATAACTTCCTGTTTTGCGTTGAGCAACGGCTAAATTGATAAAATAAGGTTTGTAAGCCATTTTGTCTTTAGCTTCTTTATATTCTTTGCTTAAATACATACATGAAATAGCTTTCAAATAACTTTGTATAGCTACTTGGGTATTTCTAGTACTGTCCATTACAACTCCTTTAATAAAGTGAGAATAATCGTTAGTGTTGTCATAATCAAGAGCTGTATTTATCTCCTTAATGGCTTCATCATATTCACCCAGCTTAATTTTATCAATGGCCATTTTTTGGTAAGTTTCAATCGTTTTATTTTTTATCTGCACCATAGTACTAAACATTTCGGTAGCTTGATTATAATTTTCAATCAACAAATAATCAATTAATGCTTTACGATACAAATCTATTTCTCCGGGTTTAATGTTTAAGGCCGATCGGTAATCGTTTATCGCTTCTTCATACCTATTCATCTTTTCTAAGCAGAATGCTCGTTCCAGATAGCAATCAAAATCAGAATTGTTTTGTTCAATAAGTGTGGAATATACCTGAAAAGCCTCTTCGTACCTTTGTGAATCTTTTAACTTGCGTGCTTCTTCTTTGTTAGCAGGTACATCTTGCCCATAAGCAATCATAAGATTGCTTAATACTCCAATGAGGCAAATTAAAATATGTTTGTATTTTAAATTTATCAAAAGCTTAATTTAAAATGAAAAAGCCCACTTTACAAAACAAATGTAAATGCTTTTGAACTCAAAATATTGAGTGATTTTTTGAGTTTTCAACACAAGTAATTAACAATTTAAGGCTAATAAGTGATATTGTTGTATCAATTTAACCTATTAATTGAGCTATATGAAGCGTAATTTCAACTTTTATAGATTACTCAACATACATGAAAAAGTCTAACTTGTCAAGATTAATAATACTTGTATTTTGGTAATAGTAATGGAGTATGGTTTTGTAACTGTAGCCCAATTTTGCCATTCGTATAGCACCGTCCTGACAAAGCCCTGCCCCGTGCCCAAAACCTCTTCCGCTTAAGGTAATTATTCCATCTTTGTAAAAAGCATTAAAAAAGGTAGAGCGCAAACCTAAGGCTGTCCTTATTTCTTTCAAGGGAATGGTACATGTGCCTGTAGAATAGTCTTTTTTACGCGTAAATTGTAAAAAATTATTATCCTTTCCTGAAATTAGAGAATCGCTTCCATAATCATAATTTGGGCAGAGTTTTAACATACATTCTTTCCATTTTTCAAGGCTAATTTGTTTACTCCAAACTGCACTTTTTTCTCGGAGACAAAAAGTATCCTTAATACTTCGCAAATAACTCAAACGATTGTTCCATACATCTTCGCTATTTACGGTTTGGCCTCCGCAATTAGCATGAAAAGCTGCAGTAATTAACAAAAAATCATTATCAACCATTACCACATCAGCAGTTTTACTTACTGCTTTATTAAGCTCTTGGTTTTTATTGCTTACTCCTTTATACACCTGGCAGTGTTCACGGTCGCATAAGTTAATATCTTCCATTTCATGTCTTCGAAGATGACTTAAGGTATAAGTTCGGCATATTATAGCCTGAACTTTGTAATATTCAGGGGGGCGTTTTAATCCTACTTCTGCTTCTAGAACTCCGGGTAAATAATCTTCTATTTCAATATCATTTACGATAAATAAAAAACCATTTACATTGTTAAAGATAAGACTTCCGCTATATACTTTTTCTTGTTTAAATTTTGGATGATTTAAAACACTCTCGCTATATTCAACTGCTTTTATCTGAAAACTTTTTCCGCAAACAAAAATACTGTCACCCTTATAAGCAAAAATACTGTCATTTTGTGCCACTATTTTAAGATTAAAGTCACGACTATCTTGCTTCAATAAGACACTATCGCAATACAAAGCCGAATTTCCATTCTTATACGAAACATTTATTTCATTTAGCATTGAACCATACAAGATACCTATCTTAACTTGCGTGGCAGAGATATTTTTGAAAGTTAAGAGAAGAAACAGTAGAAATACTATACTTTTAAAACGGGGCATTTAGTTTTCTGTTAAATAATCAGTAATATATTTCGCGGCTCTTGCCGAAGCACCTTTCCCACCTAGTTTCTCTTTTAATATACTATATTCATTTTTTAGCCATTGCTGATGCTCGGGTTGTAATATTTGAATTAAATTGCTTTTGAGCATTTCCTCGTTAAAATCATACTGTATTAGCTCTTTTACAATTTCTCGATTCATAATTAAGTTAACCAGTGATATAAAATTTACTTTAATAAGTTTTTTTGCAAAAAAATATGAAATGAAATTGCCCTTATAACAAACTATTTCCGGAACATTGAATAGTGCTGTTTCAAGTGTAGCGGTTCCGGAGGTTACCAGAGCCGCCTTAGAATGTAAAAGTAATTGATACGTTTGATCATAAACTAGTTTTACCGGATATCCTTTTACCATACTATGATAAATATCAGCCTGAACATTATTGCTACAAGCTACTATAAATTGATATTCCTTGAAGTGTTTTATCATTTTAAGCATTTGTGGGAGCATAACTTGTATTTCCTGTTTTCGGCTACCGGGTAATAGTGCTATAATAGGAGTATCAGCTAATAAATTTATTTTTAAAAATTCATTTTTAGTATTACTGTTGTTCAGTATATCATCTATTGCATCAAGTAAAGGATGACCTGCATAAAAAACAGGATAATGATGCTTGCGGTAAAATTCTTCTTCAAACGGCAGTATTACAATCATTCTGTCAACATAACTTTTTATGTGATGAATTCTGTTTTCTTTCCATGCCCAGATTTGTGGCGAGATATAATAAACTACCTTTATTTTTTGCTTTTTGGCAAATTTCGCAATGCGTAAGTTAAATCCCGGATAGTCAATTAACACTAAAACATCGGGTTTATATTTTAATATATCTTCTTTACACAACCTAATATTTTTCAAAATTGTTCCAATGTTGGCTACAACTTCTACAAACCCCATAAATGCAAGATCTTTAATATGCTTAAACAAGGTTGCCCCTTGCTCTGACATACGGTTGCCTCCCCAAGCCCTAAAATCAGCATTTAAGTCAATATTTTTTAAATGCTTTATCAGGTTTGAACCATGTAAATCCCCCGAGGGCTCACCGGCTATGATATAGTATTTCATTATATCACAAACTTAGCAATTAGTACTATCAAAGCGTAAAATAAAGTAGCGCCTATAATTCCACGTGCTGCGTAATTATAGTATTTCCAATAAAACAAGTAAAATATCCCTAAATTAATGATAACACATAAACTCAACAATGGGGCAAGTATGTTTTTCAAAAATACATCGGCTATAAAGCTGTTAAGGCGTATAAAGTCAAAATTTATTTTATAATAAATCAAAAACACAAGTAAAGGTGCAAAAACACCTGCTATAAAGCCAAACCCAAAGGTGTCTAACTTATTTCTGTTGTTATCGTTCTTAGGAAGCATCAAAAATTAAGTTTTTTTAAGTATGGTATGGTGTGATGAGCTGTAAAATCAATATGTACCGGAACAACACTTACCCATTGATTAGCTAATGACCATTCATCTGTATCTTCACCATTGTCATGTGATTGGAAAACCCCGGATAACCAATAATATGAGTGTCCCATCGGGTCTTTACGCTCATCTAGTTCTTCCACCCAAGTGGCTTTTGCCTGCCTACATATTTTTATCCCATTTAATTTATCATACTCAACATTAGGAATATTAACATTTAAACAAACTCCTTCAGGAAGGCCACTTTGAAGTATCTTTTCAATAACCCTTTCAGCTATTTTCTTTGAAGCATCAAAATTTGCATCAACAGAAAAATTGCATAATGAAAAACCTATTGAAGGAATGCCCTCTATGCAACCTTCAACAGCTGCCGACATGGTACCACTGTATATCACATTTATTGATGAATTGGAGCCATGATTTATTCCGGAAATACATAAATCGGGCTTACGTGGTAGAAGACGGCTTACGGCAACTTTTACGCAATCAACGGGAGTTCCGCTGCAACTATACTTACTGTAACCGGGTTCCTCCTTGATTTTATGAATACGTAAGGTAGAATTTATAGTTATGGCATGCCCCATACCAGATTGAGGTTTGTCGGGTGCTATTACCAATACATCGGCTTTATTCCTTACACATTCTACCAAAGCTCTGATGCCGGGAGCATACACTCCATCATCATTAGTAACTAATATTAACGGTCGTTCTTCTTTCATAAACTACTTTTCAAAAAGTTTTTTTTATTCAAGCACAAAAATATGGCCTATTGACTATAGTTATTTTATTTAATCAAAGCTTTTGCCACCAATTGATTGTTTATAAAATAGGTTTACTTTGCTTTTATTTTGCATGAGTTATCTGGATATCCTTGTTGACGGTGCTTTATAACTGCACTGCCTGTTTATATATTGATGCTTTTGTAAACCTTTATATAAATACGGTAGTAAACAAAAGTGCAAGATAAAATAATAGAAGATGTATTAAATATTGTTTGAAATGATTAGCTTTGTAGGATATTTTATCAATTATTATGGCAAAGAAAAATCAATCTATATTAAATAAAAAATCGTTAGATTTTTTTGAAAACTACATTAACAATGCATCACCTACCGGATTTGAAGCTCCGGGTCAAAAACTTTGGCTTAATTATGTAAAACCTTATGTTGATGATTATTTTACGGATCATTACGGAACAGCCGTTGCGGTTATTAATCCTAAAGCACAATTTAAAGTGATGATTGAGGCTCATGCCGATGAAATTTCATGGTTTGTAAACTACATTACCAAAGATGGATTTATCTACGTGAAAAGAAACGGAGGGTCTGACCACATGATTGCCCCTTCAATGCGCGTAAACATTCATACTGAAAAAGGTATAGTTAAAGCTATATTTGGTTGGCCTGCCATACATACACGTGAGCCCGGAAAGGAGGAAACACCTAATTTGAAGAATATTTTTCTTGACTGTGGATGCTCCTCTAAAGAAGAAGTAGAAGCCTTAGGTGTACATGTAGGTTGTGTGGCTACTTTTGAAGACGAATTTTCGGTGCTCAATAAAAATATGTTTGTTGGTCGTGCTCTGGATAATAGAGCCGGAGGCTTTATGATTGCGGAGGTGGCTCGTTTGCTTAATGAATCTAAAACCAAGCTACCATTTGGTTTATATATTACCAATAGTGTGCAGGAAGAGGTTGGATTGCGAGGTGCAGAAATGATTGTTCAAACCATAAAACCTAATATGGCTATTGTTACTGATGTTACTCACGATACCCAAACTCCTATGCTAAGTAAAATAACTAATGGTGATATTGCCTGTGGTCAGGGGCCTGTATTAACATACGGTCCTTCAGTTCATAACAATATTTTAAAAATGATTATAAACACGGCTCAGAAAAACAAAATTCCTTTTCAACGAGCTGCAGTTTCGCGTGCAACAGGTACCGATACCGATGCCATAGCCTATGCTACAGGAGGTGTGCCTTCGGCATTAATTTCATTGCCTCTGCGCTATATGCACACCACCGTTGAAAGTGTACATAGGAACGATGTAGAAAATGTTATCAAATTAATATTTGAGTCGGTTAAAAATATTAAACCTAACATCAATCTTAGTTATTTCTAATAATCAATAAATATAAAAATGATAAAATTTTTCAGGTTATTACTCTCTTTGTTTGTAGTTTTTTGTTTTACTATAGCTTCGGGGCAAACCGTTGATGCAAATTATGAAGATGGAAATATTTATTTGAAAATTAAAAGCACTGCTATGTCTTCTGTTTCCAATCATAACAATGATCCAGGAAACTTCCCATTTTTGCAACAATTTACAAAAGATTATACTGTGAGCGAGTTCCGACAACTTTATACTTTTGCTAAACATCAAGGACTTGAAAATATTTTTAAAATTTCAATTTCTGAGATTTCAAATATTGATTATGCAATTGCAGCGTTAAGTAAATTAGAAGAGGTTGAATATGCAGAGAAAGTTCCGTATAAAAGATTTTTCTATACTCCCAATGACACTTCCTTTAATAACACTAATCAGTGGAATTTATTTAAAGTAAATGCACAAAGTGCCTGGAGTTATATAGGAAACCCTGCGCCTTCGCCTACCATTATTGCCATAGTAGATGATGGAATGGATATTGACCATATTGACTTAAAAGATAATGTATGGTTTAATGAGCTTGAGAGATATGGTTTGCCTGGTGTTGATGATGATGGGAATTTTATTGTTGATGATTCATTAGGTTATGATTTCGGTGATTTTGATAATGACCCACACCCCAATGACCCTAGTTGGTATCACGGTACACATGTTTCAGGGATAGCCGGAGCTGTTACCAATAATGTTACCGGCATTGCATCCTTGGGTTTTAACTCTAGATTAATGGCGGTTAAAGCAAGTTATTCTAATTTATTTGTAAGCAACGGATTTGAAGCTATTGCTTATGCTGCCGAGAATGGGGCGAATGTAATTAACCTTTCTTGGGGAACTCCCATATATTCAATTACCGAAAGAAATACTGTTTTATATGCCTATCTTTTAGGAGCTGTTGTAGTTGCTGCTGCCGGAAATACCAATGATGCTACGGTAAATTATCCTGCTGCTTATCCGCACGTGATAAGCGTGGCTAGTACTTCTCATAATGATACTAAATCTATTGGCACTACCTACGGACAATGGATTGACGTTTGTGCACCGGGTACAAATATTTATAGCACAACACCGGGTAATAATTTTCTTACCACGTCAGGTACTTCAATGGCAGCCCCAATGGTAGCGGGTTTAGCAGCACTTATGAAAAGCTATAATCCTTTATTAAGCCCCGATCAAATTATCGATTGTATTTTGAATAGTACCGATAATATTGATTTTATGAACCCTACCATGACCGGCCTGTTGGGTAAAGGCAGAATTAATGCCTATAAAGCTATGCAATGTATAAGTGGAACAAAAAATAAATTAGATGCCTCTTTGACTGAAGTAGTTAGGCCTATCAATAATGTATGCTCAGGTAACTTTGTTCCCGAAATATTATTAAAAAATGTAGGTACTGATAATCTTCAAAGTGCAATTATAAAATACTCACTTGATAATGGGGCATATCAAACCTATCAATGGGTTGGAGATATTGCCCATGATAGTATAATTAGTATTATATTACCGTCAATGCAAGTAGGCTCCGGAACACATAGTCTAAAAGCCTATTGCACAAAACCCAATGGAGGGTTAGATTGGAATTTTCTGAATGATACAATCAACTCAGAGTTTACTTTATTTAATTCCGGTTTATCATTACCTTTTTCCGAGGATTTTGAGAATGGATTAGATTATAATAAGTGGAGCGTTAGTAACCCTGATAAAAACAAAACTTGGGAAGTAAAAAACATTACCGTTGACGGACAGCCCAATAAATCTGCCTTCATAAACCTTTTTAATTATGATGATAAAGGGCAACGTGATGGCTTAATAACACCACCACTTAATTTTTCAGGGTATGATAGCATAAGTTTACATTTTACTTATGCCTGGCAACGAAACTTCCGCCAAGAGTTTACCGACTCATTAATTGTTTATGCTTCTACCGATTGCGGTAATACATTCCCATTTCGTATAGCGCAATATTATCAAGATTCAACCACTATTTTCGCAACTACTGCTGATACTCTCGATTTATATTTTATACCCTCAACTTCTGCTCAGTGGTGCGGCAATTTATTAAATTGTATTGATTTAAACTTAACTCCTTTGGCAGGCAGTAGCTCAGTAATGATAAAGTTTGAAACCTATAATAACTTTAATAATAATATGTATATTGATAATGTTTCGGTTGCAGGCGTTTCCTTTGCTACCGAGGCTCCTACCGGAAATAGTATTAGTGCAAGCGCCTCTTCGATTTGTGCCGGTGATTTTGTTACGTTTACAGCCAATAATCAATCAAACACAGCAACGCAATGGTCTTGGACATTTTCAAATGGTGTTCCTTCCTCTTCTAATAGTCAGAGTGTAACAGTTCAGTTTAATAACCCGGGTTCAGCATCGGTTTTATTAAATATAGGGAACGCTTTAGGGAATGCAAATGTTACTTTGACTCCCCCTATTACCATTAACCCTTTACCTTCCGTAAATATTCTGCAAAACGACACCGTAATTTGTGTTGGTAATAGTATTACGCTTAATGCCAGCGGTGCCTCAACTTATACTTGGTCTCCGAATATTGGTTTAAGTGATACATTGGGTAATATGGTGATTGCCGAAATCAATTTTCCTATAACCTATCAGGTTACCGGGGTCTCAGCCGCAGGCTGTACAAATTTTGATGATATTATCATTGACACGACAATGTGTTTAGGCATCAATAGCGCCAATTACGACAAGTCCTTAAATGTTTATTATGATATAGTCAATAATCAACTATATTTAAAAACTGCCGATAAAAATTTATCGGGTGCTAATCTTACCATTCATAATAGTTTAGGGCAAATTGTTTGGTCAAGAAACTTAAGTCAGAGTTCACATAGTATTGAACGCATTGCAGATTGTAATTTGTGGAGCAATGGCATTTACTTTATTCAGATTAACACTTCGAACAAAGAATATATTAACGCTAAATTTATCATTCAAAAACAATAAAAATAAATATGTCAAATTATCCGGAAGTATTGTACCAAGACAACCATATAATAGCGGTTAATAAACTCCCGGGGCATATTGTACAAGGTGACAAAACTGGCGATAAGCCGTTAAGTGAATGGGTTAAATTGTATATCAAAGAAACAGCACATAAACCGGGAGAGGTTTTTTTAGGAACAGTACATCGGCTTGACCGTCCTGTGAGTGGGGTGGTTTTATTTGCCAAAACAAGTAAGGCCTTAACTCGCCTGAATGAATTGTTTAAGAACAGAGAAATAAAAAAAACATACTGGGCAGTAGTAAAAAATAAACCTCCTCAAGAAAGCGGAACTCTTGAGCATTATTTGATAAAAAATGAAGCAAAGAATAAATCAAAGGCCTACGTAAATCAAATTAAAAATAGTTTGTATTGTAAGTTAGACTATAAAATCATAGCTGAATCTAATCATTATTATTTACTTGAAATTAATCCGCATACCGGTCGCCATCATCAAATTAGGGTGCAATTGTCAGCCATGGCTTGTCCCATAAAGGGCGATTTGAAATATGGTGCGGCCAGAAACAATGAGAATGGCTCATTACATTTACATGCTCGTAAAATAGAATTTATACACCCTATAAAAAAAGAAAATATTACTATTATTGCTAAACCTCCAAAAGATATTTTGTGGGACATTTTTTTAAAACAATTAAATCAATGAGAAAAACAGTTTTTTTTATTTTGTTATTAGCTTCCATTTCACTTGACTCGGTTAGAGCACAAAATAAAGACTCCATTATGATTCGAAAAATTTTTGATGAAGCATTAAGCAATGGCGAATGCTATCAAAACTTGGCTTATTTGTGTTCCAATGTAGGAGGACGTTTAAGTGGTTCGCCTCAGGCCGAAAAGGCTGTTAATTGGGGCAAATCGGTAATGGAAGGTTTAAATCTTAATAAAGTTACATTACAACCTGTAATGGTACCACATTGGGAGAGAGGTGATAAGGAGCAAGCATTTATTATTAATAGTCAAACAAAAGTGCGTTATGAAACTCAAATATGCGCTCTTGGCGGCTCCATAGCTACCCCACCCGAAGGTATTGAAGCAGAAGTTATAGAAGTACACAGTTTTGAGGAACTTGATAAGTTGGGAACAGCTAAAATTAAAGGAAAGATTGTTTTTTATAATCGGCCTATGGATCCTACAGAGATTTTTACCTTTAAAGCATACGGTAAGGCTGTTGACCAACGCTGGGCTGGTGCTATGAAGGCAGGGCGTTATGGAGCTCTTGCAACTATAACCCGCTCTATGGGATTAAAAATAGATAAATTTCCACATGCAGGTTCTATGAGTTATGTTGATAGTATTCCTAAAATACCTGCAGTAGCCATAAGCACTGAAGGAGCAGAAACATTAAGTACACTATTAAGAGTGGATAAATCGGCAAGAGTTTATCTGAAAACAAATTGTAAAACCTATGAAGATGCTCCCTCATTTAACGTAATTGGAGAAATAAAAGGACAAGATAACCCAAACCAATATATTGTGGTGGGCGGACATCTCGACTCGTGGGATTTAGGTACAGGAGCTCATGATGATGGCGCAGGATGCGTACAAAGTATGGAGGTTTTACGTATTTTCAGAGCTATAGGTTATCAACCAAAACATAGCATACGTGTGGTGCTTTTTATGAATGAAGAGAATGGGTTGAGAGGCGGAAAAGAATATGCTAAGCAAGCTAAAGAAAACAAAGAGGCACATATTGCCGCTCTTGAGTCAGATGCCGGAGGTTACAGTCCAAGAGGCTTTAGCTTTACAGCACCAGAGTGGTTTATGGCTGCAGTGCAAAGTTATAAACCATTATTGTTACCTTATGGACTATATGATTTCGAGGGAAAAGGGGGCGGTGCAGATATTTCACCATTGATAGAGCAAGGTGTTCCTGTAATGGAGTTAATTCCCGATTCGCAACGCTATTTTGACATTCATCATACAGCCGATGATACTTTTGATAAAGTTAATAAACGTGAATTAGAGTTAGGAGCGGCATCATTAGCTGCATTAATTTATCTGATAGATAATACAATCTTCCATTAATTTAATACATTTGCCATTCGTTTCTTATAAAAAAAAATGAATAAATATCTTGTTATAGGCATCTTATTATTAAATACTTTATTCAGTAGTTGTAAAACTGATGTGGATGTAATTGCCCCTTACAAAGAAACAGCCATTATTTATGGATTGCTTGATATATCACAACCCATACAGTATGTAAAAATTAATAAAGCTTTTTTAGGAACAGGTGATGCTTATGCTATGGCACAACAGCCCGATTCGTTAAATTACAATCCGGCCGATATGTTGGTAACCATTGATCGCTTTGTAGATGAGGAGTATAAAGGAACAATAACATTACAGGATACCATCATTGAGAATGGAAAAGATGGCGTATTCACCAAAAGCAAGAATATTATTTACTTTACACGACAGTTGCTGAGCAATGACGAAACTTATAAACTTAAAGTAGAGAATAAAAAAACCGGATATATAGCAACTTCTTCAACCCATATTATTAATAATATTGTTCTGCCTAACTCAGGAGGCTCATCATACACTTTTGTAGGTAACGATAATAAATACACACCAAATAACACTATTGAGTGGAATACTCAAAAGTATGGTAAAATATATGAGTTAACTTTTAGATTCTACTACAAAGAGTTTCAAAATGGTAACGATACCGTGATGAAATATATTGATTGGGCTTTTTCTCCTCAGTATTCACCTAATGCTGAAGGTGGTAGTGTGATGAAAAAATCCATAAAAGGCGAAGAGTTTTTTATCTTTTTACAATCGGTTAAAGACCTATATTTTTCTGATAAAACCAAGAAAAGAATAGGGTGGAGAGGACAAATATTTATTACTGCAGCAGGTGAAGATTATCAAATATATAAAGATTTGAATGCTCCTTATTCAAGTAATTTCCAGGAAAAACCCATATACACCAATATAATTAATGGAATAGGTATTTTTAGCACACGTGTTACCAATTCCGGAGTAGCTAAGCCATTTAGCCCTAATACTCTAACAGAGCTTACAACAGGGAAATATACCGAAGATTTAGGCTTTATTCGCTGATATTGTTTCTGTTGTTTTTGTCAGGCAATTTGTAATTTATGCAGATTACCTTACTTTATTATGTCATATTGACAGAAAAACTATAAAATGGTATATACAAAAACCACTTGGCATAATCATTGACTAATGAAGATTAAGATAATTTAAAGCATTAACTTAAAACAATAATAAATATGGGAAAAATTATAGGAATAGATTTAGGAACAACAAACTCATGCGTTGCCGTAATGGAAGGCAGCGAGTCGGTTGTTATACCTAACAACGAAGGAAAAAGAACTACTCCTTCAATTGTGGCTTTTTTGGACAATGGCGAACGTAAAGTGGGCGACCCTGCCAAACGTCAAGCTATTACTAATCCAACCAAAACAGTTTATTCAATTAAACGTTTTATGGGCGAATCTTTTGATAAAGTAGGTAATGAAATTAGTCGTGTTCCTTATAAAGTAGCTAAAGGTGATAATAATACTCCGCGTGTTGATATTGATGGAAGATTGTACACACCACAAGAAATTTCGGCTATAGTATTACAAAAAATGAAAAAAACGGCCGAAGACTATTTGGGAACTACTGTTACCGAAGCTGTTATTACAGTACCGGCCTACTTTAACGATGCTCAAAGACAAGCTACTAAAGAAGCCGGAGAAATTGCGGGTTTGAACGTAAAACGTATTATCAACGAACCTACTGCTGCTGCTTTGGCTTATGGATTAGACAAAAAGGGCAGTGATTTGAAAATTGTAGTATTCGACTGCGGTGGTGGTACACATGATGTTTCTGTTTTGGAATTGGGTGATGGCGTATTTGAAGTAAAATCAACTGAAGGAGATACCCACTTAGGAGGCGATGACTTTGATCAAAAAATAATTGATTGGTTGGTTCAGGAATTTAAAAACGATAATGGTGGTATTGATATTAGTAAAGATGCAATGGCTTTACAACGTTTAAAAGAAGCTGCCGAAAAAGCTAAAATTGAATTGTCGAGCACTACATCTACCGAAATTAACTTACCTTATATTATGCCTGTTGATGGCATCCCTAAACACCTGGTAAGAACCTTAAGCAGAGCTAAGTTTGAACAATTGGTTGACGATTTAGTGAAAAGAACCATTGAACCATGCCGCTCAGCACTAAAGAATGCCGGACTAAGCACTAGCGATATCAATGAAATAATATTAGTTGGTGGCTCAACCAGAATACCTGCTATTCAAAATGCCGTTGAAAAATTCTTCGGAAAAGTTCCTTCAAAAGGAGTTAACCCTGATGAGGTTGTTGCCTTAGGTGCTGCTATACAAGGTGGGGTATTGACCGGAGAAGTAAAAGACGTATTGCTTCTTGATGTTACTCCGCTTAGTTTAGGGATTGAAACTATGGGTGGTGTAATGACTAAATTAATTGAATCAAACACTACCATTCCGGCAAAAAAGAGCGAAACCTTTAGTACTGCAAGCGATAATCAACCTTCGGTTGAAATACATATCTTGCAGGGCGAACGACCAATGGCTAATCAAAACCGAACCATAGGACGTTTCCACCTAGACGGTATTCCGCCTGCACCAAGAGGTATTCCTCAAATAGAAGTAACTTTTGATATTGATGCCAACGGTATTTTACATGTGTCGGCTAAAGATAAGGCAACAGGTAAATCGCAACAAATTCGAATTGAAGCTTCTTCGGGTCTAAGCGATGAAGAAATAAAAAGAATGAAAACCGAAGCCGAAGCCAACGCTGAAAGCGACCGTAAAGCAAAAGAAGAGGCTGATAAGGTAAATGCTGCCGATGCGTTAATCTTTCAAACCGAGAAACAATTGAAAGAGTATGGCGATAAAATTCCGGCTGAGAAAAAACAAGCAATTGAATCAGGTTTAAACCAACTTAAAGCAGCTCATGCCGAGAAAAGTATCACTAAGATTGATACAGCAATGGAGCAACTAAATAGTGCATGGCAAGCAGCTTCTGAAGATATGTATAAAGCCGGTGCCAATGAAAATGGCTCTGCTAATCCTACCGATAACAGTACCGGAAATACGGGAGAGGCTACTGATGTTGACTTTGAAGAAGTAAAAGAAAATAAGTAATTAAGTGTTAGATTAGAGTAAAATCCGATATCATTCAATTGGTATCGGATTTTTTTATTATTGCTTTATAAATAGTATTCACAATAAATTAATGAATTTTTCATATATTGCTTAAGTATGGCTCAATAGAATTATATTTGCAGTTTATTGGAAATATTAAAAATATGCGTATTGCGCTTGTAACCGATGGTATTTTTCCCTATGTAATTGGTGGAATGCAAAAACATTCATACTATTTATGTAAGTATTTAACTCGTTTGGGTGTTGAGGTTGACCTTTATCATACTAATATGAGTAAGTTTGACATTCAGAAGCTTGAATTATTTACAGAAGAAGAAAAATCAAAAATTAATTCAATAGTTATTAATTTCCCACAACTTAATAAAGTCCCAGGGCATTATTTACGGGCTTCGTATCGGTATTCATTAGAAATATTTAAAGTTTTTAAAAACAGACCTCCCGTTGATTTTATTTATTGTAAGGGATTTGCAGGTTGGAAATTAGCACAAGAAAAAACAGAAAACAAGCTTGATATTCCTTTGGCTATTAATTTTCATGGCTACGAAATGTTTCAACCTCCGCCAAATTTTCGTTCGCGCATAGAGCAATATTTGTTGTTCAGAGGGCCGGTAAAATATATATGCAACGCTGCCAATTATGTTATTTCTTATGGCGCAAAAATTGATGATGTAATTTTGTCTATTCCCGTTTCAAAATCTAAAATTATTTCTATTCCAACAGGTATTGAAGAGTCTTGGGTTAATCAAAAAATAAGGCCAACAGAGGCTGTCAAGCGTTTTTTATTTATTGGTCGTTATGAGCGTAGAAAAGGTATTCAAGAGTTAAGTGCTGCCATTGAGAAACTAAAGAGCAGCAATGTTGAGTTTCACTTTATTGGGCCTATTCCTAAAGAAAAGCAATTAAAAGATACCCGTGTTAAATACTATGGTTCAATCAGTAATCAGGAAGAGATAAGAAGTATTGTTCAAACAACAGATGTATTAGTTTGCCCAAGCTACAGTGAGGGAATGCCTAATGTTATAATGGAAGCTATGGCTAGTGGATTGGCTGTTATAGCAACCAATGTGGGAGCAGTTAATTTATTGGTAGGAGCCGATAACGGTTATTTAATGGAATTATCAGAACTGCATCAGTTAGAACAAATTCTGGAGCGAATTAATAACCTAGATGCACTAAGTATAGATAAAATGAAAAAGAATTCTGTGGAGAAAATAAAGCAACAATTTTTGTGGACAAATATTGCTCGAATACATCTCGATTTTTTTCAAAAGGCAATAGAAAATGGACATCAAAAAATTAACAAGTATAAGTTAAATGCTGAATAACGCACGAATAACATTATTGGTTTTTATTTCAGTTTTTGTAAGTTCAATAACTTTTTTTAAGAGCCCCTTCGAGGGCTACCTGCATTATTTTATTTTTCTTTTGTTGTTACCTGGTTTTGTGTCGCAATTTAAAATTGTAAAAACCCCTTTTCTTATTTTATTTATTCCCGCTGTTTGGGGTATTCTTCAAATATATGCCGGTAATAATACCTGGGCCGGATTTCTGAAAATATTTATTGGAACTTTACTTTCAGTGAGTTTCTACCAATATGTTATGTTACATTATAAATTTAATGTAGAAAAAATATTTACTTATTATTTAAAAGGGGTTTATATACTTTCTATTGTAGGTATAGTTCAGGTGGTAAGTTATTATGTTGGGTTTACTCCGGGGTATGATTACAAATGGATATTTAATAAATGGGGGGTGGTTCCCAATTCAAGTGGCGGTATTAGAATGAACTCTATATTCTCCGAAGCATCACAATGTGCCATTATGTTTTCTCCTGCGGTATTTGTTGCCATATATAATATTATCTTCAGAAAAAATTATTTTATACACACACAAAAAGGAATTATCATTATCATAGCCTCCATCCTTACTACATCATCAACTGGTTTTATTGGTATTTTTATGTCAGGCCTTCTTATCATAATTAACCATGCTAAAGTATCAAATATTATCATCGCTAGCTTTGTGTTTATTTCTTTAGGAACTTTTATGTACAATGCCTCTCCCGAATTTAAAAAACGTATTGACAGTGGAGTAGGTCTATGGGTTGATGAAGATTTTTCTGTTGAAAATGTGAATTCTTCAAGCTTTGTGCTTTATAATAATTATAAAATTGCAACCGAAAACTTTAAACATAATCCTATTGGAGGTACCGGGCTAGGCTCGCATGCCATAGCCTTTGATAAATATTCATTAACCAAACAAGCAGGGGTCTTAGATATTGAATTTAATAAGTCTGATGCTAACAGTATGTTTTTACGTTTGCTTTCTGAGACAGGTTTGCTGGGGATTGGTTTTTTTATACTTTTTATCTTTAAGTATTATGTTTCGCGAAGCCGAACAGTGAGTAACTCGCAGCATTGGATTATTGGGAGCGCCATATTGGTACTAATTATTCTATACTTATTACGCCAAGGGAATTATTTTATTAATGGATTTCCTTTTTTTATGTGGTTGTATTATTACAACGCAGTAAATTATAAAAATATGCAAACCAATACTAACCAGTTGACTGAAATAAATACCAAAATAGAAAATGCATAAAATATTATTTTTATATACTGAATTAGCAGGTTACTTTTTATCTTGTATTGCTGAATTAAACAAGCAACCTAATATAGATATATATATTGTTAGATGGCCGGTAAATAAAGAAGCTCCTTTCGATTTTAATTTTAACGAAAACGTTAAAGTATATAGTCGTAACGACTATTCTGATGAACAGTTATTATCATTAGTTCAAGAAATTAATCCATCTGTTATTTACACTAGCGGTTGGATAGATAAAGGATATTTAGAAGTTTGTAAATTATTTAAAAACAAAATTCCTGTAATTGTTGGTTTTGATAATCAATGGCAAGGAACCATAAAGCAATATATAGCCACTTTAATTAGTTTTCGTAAAATTCATCCGTATTTTAATTATTGTTGGGTACCCGGAAAACCACAGTTTGAGTACGCTACTCGCTTAGGCTTTAGAGCCAAACAAATATTAACCGGATTTTATGTGGCTGATTATGCTTTGTTTGATGGTTTTCATAAAAAGTTTTTAAACGAAAAGAAACAAAATTTTCCCAAACGATTTATTTTCATTGGACGATATTATAGTTTTAAAGGCATTGAAGAATTATGGCATGCTTTTATTAATCTAGATAAAAAGTATAATACCGATTGGGAATTATGGTGTTTAGGTACAGGTGACATTGATCCTATTGAACACCCCAAGATTAAACACTTTGGTTTTGTTCAACCTCAAATGCTTGAAGATTTTGTAAAACAAACAGGAGTTTTTATTCTTCCTAGTAGATTTGAACCTTGGGGAGTGGTAGTGCATGAGTTTGCCGCAGCCGGATTTCCATTACTTTGCAGTAATACTGTAGGAGCTAATTCTGCTTTTTTGGTTGATGGTATTAATGGATATATCTTTGAGGCAAACAACTCCAATTCAATAGAAGCAGCAATGACCAAAATTATTAATAAATCAAACCAGGAACTATTGGCTATGGGTGAAATTAGTACACAGAGAGCAGCTACCATAACTCCTCAAAAATGGGTAGATAGTTTGATGAGTGTAGTAATAAAAAATTAACTATTAATTATGTGTGGAATAAACGGAATTTTTGGAATTGAAAATAAAGAGAAGAGTGCCTCATTTTTGCATGATATGAACAAAGCTATGGCTCATCGAGGACCTGATGATGAAGGTGTTTATAGCAACTCTTATATTGCACTGAGTCAAAGAAGACTTTCTATTATTGATTTATCGTCTAATGGGCATCAACCTATGTGGAGTAATGATAATAGACTTTGCATAGTGTATAACGGTGAACTGTATAATTACAAGGAATTAAAATTTGATTTGGAAAGAGCCAGAAATAACTCGAACGAAAAACCATATCATTTTAAAACCAATACAGATACAGAAGTTATTTTGGCGGCATTTTTAAGATGGGGAAAAGATTGCCTTCATCAATTCAATGGAATGTTTGCTTTTGCCATTTGGGATACTCAAACAGAGCACTTGTTTATTGCCCGCGACAGAATGGGGATAAAACCACTTTATTACGCACGAAACAATAATGTTCTGGCTTTTTCATCAGAAATAAGGGCTTTGTTAAAATCCCAAATAGTGTCTCCTAAACTAAATAATCTTGCATTATCTGATTATATCAGGTATCAAACAGCATTTGCACCGCATACTTTAATTAAAGATGTTTTTATGCTTTTGCCTGGGCATTATATAGAAACATCGCGCAATAACTTTAATATCAAGCAGTACTGGAACATTAACTCATTTGTAAATAAGACTGACGAAGACACTTCTTATAGTGAAGTATGCCAAAAAGTGAAAAATTTATTTGAAAAATCAGTAAAGCGAAGATTAATATCTGATGTTCCTTTTGGAGCTTTCTTATCTGGGGGTATAGACAGTAGCGCTGTAGTGGGTATGATGAGTAAAGTATCAAACACTAAAGTGAAAACTTTTAGTGTGATTTTTGATGAAGGCCAGTTCAGTGAAGCCAAGTACGCCCGATTGATTGCTGAAAAATTTAACACTGAGCATCATGAAATAAAATTAAGCCCCAATGATTTTAAGAATGAGGTGAATGATGCATTATTGGCTACTGACCACCCGGGCGGTGATGGTCCCAATACCTATGTAGTGAGCAAGGCTACTAAAAATGCAGGTATTACTATGGCATTGTCGGGTTTAGGAGGTGATGAGCTATTTGCCGGTTACGATATTTTTAAACGCTCGTTGAAACTTGAAAAACTAAAATGGTTAGCAGCAATTCCGGGAATATCAGTAGCGGCACAAATTAATAAAATGATTAGACCAGGAATTGCAGCAGATAAAATTGCAGAGTTATTTGCTTTAAATTCATTCAATCTTAGAAATACTTATCCCTTAGCCCGGCAGGTTTTTCTTGAAGAACAAATTAATAAAATTCTGCGAAATAAAGCCGAGAAAAGTAGTATTCATGAAATTATTAAACATATTAATTTAAAGAATAAAAACATACTATCTGCCGTAAGCATTGCAGAAATTAGTACTTATATGCAAAATGTATTACTTCGTGATACCGATCAAATGAGTATGGCTCACGCATTAGAGGTTAGAGTTCCTTTTTTGGATTACGAGCTGATTGAATATGTAGTGGGATTGCCGGATAAATTTAAAATTCCGACAAGTCCTAAAAAATTGCTGGTTGACTCTTTGGGCGACATGTTACCTCCGGAAATAGTAAATCGCCCTAAAATGGGCTTTACTTTGCCCTGGAAAGAATGGTTAAAAACCGATTTAAAACCATTGTGCGAAGATAATTTACAGAAATTAGCACAAAACCCATATTTTGATGGTAAAGAAATTGAATCACTCTGGAAACGCTTTTTAAACAACGACCCACATATAACTTGGAGCAGGATATGGTATTTAGTTTCATTGCAACATTGGATAAGTACTAATAATATTGAAATAGAATAAGATTACCTTTATGTAAAGTTGTGGGGGGCTAATAAAGAGTAGTGACTTTTAAAATACATAGTAGTTGTGTTAATTTATAAATAATTATAGTTTGTCAGGTCAAGATAACTTCTTATCATTGCAAATTATTGTTGGTATGATTATTGATAGATTAAACCAATAATTTTTTAATATCAAACTACTAAAAAATGAAATTACAACATCTTTTACTTACATGCCTTTCCCTAATAATTTATACGGCAGGAGCACAAACAAATAATCAAAATAAGAAAATGGAAAAAGAATTTTTAGAAAAACAATCTGATGGCATTTATGCGCACATTAACACTAACAGAGGAGATATTTTTTTACAGTTAGAAATGAAAAAAACACCTTTAACTGTAGCTAATTTTGTTGGATTAGCAGAAGGTACCATTCCTAATAATAAGAAAGCTGCAGGAGTTCCTTTTTATGATGGTTTATTGTTTCATAGAGTGATACCAAATTTTATGATTCAAGGAGGTTGTCCTTTAGGTAATGGAACAGGTGACCCCGGATATAAATTTGCCGATGAGTTTGATTCTACTTTATTGCATACCGGTCCGGGCATTTTGTCAATGGCTAACTCAGGCCCCGGAACTAATGGAAGTCAGTTTTTTATTACTCATGTAAAAACAGATTGGCTTAATGGTAAACATACTGTTTTTGGCCACGTAGTTCAAGGCCAGGACGTGGTGAATGCCATACAAGGTAATGACACTATGCTTTCAATAACAATTTTACGTAAAGGAGATGAAGCCAAGGCTTTCAATGCTCCAGAAGTATTCAAGAAACAGCAAGAGATTGCCAAAGAAAAAGAAGCTCAAAGAGAAAAGATAGAGAAAGAAAATATAGAACGTGCTTTAAACGAAAAATATAAAGATGCCAAAGTAACAGAAAGTGGATTACGTTACATTATGACTAAAGAAGGAACCGGCCCAAATCCTACGGCAAATAGCAAAGTAACAGTTCATTATACAGGAACATTATTATCAAACGGTCAAAAATTTGATAGCTCCTTAGATCGCGGGCAACCGGCTACTTTCGGCTTAAATCAAGTAATTAAAGGCTGGACAGAGGGTATTCAATTAATGAAAGCAGGGGGTAAATGTACTTTTATTATTCCTTATGACTTAGCTTATGGTGAAAGAGGTTATCCGGGAGTTATACCTCCTAAAGCATGGTTGGTTTTTGACGTTGATTTAATAAGTTTTGAGTAATAAATAGAACCTCAATCGCTTTGATTTTTTAATCAACGTATTTTTTGTTCGAGTTTTAAAGCAAAGTAATCCATTCTCGTTGAAGGGCTTAGCACCTAACTCAAATAGTTGCCGAATGAATTTTGGCATGAAGGTTTGTTTTTGGAATCAACTTTAAAAATTTCTTTGCCCATTCAGTAGGTTATACTATTGGTGCTACCGGTATTGGGTCTTGGGGTGATTATGTATATAAAAAGGTTTACACTAGCCTTAATTGGATAGTTCAGATTATTTATTGGAACTCCAAAAATCAATATCATTCATGGCTTTGATGGTTCATTAAATATTCCAATTTCATTTAGCCTTTTACTGTATAGTTCTGCTTGGAACTTTTTTGGAGTTATTCCCTTTTATAATGCAATGCCGCATACAACAATAGTGACTTTAGGTAAATATTTGACTCTCCAATGAGGAAAGTACATAATTGCGGTTTATTTTTAACTCAGGTAATCTTGTAAATTCAGTAATATCTTATTTATATATTATTTCAGGTCTTTTCTTTTGGAATTTTTTTATATATTTTTTACTCACATAATAACTTAAATAGGCGGTTCCTGAACCAATAATAGCACCGGCCAATATATCGCTTGGATAATGAACCCCCAAGTATAAACGACTATATGCTACACTACCAGCCCATAAATAGGAGGGAACTATAACATACCATTTTGGGAAAAGTAATGAGAATGAGGTTGCAATATTAAAGGCTGTTGAACTATGCCCTGAAGGAAAAGAAGGAGTACTTTCTATTGTCAAAGGGATAATATCGGGATAAGCAATATAGGGTCTTGAACGGTTAAAGCCATATTTTAAGCAATAAGTAGAACCTGTATTTAAAACAACTGCAGCGGCCATACAAATACCTGATAATAAAAGCGAGGTATCTTTCTTGATAATCCCACCGAGAAGTAGGCTGCCCGGCCCTGCAAGTGTTACAGGATATACACTAAACGAAATACTTTTATTAAAGTTTTTGTAATGTAAATTCCTTCCTGAAGTAACTTGCCTTAATATATCAATATCAGTAATTTGAGCATAAGTTTTATGACCAAAATTAAGAAAGAAAAAAATTAAAAAAACTAAATAAGTAATTATTCTTGTTCTTTTATTACCCCTCTGCAATTGGTATTTTCTCCTATGTTAATGCGGTCAGATTCTCTAAGGACTTCTTTAGACTTTTGAATAAAATCTTCAGCAATTTTAGTATCTAAGTTGGCAAAATCAAAACAATAATCTATTTCTCCTTCTCGTCCCCAACGAGCTTCGCTAAATGTAACTTTTGTTTTGGTACGAGTTTCATATTCTTTAATAAAGGTATTGTATTTCTCTAAAATATTATAATCAATACCGGCTCCTTTGCTAATAAAAGACACTCTAAAACGGTACATTTTTTTATCATTCTGGGTTGTTGAAGTATTACTAACTTTTTGCTCAGTTTGAGGGCTTGAGTTTTCTTGGGTCTTTGCCATTTTCTTTTTACAAGTACAGGCAGAGGCAAGTATAACAAACGGCATGATGAAGATGAGATGGCGCAATTTCATAAACACTAAAATTTTAAAATATTGATGCTAAAAGTACAAAGTATAATTTGTTTTAAAAAATCTTCAACTCAATAAAAAAATAGAGGGGCAAAATTTATTTATCATTAAACAACTCTTTTGCCTTAAAGCCTATCATTAACCAAGCACTAATCAACAAAAGTCCTCCAATAGGTGTAATCGGACCTAAAAATGAGAACTTTATTCCTGTAATGGATTGAGTACTTAATAAATATATACTGAACGAAAAGCAGCATATTCCGGCAATTAATAAATAGGCTATTGGCTTTACAGCTTTTTCAGATTTATAGCTAACTGCCAGTGCAAATAAAAGCAGGGTGTGGTACATTTGGTATCGCACCCCTTTGTCAAATGCATCTAAAGAGCCTATCTCAAGCATACCTCTAAGTTTGTGGGCTGCCAAAGCACCTAAAGCCACCGATAAAGCCCCAAAAAGAGATGAAATTAATAAGAGTTTGTTTTTCATACGAAAGCAGATGCTACCTTTTTAAAATTTACATTTGTATTCTAAATTACCTTCTGTAACTGCTTATATATCTATTTAAATCAGTAATAGATGATTCAAAATCAAAAACATCATTAACCATATAATAATTACCTACATCATAAGTCCTCCCATAAGCAAATTTAGCAAAGTCAAGTTTTGTACTTTCAAAATCAAATACACCTAAAATATCTTTAACCTGGGCCGCAGTCATACAGCGCTGACCTAGTACTTGTTTAGCAATGTCAAATTTGGTACTTTCAAAACTCTTGCTCATAATAGAATTTTTTATGCCATTGTAGTCTTGGTCAGACATAGGGTAAGGACAGCCTGTTGGACCGCTGTATCCGGGAACAACATGAATATGTTCGGGTTCATGTTCATGTATAACAACTGTTGTTGTTGAGTTTGGCGGTGGTGTTTGATGTATATGTGTTGGAGGTACTGAAGTTGTTGTGGTAGTTGAATAGGAAGTTGTAGTTTGAGTAGTTGAAGTTCCTACACCTGTACCGGTAACATTCATATTTAGCCCAACGCCACCTAATCCTATATTTAAGTTAACATTACTGTTAGGGTCGGTATAGGTAGTGGTAGTAGTAGTAGTGGTACTGGCAGCAGGAACCGGTGTAGTATGATAAATTACAACATTTTGATTAGGAACAGGTGTAGATGAAGGAGGTAATTGTGCTATTGGTGTAGAACTTATTACGCGTAAAGCCCACTCACCATTATTTTTTCTCTTTAAATTATAAGTTACTTCGGCACCCGGTTCAAGATAGAAGTTTTTATCAACTTCACCCAATGATTTATCTTCAAAAATAATCTTTAACTTATATTGAGGAGCTACAAGTTCGGTAAGTTTAATGTTAGTTCCCGGTTCGGTGTTTTGAATAACACCATTGAGCACTACTTGGAAACGTTCGCCATTTTCAGTAAAAATAATTGCATTTGCATTTTGAGCATACAGATTGATGCTTAGTAATATGGCAGTTAAGAGAGTAAATAAATTTTTCATAATATTATTAATTTTGGTTGTTATGATGGTTAATTTCAAAAATTGTGCCACTTGAGTATTTAATTGAATAATACGCCATTACAATTGGTACAATTTGTTTCAGGTATTTTGGCATTATATTTTATGTTTATGGCCTTTATAAATTCATTGGCCAGTATTCCGTATCCCTTTTGGTTGGGATGATAACCATCTAAACTCAGAAAGCCACCGCTTACAAATTCTAAATTAAAATCAGCCCCATTCCACTTAATGCCTTTGTTTACTTTATTAAAAAATAAATTAATATCTGCTAAAGCAAAATCATATTCGTTTGCCTTTTTAATGATAATTTGGTTGTAACTGTTAATAGCTTCTTCAATAATTTTAACTTCTTTCTCTATTAATGAATACCTATTTCCCATAAAATTTATTACCAAACCGTATTTGAAGCATTTCATAGAATCTGTTGGCACGCTTAAGGTTATATATTCCCCTTCTTTCATTTTTCGGAATCCACTAGGTTCATCGGAGTCGGCAACTACAAAGCCATTGTTGCCTGGTGTAAATCGAATATGATCAAAAATAGAGCTCATAGAGTAAAAATCATTTAACGAATCGGCCTGATTTTGGGTTAAAACAGCGTTGTTCCATTTAATGAGTGTATAATATGGAAAATTTCTAAAATCGGGAATGGTAGCCATAACTCCTTTAACTCCTTGACGTGCATAATACCCAAGAATATTATCAAGATTCTGCTCAAATTCATTAGGTGTAGGGATAGTTTTGTTATCTCCTCCAACCGATGTATAGTTATAAATATCATCCATCCCCAACCAACTGATAATAAAAGTAGGACTTTTACTTTTAATATCATCTATTATTGTTGAAACTCCTGGGTTAGATGCTATTCTGTTATAAAACGGGTTTTGGTTATTTACGCCAAAAGCGAGACCTATAGCCGGATTATTATAATCATTTAATGACACAAAAGGTAAAGACAGGTTGTTATTTTGATTCTTATTTCCTGCATTCAATAAACTATGTGCCAGTATATCGCTAATTTTGTTTTTTATAGGGGATAGGGAGGTAATTCCTTTGCAATCGGTTTTATAACCTAGCTTACTGGCATTTACAAAATTACTTTCCCAAGTTTTAGAATTAAGCCCCACACTTTGGTTTTCGGGAATTAGCATTTGAGAAAAGGTCGGACAGCCAACATACTTTAATTGTTCGGCAATTAAAGCAGGAATTGAATTTTCTTGTCCTTGGGAATATAAGGCACCATCTTGATAACCGGCCATATAACTGCCACCAATGGCAACTACGCTGTTAAAATTTGCCTTGCCGGCATTGGGTTCAAACTCTTGTGGATGAGGAGTACATCCTAACCAAAGAAAAGGAATCAGAAAAATTGCAGATAGAAATTTATGCTTTTTCATTCCTGCTATCAAATATGAAATTATTAATTGTTTTTTACTTCATTATTATAGACCGACTCAGAAATATCTCTATCATTTTTCTTATAATAAATTTGTCCAAAGTTATATTTTATTTTCTTGTATTCATCACCCACATCTCCTTTAACAATTATGGTACGATAAATAATACAGTTTGGTCCTTCTATTTCCTCGTTGGTTGTACCTTGAGGGTATTTTTTTGCCAGTTCTTTGCGTGGTCCAGTGGCAACCTGGTTGTTATTGGCACTATTGCTGAGCATGTTTTTTTGTCTTTGCTCTCTGAATTTATCAGCTTGTGACAATGAACGCTTTTGTGCTTCAATTCTTTCTTGGTATTCTAAACGTGCTTTTTCGCGAGCTAAACGTACCCTTTCTTTAAACTCTCTTTCTCTTTCTTCAGCTTCTTTTTTTCTTCGGGCTATCTCATCAAGCATTGCTTGACGCTTGGCAGCTATTTCTTCTTGTCTTCTAATTTCTTCTTCTTCAAGTTTGCGAGCATTTTCTATTTTCTGATAGGCTACCGCATTATCATACTCTGTATTTAATGCATCGGTATATAAACTAATCGCATTCGCGAACTTCTTTTGATTTAAGGCTAAATCACCGTCAGCAATAGATTTGGTAAATTTGGCTTTCTTTTGAGCCAATTCAATCTCGTCTAATATTTTTTGTACAGCATCAATTTTTGATTGAGCCAAAATGTTATCAATATCTAAACTAAGCGCCTCATTATATACTAGTAAGGCTTCGCGATTCCTTTTTTGATTCAGCAAATTATCACCCTCAGCAATTTTTTCATCAAATATTTTCTTTCTAAATGCTAATTCTTCTGCTTTTCTTTTTGCCTCTTCGGCTTCTTTTAATTTCTCGGTTTCATTATTTTTTAAATTAGCAAGTGGAATATCAGTGCCATTTGCTAAAGCACTTTTAAAATAATCCAAGGCATTGTCGTATTGTTTTGCCTCTACGGCTTTTTCTCCATTTCTGATTAACTCCTCAAACTCTTTTTTCTTTCTTGCTAATTCGGCAGCAGCCGCAGCTTCTGCCTCCGCTTTAGCTTTAGCATCAGCCTCAGCTTTTAATCTGGCTTCTTCCTCATCTTTAGCTTTTTGTGCTTGATTAATTCTTTCATTAGCAGTATTGTTATCATAATCAATATTTAATGCAACAT
>JADLFI010000025.1 GCA_020845635.1 Bacteroidia bacterium
ACACAAGCTGTTTATTTTTTTGAAATAAAAATACAAATAAAAACTGAAATATACAATATCTTTGTGTATGCCTAAAATAACTCCTAAAAACCGTACACAGATTGAGTTTAAGGCCTAAATGATGATATTGAAAAGGATAATACAGTAAGATTTATTGATGCTTTTGTTGAAAAACTCGAACTAGATAAATTATTCTTTATCAATAAAACAGTAAAAGTTGAAGGACGCCCTTGCTTTACTAATCAACTATTTTTAAAAATTTATTTTGCCAAACAGGTAAAATGATTAGGGTGTTTAGTTTTGACACCAATGCGCCACCGGAAATTTTACAACTCATTCAACATCAAAAATAATTCATGAACATGTATTTGCTTGGCACTAGTGAACAGGAATTGTATTGGATGCAATCAAAGAAATGTTCTTTTATAAGTCCCAAAACTGCTAGCCCAAGCGGTTCTCATCTTAGAACTGCTATTAGTGAATATAAAAACGCTTACTATTCATGCTAATTGTGAGGTGTTTTATAATTATGTTTACAAGTTAGATTAAGCATATACCAAGCGGTTTAACGCGCATATACGTAATTAGTGGATATTTTGCCGCTCTATTTATGGGGGGAGTTTACCTTTCCATGATGCATAATATAACTCTGAATTTTTCGTTTCAATATGTAACTAATTAATTTCAAAAGTATTTATTAGACAAGGTATACCAGTAATTATTATTGTTGGAATAAAAAATATTTGATAGATAATAAATCCTGAAAATAATAAATATATATTTTTATATCTTTCCTTTGTTTGAGTGAAAGCTTTTGTTACAATATATTTAATTTGTTTATATACTGCAATTAGTGCACAAACCACAAGCAGTGTAAAGACCCGATTTTTGCCGGTTACTAATGATACTGTAAGGCTTGACACCTTGAGCATTATTCCCGGTACTTTCAAAATTACCGATGATACCCTCCAACAAATTGAATATATATTATTGCCTGAACAAGGATTATTAGTATGGAAAAACAAGGCAAGCTTAAAAGACAGCATCAAAGTCGAGTTTCAAACTTATCCCTTTTTACTAAGCAAAAAGTATTATCATAAAAGCCTTAAAATGATGCAGGCTGCCACCAATAATTTTACTAATCCTTATACTTTTTCTTATACTCAACCCAATACTGATATTTTTAAGTTAGATGGCTTTAACAGGAGTGGAAGTATAACCCGAGGTGTTAGCTTCGGCAATAATCAAGATGTAGTGGTCAACTCAAATCTTAACCTGCAACTCTCCGGGAAGATAAGCGAGAATTTAAACATTAAGGCCGTTATTTCTGATGATAATATCCCCATTCAGCCCGAAGGAAACACGCAGCAATTGCAGGAGTTTGACAAGGTTTTTATTGAATTGAGCGATGAAAAATCAAAACTTATAGCCGGAGATTTTGTATTAAGTCGGCCCCGTTCCTATTTTATGAATTACTATAAGAGAAATCAGGGAGGCATGTTCAACACCCAATTTAAACAAGGCGAAGGCACTCATCAGGTGGACGTTTCGGCTGCTGTTAGTAAAGGAAAATTTTCTCGAAACACAATTATAGGAATTGAAGGAAATCAAGGGCCATACCGCTTAAAGGGAACCGAAAACGAGAGTTTTATTATGATACTCTCGGGTTCTGAAAATATTTATATTGACGGGCAATTGCTGCAAAGAGGGCAAGAGAACGATTATGTGATTGATTACAATACAGCCGAAATAATATTTACCGCAAAAAGAATTATTACAAAAGACAAAAGAATAGTAGCCGAATTTCAATATATTGACCGTAATTATGCCCGCTCACTTTTAACTTTTGGATATGCTTACAACGTGGGAAAAATAAAAACAGGTTTTCATATATATAGCGAGCAGGATAATAAAAACAAGCCTGTAAACTTAACTTTAAGCTCTTCGCAGAAAGACATATTAAGAAATGTAGGCGACAGTTTAAATTATGCACTCTCGTTGAACATTGATACAGTTTCTTTTTCTAGTTCGCAGGTATTGTACGAACAAAAAGATACCACAGTCAATGGGATTCTATATTCTAAGGTTTTTATTTATTCCATAAATCCCGAAAAGGCTGTTTACAGGCCATCTTTCAGCAATGTAGGGCAAGGTAATGGAAATTATATTAACATAAGCAGCAGCGCTAATGGCAAGGTGTTTCAATGGGTAGCTCCGTTAAACGGTGTTAGGCAAGGAAGTTTTGAGCCGGTTATTTTATTGCCTGCCCCTAAACAAAGGCAAATGGCGGTAGGCATAACCGAGTATCAAATAAACAAGCATTTAAAAACAGGTATTGAACTGGCTGTAAGTAACAATGATGAAAATACTTTCAGTACACAAGGTGATGCTAACAATTTGGGCTACGGAGCTAAATATTATTTAGAAGGAAAAAATGCTATAGGAGATTCTTTAAAAAAACTTTCGCTACTTAGTATGGTAAGCTATGAGATAATTTCTCGGTGGTTTACTCCCATTGAACGCTATCGTACTGTTGAGTTTGAGCGCGACTGGAATAGGGTAAGCAGCAAACAAAACAACCAGCAGCAATTAGCTACAGCCGGTATTGGTATTGAAAAAGAAAAAATGTTTAGGGCTTTATATAAATATAATTCATTTATAGAAAAAAGTAATTACCAAGGGCAACAACATGTACTAAGCGGCACTTTTGATAAATACGGATTTAATGGGCAATTTGATGGAAGCTTATTAGGAAGCACAGAATTATTAAGTAAATCGGAGTTTCTGCGACACAAGAGCGTACTTACCAAGAAAGTAGCCAAGAGGTTTACTGTGGGTGTTTCTGAACAGCAAGAAAAAAGCAGTTTTAAAGACTTGAAGAATGATAGCTTACTCCAAAACAGTTTTCATTTTTTTGAATGGCAAAGTTTTGTGAACAACACCGATTCGTCTAAGAATACTTATGAATTCAAATACATTAATCGTACCGATTGGTTACCTGTACAACATAAATTTAATAAAGCTTCAATAGGCGAAAGCTATATTTTCAGTTCAGGGTTTAACCCGGGGCGAGGCAACTACTTTAAGAACACCACCACTTACAGAACTTTAGATATAAAAGACACTTCCTTAATCAGCAAAACCAGCGAGAGATCGATGGTAAATCGTGTTGAGTACGGTCTTCGTTTACTTAAAGGAGTAATAGCGTGGACTACTTTTTACGAGATAGGTTCAGGTAGTGAGGTAAAAAAAGAATATTCTTTTCTTGAAGTGGCACCGGGGCAGGGTGCCTATTACTGGAAAGATTATAACAACAACGGAATAAAAGAAATTAACGAGTTTGAAAACGCAATATACAGCGATCAGGCTTCTTATATTAAGGTTTATACACCAACTAATGAATTTGTAAAAACATTAAATAATCAGTTTAATCAAACATTGAATGTAAATGCGCCTTCTAAGTGGAGTACACAAAATAAAAATATCCGTAAACTCATTTCCCGATTCTCTAATCAAACCAATTATAGAATAGACAGAAAAACAATTAATACCAAAATAGAAGACTCGTTTAATCCTTTTAGCAATCTTAACTTTGACAGCACCTTAGTAAGCCTTAATTCAAATGTAAGGAGCAGTTTTTATTTTAACCGATTAAGCCCAAAATTCGGAATAGATTATACTTATCAGGAGCCTCGAAATAGATTATTACTTACAAATGGTTACGAGTCAAAAAGCAATAAATCACATACTATTAGACTAAGATATAATATTACGCGTGAGTTGCAACTTAATGTAGAAAACATACAAGGTATTAAAACAAATAAGTCTGACTATTTTAATACCCGCGATTATCATATTAAATATCAAGAAATAGAACCCAAAATAAGCTATCAACCCAACACCCAATTTCGATTAATATTAAGTTATAAATACTCTGAAAAGCTGAATAATAATAACGACTCAAACAATGTGGCCATCAATAACAATATGGGTTTAGAACTAAGATATAATGAAGTAAGCAAGGGAAGTTTTAATTTAAAATTTAATTACATTAGAATTAACTACAACAGCAACAGCAATACCCCTATAGCCTTTGAAATGCTTGAAGCATTGTTACCTGGCAATAATATTACTTGGAATATAGGCTATCAGCGTACTTTGGCCAATAATATGCAAATAAACTTTAACTATGACGGTCGTAAAACAAAAGATAACAGAACCATACATACAGGTGGTGTACAGGTAAGAGCATTCTTTTAAACCTTTAAACTTTACAATAGTCTAAAAAATAATTTGAAAAAATTTCGTGCTATGTAAACATCAATTACTTTTGTTCTATACATTTATATAATTCTTATCCCATTTTATAATGCTTGAAAGTAATGAAATAATTTTACGGTTGCTGCTGGCCTCGCTGTTTGGCGGTTTGATTGGTTTGGAGCGCGAAAGAAAACATTGGGCAGCCGGTTTAAGAACCCACATGATGGTGTGTGTTGGTTCATGCTTAGTGATGATAGTTTCTGCTTTTGGATTTGCAGATATTTTAGGAACTGATGCTGTAAGCCTTGATCCTTCGCGTGTGGCAGCACAGGTTATAAGCGGTATTGGTTTTATAGGTGCGGGTACTATTTTGTTTTCAAAGCAAGGTACCGTACACGGTTTAACCACAGCTTCGGGCTTGTGGACAGTAGCGGCAATTGGTTTAGCTACCGGCTCGGGCTTATACTTTGCGGCAGGAACAACTACTATAATTGCATTGATTATTTTATGGGCTTTGCAGCCTTTAGAACAATTCTTTACAAAAAAATTCAGACTAAAAACCATTAAGATTGTTACTGATATTTCTATTAATGATCCTGATTTTTTAAGGAATATGTTAAATAATGAATTTGAGTTAAAGATAGATTCATTTAAACTTAATAAGACTGATACCACCTGTGTTTTTCTTCTAAAGATAGATAATGTAAACAATGTTTCGGCTATTATTAACCGTCTTAAAGATCAACCCTTTGTAAAAGAAATAGAATGGACAGAATAGATAATTATTATAATTTACTCTTATGAAAACAATTAAAGTATTTATTCTTTTTGTGTATTTGTTTCCTTGTTTCAGTAAGGCACAAACCCCAATATATTTCCCACCTGCATCTCCTCAAAACTGGGATACAATATCGCCCGCCTCATTAAATTGGTGCGATGATAGAATTGATAGTCTTTATGATTTTCTGCAACAAAAAAACACCAAAAGTTTTATTATCCTAAAAAACGGAAAAATTGTGCTTGAAAAATATTTCGGAACATTTACAGCCGACTCGCTTTGGTATTGGGCATCGGCAGGTAAAACACTTACATCATTTCTTACAGGAATAGCACAAAGTGAAGGTGCTTTAAATATTCATGAAAGTGCAAGTCAATATTTAGGAAATGGCTGGAGCTCCTGTACAACAGCACAGGAAGATTCCATTAAAATATTAAATTTACTTACCATGACAAGCGGACTTAATGATAATAATCCGCCCCCCTGCACTTCTGATGATGACACACCGGCTTGCTTAACTTACTTGGCCGATCCGGGAACACGTTGGGCTTATCATAATGGAGCTTACAGAAAACTTCAAGATTTGTTGCCAATAGCCACCGGGATAACAATAAACTCTTATACCAATACCAAGGTTAAAAGTAAAATATTTATGAGTTCGGGTACATGGGTAAACAATGTATTCTACTCCAAAACCCGTGATGCTGCGCGCTTCGGACTACTGTGCCTCAATAAAGGAATATGGGACAATACGTTAGTACTAAATGACTCGGTATATTTTAATGCCATGACCAACACCTCGCAAAACATAAATTTATCGTATGGGTATTTAACATGGTTAAATGGGAAAAGTTCATTTATGCTCCCTGTAAGTCAACAGCAGTTTAATGGTGCTATTATTCCTAATGCTCCGTTTGATATGTATGCTGCACTTGGTAAAAACGATCAAAAAATATATGTAGTTCCATCACAAAATATGGTGGTAGTAAGAATGGGGCAAAGTGCCTACTCATCATCATTGGCTATTACCATTTTTGATAATGAGCTTTGGCAAAAAATTAATGAACTAGACTGCTCGGTAACTTCAACCCAACAGCATATTAACGATTACCGGGTTTATCCCAATCCCTTTACAGATTATATTAGAATTAATGCTCTTAACAAAGATGATATTTGTGAATTAATAAACACAAATGGTCAAATTATTTATTCAGGAACACAAATTAATCAGCAAGATTTTACAGCAATTCCTAAGGGAATATATTTCCTAAAAATAAATAAAGCTAATCAAATAAGCTATTTAAAGTTGGTAAAATTATAGTATAGCTTTATTGCGCTATCAACTTTAATAAATCGTCTTTTAAAGTTTCGTCAGAAGGCCTTTTAGCATTGTTTTCTATTATTTTACTATGCTTATCCATAATCATATAACGCGGAATACTATTTATTTGAAAATAACTGCATATATCACTACTCCAGCCACCTTTACTAATACCGTTTACACCTTCAATTCCTAAAGTATTAATGGCATTTTTCCATGCCTCTTCATTGTCATCAATTGAGATGTATAAGAAAACAATCTTGTCTAACTGCTTTTTTGTAAATGACTGATATAGTTTTTTTGAGAAAGGAAACTGCTGACGACAAGGACCACACCAACTTGCCCAAAAATCAATGTACACTACCTTGCCTTTAAACTGCTCTAAAAATATTTCTTTACCATTTACATCGTGAAGCACCGGATATTCAGATTGTGGCTTTTTGGGTTCTTTTACATTTTTGCTATTCACGGTATTGGTCTTCGCATTAAGCCCGTCTTGACAATGTTTTTGTGCGTACTTGTATATAAATCCTTCTTTATCTGCCTCCTTAATTTTGCTCAGCATTTGTTTAGCTAATTCAGCCTCTACCTTTTGGCAACTATTAATCATTAACTTTGATAAAGCATAAAGTTTAGTACGCCCTTGCATTTCAGTGTCAATCATTTTTAACTCTTGTCGTACCTGAGGCGAAAAATTTTCTGAAGCTCTAAAATCTAGGTTTTCGCTGCTAAAGTATGCCAGATAATTGAGTATAAAATGTCTATACCACGGGCTATACATCATATTATCATCACTCCGCTCAACTGATTTTATTTCATTACTTATTATTTGAGGTAACGATTTGCTGTAAGCTTTATTCTTAGTAGCACATTGTTCGGCTGCATACCCTAAAATTGACGCGTAATAGGCATAATTAATTTCTTTTCTGATTAAAGTAGTGATAGCTATAGAGTGTGGGTTTTCCTGCTTTGCCTTTTCAAGCCAGTTTAATTTACTTTTTCGAATCTGGTATAACTTGTCTTCAAAAGCGTCAACCGATAAATCTGAAGCAATAAGCATTAATGAATCATAACTATCACGAAAAGTTTGCCTAAACTGATTATAATAGGATTGTTGTATAGCATTTTTACCGCCACCATTGCCTATAATGACATTCTCTTTTCTGTAAAAATTAACTTCCTGATTAATGCTTTGCTCATCTTGTCCTTTTCTGATGGGGGTTGTTTCGCTTTGCTCTTTTACCACTAAAAGATAATAAGTAAACGAGTCGGCCTTAACTTCAAAACATTGCGGAAGCATAACCTTTTCTGTTTCTTTAAACAAAGTACCCTTTAGCTCAGGATTGAGTGTTTGCTTAAGTTCTTCCACGTAATAGGGATATGCATCAATGGTAATCTTAGATATACTTCCATCAGTATTTCCCGATATATTTATACCGGTTTGTGATAAAACCGGATTACTCCATAGTAAAGCACCAATAAATATGTTTATTAATCTTCTTAAATACATAATAATATTCAAACAATACACAAAAGTAGAAATTTGTATGATAATTCCACTTACTAAATAGATAGATGAAATGATCATCAATCTCTATTAAATTTTGCGTACCTTTGTATGTAAATATTTATACTCTGTATAAAATCAGAGAAACAATAATTACCTCAACAAATTAACACTATGATTATTTCTGAATCAACATTAAAGAAAGCTATTGATTACAAGGCTTACAGAGAAACAATTGACACCTTATTTAAAGAGGGTAAAGTTACAGGTCCTGAGCAAAATCAGGATTTGCTGGACTATACAAAATTGAATATCTCACGAATGAATCGTGTGGATAAGACCTCACTTATTTCAGATGATATGCGTGAAACGTTAAGTAAAATAAAAAGCCCATTAATATGGTTGGTACTGGCCGAAGGATGGTGTGGTGATGCGGCACAAATAGTTCCTTACTTTAACACGATAGCATCAAGCAGTAATAATAAAATTGATTTAAAATTTTTGTTCAGAGACGAGAATCTTGACCTAATGGATCAGTTTTTGACTAATGGAGCACGCTCTATTCCTAAATTAATTATTGTTGATGCGGCAAGTAAACAGGTTATTGGTCAATGGGGGCCTCGGCCATTTGAAGCACAGGATTTGATAAACAAATTGAAAGAACAAGGAATAGAAATGGATAACATTAAGGAGAAACTGCATCGCTGGTATGCTGATAATAAGAGTGCCGCTTTAGACAAGGAATTAACAGATGTTTTGAAAGAGGCTATTTCTGAAATTATTAAAGCCTAGTCTTTCTTTTTCTTACGGTAAATCTGTGTCCAACTGTAAATTAGCAAAAACATAAATAGTAGCCCAAACAGTATTCCCGAAAAAGAATCTACATCTATCTCATTCATAACAAGGTCTCGAACCGCAAGTATAATAGCAATAACGCCTATTACTACCAAGCTGGCAAACATCCAGTTTTCTAATTGAGTGAAATCACCTTGATTTTCCTTTCTTTTTGCTGTTTGGCGGTAGTTTTGATAAGCATAGGCTTGATTCTTATGACGATATGCCGTACCATATTTTCGACCCTTGTCTTGTTTGTATTTATCGTTAATCTTTACGTTCTTGCCGTCAATAGAGCTGTAATACATATCGTAATGTCTTCTCTTAATGCTATTGCCTAAGGTTGCATAAGCCTCATTTACCTCTTTAAACATAGTACCGGCCACCATATCTTTATTCACATCAGGATGATATCTAAAGGCTAACTTACGATAAGCTTTTTTAATCTCCATATCGTCCGAATTTCTATCAACACCTAATATTTTGTAATAATCTTTCATTCAGAGGCTTTGTTCTACAACCAGGTTTTTCTCTTAATTCTGTACAAAAGTAGTACCTTCTCCGTTCAAATCCATAAGCATTACAGCGAATGCTTTCCTTATAGTTAAACAGCTTATTACAAAATTACAAAAACTAATTGTTATTGTTGTTAAACGGTATAGTATTTGTGAAAATATAAGTGTATAATTGTATTTTTAAGTTGAACATAAATTAACTGTATAATTTATCTTTAATTACCGGTTGCGAAGAATATATCATGTCTGTTAATAAACTTTCAATAATTATACCTGCATATAACGAAGCAAGAACCATACATTTAATTCTTGATAAAGTAGTTCGAGTTTCATTGATAAACAATTTTGAAAAAGAAATTATTATTGTGAATGACTCATCAACCGATAACACACGCCAAGCCATTGAAAGCTATATAGAGAAAAGTGATTTCAAAAATTTGTTTTTATTGCATAATCAGGAAAAAAACCAAGGTAAGGGAGCAGCCATACATAAAGGAATAGAATTAGCAACAGGCAATTATCTTATTGTACAAGATGCCGATTTGGAATACGACCCCGAAGAGTATAACATTTTGCTTAAACCTGTTGTAGATGGTTTTGCCGATGTGGTTTATGGGTCACGATTTATGGGCGGAAATGCGCATCGTATATTATTTTTCTGGCATACCATAGGTAATAGATTTCTAACCTTTCTAAGCAATATGTTTACCAATCTAAATCTTACCGATATGGAAACATGTTATAAGCTGTTTAATTCGGCTATGATAAAGAGTATAAAACTTAAAGAAAAACGTTTTGGTTTTGAGCCGGAGGTAACAGCCAAGATAGCGCGAGTTCCTAAAGTACGTATCTACGAGGTAGGTATATCCTATTATGGACGAACCTATGAAGAAGGCAAAAAGATTGGAGCCATTGATGGGTTTCGGGCTATTTACTGTATTTTAAAATACAATATTTTTTCGCGTTAACCAGCTAAGTATCTATACTCTATATAGCCTCAAAAGTTTTATGTATTTCTTCGGGTGCCATGTTAAAGAGTAAATCAATAACCGATAGATTAGGAATAAAATTCTTGCCTTGTTGGTGGTAGCTAAGGTTAAACAACTGATAATTTAGTTCTATCCCATGATGCTTAAACATGTTTTCATCGTTATATTTTTTTCCACCTTGCCCCGAAAGATAGGTTGTAGCATGCAACTGCTTGCATAAAGCAATATTCTTATCATTCCCTTTTAGCTCACCAAGTTCATATTGTGAAGCATAAACCATAGGCGTTTTAATTTGTATTATTTTACAAATAGCTTGTATAAGTTCTGTGTTTAGCGCTGTAAGATTTTCGTGCTTTTTAAGAATTATTTGTTCTATGACTGTAAAGATATTTTCAAAAAAAAGGCTTTTATAATAGGCGTCTTTAATTTTGTTTAAATGATTTCTTTGCCACTTACTGCTGTAGTCAGGCACAACATTATTGTAAGTGGAGTACATACCATTTCTTTTATGCAGTGGTACAGATAGAAGTACGGCTCTTCCGTCTTTTCCTTTAATAAAATTGCGATGATGGATTCCTTTGCCCGGAATTTGTACATCGTCTAATATTACAAAACAATCGGCCTTGCTAATTTTATGAAAATAGCCTGCCCAAGGTAAATAGTTAGGTTGATGAATAGCAACAATCAAACTAGAGAAGGTTGTTTTAGAAAAATTTTCTTGGTTAGTTTCATCTTCAGTAAACGATTATTTTCGCTATCGGTATATGATTCTCCATCAATCACAAAGCCTAATTTCTTAAAGAAACGTATGCCGCGTTCATTAGTTTCAAACACTTGTAAAAATATTTCGTTTAGTTTTAATACTTGGAAAGCGTAGTGAAACAGCAAACCACTTGCCATTCGGGCAACACCTGTTCCCCAAAAACTTTTTTCACCTATAGTAATTCCAAACTCTGCTTTACCGGGTTCTTTATTAATTTGCATAAGACTTACCATCCCAATAGGCGTTTTGCTAAGCTGGTGAATAATTATATATTTTCGCTTGCTGACATCGCATAATATCCTATCTAACCATTGGTTTTGTTGTTCAATACTTAAAGGAGGCCTTTGGGTAAAATATTTGTTTACCTCCTTGTCGTAATTCCATTGGGTTAATACTTCAAGATATTGTTTACTGAGTGGAACTAATTCAATCAATGTTATATCATTTAATTATTTTACACTTCTTAATAACTCAAAAGCTTCGGCATATTTTACTGCAATTTGAGCACCTCTTACCCTGGCCAATCCCATAATAAAATCGGTATCGCAATAGGTCCTAAAATTTTGAGTTTCGTAATATTTTAAAGCTTCGCATTTTTTTACTATATGTTTTTCATCCAACTTATAGAAGGCCGTAGTACTGAAGTTTATGGTATCCCAAGGCAAATCATAACCATAGCAGGTATAATGCTTAAAGGCTCTCATCCCTTCTTCATAAATAGTTTTATGGTCTTGATGCAATGAACGGCTGGAAGGCATAAAAATAGTGGAAGGGTTAACTTCTCCTCTAATCTTCACCAAATCCTCCAAAATTTCTTGTCGGTATTTTTGAAACATACGTACAGGATATTTCTTTAAAATTAAGTTCTCAGCAGGTATCCCTAAAAAAGCCGTAGCCTTCTTTACCTCAGTTTCTAATGCATTCTTAGGAAATCCCTCAGGAACTGACTCTTCGCAAATCGAAAAAGCTAAATAAAATACCTTATTTCCTTCTTCAAGTAGTCGTGAAATAGTACCTCCACAGCCTAGTTCTCCATCATCGGTGTGTGGAGCTAAAACCAAAACTATACCTTCTTGCAACATATATAATTATATAAAAACTCAAAATTAAATGAAAAAATGACCATAACCAATTTTTAGACACTATTTTACTGATATATCTCATTAACATTGATAGAATAGCTACAACAAGAGAAAAATAAACAAAAATTGTTGAATTGGAGGTAGCTTACCGCCATACGGGGAATTAAAAAATTACAAATAGATTTGGATTAGTATTGATAGAAAAGCTTGGGAGTTCCCTGATTTTGCTGTTGGGAACTAATACACAAAATTATGAAATAAATTATAGAACAGATTAGATAATCATGTAACAATGTTTGTAACAGCAGATTACCACAAATCATTTATCAAAATTATTCCGCCATAAAAAATTAAAACAAACCCAAGCAAGTCACAAAGTAGCAGCATACCTAAACCGGCAAAATAGAAAACTACAATAGGCAAACAAGGCACTATTTGCTATTTTCAGAATAATTACAAGGAGATATTTCAAGAGCCCGGCAATGATGATGGGTTTCTTAAAATTATTTATATTTTAGAAATAATTTAATATCCATACAATTTTGCTAATTTCAATAATTTATATGCCTTAAACCTGTTATTTATATTAATTTTGTACATCGAAAAATATATAGCAACATTGATTTTTAGAAAAATATTCCTAGCATTATTAGTAATTGTATTTTTTGCTATTGCTTGTAAGAAGCGCAAAAACACTGTAATTCCGTATGTTCCGGTAAATATATATATCTACCCATCCGATCCGACTTTTAATAAATTGAACACCGTTGGTGGATGGACATACTTAAGTGGTGGCAGTCGCGGTATTATTGTTTACAGGCGCTCTAATGAGGAGTTTGTAGCTTACGACCGGCATTGTACCTACGATACCGAAAACTCATGTGGACAGGTACAAGTTACCTCTTCGCAAATCACGGCTGTTGATTCTTGCTGTAATTCTGAATTTGTTCTTACTGATGGCTCGGTTATTAAAAGCCCTGCTACGGTTCCTCTGCAAACATATCAAGTCAACTACAATGGCAACGAATTGCATATTTTTAATTAATTTGTGCTACATCTGTTTTTAAAATTAACCATGGATTTAATCAATAAATATTGCAACAGCTTATCTACTTATTCGCGTTTTATTACTCGTGAAGTAAAAATTGGCGATGTTCCTATGGGTGCTCATCATCCTATAAGAATACAAAGTATGACTACTACCGACACTATGAATACTATTGCTACGGTTGAACAAGCAGTACGTATGATTGAAAGTGGTTGCGAATATGTTCGTATTACAGCACCCAGTATAAACGAAGCAAAAAATCTGGAACTTATAAAAAAAGAATTGCGTAAACGTGGATATAATACTCCACTTGTTGCCGATATACACTTTACTCCTAATGCTGCCGAGTTGGCCGCACGAATAGTTGAGAAGGTGCGTATTAATCCGGGCAACTATGCTGATAAAAAGAAGTTTGAAACCAAAGTTTATAACAATAGTACTTATCAGGCCGAGTTAGATCGCATTCGCGAACGTTTTGTACCCTTAGTGCGCATTTGTAAGGAGTATGGAACCGCTATGCGCATAGGCACCAACCACGGTTCATTAAGCGATCGTATTATGAGTCGCTATGGTGACACTCCCATAGGTATGGTAGAAAGTGCTATGGAGTTTCTAAGAATATGCGAAGATGAACAATATTATAATATTGTGTTATCTATGAAAGCCAGTAACCCTAAGGTAATGGTACAAGCCTACCGTTTGCTGGTAAATAAAATGATTGAAAACAAAATGAACTATCCTTTGCATTTAGGTGTAACCGAAGCCGGTGAGGGAGAAGATGGAAGAATAAAATCAGCCGTAGGTATAGGTACTTTATTGGAAGACGGTTTAGGCGATACCATACGTGTATCACTAACCGAAGACCCTGAGTTTGAAGCCCCGGTTGCCTTGGCTTTGGTAAACAGATACAAAAACCGAAAGAATCCTGAAAGAAATGACTGTTTTAATTTTATAGAAAATAGCACCCACTCATACTATTTACCTTTTGAGTATAACCGCAGACAAAGTCATGAGGTAATACACATAGGACACACGCAGGTGCCACGGGTAATTGCCGATTTTAGTTCGCGCTCTGAAATTAATCGTGCTTCACTCTTTGGAATAGGCTACAGCTATTCAATTAACAGTGATAAATGGAATATTAATGATATGGCTGCCGACTTTATTTATAGTGGGGAGCAAATTGTTGATTTTGAACTTCCCGGAATGTTAAGCGTTATTATCAATGCAGAGAAGTGGCAACAAAACACTGAATTAAAGCAACATTATCCTTTATACACGGAAAGTGAATTTTTAAAGGCCGGCAATATTCATCCGCAACTCAATTTTGTTGGGGTAAATATTAATACTTTAAGTGATGAATTAATAGCAAACATTAAACAAAGAAACAATGTAGTCTTAGTATTCAATACTACTTCTCAACATGGTATGGCCGAACAAAGAGCCATGTTTGTTAAGTTATTGGCAATGCAATGTACCAGTCCTGTAATAATTAAAAGATTTTATGAAGAGTTAAAAACCGAAGATATGCAATTGTATGCCGGTACCGATATGGGAGCCCTGTTGGTAGATGGCTTTGGTGATGGAGTGTGGTTGCAGGCATCTTCGTGTGCATCGCAGGTGCAAATTAACAGCACAGCTTTTGGTATATTGCAAGCTACACGTACGCGTATCTCAAAAACCGAATTTATTTCGTGCCCAAGTTGTGGCCGTACTTTGTTTGATTTACAAGACACAACAGCCAAAATTAGAGCAAGAACTCAACATCTTAAAGGAGTAAAAATTGGTATTATGGGTTGTATTGTTAACGGCCCCGGTGAAATGGCTGATGCTGATTATGGCTATGTAGGAGTTGGTATTGATAAGATTACCTTATATAAGGGTAAAGAAGTAGTTAAAAAGAATATTGACAGTAAAGATGCTGTTGAAGCTCTAATTAACCTTATTAAAGAAAATGGCGATTGGATTGATGAACCTACGGCTCTTGAAGAGTAATATTTTCAAAGAAACAAATCAGAACCAATATTATTATGATTTTTTGAATAACTGTACCTGCTATAAAAAACATTCAGGTTAAGCAATAAATTATAAAGTATATTGAAATATTTTCTTGTCTTTTTAAAAGTATAACTTTTGGCGATATTGGCACCTGTTGAGAATTAAATGAATTAATAAAGTTGTATGTCTTTCCATGAATATAATATACATGAGAGACTCCCTATCTGTACCCTTCATCATTGTGGGGGATTATATAATCCCTCAATAATCGTTCATATTATGATGTAAATCATATTTTACCCCTGCAATTATAAATTATTTTGCACTGTGCTTTTAAAAACATAGTACTCATGCCAAATAAAAAATATACTATACGGGTAAGAATTTGGATTGACGAAGAACAAGGTCCGTTCTTAGGAATAGGCAGAGTAATTTTACTTGAACGGATTAAAGAAACAGGCTCTATAACCAATGCTGCTAAATCAATAAAAATGTCGTATAGGCAAGCCTGGCAATTGGTAGAAGATATGAACAAACGAGCCGTTATGCCCTTAGTTGAGAAGATTCATGGAGGGAAAAACGGAAGTGGTGCTGTACTTACAAAAGCAGGCGAGAAAGCAATCAAAGAATTTTACAAGTTAGAAGAAAAAATAAACAGAGTTATATCAAGAAGCTCTTACAGAATAAGCATTTAATTTTTTTATTTTTCATTATTCATTTTTAAACATAGTGGTCAAACATTTAATCTTTCAATAAAATCAAAGTATATGAAAAAAGTATTATCTCTTGTAATAAATATGATTATAATCATAAATTACTTACCGGCCCAGAATCTGGTCGAAAAACCTAATACCGACTCAATTCCTAACAAAGTGTTTCAACTCGGGGAGGTTACTATTACAGAAAGCTCAAAGATAGATATGAACAGCAGGTTAAGTCAAAATATTCTGGAAAAATTCAATAAAATGGAAGTTTCGCGGGCTTTAAATATCGTACCGGGAGTAAGTCTCACAGCCTCAGGCCCACGAAATGAATCAATGGTTTCGCTCAGGGGTTTTGATTTAAGAGCAGTACCTGTTTATATGGATGGTATTCCGGTGTATATTCCTTACGATGGATATGTTGATTTATCGCGCTTTACTACATTCGATTTATCGGCTATAGATGTCTCAAAAGGATTTTCTTCAATGCTTTATGGCCCTAATTCATTAGGTGGTGCAATAAATTTAATTTCAAGAAAGCCCCTGCAAAAACTTGAGTACGATGGTTCTTTAGGGTTAATTAATACTAATGGCTATAAAGGAAACATTAACATAGGAACAAAATGGAAAAATTTTTTTGCTCAAGGCGGATACTCCTATTTGCATAGAAACTCATACAACATGTCAAAACAATTTATTTCCCACGCCCATGAAGATGGAGGAGAACGAGAAAACTCCTATAGAACCGACCAAAAAATTAATCTTAAAGTAGGTTGGACTCCTAATGAAAGTCATGAATATGCTTTTGGATATATTAATCAACACGGCCAAAAAGGAACACCTGTTTATGCAGGAGATGATAAACTCAATTCCCTTTACTCCAAACCGCGTTATTGGCAATGGCCCAATTGGGATAAAGAGACGTACTACTTTCTTTCCAACACCAAGTTAAACGACAAACACTATGTTAAAAGTCGCCTATATTATGATATATTCAAAAACTCCATAAAAAGCTATGATGATTCGACCTATTCTTCTCAAAATAAACGAAGCTCATTTACCAGTTTTTACAATGATTATACTTACGGTGGAAGTGTTGAATATGGAACAAACATTATCCCCCTTAACCATATAAAATTATCATTCCACTATAAAGAAGATGTACACCGCGAAAATAATAGCGATGAGCCTGTAAGGAGATTTGAAGACAATACCATAAGTATGGCATTTGAAGATAACATTAAGTTGCACCACAAACTTTTACTTGTTCCAGGAATATCGTATAATGTTCGTCAGAATTTAACAGCACAAGATTATAAAAGTGCTTCAAAAACCATTTTTGATTATGCTAAAGCTAACCCAAGCAACGCTTTTAATATGCAATTAGGAATATTCTATTATCTTAACGAAAATCATAAAATTACAGCTACAGCAGCCCAAAAAACACGATTTGCAACGATTAAAGACCGATACTCCTATCGAATGGGTACAGCCATTCCAAATCCTGATTTAAAGCCCGAAACAGCCGATATGTATGATATAAGTTATAATGCTTATCTTTTTCAATCGCTTAACTGTGGTGGTTCCGTATTTTACAGTAACATCAAAGATGCCATTTTAAGTGTTGCTAATGTTGAGCCCGGAAAATCACAAATGCAGAATACAGGGAGAGCTGAATTTATGGGATTTGAGCTATTTGCACAATATACTCTTAACAATAAGTTACAATTAGGAGCAAATTATTCCTATATTGAAAGAAACAACCTCAGTCATCCTAATGTACTATTTACCGATGTACCATACACCAAAGTTATTTCTTTTATACAATATCAACCCATAGCCAAACTTAGTATTATTGTGAATAGCGAATACAACTCCTTACGTTACAGTACCAGTTACGGAACAAAAGCTCCGGAGTATGTTTTGCTCAATAGCATCATATCATACCGAGTTTGGAAATATATAAGTGTAGAGGCCGGAATAAACAATATCTTTGACAAAAATTATATGCTTACCGAGGGGTATCCCGAGGAAGGACGTAATTTCTTTCTAACAATGAGATTCTTTAACCATTAATTATAGCTTAATAAATAAATCTACATGAAAAATTTCAGCATCATTTTAGGGGCAATAATATTAGTAAGTGTTTTTAGCATGTGCAACAATACTTCGGAACACGATATGCATCAACATGCCGGACATGGCAAACATGACAGCGTATCAGGAAAAGATATGAAAGGCGAAGGTAATGCCTGTGTTGTACCGGTATCTGCCGAAGATAGTGCCAAATACATAAGCAAGCAGGTAGAGGTAAAAGGCGATATTGAACATCCCTTAGTTATTACAGTTGACTCACTAAAAAAGATGAAGGTGGCTACTATTGAGAACTTCAAAGTAGTATGCCAAAGTGGGGCTAATATGAAAGAAAATATAACATGCAAAGGGGTTTTGCTTAGAGATATATTAGAGAAAGCGGTAATCAAACAAAATAATCACAAGGACAGAAACTTTTATATAGTTGCCCGTGCCAGCGACAATTACAAGGCAACATTTTCGTGGGCCGAAATTTTTAATAACCCAACAGGTGATAATGTATATGTGCTTTTTGAAGAAAACGAACAGCCTATAAAAAAACAGGGTGATATGATATTAATTTGTAAAAACGATATAAAAACCGGCCCCAGACACGTTTATTGGCTAAAAAGCATAGAAGTAAACAGAGTGGATTAAAGGCCCATATTGTATTTAATAATCTCTTCAATAAAAACTTCTCAAAGAGTTGTTTTATCAACAAACCGAAGAAACTTTTATATTTATATACAACACACATAATACTTGTTTTGCACCATATTTAAAGCAGTTCATCTAAAATATTACCATAAACATTACTTAACAAGCACAAAAAACAACTTCAATAATTAAAAAGAAAGCATTAATTTTACCCATATAAATAAAAAGTTTTGACCAAGAAATTATATGGCATAATTATTATTATGGGTTTGTTTTCTCTTGTGAGTTATGCCCAATGGGGCAATATCAACAGTATAGCAAATCAAGAAAAATTAGTTTTTCAGAAATACTCCTACCACTCGCAGGCACAAGTATTACCCAATAATTATGATTTAAAATATTGTCGTGCTTACTGGACAGTTGACCCTGCGGTTAAGTTTATTTCGGGACATATTTTTTATCGCTTTTATCATACTGACAGTATCAACTCATTTCATTTAGAGTTAAGCGACAGTCTAAGTATTGATAGTGTATTAATGAATGGTAACAGCATAGTTTACACACACAACAATGGTATTGTAGCTGTAACTTTTAATAACTATTTAGGCTCAAATCAAAACGATTCATTAATAGTTTATTATCATGGAACACCCCCGGAGTCGGGCTTTGGGGCATTTGCAGCCGAAACTCACGGCCCTGATAGTATTCCGGTTATGTGGACACTCTCTGAACCTTATGGGGCAAAGGATTGGTGGCCTACAAAACAAGATTTAAATGATAAAATTGACACTATTGACATATATATTACAGCTCCTGTTATTTACCAAGCTGTTGCAAACGGAAAATTAATCTCTGAGAACATCAACGGAAATCTTAAAACAAGTCACTGGCAACACAGGCACCCCATAGCTGCTTATCTGGTAGCTTTTGCACTAAGCAATTACAGCATTAATACTTATCAGGTTCCGCTAAGTACCGGAACTTTAGACCTAATAAACTACGTATATCCTGAAGATGTTAGCTATGAACAGGCTGCTTTGAACGATATGAAAAAACACTTAATGTTTTTTGACAGCTTATTTATTCCCTACCCTTACATGAACGAAAAATACGGACACGCTCAATTTAACTGGGGTGGCGGTATGGAACACCAAACTATAAGTTTTGTTGGCAACTTCTCCTACGAATTAACAGCTCATGAGCTGGCACATCAATGGTTTGGCGATTATGTTACTTGTGGCTCTTGGCAAGATTTATGGTTAAACGAGGGTTTTGCTACTTATTTAACGGGCCTAACCTACGAAAGGTATTCGCCCGATTTGTATTGGAAAATTTGGAAAAAAAATCAAGTAAATTTTATTACCTCTTCGCCCGATGGCTCAGTGTTTGTTACCGATACTTTAAATGACAGTCGCTTATTTGATGCCCGGTTAACTTACAGTAAGGGTGCAATGCTTTTACACATGCTACGTTGGAAAATTGGGGATGACCACTTTTTTAATGCCGTAAGAAATTATTTAAATAATCCGGCAATAAAAAACAACTATGCCCGTACTACACAGCTTAAGGCCGAGTTTGAGCAAGAAAGCATGCAAAACTTAGACGAATTTTTTAATGACTGGTATTGGGGCGAAGGATACCCAACTTATGAAATTGATTATAGTCAAAACACTTCCGGACTACTTAGTTTTAGTCTCTTCCAAACCCAGTCGCACCCCTCTGTTTCATTTTTTGAAATGCCCGTACCTATTAAGTTTGCCAATGCATTTAATGATACAACCATTGTTTTCAATCACTTGTTCACAGGACAAAACTTTATGGTTAACCTCAACTTTTTGGTTGACACTGTAATTATTAACCCTGATGACCAGATTGTGTGCAAGGTACAAAACACCGTAGGCTTAAATCAAAACAAACTAAGTCTTAATGCTGTTATTTTTCCCAATCCGGTTAGTACCAACTTAACTATACAAGAGGCGGCACTTGTAAATTGTAGCAATATTAATTTAATTATTACAAGCGGTCAAGGAAAAGAAATAGCAATACCGGCCTTTAATTACAACAAACAAGAAGGAAGTTTGCTGATGGATCTTAGCAACCTTGCAGCAGGAATATACTTTGTAAAGCTTAGTACCGAAAAAAACTTAATGAATTTTAAATTTATAAAACAATAATTATGAAAAAAATGAACAAGTTATCCATAAAATTGCTGAGCCTTAGTTTTATCCTTATTTCTACTATTACCTCTTGTAAAAAAGATGGTGTAGGAGGTAAAAATACCATTGAAGCCTTTCCTAAACATCATGGAAAAAGCATTCCGAATGCGGTAGTGTATATTAAATACGGGGCTACCGAACTTCCCGGAACCAATGCCAGCGACTATGATGACAAAGAAGTAGCTACTCAAGATGGGAATCTTTCAAAAGCAACATTTAACAATTTGCTTAAAGGCAACTATTATTTGTATTCTGTAGGTTACGATACCACCATAAACGAAATGGTTTACGGGGGCATTGCTGTTACAATAACCACAAAGTCGGGCAGTCAAGAAGTTGATGTTCCGGTAACGGAGTAAACTTAAGTTCAAGTTATGCTTTAACTTTTTTATTTCCAATCCTATTGAATTAACTTTGTTTTGTTTATAACCCATACCACAATACTAAAAAGTAAATAACCTTTAAAGGCTATTTTTGTATTATGCTGAAAAATCAAAAAATACAACAGTTAATAAGCACATTAAAAAACAAGTACATTATTACCTTAATCTTTCTTGTTACTTGGTTATTGTTTTTTGATCGTTACGATTTTATTACACAGTATAAGACTGTCAAAGAACTCAAACAGCTAGAAGAAGAAAAGCTTTTTTATCAAAACGAAATACAGAAAAACCAAAACGATTTATTGCGTTTGAGAAAGGATCCCGAATATCTCGAAAAATTTGCACGAGAGAAATATCAAATGAAAAAAGACAATGAAGACGTTTACTTAATTATAGATAGTAGTAAAGATGATTCAAAAGAATAAACATTATGTTTTAAAATCATATTTTTCTTTTTATCTACACCCTAAGCATTAAATTATTTTACTACAGCAATCTTTTGTTGATTCAAATTAATCTGTTTCATTTTTTCAAAACTATAGTATTGGATATAGGTTAATGTAAGCTTAAGAGTTAGGTTTAGTTAATACAAGAAATTAAAAGAATTGGTCTCATAAGTTTCAACATTTTCTAGTTTTGAATTCAAAAAATAAATAGATTTCACACATTAATTCAGAATTAATATACCTTTGCGTTTACATTAACTATATATGTGGCCTTTTATTGCACGTAAAATACTAAGAAACAGAGTAGCTCTTATTGTAATTTTAGCGGTTTCAACACTGTTTATGTCCTATCATGCTTTCAAGGTAGAGCTATCGTACGATACAGTAAAGATACTTCCCTCCAACGATTCTTCATATATAGCCTACAATCGTTTTAAAGAATTATTTGGGCAAGACGGTAATATCATGGTAATTGGAATAAAAGATACCAATTTTTTTACCCTCAATAAATTTAACGACTGGCACAATCTTTCGCTCAATATTAAGAAAATTAGCGGAATTGATAATGTTATTTCTATTACTAATGTAAGTAATATAGCCTTTGATGACTCGCTGCATAAAATAATGTTTGTTCCTTTTTTGCCCAATATGCCCGAAAGTCAGGAGGATTTGAACAAAGTAAAACTATCGTTAGACTCTTTACCCTTTTATAACGGATTTGTAATAAATAAAGAAACAGGCGCACATTTAATGGCCATTACTTTTTCGCAATCAGATATTAATACTAAACACAGAATTGATATTGTAAATCAAGTAAAGGACGAAGCATTAAACTATGCCTCTAAGCATAATGTTGATGTTCACATAAGCGGTATGCCTTATATACGAACTGTTTTCATGCAAAAAGTTTCTAAAGAAATGTTTTTGTTCTTAATCTTGGCATTGGTCTTAATGTTCGCTATTTTATGGTTCCTTTTCAGGTCATTTTCTTCTGTACTTTTATCGCTGGCAATTGTTATTATTGGGGTAATATGGTCTGTAGGTTGCATTGAACTGTTTGGCTATAAAATTTCTGTTCTTTCTGCTCTTGTTCCTCCATTAATATTAATCATAGGAGTCCCTAATTGTATTTTCTTTATCAATAAATACCATGCCGAGTATGCCCGCCATAAAAACAAAACAAAGGCCATTGCCCGCATGATAAATACCATGGGTATTACCTTATTTCTGGCCAATTTAACTACTGCTATAGGTTTTGCAGTGTTGTACTTTACCAATAGTGCAATGCTGGTTGAGTTTGGGGTAGTTGCCGGATTAAATGTAATGATTACTTTCTTTATTTCGCTTATCTTTATTCCCATAGTATTGAGCTATTTAAAAGCACCGGATATCAAACACACCCAATATTTAGAAGGTCACAGAATTAATAAAGTACTCGATTGGGTTACTTTTTTAGCAACCCAAAAACGTAAACAGGTGTATTGGGTAATTACATTGATTACGGTATTGTCTTTTATAGGTATGTCAAAAATTTCGGTTTTGGGTTTTGTTGTTGATGATTTTCCCAAAAAAGATAAAGTGTATGACGACTTGCGTTTCTTTGAAAGCAATTTTAATGGAGTGCTTCCGTTTGAAATATTAATTGATACTAAAAAGCCTAATGGTGTTTTCTCTGACAATGCCCGTGCCTTGTATAAGATTAACGCTTTACAAAAGAAATTAGCACGCCACCCTGAGTTCTCTAAACCCCTATCAATGGCCGAAGCCATTAAGTTTTCGTATCAATGCTATAAAGATGGCAACCCTAAGTTTTATATATTACCTGGTTTTACAGAACTGAAAAAATTGTCGGATTATAGCTTGCCCATCAAAAGCAATTATTCAAACTTTAATTTATTTTTGGATAAAAGCCGCCAATACACGCGTATAAGTTACCAAATTGCCGATGTTGGCTCTGAAAGAATTAAGACTTTAATGGAAGAAATAAAACCCCAGGCCGACTCGGTTTTTAAAGATACCGATTATGAACTCAGTTTTACCGGGCATAGCCTTATTTTCCTTAAAGGCAATGATTATTTATTGTCAAATTTATTAGAAAGCCTTGGTATTGAAATTATTCTTATCTTACTTATAGGTTTGGCCTTATTCCAGAACTTAAGAATAATACTTTTAAGCAAACTTCCCTGTCTTATTCCGCTTGTTATAACAGCCGGTATTATGGGATTTCTGGGAGTTCGTTTTAAGCCTTCCACTATATTAATCTTTAGTATTGCCTTTGGTATTTCAAGTGATGGAACAATATACTTCCTCTCAAAATTCAGGCAAGAGTTACAAAACAAGAATCAAACTTATTTGGGAGCTATTAAAGCCACTATTATTGAAACAGGGCGCAGTATGATTTATACCAATGTAATACTTTTTGTAGGTTTCTTTATTTTTGCATTGTCTGATTTTGGCAGTACAGCCACCCTGGGTATTTTACTGTCAGTAACGTTACTTGTAGCAATGTGTACCAATTTGTTATTATTACCTTCAATTATGTTGTCTATTGAAGGAAAAATTGCCAAGAAACTTCTAAAAATTAAATAGGATAGAGATTACACAGCTCTTTTATTCACTAAATAGATAACAATTTAACTACGAAACAATAAATATCATTAAAGTTAGCTTTTAACTAACTACCCTGAATATACCTCCAAACAGTTAAAATTTGGATTAAACCGGTTATACTCTATAAACAAAGAAACTTTACAAAGATAAGCAAGGAGCTTAACTAAGGTAATAAATCATTACTTGCAGCTAAAAATAATAGGGGAATAAATTATAGAGAAAGATTACAACCCTTTTGGTATATTTTGTAGCACAAAAACATCAGAACCTATCATAATCAATAATACACATTTTGCCAAACAGCCCATTAAAAAATGAGCAAACTACTTCATGCGTATTTTGAATAATTATAAAAATATACAAATAGAAGATACATAAAATACGCAATTAATTATTTATTTTACGTATTAACATCAATTTATCTTATGGCCTCATAACCATATTATTATAAAAATATTTAATATTACTTTTGGTTTTGATAAGAATTTTGTATAATTGCGTCTATTTATGAGTTA
>JADLFI010000026.1 GCA_020845635.1 Bacteroidia bacterium
ATGTGAAAATAAACAACCAAAAACAAAGCTATTTGCAAAAGGTTATTATTAACAAGCAATAATAATAAAACATTAAAGAGTGTGATTTAATAGCTTTCCGGACTCTACAAGCTTATGCAAATATGGGTCGGTAAGAACACTTTCTAAAAAGTTAAGGTGATGTATGCCATGACAATCACTTCCAATAAAACTTATCCAACCGGCATCAATTAATTTTTCGGCAGTTTTTCGTGCTCCTGGTGTGTAATATCCGGTTAATGAGTTGATGTTAAGTTGTAAATAAACTCCTTTATCTTTAAGCGATTCATATCGCCCCAAGTTATTATACCAGAAAGGATATCTTTCGGGATGTGCTAAAATAACCTTATACCCGGAGGTCTGCAATTCAAAAATTGTTTCATCAATACTATCAGGTTCATTTAAGTAACTAACTTCCATCAACAAGTAGTTTTGTGGTAAGGTAATAAAGTTTTTTTCCTTTATATTTTCTCTAAATTCAAAGTCTAAATAATACTCGGCAGCAGCATTCATTTTCATATCAATGTTTTGCTTCTTCAATTCCTCCTCAACCACAACTAAGCCATTCTTTATTATTTCCGGGGTATTTCTATAATAGTCGCTCATAATGTGTGGAGTGGTAATTAACTTACTATAGCCCAACTCTTTAAATTTTTTTATTAAATCAATACTTTCATTCAAAGACTTTGAACCATCATCAATACCCGGAATAAGATGTGAGTGAATATCTGTTTTTATTAGATTGGCAATATCAACAGGTGGTAACTTGGGTTTTGAACCAAATATTTTTCTAAAAATGTTCATGCTTATTGATGGTTATAGAATTCATTTTTAAACCAGTCGAAAGTAATTTTTAAACCCTCTTCAACTCTAATTTGCGGATTGTAATTCAAATATCTTTGTGCTAAGGAGATATCGGCTAATGAGTCGCGGATATCTCCGGGTCGTTCTCCACGGTGAACGGCATTTTTTTGAGAGCCGGACACGGTTTTCAAAGTATTGTATAGTTTATTTATTGAAATACGGTCGGATACGGCAACATTGTAAACTATCGGATCTCCGGGCTTTAACGTAGCAAATAAAGCTCTGATATTGGCTTCAACGGCATTTTTTACAAAGGTAAAATCTCTGGTTTGTTCACCATCGCCATTAATATAAGCATTTTTATCAGATAATAAAGCGTCCATGAATAAAGGAATGGCGGCAGCATACGGTCCTGACGGATTTTGGCGAGGCCCGAAAATATTAAAATAACGCAGCCCTATGATTTCCATTTGATAAGTTTTAGAAAAAACATCGGCATACAACTCATTTAATAACTTGGTTACAGCATAGGGCGATAAAGGTTTCCCGATTTGCGACTCAACTTTAGGCATAGTTTTACTGTCGCCATATACCGATGATGAACTGGCATATACAAAACGTTTAACCTTAGCATCGCGTGCGGCTACAAGAATATTCAAAAAACCATCAACATTTACTTTGTTAGTTGCAATTGGATTCTCAACACTACGTGGTACCGAGCCTAATGCAGCTTGATGCAAAACATAATCAATATTTTTACAGGCTTTTATACAATCCTCTATAGAACAAATATCACCTTCAATAATTTCAAGGTTCTTATATTGTTTAAACGACTCTAAGTTTGCTGCAAAGCCGGTAGCATAGTTATCTAAAACAACTACACGGGCTGCTTGGTGTGTTAATAAATACTCAACCAGGTTAGAGCCAATAAAGCCGGCACCACCGGTAACTAAAAAATTCAGTTTATTTATTTCCTGAGTATGAAACGCTTCTTTATACATAAAATCAAAAACTAACGCCTAACATATTGTTCATTGTAATATTCCATATAGGCCCCCGAAGTAACATTGTTTAACCATTCTTCGTTGTCAAGATACCAGGTAACTGTCTTTTCTAATCCTTCTTCAAACTGCAAACTTGGCTTCCAGTTTAGTTCTTTTTGTAATTTACTTGAGTCTATGGCGTATCTTAAATCGTGTCCTGCACGGTCTTTTACAAAGGTAATTAAACTTGCACTTGTTCCCTCTGTGCGATGAAGTTTATTATCCATTATTTTACATAATAAATGAATCAATTCAATATTTTTCCATTCGTTATTACCTCCAATATTGTAGGTGTCGCCAATTTTTCCTTGATGAAAAATGAGGTCAATAGCGGCAGCATGGTCTTCAACAAAAAGCCAATCTCTTACATTCTCACCTTTTCCATAAACCGGTATGGGTTTCATGTTTTTAATGTTATTAATGGCTAATGGAATTAGCTTTTCGGGAAAATGATAAGAACCGTAATTATTAGAACAATTAGAAATAATAGTGGGCAGTTTGTAGGTATCGTAGTAGGCTCTCACAAAGTGGTCGGATGAGGCCTTGCTGGCAGAGTAGGGGCTATGTGGGTCGTAAGGAGTATCTTCGGTAAACAAACCTTCAGCACCTAAGGAGCCGTAAACTTCATCTGTAGAAATATGGTAAAATCGGAAGTTTGTTTTTCCTTGCTCGGACTGGAATTTCCATAATTTACGTGCAGCATTAAGTAAATTGACAGTACCTAATACATTGGTTTGTACAAACTCTAAAGGATTACTGATACTGCGGTCAACATGCGATTCGGCAGCCAAATGAATAACTCCGTCAAACAAATATTCTTCAAAAAGTTTATCAATAAATATAGCGTCAGTAATATCTCCTCTTACAAAGGTATAGTTGGCTTTGTTTTCTATATCTTTTAAATTGGATAGATTTCCGGCATAGGTTAATTTGTCAAGATTTATTATTTGATATTCGGGGTATTTATTGACCATTCTACGCACAACATGCGAGCCAATAAATCCGGCACCTCCGGTAACTAATACTTTTTTTTGTGCTTTATTCATATTAAAATATTGTTTTCTTTTAGTTGCAATTGCCATTGCCAAGCGGTACTCAACATATTTTCAAGGTCTCGTTCAGCTTTCCAACCCAACTCTTCATTAGCCAGTTTGGTGTCGGCATATACTTTCTCTACATCTCCACTCCTGCGTCCGGTAATTTCGTAGGTAAGCTTTACTTGGCTTACTTTTTCGAAAGTTTGAATGGTTTCCAACACAGTAAAACCTGTACCTGTACCCAAGTTAAAAACTTCATAGGCTTTTTTGTGCTTTTTGTTTAATAGTCTTTCTATAGAAATAACATGCGCTTTTGCTATATCCACCACATGAATATAATCTCTCACACAGCTTCCGTCCTTAGTGTTATAATCGTTTCCGTACACTAATAATTTCTCTCTGATACCTACTGCTGTTTGAGTAATCATTGGAACCAAATTATTGGGCACTCCCATTGGATATTCGCCAATAAGGGCTGTGTCGTGTGCTCCAATTGGATTAAAATACCGCAACGAAATTACATTTATGGGCATAGCATGGGTTACATCAGTTAGTATTTGTTCGGCCATTTGCTTTGTATGACCATAGGGCGATTCGGGCTTTTTTAATGGTGCAGTTTCCGAAACAGGCAGCATATCGGGCTGTCCGTAAACTGTGCAGGAAGAAGAGAAAACCAAATATGGAATTTGATATTTACTCATTCCTTCTACCAAATTAAGCAATGAAAGCATGTTGTTATTATAATACAACAAAGGATTTTCAACTGACTCGCCTACTGCTTTGAGTGCCGCAAAATGAATAACCGCTTCAATATTTTTTTCTTTCTCGAAAAAATTGAATAGCGATGCTTTATCACATAAATCAATATTATAAAAAGATGGTTTTTTACCGCTAATTTTTTCTATTTGTTGAATTACCTGTTGGTATGAATTTCTAAGACTATCAATAATAACTACCTCAAATCCCTTATTTTGCAACTCTATAATGGTATGCGAACCAATATATCCTGTGCCTCCGGTAACAAGTATTTTTTGTATGGACATAAAATGTTATAGTCTTTAATATTAAATGGCAAATATAAACAATACTTATTTATGTTGAATGTTTTTATGGGTGTGAGCTAAAAATGATTTTTTCTTTCACGCTGTTTACTCTATTTAGCCGTATGTATTTAATTAATTCAAACAGCATATCAAATTTCAATTGCTACTCGGGCTTTTATTCTTTGCGTTTTTTTGTTTACGACTTAAGCATGCACTTTTTATATCTGTAAACAATTGTTTAAAGTTCGGTTTTATGAACTACTTAAATCAAAAAGAAAGGGTATTATCTTTTTAGAAAAGTTTCTTTAGCTTTCAATCCAATAGCCAAATCGTATAATGAAGAATGTTCTAGCATTTTCTTTAAATTACTTCTAATTGCCTTAAACTGACTGTGCACAGGGCAGGGCTGATCTTCGCTACATTCTTTTAACCCAAGGCCACAGTTTTCATAAATGCCATTGCCGTCAATAAGGCTAACAATATCGCTTAAAAAAATACTGTGTAACTGATTTTGATTAAAATAAAAACCTCCATGTGGACCTCTGTCGGAGTTAACTATACCGGCTTTAGTCAATATTTGTAAGGTTTTGGCGGTAAACTCAACCGGACTGTCAATAGCTTTGGCAATAACTACTTTGCTTACTTTATTATTTAATAAAGATTGTTCGGCAATAAAAATTGCGGCTCTAATTCCGTATTCGCAAGCTTTTGAAAACATAAACTTAAATAAGTGTGCAAAGATATTTTTTTTGATCAAATTGCTTTTGCCTTTAACAATATAATTTACACTTTCAGCAGAATACTATAGATAATTAATTTTTTAAAAGCTTGGTACTTTTTACCGTATTGTTATGGGCATCAGTAACCTTAATATTGTACAAACCGTTTGCCCAATTACTAATATCAAAGCTTTTAGACTTGTTTATGCTATTGTTTAATACAATCTTCCCATTCATATCACTAATTTCAACCGAATAAGACTCAGGAAGATTAGCAGATATATTCAAAATATCAGAACTTGGGTTAGGCCCAATAAATATAGATAACTCTGTTGAATTGTGGCCTGTTACATTTAAAGTAACATCTTTTACTATAGTTCCTATTTTGTTTAATATCCAGTTGTTGGGATCAACAGAAATACCGGTAATGTTACCTTGTATAGGTAACATATAATTTTCTATTGCCTGTCCATGATACAATCTGATAATGGTATCGGGTAGGCCGGTTCGGATAATTTTATAATCAACATGAGTCATAAATACAGGCACCGAATTGGGCATAGAAGTTGTTTGCGATGATTTAAGAAAGAAAACATTGTTTACCTGATTCCATACTAAGGAGAATGTTGGATATCCTTCGCCATAGTACCATTGATTAAAAAATTGATCAAAATTAATTCCCGAATAATTGGCCATAAAATCTTTAAACTGAACTACACTTGCCGTACTATAAGCATAGGCGTTCTGGAAAGCTCTGATAGCAGGAAAAAACACAGAGTCATTGTCAATTTCGTATCTTAATGAGTGTAATATGGCACTACCTTTATCATAAGTTAACCTTGAGTTGAATATAACATTGGCGTTGGCAGAGTCAGCATCAGAAATATAAGAGCTGCCACCGGGCTGCGACATAACACTATTGTGAACATCTTGCATTTTTTGCGAAGCTGTAGTGCCGGATATGGAGCCTAAGTACTGATGACACAAATATTCGGTATAACTTGCCCATCCTTCATTTATAAAAATATCTTTCCAAGACGAACAAGTTACGTGATCGCCCCACCACTGGTGTCCTAATTCGTGCGCATCAATCTCAAAATCAAAAAAGCCTAAGGTGGTCATGGTTTGGTGTTCCATACCTCCGCCTAACGGTGCCATACAATGCCCGTATTTCTCATTCTTGAAAGGATACATTCCGAATAAATTACATTGCAGTTCAAAAGTTGGTACTATTTTGTTTAAAGTAACTTTTTGGCTATTTACCCAGTTATTATTATTTATGGCATTATCATAAATATAATTCAAAATCATGATTGAATCGTTTGGAAGCCAGGTAGGTTTTGCGTATAAAATATATGGTTTGTATTTGGCAGTTGATACCGATATTAGGTAATAATCAATAGGATAGTTGCTTTTCCATTCATACCTCTTTTTATTTCCGATGGTAACTACATTGGTAAGTAATCCGTTTGAACCTACCATATTGGTTGAGTCGGTGGTAGCAAATACCCATACAGAATCTATTTTATCTCTTAAACTTTGTTTGCACGGAAACCAATGATAAGCACAATCGGCTTCGCTTAGTGACCAAGTTACTTCATTACCCCATGATGGCGATTGGTCATGATTATAGCCATCGCCTATCGCAGCTCCGCCTCCGGTAGGGCAGGTGCCATGATAATATACTATGGCTTCAAACAATTGATTTTGTGCTAAGGTAGCTCCTGTTGAGGCTAACACCAAACTATCATAACGGTTAAAATTTTGTTTTGTTCCATTTATATAAACCGAATCAACTGTATGGTTTTGATGTAATACAAATGCAAAAGTATCCAGTGCCTGAGAGGTTACTGTGGCTATGCTTTTTACATTGCCACTAACAAATTTGGTATTGCGCTCAACATTTATATTAAGATGGTAAAATTTTAAATCGTAATTGTTTTCCTGAAAAGCTACCGAGCTGCTCTGTGCTGACCTTTGATTCAGAGAACGACTTTTATTGAAGCGTTTTATTTTTGCATCAGAACAAAAATGATTTTGGGCTAAAGTAAGTTGTGAACCTAGGAAAAATGCTACAATCCACAGATGTTTTATTTTCATATTTGTTTAAGGTTTAAAGAATTAAAACTACTAAACATTTTTATCACAAAAGATATTGCAGTTATTTTATTAACATTTTTTTATTAAAATGCTTTGATAATACTATAGCACCTTATTCTATCGGTTTTTATTGCCCTATCCCAATATTTTGTAATTTCTAAAGTTGGGTTTATGAAATTTTTAAATTATGTTAAGATGTATTAAAACCATTTTAGGTGTTTGTTAGCCGTAAAATTATTCTATATACTTGTATATCAAACTATAAAATTATATGAGAATTTTTGTACATTCCTTATTTGTAATGGTTCTATTGAGTACTTTCGTACAGGCTCAAAACGCTAGTATGTTATGGCAAAGAACCGATAATAATTCAGTAAGTGATTTGCCTAAAGTGAGAAGAAACTCTTTTCCAACACAGGCATATTATTATAAGCTTAATTTACACCAGCTACAACAACAATTAATTAATGCTCCTGTTCGTGGGCAATTTAATGGCTTGTCAAATGTAATTATTGAATTCCCTAATGCTAATGGAGGTTTTGAGCAGTTTCGTGTAATGGAATCACCTATTATGCACCCTGATTTAGCTGCCAAATACCCTATGATAAAAACCTATTGCGCACAAGGGATTGATGATCCAACCGCCACTATGCGTTTTAGCATTACTCAGTTTGGCTTACATACCATGACTATATCGGGAAAAACAAGTACATATTATACCGATCCTTACACAACCGACTTACAATACTACATTGTTTATAATAAAAAGTCATTGCATGGAACCCAACAGTCTTTTGAATGTTTAACTGAAGATAATATTGATTTACTCTCACTCAGAAGCGGTCCATCTGCAGGACAAGTACACAATACTGATGATCAAAAATTGCGTAAATTCAGATTAGCACAATCATGTACAGCCGAATACGGAAATATTTTTGCCGGAAGTAGCAACCAAGTAGCCAATATTCAGGCACAAATGGCAATCACTATAAACCGTGTAAACGGTGTTTATGAACGCGACTTGGCTATTACCTTAGAATTTGTTCCTAATAATGACTTATTGATTTATTACGGAAATACCAATAGCGACCCTTGGAATAACGAGTGGAACACTAAAACAGCCCAAACTATTGATGCAGCTATTGGCGTTAATAATTATGATATTGGTCACAATTTTAATACCAGTGGTGGAGGTAACGCAGGTTGTATATCATGCGTATGTACAAGCACCAGCCAAAACAATCAACACAAAGGACGCGGTTATACAGGTAGCAGCAATCCTACTGGCGATCCATTTGATATTGATTATGTAGCTCATGAAATGGGACATCAGTTTGGAGGTTATCATATAATGAATACATGTTCGAGAAGCGGAAGCGGTCAAACCGAAGTAGAGCCGGCCAGCGGAAGTTCAATTATGGGTTATGCAGGTATTTGTAGTAGCAATGTTCAGGCACATAGCGATGATGACTTTAATTATGTAAATATCCGTGATCTTTCAGACAATATTCAAGCAGGAAACAGTACTTGTGCAACTTTTACCGTATTAACCAACCAACCTCCAACAGCTAATGCAGGACCTGATTACACTATACCAAAAAGCACAGCTTATGTATTAGAAGGTATAGGCAATGACCCCGATGGCAATGCTTCATTAACTTACAGTTGGAGTCAAAACGATCCTCAACAATCTCCCGGCAATGGTGCGCCACAGGCCACCTATAGTGTTGGTCCGCTTTATCGTGCTTTGTCGCCAAGCACTTCACCTAACCGATATATGCCTAATATGCTTACTCTATTAGGAAACAATCTGTCAAACACTTGGGAAGTTACACCATCAGTAGCCCGTACTATGAACTTCTCATTTGTGGTCAGAGATAATGATGTAAACGGAGGACAAACGGCATCAGACTTAATGAAAATAACCGTTACCGGGAATGCCGGCCCTTTTGTTGTAACTTCCCAAAATACCCCTGTTTCGTGGAATGCCGGAACCTCACAAACCATTACCTGGGATGTTGCCGGAACAACTGCAAATCCTGTTAACTGTTCCAATGTGAATATATATCTTTCAACCGATAGTGGTTATACTTATCCTGTTATATTAGCTTCAAATGTGCCCAATAATGGTTCTGCAACTATAACCGTGCCAAGTGTTTCCACCTCTTTCGGCCGAGTTATGGTTAGAGGTGCAGGCAATGTATTTTTTGATTTAAATGATGCCTTTATCAATATTCAGTCTTCTGAATTTACTTTAAACATGAGTAATAACAACCAATCTGTGTGCCCTCCCGATAATATTATATACAACTTTACCTATAATACCTATTTAGGATTTAATGAGCCTACCACCTTTTCAGCTAGTGGAAATCCGGCTGGTTCAACTGTTACTTTTAATCCCGCAACAGTGGTAAATAATGGCACACCGGTACAAATGACTATTTCGGGGCTAACACCTGCCATGTTTGGCACCTATAATATCACTATTACCGGTACATCAGCCACGGTTACACAAAACATTAGCGCTACTTTAACTGTATTAAACCCTAACCCTGCACCTGCAACATTATTAATGCCTGTTAACGGTTCTATTGAAAACACCAATACCGTGCTTACATGGTCGTACTTGGTGAATAGCGGTATTATGTTTGATTTGGAAGTAGCTACCGATGCCTCGTTTTTAAATATTGTATTAACGGCCAATGCCCTAACAAGCACTAATTACGCCATAAACGGATTATTGTCAAGCACATCATACTATTGGAGGGTAAAGGCCTACAGTTCATGTGGGGCTTCTTCTTTTAGCCCGGCCAACTATTTTGTTACCAATAGTTGTAGTTCTGACATGAGTATTGATGTGCCAAAAGGTATTCCAAATAATCAGGTAACCACTATCAGTTCTACATTAGCCTCTTTAAATTCGGGCGTAATTACCGATGTAAATGTTGTCAATTTAATTGGAACTCATACTTATATCTGGGATTTGACTATGAAAGTAAAAAGCCCTCAGGGAACAGAAGTTTCTTTGATTACGCAAATATGTGGAAATGAAAATAATTTTAATATTAATTTTGACGATAGCGCTTCAAACGATTATAACACAATTCCATGTCCGCCAACCGATGGCAATACCTATAAACCGCAATCACCTTTAAGTGTCTTTAATGGCGAAGATGCAAATGGTACATGGACATTATCCGTAACTGATAATTATAATTCAGATGGGGGAAGCCTTACCTCATGGGGGTTAGAAATTTGCACCTCTACTGCTGTTGGTATTCAAAAATCATATATTAGTCCTGATGTTTCAGTTTATCCGAACCCTGCTAACGATGTTTTTAATGTGAATATTACCAATATTAATCATAAGATTAGCCTAAATGTTTATAATAATTTAGGACAAATTATTAAGGACGTGTTTATTGAAAAACCAGGCCTTTATCAAGTTGACTTATCAAATCAAAGCTCAGGTATTTATTATATAAACATTATAGGAGGAGGACATAACTACTCGCAAAAACTGATACTTATCAATAATAAATAGTTTCTTGAATATTTTATAAAGTAATTTATTATTCAGTTATAAATAAATCCCGACCACCGCATTATTTTTATACAGGTTGGGATTTTTTTATGGCAATTGTCAATCAATGGTCATAACGAAAGGAATAAAATATTAATCTTACACTCCTTTTAAACTTCATAACTATTTTAGTGGAAGTTGGCAATAAGGTAGGAGAGAAGCACCAGGTATTCAACTGGTTGAATGTTAAGTTTAAATAGGTGTATTCACGCAATCGTACAAGAATTTGCCTATTATTTTAGACTTCCTATAAGCTGTATAAAGTTATTTGCGACCTTAAATTTTTAACTTACCGCAAACATACTTTGACTAAAAAGCTTTTTAAAGTTGTTTAAAATTAATAGGACGAATCAGACTGACAATATTACTCATTGTCTGAATGATCATCCTTCGGACAACAACACTACTGAAAAGTAAATTTCTTCCATCTATTTGCAAACCTAAACTCGGATGCCTACAACCGTTACATCATCTACTTGTTCAAGGTTTCCTTTCCAGTTTTCAAAAACATCATTTAATTTTTGATTTTGAGCTGACATTGGTTCATGAGCTATTGACAACAATAATTCTTGTAATTGATTATACTTAAATTTTTTTCCACGCTCTCCGCCAAATTGGTCAGCAAAACCATCGGTAAGTGCATAAACAACATCTCCTTTTTGTAAGTCAAATGTATGAAGCGTAAACGGTTCCTTATCTCTGTCATGTTTACCAACCGGGAACCGGTCGCCTTTTATTTCAATTAATTTATTCTCTCTAATAATCCAAACGGGATTATTAGCCGATGAGCAACTTAAATTATTATTTTTTAAATCAAAACTTAATAAACTTCCATCCATGCCGTCTTTACCTCCTTCGGCACTTCCATCTTTTTTAAGTGTTTCTATAATTTTAGTTCGTGTATGGTTTAATATTTCATTTGGCAGAGATAACTTTTCTACCTCTACTGATTTTTCGAGGTATGCAATATTCAAGATGCTCATAATGGCGCCCGGGACACCGTGTCCCGTACTATCAGCAATACATAATAAAAAATTACTTTGGGTTGCTGAGCCTGTTGAAGCAGCCCAGTAAAAATCTCCACTTACAACATCTTTTGGTTTGAACATTATAAAATAATCGCTTAAATTTTCATCTAACAATTTCTTACTAGCGAGTAAAGCTCTCTGAATCCGTTCTGCGTAATTGATAGAATCGGTAATTTCCTTATGTTTTTTTTCAATCAAATGCTTTTGTTCTTTTATTTCTAAAGTTGCCTCATTCACTTTAACTTTTAATTCAACTGCTCGCGCTCGTAATCTTCTTCCATTCCACCATACAATTAAAAAAATCATAGAAATTGCAAACAAGGTATATAATGAATAAGCCCACCACGTTTTCCACCAAGGTGGGCGAATGGTAAATTTATATTCATAAGGCGCACTCCAAAAACCCTCGCTATTCATGGCTTTTACTTTAAAGGTATAAGAGCCGTGAGGCAAATTGCCATAGGATGCAAATGATTTGTTGGTAATAACACTCCAGTTTTCGTCAATACCTTCTAACATGTATTGGTACTTTACATTTTTTGGTTGGTTCATGGTTATACCAATAAAGTTGAAGGTGAGGTAGTTATTATTATACGCCAAACTTAAATTCTCAGGTAAAGAATACCATTTAGTTAGGCCATCAAAATTAAAATCACTAACGCTTACGCCATTGCCTAGAGTAAGTGTACTATCTTTTTTGTTTTCTAAATTATTCCAAGCAATATTTTCGTTAAACAACTCAATAGTAGTTAATTGTATATTGGGAGCAATGGAGTCGGGTAGCATATTCTCAGGGTGCATTGCTGTGAGTCTATCTTTTGCTCCTATCCATATAGTACCATCTTTAGCTTGTAACATGGTTTTACCGGCATTTACACCTATACCTAAAAAACCTTCTGCGTAGGTGTAATTTTTAAAAATAATATCTTGTTTGGTTAAGGTATTTGACTTGATTTTGTCATTAATTTCAATTGATTTTGATGGTGTTAACTTACTAATCCCAAAGCGGGTGCCGAACCAAAGGTTTCCGCTTTGGTCTTCTAACAGCGAGAAAACAGTAATGTTGGCAAGCCCTTCTTTATCGCTAAAAGTAGTAAAGGATTTCCCATCATACTTACTTACTCCGCCAAATGTGCCGAACCAAAGGTTTCCGCTTTGGTCTTCTAATATACTCAAAACAGCATTGTTTGCAAGGCCTTCTTTATCGCTAAAAGTAGTAAAGGATTTCCCATCATACTTACTTACTCCGCCATCTGTGCCGAACCAAAGGTTTCCGGATTTGTCTTGCAGCATACATCTTATAGTGCCTTGTTTTAAACCTTGTAGTTTACCATAAGTGCTAAAGTTTTGGGGGTTTTGGTCTTTGTTAGCCATATCTTTAGCTATAACAGTTTCGGGTATGCCGGCAACAAAAGGACTATCGATGGCAGGTACTGTTTTTGGGAGCAGAAAAGTATCTTGCCCGGGGGTGCAAATGCGTGGTGTGCCTGCTAATACAATTTTTGGGATGCCTACAGGATGCACATTTAAATTAGTAGGTACAATTTTGGGCTTGCCAACGGGAATCTTTTCGAGCTTGCTTTCATCAACAAAAACAACTTTTGGTTCAGCCATGCTGTCTTTGGGTACTACATAGCCTTTGGTTACTACCACCTTAGGAGTAATAATTTGCTGTTGTTTGTTTTCTTGCTTGTTGTTGCAAGAAAATAATAGTAAGAGAAAAACTATTGAAAAGTAATATTTCACAATACAAATATAGCTAAATTATGAATTACCCATGACAGGAATACTCTGCTAAAAATATGTGTTTCAAAGGGAATCAACATATAAAGATTAAACCGTGATCTGCTTCTATTTAATCCTGTTACTGTGGGTCTATGGCAGGTTGAATGAAACATCAACTTTACTCAGCTAAACTGATTCAATAGCGCTGTTGCAAAAAAATATTATGTAGATTTATAAATAGTGGAGTGGAAAGTGTAATTACTTAGTCAGTTGTAGGTTTCTGTTTTTTTTAGTGATTAATTTCTATTTGCTTTTTACAGTCTTAAATCTATTTTCATACGTTTATATTTATAATTCTTTGTTTTAAAAAGTTTTTTGAATGTTATAGTCATTAGTATTCTGACAACGAATAAAAATATATCATAATAATAAGCACCACAAGTATTAATTCTCCTTTGTAGTAATGTGATTGTGAGCTAGTAAGAATAAATATTTAGGCAAAAGGCAGCTTATAATAACAACTCTATATTAAACCTCACTTAGCATTATTTTTTTTCTTGAAATTTCCAAAGTGTATTCAAATAGTTGCTTGATTTGTCTTGCTATTTTGATTATTTATAGCTTTAATTATGCTATATTTCGTATTTAGCCTCTTTTTAACTACAATTAAATAGATATTTTATATAATTGCATTAAATATGGCACATAGTTTGTTTATTTAATATAACAAATTTCTTCAGGTCGTATTTCTCATTGTTTAATTGAATTAAAATATAATGGAACTGGTTTTTGCCACCCACAATTTGAATAAAGTTATTGAGGTTCAGGACATGCTTACTTCGGGAATACAGTTAATAGGTCTTGATCAGTTGGGATTTAATGAAGATATTGCAGAAAACGGGTTGGATTTAAAATCCAATGCTCAAATAAAGGCCACTCACATTTATGGTCTTTTCGGGAAAAATTGTTTTGCCGATGATACGGGACTTGAAGTTGATGCCCTGAATGGATTGCCTGGAGTGTATAGTGCACGTTTTGCGGGAGAACAAAAAAGTGATACCGATAATATCAAATTCCTGCTTGAAAAAATGAAAAGTAAAAGCAACCGCAGAGCTCAGTTTCGGGCCGTTATTTGTTTGGTATATAAAGGCGATACCATATTTTTTGAAGGAGCCATTGAGGGCGAAATTACCCATGAACCTATTGGTAATGATGGCTTTGGGTACGATTCTGTATTTAAACCTAAAGGTTTTGATATAACTTTTGCCCAGATGGACTCTTATCTAAAAAATCAAATCAGTCATCGCTATATTGCCTTCAAAAAATTAGTAACCTATTTAAATGGGTTAAAAGTTATTTAACATTACATTGTTAAAGTTAAGTTGTTTAAGCCGTAAAAAAGTAATTTTTACGGCTTATTTTTGTTATGTATATTAAACTAAAACTTAACTATGAAATTAAAGATAGGAATTGTGTTTGGCGGTTTCTCGCGCGAACGCGAAGTATCTTTTGCCGGAGGCAGAACTGTGTATGATAATCTGAATAAATCGCTCTTTGAAGCAATTCCATTGTTTGTTGACAGTTTTGGAAATTTTATTCAACTTAATTGGGAGTATATTTACAAAGGAAGTATTCGTGATTTTTACCCGCCTGTATCGTTTATTAGCAATAGTCCCAATCATTATCAGGTTTATGCCGAAAGTTTGATAAAATCTACCGACAAGCAAGCTGAGAAAATGGCTGAAGGGATTGGGAAAACAATTCCACCCGATAAGTTAATAAACTTAATAGATTTTGCTTTTTTGTGTCTGCACGGCCCTTATGGTGAAGATGGAACTATACAGGGGTTGTTTGATTATTACGGAATCCCGTATTCCGGCTCCGGAATTTTCCCTTCATCGGTAGGCATTAATAAAATTATACAAAAGCAACTGATGGCTGAGGCAGGGTTTAATGGCCCTACTTATACCACCATCAGTAAAGAAGAATGGACAAAAAACAATCGCCCCGAAATATTTCATCGTGTTGCACAGAAAGTTAAATTCCCCTTAGTCATAAAAGCTCCAACACAAGGCTCCTCTATAGGTATAAGTATTCTAAAGAATAGTGATTATGATGGATTTTGTAAGGCTGTCAATAAGAGTTTTTTCAGAATTGAATTGGAGGCTGAACAATGGAAACACAAAGAGATGTCTCAGAGAGTAGAAGAAGTAAGACAGTGGAGCGATATTAGGGAAGGTATAGGTATGCCTGTACTATTGTCCGGCTTTATGAATAATGAACTAACAGAAGAGAAAATAATTCTACATCCTGAAGATTTATTGAACGAGTTAAACAATATTTTGAACCATAACACGCTTGCAGTTATTGAAGCGCTTGATGGCGAGCATGAAGTACTTATCGAAGAATTCATTGAAGGCCGTGAGTTTTCTTGTATTGTGGTTGAGCATTATCAGGATAATAAGCAACAGTTAATTGCACTGCCGCCCACCGAAATAAGAAAAGGACAAGATTTATTTGATTATAGATGTAAATATTTGCCGGGTTTAGCACGTAAAATTACACCTATTAACTTACCTTTAGAACAGATAAATGAAATAAGCCACCATTGTAAGAAACTCTTTAAAACTCTACGTTTTGACGTATATGCCCGCATTGACGGTTTTATAAACAATTCAGGCAATATATTTTTAAATGATCCCAACACTACTTCGGGCATGATGCCCTCTTCCTTTTTCTTTCATCAGGCGGCTGAGATTGGTTTAAATCCATCTCAATTTCTCACCTTTATAATCTCTACTTCATTAAAGAAAAGAAGCTTGTCCAATAAAAATCAGGATAGAATCATGAAACAATATCTTGATTTATTGAAAAATATTAGACAACAACACAGCCACTCTAACGATAAAATAAAGGTTGCCGTTGTAATGGGTGGATACAGTAGTGAAAGACATATCTCAGTGGAGAGTGGTAGAAATATTTATGAAAAACTTTTTTCGTCCGAAAAATATTTACCTATTCCAATATTCTTAACAGGTAACAGCAACGAGCATATATTATATACCTTACCGGTAAATATTTTGTTGAAGGACAATGCCGATGATATTAAAGAAAAAGTAATCCATTATCAAGAACATCCATTTATTACTGCTCTTAAAGAAGAAGCAAGGCCACTGACACGACTCTTTACCGGTGATTTGGAAGTAAAGAAGCCTGAAAAAATACAGTACACCTCACTTAAGAACATGGCCGATATTGTGTTTATAGCCCTACATGGTCGCCCGGGTGAAGATGGAGCAGTACAACAAAAATTAGATGAGTTAGGAATACCGTACAACGGTAGTGGGGTACAAAGTTCGCAAACAACCATAAATAAATATCTAACTAATAATATTTTACATCAATCGGGCTTACACACAGCTAAACACCTAATGGTTAATGAAACAGAATGGAATCTTCAAAAAGAAAGTGTAATAGATAATATTGAGAAAAACATTGGGTATCCGCTTATAGCTAAACCTGTTGACGATGGTTGCAGCAGTGCCGTAAAAAAGATTAAAAATCGAAACGAGTTAGAAGCCTTTGCATTGTTAATTTTTAGAAACGATTTATGCTTGAACGAATCGGCAGCAGAGAAATTGAAATTAAAAATCAATGAAGAGTTTCCACAAAAAAAAGAGTTTCTAATTGAAGAATTGATAAGTGCAAAAGGAGCAGCCCACTTCATAGAAATTACAGGAGGCTTGTTAACTCATTATAACGAAAATAAGGAGATAGAATACGAAATTTTTGAGGCTAGCGAGACTTTGGCCGAAGGAGAAGTGCTTTCGCTTGAAGAGAAATTTTTGGCAGGGCAGGGGCAAAACATTACTCCGGCACGCTATGCCCTAAATAATGAAGATGCCAAAAAAATATCTGCTTTAGTAAAAAAAGATTTTCTAAAGGCAGCTTTAGCTTTAAATATTGAGGGTTATGCTCGTATTGACGCATTTGTAAGGGTTTACAGTCCCGAAAAAGTAGAAGTTATATTCATTGAGGTTAACTCATTGCCCGGAATGACTCCGGCTACGTGCATTTTCCATCAAACTGCCATTAACGGGTATATGCCTTATGAGTTTATAGATAAAATATTAGAGTTTGGATTTGAAAGAATTTCATTGAAAAAAGCACTTCTCTAAAAACAGTATCATTTATTCGCTAAATTTGTATCCGTTTGTAATCATATGAATGCATCAAAAAAGAAAATAGTTAAACATGTTGCAATTATTGCAGTTATATATGTTATAAGTATATGGGGCATTTTGTTATGGTTAAAAGACTTTACACAACACGGAATAAAAGTAAAAGTGCCTGATGTTTCCGGATTAAAGCCTCAACAAGTTAAAGAACTGAGCAATAAATACGATTTAAAATTTATGATTGTTGATTCAGTTTATTCTTCTGATAAAGAGAGAGGAACCGTGATTGACCAAAATCCGTCCCCCGGTTCGGAAGTTAAACAAAACAGAAAAGTATATTTAACCATAAATTCTTTCCATCCTCCAACTATAAAAATGCCCAAGTTGATTGACCTTTCATATAGACAGGCAAAATCTATCCTAGAAACGTATGGTCTGGTGCCGGGTAACATTATTTATGAACCCGATTATGCAAAAGATGCAGTATTAAAGCAATTATACAAAGGTAGGGAACTAAAACCCGGAGACCCTGTAGTGTTGGAATCTAAAATTGATTTGGTTTTAGGTGATGGCCTCAAAGGCGAAAAAATTGATTTACCTTATTTAATAGGCTCAAAAAGAAACGAAGCACTCAATATATTAAAACAAAACTCGTTAACAATAGGGGCCGAAGTATTTGATAAATCAGTTAACGATACTACCGCTGCTATTGTTTACAGGCAATTTCCTACTTATTACAACAATGCTCAGGTAAGTAAGGGTCGTAGTGTTGATTTATTTTTTACCCAAGATGCAAGTAAAATAAAACAGGCTCAAGATTCGGTAAAATTGCGAGAGATTAATGATGAAAATAATGAATAACAATAAATACTACTACACTTTTTTAATCTTTATTACTTTCTTGTTTCTATATGTCAATAGTTATGGACAGGAATATATTACTCCCTTAAAAACCAATGCCATTTTAACTCAGCAAAATGCTGAAAACAAGGCTAGGAGAGATGCAGATAATAATAATCAATTTTGGATATTTCAGCCCATAACCAATTTACCTTTTCAGGACGATTTTAGCCGAATAAAAAGCACCAATTATAATCCTGATGCCTATCCGGCTTCAGCTAAGTCTGATACGGTGTGGCATAGTTGCCGTATTAACGGGTTGCTACCGGCTCAATCGCCAATGTATTTTATGAAAGATACATCATATACTTTTCATTACAATAGCGTTAATAATGAAGTCACAAAAACTCCTAATACCCCATACACTTTAACTTTTTTCGAAAATAAAATTAGCCCTAATACTATTACATCTAGCAAACAGTTTTGGCCTGTATATGATAGTATTAGCTTTAATACTACCACTCAACTTCCCGATACTTTTTTTATACCTTATGATACTTTAATTAATTACACCTCCGATACATTGCATTACATTAAAGTACAGGCCGGATTAGCCAATTGGAAAAACAGTAATGTGTTTTGGAATAATACCTACCCGGTAAATCCTCCAAGTATTGGCGTGGTAACTTTCGATGGAATTGACTCAACAGGGCTGCCCTATAATTTTGGGGTACAAACGGCTTACGGTAAGGCCGACAGGTTAAACTCAGTGCCTTTTAACTTATCAAATCTATCGCCTACTAACGATAGTGTCTATTTTAGTTTCTTTTACCAAAGTACAGGATTGGGAAATGCCCCTGAACCTGAAGATTCACTGACTTTGGAATTTAAGACAGCCAACGGAGAGTGGTTACGTATGTGGGGAACAGCCGGATACAATATTGGTCTTGACAGTGCTTTTAAAAGAAAAATGATACCTATTCAAGACAGCATTTTTTTTCATAAAGATTTTGAATTTAGATTTACCAATTATGCCACCCTTAGCGGAAATCTTGATCATTGGCATATTGACTACGTGCGCATTGACTTGCATAATGATACCATTATAAAAGATATTACATGGATATATCCGGGAAAGTCGTTGTTTAGCCAATATCAGCAAATACCTCGAAAACAATATACCGGAAATCAAGCTGACTTTTTTAAGAACTATGTCAGAAATTTATTTAATCAACCCATTAATGTTACCTATGCTTTAAGGGTAAAAGATTACTTTGACAATACTTTATTTTCAGTAAATGTAAATAATGTTGATTTTGCTCCTAATATAATAAACAGTTGCAATTTTTGTAATGAAATTCTCAACCCACTTTACGGAGGTAATTTCTCTTTTCCTATCACCTCTTTGTGTGCCCGGTATGAGGTTAAAGGCATTATACAAAATATAGCTTCTGAACCCAACCTCAATAACGACACTTTGTATTACACTCAAATATTTGGTGATTGTTTTGCTTATGATGATGGTAGTGCCGAAGCTGCCTACGGTATTAATTCGCCCTATGCACAAATGGCTGTTAAGTTTAATGCCGTTAATAGTGATACTTTACGTGCCATTAGAATTTATTTTAATCCTGTGGTGGTTAATTCAGCCGAAATGAATCAGTTTACCCTTGTAGTATGGGAAGTGGACGCTAACGGGAAGCCAGGAGCAGAACTATATCGGAAAAACGCACCGGATGCTCCACAGTATGTCGGTCAGTTAAACGGATTTGTTGATTATGTTTTAGACACCCCAATAACTATTTCAGGTAATTTCTTTATTGGAATAGAACAAATAGGTGCCACCGAGCTGAATGTAGGGTTAGACCGAAATACCAATGCTATGCTTATGCAATATTATCAGGCCAACGGTACTTGGTTTCAAACGCAGTTTGTTGGGTCTTGGATGATGCGCCCTGTATTTGGAGCCTGTCAGGATTTCTTAAGTTCTACTGCGAGTATTACCGATAATCCGGAAATTGTTCTTTATCCTAATCCTACCAATGGTTTGGTAAATATTGAATTCAATCAAGATGCAACTTATAGGGTTGAAGTTTATAATATAATGGGTGAATTGGTAAAGACTCAAACTATAAATAATAATATGACTGCTATTGATTTGAGCAGTTTCAGTGCAGGGGTTTATGGGGTTAAAATTCAAAATCAAAACTCGGGCAATATCAGCTTCCAAAAAATTCAATTGTCCAAGTAGTGTTTACTTTCACAAATAATATCTAAGGTGATACTCGAAATTATTGCAGTAGTATTGGCTTTACTTTATTTAATTCTGGCAGCATATCAAAGTATTTGGTGTTGGTTGGCTGCGGCACTCAGTTCGCTTATTTATATCAAAATTTGTATTGATTCGCATCTGTATATTGAGTCGGGCTTGCAGGTGTTTTATTTTATTATGGCCATTGTTGGATATGTGAATTGGAATAAAAGTAATAAGCAGAAAAAGGTAAGCGATTTAAGTTTGAAAGAATGGATTGTAGGCATATTGATTTTTGGCACATTGTCTTTAGCTACGGCATACTGGTTTGAACAAAACACTAAAGCTGCACTTCCTTGGTTTGATGCACCGGTTACTATATTTAGCTTATGGGCTACGTGGTTGGTGGTAAAAAAAATATTACAAAATTGGTTATTATGGATAGTGATTGATGCTACTGCTGTTTATATTTATATCAACAGGGGTTTAAACCTAACAGCTGCCCTATATGCATTATATACAATTTTGGCTTTTATAGGCTATCTTAAATGGAAAAAAGTTCAACAGCAATATATAAAGTAGCCATTGTAGGTCCTGAATCTACCGGAAAATCATGGTTGGCTCAATCGTTAGCTCATTATTATAATGAGCCTTGGGTTACTGAACAGGCACGCGCTTACTTAGCCCAAATAGATAGAAATTATAATTTAAACGATATTGTAAAAATAGCCGATTTACAGCTTAAAGCCGAAATGCAATTATTACCAGAATGTAGAAAATTCTTGTTTTGTGATACAAGTCTATTAGTAAATAAAGTATGGTCAAATTTTGTGTATAATACCATACCCCCGGAAATAAATGAATGGTATAATCCGGAGCACTACCAATTACACCTACTATGCAATATTGACTTGCCTTGGGAATATGACCCTTTAAGGGAACATCCCCATAAACGTCAGGAACTTTTTGATATTTATGAGAACGAATTAATAAAAGATAAGTGCAATTACCATATAGTAAGTGGTCTTGGTCAAGAAAGATTAAATAATGCTATTGAAATTATTGATAAAAACAGGTTTTAAGAAATGATGAGGGGTGTTGGTAATTTATTGATATTGATGATATATTAAATAAATTCATGCTTTTTATTACATATCAAGTAAGTAGTTGATGATTAAAAAATAATTTTTACCATATTATTTTTATTTGATTATTCCTTTTAATCACACCGAATATTTGATTTTATACTTGATTAATCCCTATAACATAATCATGATGCAAAACAAGAATACCATTCATATTACGAATACTACACCGTATTAAAACCTGACATATTCAGGAAAAATAAAAGCCGAAACATAAAATATGTTTCGGCTTAAAAAAAATCATCTTAATTAAAATTGTCCGGCATATTTGCAAAGAGAATTTTTCTGTTTCAAAATACTTCAGCCAGGTTAATTCCTTTTGGCACAATACTAAGCTCTATATTCTCTTTTTACAAATTATTATTTCTTCGCTAAATAATCGGCTACACCATCATGAGTGGCTTTCATAGCCTTTTTTCCTTTAGACCAGTTGGCCGGACACACTTCACCGTTTTCTTCAAAAAACTGTAAGGCATCAACCATACGCAAGGCTTCATCAACACTTCTTCCAAGAGGCATATCATTTATTAATATATGTCGTACAATACCATTCTTATCAATTAAAAACAACCCACGGTACGCCACCATAGGGCCATTGGCAGTTATGTTGTTATTCTCGTCAACCTGATAATCACCGGCAAGCACATCATAATTCATAGAAATAGTTTTAGTAGTGTCGGCAACAATAGGGTAGGTAACTCCTTTAATTCCGCCTTTGTCTAAAGCTACTTGTAACCATCCCCAGTGCGATTGTTCTGTATCGGTAGAGCAAGCAACAACAGCAACATGGCGTTTTTCAAACTCTTCTAGGGCATCCTGAAAAGCGAGTAGCTCAGTTGGACAAACAAAAGTAAAGTCTTTAGGATAGAAAAAAAGTATAACATACTTTTTTCCAATGTACTGATCTAAGGAGAAATTGTTTACAATTTCACCACCATTAATAACAGCATCAGCATTAAACGAAGGGGCTTTTTTTCCAATTAGTGACATATAAAATATATTTAAGATTAATAATTATTTTTATTAGTGTTTATGCAAAAATACGCAATTTCAAGCATTAAAAATGCTTTAAGTGGGTAGTTGATGTTAATTGGCAAATATTAGCGTGTATCACTAAAAAATGATAAAGACTAAGATGGGAGTAACCCCAAAAAGTCAGTTACATTTTCGTCTTCATTATCCCAGTTGAACTTGCTTTTTAATTGATTTACACAAATAGAAAGTTCCTGTATGTTTTTACATTGTTCAAGTTCTTTTATGGCATTTTCCATAGCAGCACCATTGCCATTAAACAAATGTTTAATAAATCTAAATCTGTCGTTTATTCCTAGTTTAATGTTTACTTTTAACGAAGCCGTATTGCCGTTACTTTCCGTTGTTTGTGCCAGAGGAGGTGGGATATAACTTGTTTTTTCTTCTGCTGCTGTTTGATTTTCAATAGGCATTTCTACTATACTTTGAGTCTCATCTTGCAATTTATTCTCAGCTATTGGTTTATCCTCAGATTCAGTAATTGCAACTTCGTGAATTGTTGTAGATTCAGGTTCTAATTCTGAAACTATTTCCGCATTATCTTCAATTGCCGGCTTGTTCTTTTCCTCCACAACTCGTTCTTTAATGCTATCAATTCTTTCTTCAAAAACTTTATATGGTTCTGCTTTTGATTTCTTTGCCTTTTGAATAGCATTTTCCTCCATATAATGGAGGTGATTGTATATAATTGACTTTTCGTGAAGTTTTCTGATTTTAGAAGTAATTAATTCAAGTTCAATAGTTGGAATACGATATTCGTTTTCTATGTTGTCATAATGAACTTTTATACTTCTGATTAAAACCTCAATCTCTTTTAATATCTCTTTTTTATCTAAACTCATAGGGTTGAATATATTTATATGAGAAATTCTCAGGTAAAGTTAATTACTTTTTTTATTAAAATAAAATTTTACACAGCACAAAAAAAATTGCTATTTAATTATTTCTTTAGCTTACTGAAAAGTTTTTCTAGCCCGTCAAGCAATTTCTTAAGCACATCAAAATACAAGGTAATAACCATTATTAAACTCATCCCCCAAATAACCAAACTATTTACCCAATAGGTATCAAAATAATTTCCCAAAAAGGCTTTTCGAGGTGCAAAAAAGTGAGCTCTGATAAAGCCATCTGCCGGAGGGTCAAGAAAAATTGGGTCTATTTTTTGCACTAATTGATCGTTAATTTCAATGAAAGGATCTGTAGTTCTCTTATTTTTCAATAAATCGTTCAGGTTGTCATTGTCATAGTCTTGGCGTAGATTAACCAAATAATCTTTACCTTTTTGATTAAGCTTAATTACCACTTTTTCTCTTTTGTCATTGGTTTGATTGAACATTTTAATATAATACTGCTTTAGGTCACTCAAGTATTTTTTTGTTCTCTCGCCAACATCTTTGTTAAACTTACCTGGAACAAGATTTGCTAAATCATCATAATGAGGTTTAATTGAATTTTTTTTAATTGGAATAGCCAGTTCGTTAGATATTTCTTTGGTCAACAATCTTAAATCGTATTCAAATTGTTCTTTCCCTTGAGGGTCGTTCAATAAATTTTCGGCATCGTCAACTTTGGCCAGCAGTCGGTCTAAGTAAAAGTCTTTTTTGTAGCTGGCTTTACTCATGGTTTTGTCAAACTTATAAAAGTTTGACTCGTAGGCATTGTTCATAAACTGATTAACCGCCAAGGCCTCATATGCCCATCGTGATGCCATTACCTCGCCCGATATGGGAACTTTGGTTTGAGAAGTAACAGAAGGGTTTAACTTATCGAATTTTACAATTACACCACTAAGTATTAATTGCGGAATAATTAAAAATGGAATTAAAATATATATAGTTACAGCCGAGTTAAAGCTTGCAGAAACATTTAATCCAAGCATATTGGCAAAACAACTTGTGGTAAAAAGTATAAACCAGTAATCAGTATACATTCCATGAATACCTAAAATGGAATTACCTAATAGCACAAAGGTTAAAGTTTGAATAGCGCTCAGAAAAAACATAATTACTATTTTGCTGAGCAAATAGCTTCCTTTACTTAAATTTAAAAACGATTCGCGTTTTAATATTTTACGGTCGCGTATTATTTCTTCGGCACTTACCGTTAACCCCACAAATAGCGCAATAATAACGGCCATTAACAAATAAGCCGGAATGTTCTCGTTTTCTACATATTTATAGGTGTCTGACCCACTACCGGTATTGTAAAATCTAACTAGATAGCTTAATATAAGAGCCAAAATAGGGGTTTCAAGGAAATTAATTATTAAGTATTGCTTATTGGTAAGCTTACTCTTAACATCGCGTGTTATAAATACCTTAAATTGTTTTAACTTATTTGGTATTTTAAAAATGCTTTTAGGTATATCGCCCTTATGAATTTTCTTGGCTTCGGGTCTTAACTCACGTAAATAGGCTTCATTCCATTCTAAAGGCGATATTTTTCTGTTTGTGGTTGAATTACCGTACTCATCAATAACCTTGGTTTCAATAATATTAAAAATCTGCTCGGGATTAACATTTCCACAAGTTATACATTCACTTTCGGCAGCATTGGCATGATTTATTTGTTTCTTAAAGTATATAACTGCCTCAACCGGGTGACCGTAATAAATGGGGTAACCACCTAAATCAAGAATAAGCAACTTGTCAAACATTTTATAAATATCTGACGAGGGCTGATGTATTACCACAAATACCAACTTCCCTTTTAAGGCTAATTCTTTTAAAAGATCCATAATATTCTCGCTGTCGCGCGATGATAGGCCTGAGGTAGGCTCATCAACAAATAAAACAGAAGGCTCTCGAATTAGTTCTAAACCTATATTTAATCTTTTACGTTGACCCCCACTAATGGTTTTCTCTAATGGACTCCCAACTTTTAAATTAGCCGTTTCCGACAAGCCTAAATCAACCAGTAAATCATGAACCATTTGCTTAATACGCTCATCATCATATTGGGCAAAGCATAATTTGGCATTGTAAAAAAGATTTTGAAATACGGTTAACTCCTCAATTAAAAGATCATCTTGCGAAATATATCCTATTACACCTTCAATATTTTTTGGGTCAGTATGAATGTTTATTCCGTTAATAAGAACTTCGCCTTTAAATGGCTTTTCAAGTCCATTGAGTACGTTCAAAACGGTTGATTTTCCTGCACCACTACCTCCCATAATTCCAATAAGTGTTCCCGACTCTTCTGTAAAATTTAAAGGATGTAGTCCGGTTTTTCCTGATCTAAATTTATACTCTAAATCTTTTACTAAAAACTGGAGCTTGGTTTTTTGGTTCTCCTCCATAAAACTACTAACCACATCGCTGTAAAAAATTGGATGCAATTTGGTGCTTCTTATGCTTGAGCCTTGAGTTAAAATATAAACCCTACCCGGCTTAATATCTAATCCATTGAGGTATATATCTTGATTGCCAAAATACCTAAAGGCATACATTGATACGCTCTTTATATGAAGGACCTCTATTTGGCCTTGCAAGGTTTCGCTATACAGATATTTTGACTCCTTAAGCTTTTCGGGTTTGCTGTTGCAAATTACCAAAATAGACGAAGAATCAAAATTGCAGGCCTCATTGCTATTGATAAATTTCAAGCATGATTGATATTCAACTTCATCAATATTGAAAGAAGAAGCTACAGTATCAACAAATTCAAGTTCTTGATTGCTTACAACATCATTGGAGGTAATAAACTCAATTAAACGTATTAGTACAATTACTTTTTGAGAGTGTGTTAGTTCTTTATTTATTTCAGAGCATATTCTTAATACCTTAACTGAGTTGAGCGAGAGTTTCTTGGTGGCATCAGCTCCTTTACTTATTTTATGAATAGATTCAATATAGTTATCAAAAACTTGTATATATTCAAACACTAATTCTTTGTTAAGCTGTTGCTTTAGGAATGATTGTACAATACTGCGTCCAATTACGTTTACACCATCAACCTTGGCTATTATGGCAAAGAGCTGCATCAGCGCCCTGAGTATATTTTCACTCATATATTTTTATTTTTAATACTGTAAACATAATAAATAGCGATTAAAAAAAAAAGACATTAATCATTTTACCGATTAATGTCTTTTATAAAGGCGTTTATTATTGAAGGTTATTGCTTAAAGCTTATCATCATAACGGCACACCCACTTGGAGCTTTCCCCGGAACAATTTGTGCTTCAATAGTACAATCTAAAGTAGAAACAAATTTAAAATCCCAATAAGGAGCGTTCTGTTGTTCGCTATTGTCAAAAAGTAAATTTCTATCACGGTCAAAAATACGAAATACAAGATTTCCATCGCCTAATCCGCTACAAGCAGCAATTCGATAGGTTGTACCACCGTAAAAAGTAGATTGAAATTCAGCAATTTCTTTATCGAGCAATAAGGCTCTGTAATGCTGCCCATCACTAATGTATTTAGCAGTCATGTGTTTTAAACACGAGTTTGCAATTGTGTCGCATTGCGCAGAGGCTTTTTGACTATAGCATAACAAAGAAGCAACAATGGCAAGTGTTATGGTAATTTGGCGAATCATATACTATTTTATTATTTAATTAGTTAATAATCATTTGGCGGATAGCGGTTAATTTTTCTGTAATGATGTCAAGCTGCTCATTAGTAATTTTAACTTCGGTAGTACTGTTTATGGTAGTAATTTTATTAGCCACATCAGTAGTTGGTTTAACATAAGTATATTTTACTTCAATATCTTCAAATTCATGATATAAATCAACCATTGCATCTATCAACTCTGTAAGCTCGGTCATATCCGGATTTTGATAATAAGGAGTAAGTAATTTTATAACATGGTCAAGGGTGTTTTTTTGTTCTCCTACACGTTGTACTACGGCTTGTTTGTTTTTAAAGTCTTTCTTTAAAATATTAAGTGTAAAATACATACTTTCAATCCAGCCACCGGTAATAACCATTCCACTAACGGCAGTACGGTCGTTGTTTTTCAAATAACTATCGGTAGAACGGTAGGCCGAAGTGAATATAACGAGCAACGAATCATTATTGCCCATATTTTTCTCAAATCTTTTCATCAAGGCTGCGTCAAAAGCGCCAGATACATTAATATCGTCAGCCAATCGTTTTGAGGCATTTAAATAGCCCAAAGCATCTTGGGTTTGACCATAAATAATTACGTATCCCAAATCGGCACCGTAAACACCTAAATTGAGCGCTTTTTTATATTCAGTTGAATAGGAGGGGAGTTTAGATGTTACGTTAAGCATATCTTTTGAGTAGTTGGCTCCACTATTTTTTAACAACATACTTGTTTGTAAAGGCGAAGGAATACTAAATAATTCTCCGTTTACACTTACCAAATTGTCTTTAGTGGCATCAATAGGTTCTTCCTCTTGTTCTTCATCTACAGCTTTGTTTTTGTCGCCACTGCAGCCACTATTTAAGGTAATAAACGAAAGAATAACCAAGCTTGCAAAGCTAAGCTTCAGATATTTTTTATAATTCATAAGGCTATAATTAATAATTAGTGCAAGTAATGAAAAATAACTGAAACTACAAAAAAAATATACCTCTTTTTATCCATACTTAATATTTAATAAATTAAGACTCAGTATATTATTTGGTGCAATTTATTAAGCTCAACATATCTCAATCATGCATATTGCCAATACCCGAAAGGGTAATAATATAATTATCTATATACTTTTGTTTTTCTTTCGATTTATATTGTTGTATAAATCGGGGGTGATCTAACACTAACATTTTTTTAAACATTGGCTTTTCCTTATTAATTTGTTTTAGGAAAGTATAGTTCTTCTTTCCTAAAACGTACACTTCGCTAGTTATTAAACCTAGCTCAATGTGTTTTTGTAATGTTTCTATCATAAAATGTTTTACACAACTAAATAAGTCTATATCATCATAATAATTGGCGTTAAGCCAGTGGTCATTTTTTACCAGACGTACAATAGCCAGAGGGAAAGGAGAGTTGATGTAAAAATTATGGTAAAATTTATTTACCCCACCATAGCTGTTTATCATATCATACATAAAAACTGATGATACTTCGTGGGTATGTGCCGAGCTCATATTAATGCCGCAATAGGAAAGCAAACGTTTGGTGTCAGTAAATGGAACACCCGTTATACCGGCTCCATAACGACTGGGATTTATACCTATAATAAACTTACGTGGCTTATGGTCGTTATAGAATTTATGGTAAAATTGTTTCATTACCACTAATGTTTCGGGGTTTGTTAAATAAGGATTTAGTACAGCAAAGCCAGGAGGTAACTTGCCTCCAAACCTTAAGTTGCAATTAAACTCAATAATCCGCTCTGCCAAACTTCTATCTTTTTTCATAGCATATTTTAAAAAGGCAAATCAACCTCTTGGTGCTTAATAAAAGTATTGGTTCTTTCATTAATTAAGTAGCTGATAGGGGAGTTAGGGAATTGATGAATATCCTTAATAGTTATACCCCAAGGCTGCCATAGGTTAGCCAAAACCTGAGCAAACATTTTATCATCCCAAACTTTAAAGTTTTGAGCTTTAAAATTATTAGGTAGTTGGAAAACTATTTTATGATTTTCGAGAGTGATCAAATAATCGGGCGATTCGCTTAATAGGTAGTTGGCATAAATAAAATGCCCGTATAGTTCTTCGAACTGGGCCGGGTGCAGCATAGCATCATTTATTTGTTCTAATAAATGGTGATGGAATGCTGCCACTTGGCCATTATCTTGCAAACATGCTATAATACCAAAACCGTTCATTCCAAAACAAAAGTTAAGTTTATTGGTTTCATCTTTATAGTTAAGTATATCTTTCGAAATATTTACACTGTAGCACTTTATTGACCAAGGTAAAAAACCTTTAAATTCTATAGGATAAATAAGCGATTGCAACATAAAAAGCAAATTCCTGTACCGTTGTTGCATTAAAGGCGAAACTTCAAATTCCTTATCGCGCATTTCGTGATAGTTAATGGCATAGCTGAAATCCTGATAAAGTATTCCATACAGTACACGCGCCATCCATTGAAATAAAGTAAGTTCCGGCATTGTTTTTACAGTTTCATAACCTTCTTCAAAAGCTTTCTGAGTAACTTTATCAAGTTCTGTAATGGCATCATAAACTTCATCGCATACAGGCAATTTCATATCCTTGTATTTTATTCTATATCCGTCAAGAAGCGACAATGTAGTTTCTTCAATTTGATATCTTTTCATTAACCATTCAGGAAAAGCTGTAATTTGTTTAGGATTTTCGTTCAGTATTTTTCCGCTTAAAAAACAAATATGAGGTTTAAAAGCTAAAGGTTGAAAGGGGTTGAACAAAGGAACATTCATCATCATTTCAAAGATATTGGGGGTAAAATAAGTTAAGTTAGTTTCTTAAAACAATATGTTAATTATGTATTTTTCAAAAAAATGGTGCTGAAAGCGCTTTTTGTGTGATTTTAGTTTATAACCGTGTTTGTTTTTCATAACTAATTTATAGAAATACTCGTTTTATTAGTGTTTAAAGTATGAATATGTTTGAGGAAAGAAAAAATTCTTTTCAATTAAAAAGGCACTTTAAAAATAGCATTTATTAGAATACAAAAGTAAATTAAAATATTGTATTCATTCCTCAGTTTAATAATTACTGTACTTATACGAGGGTTTTCAGTTATATGTTTAAAGTTGAAAATGTTGATTTACTTAAAGGAGTCTGCTAAACTTGTTTGTATGGCTTTATTTGAAAGCAAAATGGGATTGATTATTTGTGGGAACTGTATATTCAATATTTGTCCTATAATTAATATTATGTTAAATAGAATAATCAAAAAGTTTAATTGAATAATTAAAAATTGGAAAACTGTTTTTCCAAATACTGTATGAACTTTGCTATGTTAAATCGGATAGTTTAAAACGGAAAACTATTTTTCCATATATTGTCTGAACTTTGCTTCGTATTCCTCACGTGTGGCAATTTCAACACGACCATTGTTATCGCCATAATTAATCCAACCGTACGACCGCATATTTGGATTATTATATTCGGCAGCCGTATATGAACCCATGGTAACAATACCGGTTAAAGTAACTGTTTTTGTAGGCATGGGCATTGACGTGGTTTTTGTAGCTGTAGTGCCGGTTTGTTGAGTTTTTGGCTTAGGCCCCTCTCCTAACGCTTTAGATAAATCAACCCCCGGAGCAGACTTTTCAGGTGTTTTTACAGGCTCTTGTTTAACAACGGGTTCCGGTTTCTTTTCTGCTTCTTCTTTAGCTTTTTGCTTTAGGGCATCTTCTACTTTTTTAATTTCATTCTGAATAGATTTGGTGTAATCTGTATCATAATCAAATTCATTTAAAACATCGTTAAATTTAATTTTACCTACCGGTTGATTATAGATTACTGTATTTACTCCGGGATATTGTTTAAAAATTTCCACATCAAATTTAAAAGGCTCAAACTCTAAAGTTTGCTTTTCCTTCGGAACCTTACATGATACCAGTATTTTCTTGGTAATATAGCCCTCTTTCATGAAACTAAAAACATACTCACAATCATATTCCAAAGCAAATTCAAATTTATTATTGTCACGCTCTGAAACATTTACTTGAACCCCATTTTTTTCAATGGCTATCTTAGCTCCTTTAACAGAGCCTCCATTTACCATAAATTTACCATAAACCTTAAATGGTTCTTGTGCTTGTGAATAAACGGCCAATAATGTGAATATCAATAAAATGAAAAAATTATTTTTCATAAAATGTTAAAAATGATAGCGAGTCGTTATTGTCCAATAAGTATTAGTTTTAAAATATTATATTCTTACCTATACGAAATAAATAAATAAATGTTCCAAATAATTTTGGATGATAAATTAAATTTGCGAAAGTAATAAAGAAATCTTTATATTTATCAACTTTAATTAAAAATAGTCATGAAGAAGTTATTTTTCATTACACTAAGTGTTATTTTTTTTGTTGGTTTCTCTAACAGTTTGTACAGCCAAACAGCCGAAGATTATTATAAACAGGGTGAAGCAAAAGAAAAACAAAAAAATTGGGCAGAAGCTGTATTAGAATATAACAAGGCTATATTATTAAATCCCGAGATGTGGAGTTCTTATGTAAAACGTGCTTTCTGCTATGGTTTGCTGGAAGAATACCAAAAAGCTATTGATGATTATTCTGTAGTTATTGAAGCACGACCTGATGAGTTTTTTTCTTATCAAAGCCGCGGTAGCGCGCATTACAAACTAGGGCATTATCAAGAGGCGCTCAACGATTTTAATAAAGTACTTGAGTTAGATCCTAAAAATCAGGAAGCGTACAACAACAGAGGGTTTGTTAAGAAAGCTTTAGGCGATAAGAAAGGTGCTTGCAAGGACTGGTTTACCTCAAAAAGAATGGGTAATGAGGAGGCCATAATTATTATTAATAATAATAATTGCCGGTAAGTTATTAGAGTTGTATTTCTTGAATAGATTGACACACCACACTACACATTTCATGAGAAATATCCATATGTGTTACCATACGTATTGATTTTTTTCCAAAAGTAGTGCATAATATATTTTTTCTTTTAAGCGCTTCTACTATTATTTCAGGGTGCAAGTCGGGTCTTACTTCAAAAATAACAATATTGGTTTCTACAGGAAGCAATTTGTTTACATATTCTACTTTTTCCAAGGCTCTTCCAATTTCTTGTGCTTTTTCGTGATCTTCTTTTAACCTATTTACATTGTTTTGCAGAGCAAATATACCTGCGGCAGCCAATACTCCAGCCTGTCGCATACCTCCACCAAATACTTTTCTAACTCTACGCGCGCGGGCAATAAACTCTGTATTGCCCAGCAATATGGAACCTACAGGCGCTCCCAATCCTTTTGATAAACAAATGGAAACTGAATCAAATACTTTACCATATTGTTCAGGACTTTCTCCGGTTTCAACTAAAGCATTAAACAAGCGAGCTCCATCCAAATGCAATCTTAAATTATAGTTTAAGCAAACATCTTTAATATTTTGTATATCAGTAAATTGATAAATGCTGCCTCCGGCTTTGTTTACGGTATTTTCTAAGCAAACTAAACTTGTTTTGGTAAGCCAGTCAAAGTTTGGATTAATAGCTTCTTCAACTTGTGTGGCATTGATTTGGCCATTATTACCACTCAGCAATCGTACCTGCACACCTGAATTAAAAGATATTCCACCCCCTTCGTAATTATAAATGTGTGATAAAGCATCGCAAATTAATTCATCGCCAGGGCTAGTATGAGTTTTAATGGCAATTTGATTGGTCATAGTGCCTGACGGACAAAACAAGGCAGCTTCCATGCCAAACATATCGGCTGCGTATTCCTGTAGGCGGTTTACAGTGGGATCTTCATTAAAAACATCATCGCCCAAAGGAGCATTGTGCATGGCTGCAAGCATTGCTTTTCCGGGCAAGGTTACCGTGTCACTTCTTAAATCTATTATCATAGGAAATATTATTATCTGCTTAAACTTTCTTCTTTTTTAATTGATTTTCTTAATACAAAAAAGTCCCAAATACCTATTAAATAACCCAGTCCGTATGAATAATGCAATATAAAAAAGGTTTTTACTACCTTCAATCGGATATTAATTGAAGGGCTAAGTTTTGAAGCACTTATGTACGCAACTACCCAATACAGCAAAAACACAATCATAAACAGAAACAACATTTTTTTACTTAACAATGACAATACAATGCCGCCAAATAAATAGCAAACATATAAAAATGGAATTATTTGCCTAATAGTGGTTACGGTTTGATGCTTTTTATTTACATAAACTTTCCAATAGCCATATTGGTAGTATTGTTTATATAGTTTTGAGAACGAGCCTCTTACATAATATTTTGAACGAATATCCCGATATAAATATATTTTAAACCCATTTTTAATTAGCCTGAAATTAAACTCATCATCTTGATTTCTGATTAATTCTTCATCAAAATAGCCTATCTTATCAAATACTTCTTTTTTATAGGCTCCAAAAGCAACTGTGTCAACCAAGCCATCTGTTTTTCCGGTTCTGAAATGGGCATTTCCTACACCAAATCCCGATGACATGGCTTTACCAATTATTTCGGCTACATCATTCTCGTAAACATTCTCAATAATACCTCCTACACAGCCCAAGTTATCTTCAAATTCAAATGCTTTTATACAATTTTCAATATAATCGGGGTAAATTTCGGCATGAGCACCCAATATTATTTTCATGTCTGAATTATCGGCCTTTAATCCTAAGTTTAAAGCAAATGGAGTGCTTTGCCTTTCGTTGATTAATAAATGAATAAAGGCATGTTTTTGACTATAAGATTCAATTATCTGTATGGTGCCGTCAGTGCTTTTGCCATCACAAACATAAACGTTCAACTTATTTTTATCATAAGTGCAGTTAATAATAGAATCCAGGCATTTACCTATGTATTTTTCTTCGTTACGGCAGGGAATAACTATGGCAACAGTGTTCATGATGCAAAGATAGTTTCTTGGGATTTATTTTTTGAAATACTTAAAAAATAGCTTATAAAAAATGCTATAAACACCACTCCTGCCTGAGTTTCAAACATTGATTCGAAAAGTAAATTAAAGCCAATAAGCAAGGCCATCAAAATACCTTCGTGGTTTTGAGTGATATACGATTTGTACAAAAGCGCTCCTAAAACACTTAACAACAGCACTATACCCGGAAGACCAAGACCTATAAAGGTTTGTAAATATTGGTTGTGGGCGTTCAGATTTTTTTGCGTAAGTTCGTACTCAGAGCTTTTATTGTATTCTTTTTTTAGGGCTGATTTTATATCGCCCGTACCAACCCCTATCCATAAATTATTGGCTATAATGTGCAAAGAATGTTTCCATATAACTATACGGCTTGATGTGGTGTTTAGCTCAGAATTATCATGATGTTCAATAGTGTTTTTCATTTGTATTAAACGAATAACCGATTTTGGGTAAACAACAAACAAAATTAGGCCAGCGGCCACCATTACTGAAACACCAAGAATGGCTTTCTTAACAGATTTTTCAATATATATAACCCTTATTAATACCAATAAATATAGGGTAAGCATGGCCAAAACTCCACTTTTGCTAGAGGTTAATACAATCAACAAGGTCATAAAAGCAATAGCCACATATTTAAAAATTTTGTTTTTAATAATATTTGGGTTAAACAGCAACACGGCAATTGAAAAACAAAGATACATGGCAAAATAAGAGGCATGCATAATAACCGAAAACTGAGAATAAAAAAAACTGTCGGAATTAAATGAAATATAGTAGTGATAAAAAGCATTGATTAAGCATATAATTCCCGCTAAAATACAAGCTACAACAAAACTTTTTAATATTTTATCCTTTATGTAATAGAGATTGTCTGCAAAGAAAATAATCGGGAAAAGTACCAATGAAAGTTTCTGTTGTATGTCAAACATTGCGGCCGCCTTATCTTCTGAATATAATATTCCTATAAGGTGTAACACATACAAACCTGTAGTAATATAGAAAAAAAAATGGTTGTAATTTTTTAGTTTATGCTTCCACCCTCCTTCTAAAATGGCTAATAAAACGCTTATTACGATTAGCATTGGAACTATTTTCTTGTTTAAAGGCATAGCAAAAGCAGTAAAAATTATAAAATTATTTTTGATACTGCTTATTTTTATCTTGTTTTGTAGTGTCACAACAATATGAAAAACTATAAACTATATATCTATCTTTTTATATTTATTTTTTCGGCAATATATGTATTTAAAAATCAAAATTATTCGAAAAGAATAGAAATATTAAACGGATATGTGGTTAATTTCTCGGTAAATCGGGGCGATGATATTGATTTTTATCTTCATCCCCAAAAAAATCATAAGCAAGGAATAGTATGTATCTATAATATTCATTCACAAATAGTTGATTCATTAATTTTAAATCTTGAAGTTCAAGAAGAAAGCGTTGATACGTTAATGTATCAGCGTGGCTACAAGTACATACATAAGTTTAAGTATAATACTGCAAAACTTAAAAGTGGTATGTATTTTATAGCCAATGTTGTTCCTTTTATAGTTAAAGAGCCGGAAATTAAAGAGTCTATTACCGTAGTTTTTCCTTATGCCAATTTCATGGCTCTATCAAACGAAGGAGGCAAAAGTTTTGATAAAGATAACTCAACACACGGTGAGGCAGCTCAAATTTTAAGTTTAAATAAAAGTGTTTGGTTTAGAAACAAGCCTGAGGTATTTTTGCAGTGGTTAGACTCTTTACCTGATTATGGTGGCAAACTTAATATTATATCTGATTTAGATTTGGAGAATTATTCAAATATTAAAAACTCTAAATTGATAATTTTATATGGATATTCGTCATTTTGGACTTATCTCCAAAGACAAAACTTTGATCAGTTTTTAGAAAATGGCGGCAATGTGTTAGCCATTTGTTCTAAACTGATGAACAATAAATTTTATTTTAATCGTAAAGAAAACAGTTTGTATTTTAACCCCCATTTAAACAAAGAACAAAAGCTAGAAATGCAAACGGTAACCGGTATTTGGAATGAAATTTTATTGAATACTTATAGTGTTGGGTGCAGTTATGAAATATTGTATGGTGCAAAAAAAATACTCCCAAGCTATCAAGGCTATAAAATTGCAGATAAGAAGCACCCTATTTTTCATAATGTAATTGATAGTGTTATTAATATTAATACTGAAGCCTCTAACCTATTTGCTGTAACTGACACTACATTTAGTACCAATAATCCACAATTGGCAGTAGATAGCCAACACTTTTATTCTAAACAGTTATTAGCATACGATTATGTTTATGAAAACAACAAACAAGGCTTGTCGGGCATTGCACTTATGCGTAAAACAAACAAATCGGGGTATTTATTAGTTATTGGAAATGAAAAATGGTGTTGGCTTCCATATTTTAATCAAACCAATATTAAAAAGGTTACATATAACAGCTTATCATACCTTCTCAAATTGTAACAATGAGCATCATTACAAAAATAAAAAATAAGATTAACCATAAAAACATGGCAGATTATGTCATTACTTTTGGAGTTGAGTTTCTTATCCTTGTATTAAGTGTTCTTATTTTTAAGCTGGTTAATATTAGGTTAGATACCGTTTCATTCTCGGAATTTACCGTAAGTAAAAGATTAAATGCCTTCTTAATTCCTTTATTAATGATTGGTTTAGGAGTCTCATTGCCTAAATTCTTGCCCATATCGTCAGAAAAAAAACAAGTAAGCATTTATTACACTTCTTTAATTATTATCTGCAGCTTGTTTTTATTTATTACCGTATTATTTTTATTCATTCCAAAGGTATTTTCAGATATAGTCTTTGGTGATTCTTTTCATAAAAGATTAATTCTTGCTAATTTGGGTTATGTATTTAGCTTAATGTTTCATTCATGTTTGTACAACTATTTTAGAGGAAAGTTTAATTTTAAGATTTCCGGCTTTATGCAAGCCTTTAATTTAGGAATTTTACCTTTTGTATTTATTTTTGTGGCTGGTAGTATTGAACAATACTTTATTTATACAGGCATTTTTACCATAATTTCATGCATTGTGGTTAGTGTTGTATTTGTGCCTTTAATAAAGTTACAATGGTCGGAAATTAAGGAAAATTTAAATCAAATTGTGGCGTATGGCATACAAAGAATGCCGGGCGATGTTTTTCTGGGTTTATTTTTAGCCGTTCCTTCATTTATAGGAACCAATTACTTTTCGTTAACTGAAGGTGGGCAAATTGCATTTTGTTTGAGCTTATTTAATATTACTATTGCCTTTATGTCGCCAATCAATATTATTTTATTACCAAGAGCATCAAAAATTGTTCATGAAAAAGACTATACTCAACTAAAAAGTATTACTTTCCAACTTTTAAAAATGTCAACATTGCTAGGTATTTTTAATTTATTGGTAATATTTTTGTTTGCTGATTTTATTATTAAAATATTTAATGTTTCCGATATTGAAAGTACCTCATATATTCTAAAAATAATATTTACAGGAGTTATCGGTTACAGTATATTTAGTGTAATTAGAAGTATTATTGATGCATTTTATAATAAAGCGCGCAACTCTTTCAACATTTTGCTTGCTTTTGCTTTATTTGTATTTATTTTATTTTTACTAAAATATTTTAATGTATTAACCTTAGCCAATTCATTGATTTCTTTTTCAATTTGTGTGAATTTTTTAGGATTGATTACTTATTTATCTGTATATAAAATTAAAAAGTTAAGTTAATTATGTTGTTTCTGATTACGTATTATAGTATTTTACTTTTTTCATCTGGGGTTATGTTTTATAACACATATAAAATGTGGAAATTGGATCATGACTTTACCTTAGTTATCAGCAATATTTTTATATACTATTTTACTTTGGGCGGGGCTTTAATATTTCCGTTAGATGCTTATTTGGGCTTTAAAGGAGCCGAAATAGGTTTGCATTATTTACCAATTTTCGAGAAACTTTTTGTGGTTAGCTTTGATTACACATATTTACACTCTACCATACTGTATATAGCTTTTATCTTAATTTTTCAGTATGTTTATTTATACTTTACACAAAAAAGTAAACATTCACTTGATAATAACGTTATTAAAGAAAATAGTAATAAAGCACGTTTTGAAATAAATCCTTATTTCATTTTAACATTGAGTGTTACTTTAATATTTATGAGTTTTTATTTTCTAAGACGTGAAATATTATATGCTATTGCCAATGAAAAATCTATCTACTTAATTACACGTGCCAATACCAACCCTAACTATACACTGCATCAGTTAGCCAACGAATTTTCTGTGATTATTCCTTACATTGCTTTTGCTTTTGCATCTTTAAAAAGCAATAAATTTAATATAGGCATTAAGGCTGGAAAATACTCTTTATGGATATTGTTTATAGCTTGTTTAGTGTCCAGCTTATATATTGCCATGTTAGGGAACAGACGCGAAATTTTATCGGCAATAATTATTTGTTTATTGATTGCGCTAAACGAAAGAAGCAATTTGTATCCAAAGCGTTTAATTACTATCACTTCCATTGTGGTGTTCATTTTCTTGGCCAATAATATTTTTCGCTCAACTATTATTCCCGAGGCCATCAACTCTCTTTTACATCCCACTGCCGAACAAGATATAGTTTTGAAAAAAGATGAGGCAAGCGCTATTGAAAGAGGTGCTCAAATTTCAAAAAGTGCATTAGGCTCTTTTATTTTTAGTAATGAATTGTTTTATGCTCATTTCTCAATGTATGGAGTGATTCATAAACAAGTGCCTATTACATACGGTTCAAGTATTAAATATTTGGCTGTTTCTCTTATTCCACGCTCCATTTATAATAATCGCCCGCCCGATATTTATTCGTATTATGCCAAAGAAGTAGGTGCTGTGCCCGGACAAATATATACTATACATCATGCTACGGCATGGTATTTAAACTTTGGTATTGCGGGAATTATTATTGGTGCTGTAGTATTGGCCGGCATATTTATTTTCTCCTATCGTATCAGATATATTAAAACTACAGTTGGAGGTAATTTTATGGTTTTTGTTAAGTTTTTAATGCCTTATTTGGTTTGTGGGCAAATTGTTACCTTTATTACTGCCGGCCCCGAGGCATACAAAGCTATGATAATTGAAGGGGTTATTATTCCTATTGTTATTTTAGGCATTTGTACCAAAAAATATAAGCTTAATAATGGGTAGTAATATGATAAAAGTTGTGATATTAGGCGAAAATGGGAGTGTTCATATACAAAAGTGGATACAAGCACTCGCTTTGCACAAAATACTTGAATTGCATGTTATTTCATTTGATCGTGGAGTAAAATACCCCGAAGTAAAATATTATCCATTAAAAATATTTTTTAATAATAAGATAGATTATTTACTAAACGTTAAAAGAGTAAATAAATACATTAAAGAAATAAAGCCAATGTTGGTTCATTCTCATTACGCCACGAGTTATGGATATTTGGGAATGAAATCTAATTTTCATCCTTTTTTGGTTACCGGCTGGGGCGCTGACATTTTTGATAGTCCTAAGGAAGCAATAATGCGACAGCTTTTAATTCGTATTTTCAAGAAAGCTGATGCGATTACCGTATTAAGTCGGATAACGCTTAAGGAAATGAAAAAATTAAGTCCTAAACCTGTAGAGCTTATTCCTTTTGGTGTTGATATTTCAAAGTTTAGAAACATAAAGTCAAAAAACGATAATATAATTCGCATAGGAACCATACGCACACTTTCCGAAAAATACGGGGTCGAATATTTAATCAGAGCCTTTGCTATGCTTAGTCATAAATATACGAATATACGGTTAGAGATTGTAGGTGACGGACCTTTAAAACCAAAGCTAATATCACTTGCTAACGAGCTTAAAGTTAGTGACAAAGTAACTTTTCATGGATATGTAAATCAGAATGCTGATTTTGATAAATACATTCAAATCCTTTCAAATCTTGATATTTTTGCCATACTTTCTATTTTAGATTCTGAAACCTTTGGAGTAGCTGCTGTTGAAGCCTCAGCATGTAGTATTCCAGTGGTTGCCACTCATGTTGGCGGCTTGCCCGAAGTGATTGAAAACAATGTAACAGGATTGTTGGTAAAACCTTGTGATGCTGAAGACACTGCACAGGCCTTAGAGAAGTTAATTAAGGATGAAAATTTGCGAATGCAAATGGGCTCAAATGGTCGTAAAAAAGTAGAAAATGAATACGATTGGGATAAGAATGTAAATAAAATGATAAGTATATACCAACAACTTACCAAGCAAACATGAATCCTTCATTATTAATTATAGGTGGCGGGAGTCACGGTAAGGTAGTTTACGAAACTGCCAAAATGCTTAACCAATATAGTATTTTAGGTTTTGCCGATAATAATTTAGCCGTAGGTAGCACTATTATTGATGATGCTAAAGTTTTATGTACTCCTGATAATTTTTTTGACCAAAAAATAAAAGCCGATTGTTTTATTGTGGCCATTGGCGACAACAAGCACCGAAATACTTTATACCATAAATATAAAGAACATTTAAAACCTGCTACCATATTGCATCCAAGTGCAGTAATCAGTAATTCCGCCAAAATTGGTCCAGGCACTGTAGTTCTTGCTAATGCTGTAATTAATACCATGAGTACTATTGGCGAAAACTGTATTATTGGTGTCCTATCATTTATAGACCACGAAAGCCTTATTGACAATCATGTTTATATAAAGCCTATGACTGCCGTAACCAATAAGGTACATATTCCGGAACATTTTACAAGTAATGTAGGACAGATTATAACTTCAGCAGTTCAATCATGATTAAAATTATAACGGTAATAGGCGCGCGACCTCAATTTATAAAGGCAGCCATGCTGAGCAAAGCCCTACAGAAACGTAGTAAGGTAAATGAAATTATTGTGCATACCGGGCAACATTATGATGATAAAATGAGTTCAGTTTTTTTTGAAGAACTTAATATGCCGGTGCCGAAGTACAATTTGGAAGTTAACAATTTGTCGCATGGAGCCATGACCGGGCAAATGATGATAAATTTAGAGCCTCTTTTACTTTCAGAAAAACCTGATTGGGTTGTAGTTTTTGGTGATACTAATAGTACTCTTGCGGGTGCTTTAACTGCCGTAAAACTTGGTTTTAAGGTTGCCCACATTGAGGCCGGATTAAGAAGCAATAACTTGAATATGCCTGAGGAAATAAACCGTATTATTACAGATAGAATTTCGCAATTATTGTTATGTCCTACTTTAAAAGCAATTCATAATTTAAAGCAAGAAGGATTTGATAATTTGACTTGCCGTATGGTTAATACGGGTGATATAATGTATGATGCTGCCATACACTATAGCACACAGGCTGCAAAAACCAAGAGCTTGTCCAAAAAACTAAACCTATCAAAATATGTATTAGCTACAATACACAGAGCTGAGAATACTGATAACATTGAACATTTAATGCGAATTATTGATGCGCTAAATATCATCAATAAGGAAATGAAAGTGCTCATGCCCATACACCCTCGTACTCATCAAATAATTCAACAAAATAATATAGTATGCCATTTTGAATTAATAGAGCCGGTTGGCTATATTGATATGTTAGATTTAATTAAAAACTGCACCTTGGTAATGACTGATAGTGGTGGCCTACAGAAGGAAGCATACTTTTTTGATAAGTATTGTATTACCCTTAGAAACGAAACTGAATGGACAGAATTATGCGAAAACGGATATAACACTTTAACCGGCAGTGATATTCATAAAGTTATAGAAAGTTTTCATCACTACAAAGATAAAAACATAGGAGATAAAAGTATGTTTTACGGTTATGGAAATACAGCCGAGCTAATTGCTGATGAGCTTTTAAAAGATATTTAATTTTCTATCAACAGTGCTTTCTGTTCAGACGCAAACTTATTTAAGGCATCAATTAAGTTCTTTGAAACTTTATTAAAGAATCTTTTTGCTTTATAAGCACCTATCCACTGAATACCATTTACGGCATTGGTCATAAAAATTTCATCGGCACGTATTAAATCGTTAGGCTTTAGCTCTATTTCATAAACATTAATACGCAATGTCTTAGCCATATCAATAATAATATTTCTCATAACACCATTTACGCACCCTTCAGAAATTGAAGGAGTATATAGCACACCATTAATTGAGATAAATAAATTACTGCCGCTGAACTCACAAACATTCAATTTTTCGTTGAGTATTACGGCATCATCTAAATCGTTATCTAATTTGTATTTACCGGCCAAAACATACAGCAAACTATTACAACTTTTTACGCCACTAAGTATATTGCAAGGTTTTTTTATTTTTTGAAATATATCAACTTTAAAACCTTTGCTATTCAATTCAAACCCATTTTTTTGATTGTTTAAAGGCATAACGTCAATAATATACGAACTTGTGTTGTTTTCGGGGGCATATAAGCCACCTTCATTTCTATATATATTAATCCGAACTTTGCCTTCCTTATCAATCTCATTCTTTTCAATAAGAGATTTTACATTATGTCTAATAATATCAATACTAAAATCGTTTGGTAACTGCATCTCTAAAATTTTTGCAGTTTCAACAATACGGTTGAAATGGTGCTGCAAGAAAGGCATCTCATTATCAGTTATTCTTATGCTTTCAAAAAAACCATCACCATAGCAAAACGAGCGATTGCTTGCATATAATATGGGGGAATCCTTAGAAACGATTTGATTATTGTGGCTAACAAATTTACTTGACATATATATATTAGAAAGTCAACTTCAAATTTAAGCAATTAAATGCAATATTTCATTGATGTTTTTGTTAGGATTTATCAATAAATGGTTAACTCCCAGTTTTTCAGCGGCTTGCATATCTCTTAATTTATCACCAATAAACCAAGACTTATGAATATCTACATTATATTTATCAATAGCTTTTTCAAGCAGTAATGAATCGGGTTTACGGCACAAACATTTGCTTACTGAAGGGTGATGAGGGCAGTAATAAATTTCTTCGAAATGTATATTTGCTTGCTTGGCCTTAGCTATAAGATATTTATGGCACTCTTCCATATCATTAACTGTATATTTATTTAGGGCTATACCGCTTTGGTTGGTAATGATAATAAAAATATACCCCCTATTTTTCAAAACTGTCAAAGCCTCAAATAAGCCTTCATTAATAATAAAGTCTTTCACCAAAAAGGTGTGCTCTCCCCTTTCGTAATTAATAACGCCATCACGATCCAAAAAAATACAGGCTTTTTTGTTTTTTATTGAAACCATATATTTTTCAATATTTCTAAAAAGTTAAACAATATATCTTTATTTAAAATAACAGTAAAAAACAAACCGAATATGGCTCCAAAAAAATGCGCATCATGACCTATGTTACCTTTATTTTGTTTAGCCAGATAATATGAAATACCCAAAAAAAGAATCCCAAAAATGTATGCAGGTATGGGAAATGGAATAAATAATATGTAAAACGATTGTAAAGGCGAAAATAATATATAAGCAAAAACGACAGCCGACACTGCGCCAGAAGCTCCCACAGCAGAATAGGAGTAATTGCTTTTGTTCTTTTCGTATGCCGGAATAACAGCGGTAATAGCACCACCCAAATACAACAGTACATACCATAAAGTGCCTTTAGTTCCAAAGTATAAATTGTACATTAACTCTGTTCCGTTGCTGCCAAAATTGTATAATACAAACATATTTACCAGCAGGTGCAAATAATCGGCATGTATAAAGGCATAACTTAACAGCCTATAGCTATCTTTTGCCGATTGCATAACTGCCGGAAATAACTTTAACTTAAGAAATACATTTTTATTATTGAAGGCGATAATAGAAATTATCCCTGTAATAATAATTAGAAGAGCACTAATAGACAAAATATTTACTCTGATAACATTCTCATATCTTTTTCAATCACGGGAACAAAAGAGCCCTTATCTAAAATAGTAATATTTTCAGAATGGGTTTTAAATCCTTTGGCAGAAACCTCAATGAAATAAGCTCCCGGAGGTAAAATCATTACATATTTTCCGGTGGATGGATTAACTTTATATTGTCCAAAAGTATTGTTAGATTTTGATTCAAAAACTTCAATAGTAGCTCCTTCCGGAACCTTTCCGGTATTAGAACTTAGTATTCCTTTAACTACACTAAGTTCCGGATCAACACCTTTAAAGGTAATTCTGTAAATATCTAAATCACCTAATCCCTCGGAACGCAATGCGGCCATATATCCATAACGTCCCTTTCCACTCATACATAAGTTTTTATCATCAAAAGGGGTATTTACCGGATATCCAATATTTACGGCAGGACTAAAGTTTAATGAATCCTCCAAGATTTCGCTTTTAAAAACATCATACCCACCCATTGAGTTATGACCTTTGGAGCTAAAGTACAAAGTATTCCCATTTAAAGAAATATTCGGAAAATCATCATCGTACGGTGTGTTTACATTAGGACCTAAGTTGTAGGCCTCGCCCCACTCACCGCTCGGTAAAATTCGTGCTCTATATATGTCGTATCCCCCAAGACCTCCGGGTCTGTTACTGGCAAAATACATAGTACGCCCATCCGGTGAAATAGTAGCCGAACTTTCATCATACTTTACGCTATTAATATTAGTGTTTAATTTATAAGGTTTTAAAATTTCATTTTCCATTTTTGGGCCGACAAAAATATCGCCTTTTCCTTCTTTATTATCGAAATAAAAAATTAGAGTATTCCCATCTGCGCATACTCCTACAATCTCTTCATCGCCTTCAACAGTATTCACATTCTCGCCAATATCTTCTCCGGCAGTCCACTTTCCGTCTTTTACGGCTGAAATATATACATTACTGGCATACTTTCCATCAGCTCTTTTCTTTGAATTATCAGGGCGTTGCGAGTTGTACATTAAGAAATTTTCATCTTCAGATATAAAGGGGTTATAATCGGCAAAGGGCGAGTTTATTTCTTTTCCTAAATTTTCGAAAGTAACAGGTATAGTTTTTTTCATTAAATCTTTCCCATTATTACACATTTCTATTTCACGCTTCACTCCTTTCTCCATCTCCTTTCCTGCAGCAGTTGCCAAAAATTTGTTGTATTGCTCAATGGCTTTATCAAATTCTAAGTTAAATGCTAATGACTTGGCATAATAATATAATTGCATTTTATCTACATTGGGGTCAGTAACAGCAAACTCCAGGAAAGTTTTAGCTTTAACTTTATTAATATTTGTTTCAACATAACAAACCCCTACCCTATAATTATAGAAAGCATTTTTTTCATTGCCTTCCAGTAACTTTAGGTAATCGCCTAAGGCTTCCTCGTAGTTTTTGTTTATAAATTTATAATTTGCCACCGCTACCGGATCGTTAGGATTTGGTGCCGGAGTTTGTTTTACGGAAGCAGGTTGACTTTTAGCAGCAGCAGGCGTTTTTGTTTGTGCATGTGTATAAGCGCCATACAACAAAAATATAGCTAAAAAGCTTGTTCCGATAATATTTTTTAATTCCATAATGTTGGATGTTTAACCTAAATAATAAAGCGAATATAGTTTAGTTTTTTTAAAATTCTAAATTACAAATAATATTTTATTGATAGATAATTCAAAAATTGTACCGAAATGCCTATTGGTAAGATTTCATTCTACTAAAGTTTAAGTGTGATTTGTAACGGAAAGTACCCCATAATGCAAGCATATTTTTGTTTAAATAAGTTCATGTTGGTGCAGTATAGCACTATGTATATTTCGAATAACATTTACCGGAAACCTCTAATAGCACGATATTGAGATATAAAAACTTGTAATATATGATTGACCTTTGGATAAAGTTGCAATACAATTTTTTGTAAGTTAAAGTTAAGTATTCAATATCATACTATATGCCATGTACTATAATTTGAGGTAAGTTATTATTGGTGTTTTTTATTACTATTAAGTCAGAGGCTGTTAGGTTTGCATAAATAGATGGAGTTAGCGAATATATCTTTTACCCATTAGTTTAAAAGAAGTAGTTGAAAACGAGCAATAGGACTTTATATAAAAAGACAAAGGCCGGACAAAATATGTCACAGCCAAAGTCACCAACCAAAATTTAAAATTAATAAATATGCTAATTAGCCTAAGTAAGCCTTAAGATGTTTGCTTTTTGAAGGATGTTTTAATCTTTTGATAGCTTTTTCTTTAATTTGTCTAACTCTTTCGCGTGTTAAATCAAACTTATCTCCTATTTCCTCCAAAGTATATTCGTGATTAAACCCAATTCCATAAAACATACGTATTACATCTCTTTCTCGCTCAGAAAGCGATGATAAAGAACGCTCTATTTCTTTTTGCAATGATTCACTTATGAGTAAAGTGTCAGCTCTTGGAGAATCGGTATTGACCAATACATCTAATAATGTGTTTTCTTCGCCTTGAACAAAAGGAGCATCAACGCTAACATGACGTCCGGAAACTCTTAAAGTATCAACAACTTTATCTTCAGCTATATCTAAAATTTCAGATAGTTCTTCGGCAGAAGGAGTTCTTTCAAACTCTTGCTCGAGTTTAGAAAAAGCTTTATTAATTTTATTTAAAGAACCAACCTGATTTAAAGGCAAACGAACAATACGCGCTTGCTCGGCTAAAGCCTGCAAAATAGACTGACGAATCCACCATACAGCATAAGAAATAAACTTAAAGCCTCTTGTTTCATCAAATCTTTTTGCTGCTTTTATTAAGCCTAAGTTACCTTCGTTTATAAGGTCAGGAAGGCTTAAACCTTGATTTTGATATTGCTTAGCAACAGAAACCACAAAACGTAGGTTTGATTTTGTTAGTTTTTCAAGTGCTTGCTGATCACCTTCTTTGATGCGTTTGGCTAAGGCTACTTCTTCATCTGCACTAATCAACTCTTCTCTTCCAATTTCTTGCAAATATTTATCAAGTGAAGCACTTTCTCTGTTGGTAATTGATTTGGTAATTTTAAGTTGTCTCATTATAGACTAAAATAAGGGTATATAAATGGTAAATTTTGAACATACAAATTTAATTCAAAATCCATAGAATATCAAATATTTTCAACCGTTAAAATTGCCCAATTGTCGTATTATATAGCCTTTTTATGAAATTTAACTTTTATTATCACGCTAAAAAATGTTAATACTATTTTTCCAAAAAGGATTCTCTTAATAATTTTACTTTTTCATCACGTAAATATTCATCATAAGTCATTCTACGATCAATTATTCCATTGGGTAAAATTTCAATAATTCTATTGGCAATAGTTTCAACAAACAAATGATCATGAGAGCAGAATAGCAAATTACCTGTAAAAGCTTTCAATCCATCATTTAAAGAGGTAATGGCTTCCAAATCTAAATGGTTGGTAGGTTGGTCTAAAATTAAGGTATTAGGAGCCTCCAACATAAGTTTTGCAATTAAACATCTTACTTTTTCACCCCCCGAAAGTACCTTGGTTTTTTTCAATGATTCTTCGCCCGAAAAAAGCATTTTTCCTAAGAAGCTGCGAATCCAGGGTTCTTCTTTAATTTCAGAAAATTGCTGTAACCAATCAATAATATTCAAATCGCCATTAAAATAATAATCGTTTACTCTCGGAAAATAGCCCAATTGTGCTGTGGCGCCCCATTTAAATTCACCATGATTAATATCTTTTTCGCCCATAAGTATGTCAAACAAGGTTGATATTGTAATGTCATCCTGACTAATAAAAGCAATTTTATCGCCACTATCAACCGTAAAGTTAAGTTGTTTGAACAGGTCGTTGCCGTCAACTACTTTATGTAAATTTTTTACTTCCAATATTTGATTTCTGGTTTCTGTTTTTGGTTTAAAAACAATGTAGGGATATTTGCGCGATGAGGGTTTAATATCTTCAAACACCAACTTATCAAGCAATTTTTTTCTTGATGTTGCTTGACGCGATTTTGATGCATTGGCACTAAAGCGAGCTATAAACTCCTGAAGTTCTTTTTTCTTGTCTTCTGCTTTACGGTTAGCATCCTGCTTTTGACGTAATATTAGCTGACTGCTTTCATACCAGAATGAGTAGTTTCCGGTAAATAAAGTTATTTGAGAGAAATCAATATCGGCAATATGGGTACAAACAGCATCCATAAAATGGCGATCGTGTGATACCACAATTACCGTGTTTTGAAAATCGGCTAAAAAATCTTCTAACCACAACACTGTGGTTGCATCCAAATTATTGGTTGGCTCATCTAATAATAGCACATCAGGATTACCGAAAAGGGCTTGAGCAAGCAACACTCTTACTTTTTCATTTCCTGCCATCTCGCCCATTAATTTATTATGGTTATCCACTTCAATTCCTAATCCGGCTAATAACTCTCCTGCCTCTGACTCGGCATTCCAGCCATTTAGTTCGGCAAATTCTGTTTCCAATTCAGATGCTCTTAAACCATCTTCATCGGTAAAATCGGCTTTGGCGTATAATGCTTCTTTCTCTATCATTATGTCCGAAAGTCTTTTATTTCCCATAATTACGGTTTGCAAAACCGTGAATTCATCAAAGGCGTTTTGATCTTGTTTTAAAACTGAAATTCGGCTTCCCGCATCAACTATTACTTGCCCTTGCTGCGGTTCAATTTCGCCCGAAAGTATTTTTAGAAAAGTGGATTTTCCGGCTCCATTAGCCCCAATAATTCCGTAGCAGTTTCCCGGAATAAACTTAATACTTACTTTTTCAAATAAAACACGCTTGCCATATTGCAAGCCTATATTGGCAGTACTTATCATATTTTTTTGTTTTGGGGCGCAAAGATAATATTATTTATTGCCCTTTCCGTAATCAAATAGTGAATAAAATCTAATGTCCTGAATATCCCATGTTTCCTGCTTATGGCTTACATTAATAACCTGTGTTTCTTGGGCTTGAAGCATTATAAAATTTTTGTCAAAAGTAAGTTTCTTACGGTTTATACTTTGTAAAAATAATGCAGGGGCTAATGTGTTGTTACAGGTTATCGAGATTTGATGTTCATTTAATTTTTTGATTTCAATTTGCGGCTGCTCAAGCTTTAGTTCTTTTTCAGGAATCAGTAAAATAACCGTATCCCAAATAATTTGATTCACAACCGAATTTATTAATTGAATTTTTAAATATTGTTTATTGCTTTGTTCTGCTTCTATTGCTTGAAAGGAAATGCCTTCATTTTTGAGCTGCTCAGCATTTATTAATAATTCCTTGGTTTGAACTGTGCTGTTATTAAGGTTACATAAAGAAATCAATATTTTATCAGTATTAATCGGTTCCTTTATTATAGGGTTGGTTCTTATGACATAATGCTTATCGTCTTTTTTATTAAGTAAATAATCTGAGAAATAAGGAGGTATTTTTGCCTGTAAGTTAAAGTCGAGCGCAGCCCATGTAATGCCTGGCCAACTCTCGTTAAATTGCCAAAATAGCGAACCCGAGCAGTATGGAAAATTAATTAAATGCGCGTTGAAGGCTAATTTTAAAGCTTTGTTTTGTATATATTGCGAAGCATATATCAGTTCTTCAATATTTTTAGGTGTATCAAAATAGGTTTCTATATAGCGTAAAATTAACTTAATGCTTTTATAGCTTAACATGCGTTGAAAAAGCAAAGTGTCTTCTTTATGATTACAATTTAAACCGGGTAAATATTGTTGGTATAGTGAATTGTTGCTCAATGAAGGTATGCCATACTCACTGGCAAAGCGTGGAATATTTTTTTGGTAATCCTCCAGTGGCTTTTCGCCATGCCAAATGCCCCAGTGATGATTATCGCCAAGAGTAAAGTCAACCGAATTGCCCCAATTACTTACAGGTGATGAAGGCAAATATGACACTTTACTGTTCAGGTTTTTTAATTTTAATGGTATTAATGAATCAAAAAGAATCTTGTAATTGTTGATAAGAAACAAGCTATCCTTCTTATTATAATTATACTTTTTCTGCCATCCCCAGTTTTTCCAAGCCACATCAATTTCATTATTGCCACACCACAGCGATATACACTTGAATTTTGACAAACGTTTTATTTGTTGTTCTATTTCCGTGTCCACTATATTCAGCCATTCTTTATCACCCGGATACATAGTGTTAGCAAACATAAAATCGTGCCAAATGGCAATGTTAAAACTATCGGCTAATTGATAAAAATAATCGTCTTCATACCAACCGCCACCCCATATTCTGAGCATATTGCAACCAAATCGATGAAGCTGCTCAAATATTTGTTGGTAATACTCATAACGATTGGGCCTAATTTGATTTTTCTGCAAATCTGAAGTTCTTTTGTATGTCTTTACAGGTAAGGGATACATATTGTAAGGAACATAATTGGCTCCATATATTGCCTTGGGGTTTTGTGTATTATTACTTGTATAAAAGGAAAAACTTTGCCCGTAATTGTCATTAAGTTGCTTGAGATGGTACATTGGCTCAACTGTAGGTTCAGGCAACTTATTAATTTCAGTATGCCCTTTTTTGTTTGTTGTAATTTTTACGGGTTTCCAAATACCACAGGAAAGCAAACGAGGATTAATATCCCAACCAAACTGAAAAGCCGCTTTTCTTACAAAGGGACTTATTTTATACTCGGTATTTTCATTATCTGCCGGATAGATGATGTTGCTTTGGAGTGCCTGTTTTAAGCCTATTTGTGCGGCTGAATAAAACTCTATTTTAAGTATGTTGGTGCCATTGCGTAGTAAAGTTGTTACATCCTTTTGATAGCTGATAAACATACTGTTGCTTTTAATGATAAATTCATTATTGAGCCAAACTTTTGCATAAGTATCAAGACCTTCAAAAGTAATTGTATATTGATTCTCGTTATTAAGGTTTAAATTAAAAAGTGTGGTATAGGTAAATAGGCTGTCTTCTATCCATTTTAAATTTTGGATATTGTTATTTACATAGGGATCGGGAATTAAACGATTGCATATTAAATCGTTGACATTACTGCCCGGAACAATGGCTCTGTATTGTTTAGAGCTTTTCCCAATACTAAAATACCAGTCGCAATAATCACTGTCTAATTCAATTTCTTGAGCGTACAAGTTAAAACCGAAGTTCCAAGAAAAGATGAAAAAGAGAACAATGATAAAACGATTCATGATTGATGTGCATTGATAACAGCAAGCATATTTTTTATTTTCTTGTCAGAAACAACCGACCATTGGTTATTGTTTAATTGGGCATTAAAATTAATTTCTCCGTGGTAATTGTTCTGCTCAACCAAAACTGAGGCAGAGGAATGAAAAAAACGCAAACCCCTATCAATAAAAGATGAAATGTTATTTTCATTAATCCCTGAACCGGCTATTATATTTATTCTATCTTGTGCAAATTCAATCATTCTTTGTATTTCATCAATTCCTTCAATGGCTTTATTTTTACCACCCGAGCTAAGAATATTTTCAACATGGTGTTCTATTAAAAAATCCAAAGCTACTATTTTGTTGGTGCAAATATCAATAGCCCTATGAAAGGTAAAAGAGATATTACTTTCTATTGAAAGCATATTTTTACAAAATGTTTTATCAATAGAGCCGTCAGGCATGAGTGCTCCAAAAACAAGCCCATCAGCACCATACTTTAACATCATTTCTGCATCATTCAACATGGTCATTTTTTCGATATTGCTATAAACAAAATTACCCCCGCGGGGTCTAATCATCACATAAACCGGAAAATCGGGACATAATTTTTTGGCCATCTGTAAATCACCAATACTTGGTGTAGTTCCACCTACATACTGATTAGCGCACAATTCGGCTCTATGAGCTTTAGCCTGATAGGCTGTTTGAACATCAGCAGCTCCATAGCAACAAATCTCCAACAAATATTCGGTATTTACTCTTTTCATAGGCTATTTGCCAAATGCACTATAGTATCCTTTTTGAAAGAACTTTAATTTTTTGTTACCCCCTGTATATTCTGTAACTTTTGATTTAAAATCAGTAACATTGGCCGCTTTATCTCTTGCCCCAAAGCTTTTACCTAAGTCGAGCAAAGCAGTGTTTATATAGCCCTCAGGGTAATTACGATTTATAAGCGCTTTGTACAATTCAAATGCATCATCAATTTGACCATCGTTGCGCATAGTATTGGCAACATATTCCAATGCAGCATTCTTAAAGTTGTTTAAAGCAAATTCTTTTAATGATTTTTTATGGATGTTAAACTTACTAATTTCGTATTGTGAATAGTAGGCCATTGCTTCTTTATATTTGCCAACAGCCTCTTTATATTGACCATTCATTTGTAAATCAATAATCTTATTAATTAACCTCTGATATGTGGCTGCCGGCAATATCTGCATTTTTTCCTCTGCCATCATAGTTGTATTAATATTACAATCAGGATTTTCATTGGCCGTATTTATGTATTTTTCATAGTTTTCATCAGCAATAATATAGTTATTTCCCCCTTTGGCGTCTTTAGCCGTTTCGTAATAACTATTAAGCTTTTTTTGAATATCTACACAAGTAGCTTCTTTTAACTGACTCTTTACCTTTGCTAAGGAGTTGTTTATTTCACTATCGTTTTGAAGTTTATAGAAACTTTGCATTTCCTCTACTTTAGCCATAATTGTTTTGGTGTCGTCCCACTTGTTTTTTGAAGCTAATTCGTTAATATCATTTACTTTTATCATAATCACTTCTCGCGCATTTTTTTGTTCAATATCCAATGGAATCAATGAAGGGGAGTAATTGTATTTATTCTCCAAATCATGGGCACTTTCAAATGAAGCCAGAGCCGCATTATAGTTTTTATTTTTATAATACTCCTTGGCATCGTTAATAGCAGTTTTATAGTCATTTAGTTTTAATGATTTATCGGCCTTTTCCTCCATTGATTTGTCCTGTATGTAGGACTTATTATCTTTAGCATAATTTTTAGCCTGATTAAATTTAATGTAGGCCTCATTATTGTTTCCTGATTCAGCAAGTTTTATTGCATCAGCCATAAGCCCATCATAAATTTTTTGACGATTTTTTCCTAATCCAATATTTAAATTTTCAGTACATATTAACCCCCGTATTTCATTACATAACTTTTGGGCTCTTTCATATTCCTGAATAGACTCATTGTAATGTCCGCTTTGGTATTTCTTATCGGCATTATCCAAATATTCATTATAAATATTTTTAAACAGTATTAAAGACTTATTATATATTGACGGATCAGGGCTCATCTTAAACCACACTTCGCGCAATTTTAAATCAGCATCAAGCACCTGATTGTTGTCAAACATAACTTGAGACATAAGATATCCCGCAGGAGCAAATAAAGGATTTACCGCTAATGACTTTCCACACCAGGTAAGTGCCAAAGCATTATCTTTATTCATATATGCTTCCATTCCCTTATTATAATAGTATGAGTCAAGTGCAGAATAAGCCATATTAACAGACATTCTTTTTTGGGCTAAAATGTTTCGTAGGGAGGCAATACGGCCGGCTAAATTAATTGGGTCTTGTTGTGATAACTGCAATAAGTTAATATAATTTTTAGCTTCAATAATATTGATATCGTTTTCAACTTGTTGAAGTGCAATGGTTGTAGCCTCAACATTATCGGGCGAAATAAATACAATAGATGATAATCTACTTTGTGCATTATCTAAAATCATACTACTTCCATAATAATCGTCAATCAATGAAGTACGATAATTAAAATCATTAATGGTTTGACCATCATAATAGGCAATCATATTTACGAGCTGAACACTTAACTTTTGATTTCCCAAAGGAATAAGCCCCGTGTTGAAAAAAGTGTTATAGTTATTGGCTCGATTAATATTTGAAATTTGCAATGTACGTAATATCATACCTCTTTCGTCAGTAATATTAAGCATGATATTTAGAGCCGATGGAAATAATAAATCGCCAATATAAAAATTACGATAATTAATATCACCCGTAGCCGAAAGTATATTATTACTTACTTGTATAGTCAAAAAATTATTACTATTCAACAATTCTAAAGTTTGATTAAAACTAATGGCATAGTTAACCAAATAAGTAGGTTTACCGGTGGCCTGCGATATTTTATTTAATATTTGATTGGTTATTTCGGGGCTACCCTGAAGTTTATTCAAATTATACTGAAAAGTGTAATTGTTGGTACTGCGGAATAATGTAAAGGACTGCGGCTTTACCGTTAAAGGGCTTATAAAAAATATCCCTATAAGAATAATAGTGGTAATCAGTTTTTTCATTTCTTTCGTTTTATGAGTAAAAGTACAAGTATTATACCAAAAAATAAAAAGTAAGGGGTTAAGCAGTATTTACCACTGTTATACGTCCTTCTCGCTAAAGGTTTAAGGGTAAATTATAAGATTTGAGGAATAACTATATTATACAACTATCAATCAATTTTAATCTATAGACTGCAAATTACTTTTTAGTTGTGTTACAGATTGCTTAAATTCATCTTTCAAATTAGCAATAATTTCTTCGCATCCTAATATTTTATCAATCATTTCAACTGATTTACCCGCACACCATAATGTATGGTAGTTTCCCGGCTTAATGGAGTCTTCTAATTTTTTCATTCCTTTAACCTGAACCATCATCTTAAAATATTTTTTTACCGTAGAACTTTTACTCAACAACTTCTCGAACCATGATTGATTATAGCCTATTTTTTGAGCATAAGGTGTGTTGATAATACTGCAAGGCGTTCCTGAAATTCTATTGGTCATTACAATATTATCCATACCTGCATTTACAATGGCGTTTTTGTAATCGGTACTTACAGTGGCTTCATGGCTGGCAATAAACCTTGTTCCAATTGAAAACCCACCGGCACCGGCAGCTAGGCTACTTAACATTGCTTGGCCCGATGCAATGCCTCCGGCAGCAATTACCGGAATATGTGGAAAATGATTTATCAATGAAGGAATCAAAATATGCAAAGGATGAGGACCCGCGTGTCCTCCAGCCCCCTGCCCTACTGCAATAAATCCATCGCAGTTTAATGAAGCGCACTTTTCGGCATGTTTAATATTTGTTACATCACAAAACACTTTGGCTCCATAGGCATGAGCTTCTAAAATAACCTCTTTTGGGTTTCCTAAAGAAGTGATATAAAACGGAACTTTATTCTCGGTGCAAACTTTTAAATGTTTTTGGTATAAAGGATTTGTTTTTTGAACAATTAAATTCACCCCAAAGTTTCCTTTTACCTTATTTTCATTTTTATATTTGTTTAATGACATTATTAACTGCTCTAATTCGCCCTCCTTACGATAATTAAGGCTGGGAAAAGTGGCCATAATGCCCGAATGCATTCCGCTTTTCATCATAGCCTCGTTACTTACCAAAAACATAGGTGCCATAATCATTGGGAACTCTATTTGGAGCATTTGTGATATTTTATTTGAGAATTTCATGGATGAATATTTTGAATTGAAATAAAAATTAAATAAGTTTAGAAAAATTTTTTGAAATCATTGATTTGTTTCAAAATACAAGTATCAATTAAATTTTTGAACTATGAAAATAAATAGAGTTTTTGATTTACTTCCCTATTATCTTAAAGAAAAACCAAGAGAAGATGCTTTATGTGCAAAAGAAAATGGAGTATGGAAGAAATATAGTACTTCTGATTTTATAGATAATGTGAATTATTTATCGTACGGGCTACTTAATATTGGGATAAATAAAGATGATAAAATTGCCATCATCTCAAACAATAGGCCGGAATGGAATTTTGCCGATTATGCCTCACAGCAATGCGGAGCTATTAGTGTACCTATTTATCCTACTATTAGTTTACATGATTTAATTTTTATATTTAATGATGCTAAAATAAAATTGGTATTTGTTTCAAGTGCCGAATTGTACGAGAAAGTAAAAGAAGCCGCATCACAGGCTCCATCGGTACAGTTTATATATAGCTTTAATACAGTAAATGGTGTAAAAAACTGGAAAGAATTATATGAAATCGGGAAAAAACAACCTGCAGCAGAGAAGATAGAGCAAATTAAATCAGAAATTAAAAATGAAGACTTACTAACTATTTTATACACTTCAGGAACAACAGGAACTCCAAAGGGCGTCATGCTTTCTCACAACAACCTGTTAAGCAACTCATTTGCTTCCCAAAACCTTGCCCCTTTTCAAAAAGAATGGAAAGCTTTAAGTTTTTTACCCTTAAACCATGTATATGAGCGAATGTTAAATACCTTATATATATACCTAGGCATAGGTATTTACTATGCCGAATCGCTCGAAACAATTGCTGACAATCTGAAAGAAATAAAGCCCGAAGTTTTTGCCACAGTACCTCGCCTGCTGGAAAAAGTATATGACAAGATTGTTGCTAAAGGACAAGACTTAACCGGATTTAAAAAATCATTATTCTTTTGGGCATTAAAACTGGGCTTACGATATGAATTATACGGTGCTAATGGATGGTTTTATGAGTTGCAGTTGAAAATAGCTAATGCTTTAATTTTCTCAAAATGGCGCGAAGCTTTAGGTGGAAACATTAAAGCAGTAGTTTCGGGTGGTGCTGCTTTACAACCACGTTTAGCTCGCGTATTTAATGCAGCCCAAGTGGTTGTTCTTGAAGGATACGGATTAACCGAAACATCACCTGTTATTGCCGTAAATAGTTTTAAACCTAAAGGTATTATGTTTGGAACAGTAGGTGAAGTTATTGATGGGGTAACCGTTAAAATTGCCGAAGATGGTGAAATACTTGTGAAAGGACCTAATGTGATGTTAGGCTATTATAATCGGCCCGATGCTACAGCTGAAGTTATAGACAAAGATGGTTGGTTGCATACAGGCGATATAGGCGAAATGATTGACAACAAATATTTAAAAATTACCGATCGTAAAAAAGAAATATTTAAAACATCGGGAGGTAAATATATTGCTCCAATTATGATTGAGAATAAATTGAAAGAATCACGGTTTATTGAGCAAGCTTTGGTAGTTGGAGAAAATCATAAATATGCCTCGGCATTAATAGTTCCTTCCTTTGAAACATTAAAAGATTGGGGAAAAACCAGGAATTTAAACCTTAATAGCAATCAAGATATAATTAATAGTAAAGAAGTTATAGAACTTATTAATAAAGAAGTTGAAAAGGCCAATAAAACTTTAGCTAATTATGAAACGATTAAAAAGGTGAAGCTAATGCCTAAAGAGTGGACTATTGACAGTGGCGAGATGACTCCTAAACTTAGTTTAAAAAGAAAAGTAATTATGGCTGCCAACAAACAAATAATTGATGATTTTTATGCCGGAGAGGAGTAATATAATATCCTTCATTTGAAATTTACCGATAAATAATATTATTAGTTATTTTATTCTTTTTCAGTCTTAAATACACACTTTATAACATTTGCATTCTCATACTATAGTTAATTTCGTGAAATCTAATTTTTATATGAAGAAGAATACAAGAGTCAAGTTTGTTAACAAAAATAAATCAAATTTTTCTGCTGCACTAAGAGTCAATATTAACGAGTATTTTGAGAGCAATAACATTTCAAAATTTGCAAATGTCCCTATGGTTGTTAAAACCATAATTATGCTGCTTTTATATATTATACCCTTAATTATTTTAATGGTCTTTAAACTTAACACTTGGCAAATAATGCTTTGCTTTAGTACTGTTGGTTTTGCTATGGCCGGAATTGGTATGAATGTGATGCATGATGCTAATCATAATGCCTATTCAGACAAAGCCTACATAAATAAACTGGTTGGATACTCGTTAAATTTGATTGGAGGAACTGTATTTAATTGGAAACTGCAACACAATATATTGCACCATACTTATACAAATATTCATAATATGGACGAGGATATTGATGATAAATACTTCTTTCGTTTCTCACCTCATAGTAAGCTAAGAAAATTTCATCGTTTTCAACACATATATATATTTCTTTTTTACGCTATTATGACTTTGTATTGGGTTACACTGAAAGACCTAAATCAACTCATCAAATATAACAACAATGGGGTAAGCAAAGCAACAAAAAGAGAATTTTGGAGAAATGCTTCAGTATTACTTTTTTCAAAAATTATTTACTTCTTTTATATGTTTTTTATCCCCATATATTTCTTTGACTATAGCTTTGGACAAATTCTAATAGGTTTTTTGTGCCTTCATGTAGTTGCAGGGATTATTCTTAGTGTGGTTTATCAACTTGCTCATTCTGTTGAGGAAACCTCACATCCCATTCAAAATGATAAAAATGAAATCGAGAATGATTGGTTTATTCATCAATTAAATACTACCGCTAACTTTGCCCGTAACAATAAGTTTATTACATGGTATGTAGGGGGCTTAAACTATCAAATAGAGCACCACCTATTTCCAAATATTTGTCATATACATTATCCAAAAATTTCAGAAATTGTAAAAAGCACGGCTAAAGTATATGATGTTCCTTATTTGGAAACCAAAGGATTTTGGCAAGCCGTAGGTTCACATATTGGCATGTTAAAGAAGTTGGGCACGATTAAAGAGGTAAACTTTTCAATACATTAATATTCATAATAATAAATGCAATTTGCAATAAAATAAAAATTAATTTTGTAAAAACAATCTATCAAATATGAAAAGAACAATAAATAAAGTAGCAGTATTAGGTTCGGGAGTAATGGGGAGTCGTATAGCTTGTCATTTTGCCAATATAGGTGTACCCGTTTTATTGCTTGACATTGTCCCGAAAGATGCAGAAAATACAAAAAAAGCAAGAAATAAAATTGTTGATGATGCTTTGGCCTTTGCTTTAAAATCAAACCCCTCTCCTATTTATAAAAAGTCATTTGCCTCAAGAATTACTACCGGAAATTTTGAAGACAATATGGCGCAAATTGCCGATTGCGACTGGATTATTGAAGTTGTGGTGGAGCGATTGGATATTAAAAAAATTGTATTTGAACAAGTTGAAAAATACAGAAAACCCGGAACCTTAGTAAGCAGCAATACTTCAGGTATTCCAATTCATTTAATGGCCGAGGGGCGTTCTGACGATTTTAGAAAGCATTTTTGTGGAACACATTTCTTTAATCCGCCACGTTATTTAAAGTTATTAGAGATAATTCCGGGAAAAGAAACCCTTCCTGAGATAGTTGAATTTATTCATGAATACGGTAACTTATACTTAGGTAAAACTACCGTATTATGTAAAGACACTCCTGCATTTATTGCTAACCGAATAGGGGTATATGGAATTATGGCCTTGTTTCATTTAGTTGAAAAAATGGATTTAACCATTGAGGAAGTAGATAAACTTACAGGTCCTGTGTTAGGTCGCCCTAAATCTGCTACCTTTCGTACTTGCGATGTAGTAGGACTTGACACCTTAATACATGTGGCTAATGGTGTTGCTCAAAGCTGCCCTAATGATGAAGCCATAGAGGTATTTAAAATTCCTGCCTATATTAACAAAATGGTTGAAAACAAGTGGTTGGGGGCTAAAACAGAGCAAGGCTTTTTTAAAAAAGTAAAAGGTGATAAGGGAAAAAGTGAAATACATGCATTAGACCTTAAAACCCTTGAATATAAACCTTCGCAGAAGATTAAGTTCAGCACACTTGAGGCTACCAAACAAATAGATAATTTAAGAGAGCGTCTTAAAGTGCTTATCAACGGAAAGGATAAGGCCGGTGATTTTTACCGAAACTCATTCTATGGTCTGTTCCAATACATAAGTTATAGAATACCTGAAATTACTGACGATTTATATAAGATTGATGATGCCATGAAAGCAGGATTTGGTTGGGAATTAGGACCTTTTGAGTATTGGGATGCTTTTGGAGTAGAAAAAATGGTAAACGATATGGAAGCAACCGGACATAAGGTAGCTCCTTGGGTTAAAGAAATGTTGAATAGCGGCAAATCTTCATTTTATAGTATAACCAACGGCAAGCCACATTATTATGATGTAAGCGGTGGCAAGGATTATAAACAAATTCCCGGCACCGATAATTATATTTTACTCAGCCCAATAAGAGAACATAAAACGGTATGGAAAAATGCCGGTAGCTCTATTATTGACATTGGTGACGGGATCTTAAATGTTGAATTTCACTCAAAAATGAACAGTATAGGAAGCGAAGTAATTGCCGGTGTTAATAAGGCCATTGATTTGGCTGAGAAAGATTTTGCAGGATTAGTAATTAGTAATGAAGGTGCTAACTTTAGCGCTGGCGCAAATGTTGGTATGATTTTTATGATGGCTGTTGAACAGGAATATGATGAGTTGAATTTTGCTATTAAAGCATTCCAAAACACTATGATGCGTGTACGTTATTCTTCAATTCCGGTGGTGGTGGCTCCGCATAATATGACCTTAGGAGGTTCATGCGAAATGTCAATGCACTCTGATAAAGTAGTAGCACATGCCGAATCGTATATAGGATTGGTAGAGTTTGGTGTAGGACTAATTCCGGGGGGCGGAGGAACTAAAGAATTTGCATTACGTTTATCTGATGAACTTACAGAAGGCGATATTGAATTAAACAGATTCCGTCACCGTTTTCTAACTATAGGTCAGGCTAAAGTATCAACATCTGCTCACGAAGCTTTTGATTTGGGATATTTAAGAGCAGGAACTGATGAAGTAGTTGTTTCGCGCGACAGGCTTTTGAGCAAAGCCAAAGAAGCGTGCCTAAATTTAGTAAATAAAGGTTATGTAAAACCTGTTCCACGTAAAGATATTAAAGTACTTGGCAAACAGGCATTAGGATTGGCCTACTTAGGTGCCGACTCTATGCTTAGCGGACATTATATCAGTGAGCATGATGCCAAAATATCACAAAAATTAGCCTGGGTGTTATGTGGTGGCAATTTATCATCTCCTACCTTGGTTAGTGAACAATACTTGTTAGATTTAGAGCGTGAGGCATTTTTGAGTTTGTGTGGAGAAAAGAAAACTCTTGAAAGACTTCAGTCTATATTAACCGGAGGAAAAATTTTAAGAAACTAATGATATAACCAGATATTGTTATTATAAATTTTTTATTTAATAGATAAAATTAAAAACAACAAGATAAAAGAAATACAATGAACGCATATATAGTAGCAGCATATAGAACAGCCGTAGGTAAAGCTAATCGTGGTGGTTTTAGATTTACGCGTCCCGATGAAATGGCCTCGTCAGTGATAAAACATTTAATGAAATCGGTACCTAACGTTACCGAAGAGCAAATTGATGATTTAATTGTTGGGAATGCTATGCCGGAGGCTGAACAAGGTTTAAACATGGGACGATTAATTTCATTAATGTCGTTTAATACCGATAAAATAAGTGGTATGACAGTAAATCGTTATTGTGCCTCAGGACTTGAAACTATAGCTATTGCATCATCAAAAATTCACAGTGGATTGGCACATTGCATAATAGCAGGTGGTGCCGAGAGTATGAGCTTAATACCTATGGGTGGTTGGCGAGTAGTACCCAATGCTGATATTGCTTTAGCACATCCTGATTATTATTGGGGAATGGGGTTAACTGCTGAGGCTGTGGCCAATGAGTATAAAATAAGTCGTGAAGATCAGGATATATTCTCTTTAAAATCGCATCAAAAGGCTATCAAAGCTATAAAAGAGAATAAATTTAAAGATGAAATTGTTTCATTGAGTGTACATGAAAACTATTTAGACGAAAATGAGAAAAGAAAAACCAGGACTTTTGTAGTGGACACCGATGAAGGCCCAAGAGCAGACACAAATATTGAGGCTCTTGCCAAACTAAAACCTGTATTTGATGCCAAAGGAAGCGTTACTGCCGGTAACTCATCCCAAACCAGTGATGGGGCTGCTTTTGTAATGATTGTGAGCGAGAAATTTTTGAAAGAGAATAACCTCACTCCCATTGCACGAATGATAAGTTTTGCCAGTGCCGGTGTGCCTCCACGCATTATGGGGATAGGACCTATTGCAGCTATTCCTAAAGCATTGAAATTAGCCGGTTTAAAACAAGATCAAATTGATTTGATTGAACTAAATGAAGCCTTTGCCTCTCAATCATTGGCTGTTATTCGCACACTCCAATTAAATGAGGAAATTGTAAATGTTAATGGTGGAGCTATTTCTTTAGGGCATCCTTTGGGCTGTTCAGGCACTAAATTGTCTGTTCAGATTTTTAATGAACTGAAAAGAAGAAATAAGAAATACGGTTTAGTAACCATGTGTGTAGGAACAGGACAGGGAGCTGCCGGAGTTTTTGAGATGTTATAAATACTATTTTATAATTAATGGCTAAATTCAGGTATTTAATATTAGGTGTTTTATATTTTCTATATGGCCTTAGTTCCTTTGCTCAAAAAAGAGAAATTGATTCACTGAGCAGTGTAATAAAGCACTCAAACAGCCCAATATTTAGGGCCGATGCGTATTATCAATTATCAGAATATTTTTCGGCTTCGGATATAGATACTATTTATTATTTATGTAATAAATCTATATCCATCATTGATGAAAATTTCAATAAAGACCTACCTTCAGCCACTAAAAACAATTATTTAAGAATTAAGGCCAACGCCTTAAATAATTTGGGCTACTTTTATCGTGAAAAAGGCGCTGTTTCTATGGCCCTGGAATACTTCTACAAAAGTTTATCCATACGAGAACAAATAAACGATAAGAAAGGAATTGCCGAGAGCTATAGCAACCTTGGCTATATGTGTAACAATAGTGGTGAAATTGATAAAGCCCTTAGCTTTCATTTAAAGAGTTTAAATATTAGAGAATCTATTAATGATTTAAAAGGACAAGCCACTTCTCTAAATCGTATAGCTGTTATTTATGGGCAACAAGCCGAGGCTATTCGAAAAAAAAATGGTTCTATAGATGTGATAGAAAACAAAACCAAACAGGCCTTAAATTATCACAACCGTAGTTTGGAGTTGCGTCAGAGATTAAATGATAAAGAGCGCTTGGCAGAGTCGTATAACAGCATTGGAATGATTCACTTTGTAATCCTAAAATCTTTGATAGATGATGGAATGACGGCTGATACAATCAATATCGAAAAGAAAAAAGCCAAAAAATATTTTGAAGAAAGTTTTCGTATAAGAAACGAAATATCTGATAAAAAAGGGATAGCACAGAGTTTAAATAATTTAGCGAGTTATTACTTACTAAACTCCGATTTAACAAACGCAGAACAAAAAGGAATAAAGAGTTTAGAAATTTCTGAAAAGATTGGAAATCCGGAACAGATTAGAAATTCAGCCTATACCCTATATAAGATTTACGAAAAAAACAATGAATTAAAAAAGGCCTTTGAGATGTTTAAATTGTATATCTTGATGAAGGACAGTTTGCAAAATTCAAGCTATATTCAAAAACAGGTGCAGTTGGAGTTTCAACGTAAAATTGAGGCCGACAGTTTAACGCTAATTAAACAACAAAATGTAATAGCAGCAAATAAACTTAAAGATGAGCAACGTTTTAAATGGTATTTGTTGATTTTTATCATTATCATTATTTTGTTTGTAATTTTATTTTACAATCGTTATCAAATAGCCAGAAAAAAGAACCATATTATTCGTGCGCAACATCAGGCTGTAGAAGAACAGAAAAATCAGATAGTTAAAAAGAATGCCGAAATTATGTCGAGCATTAATTACGCAAAACGTATTCAATCAACAATACTTCCACCCGACTCAAAAATTAATCACCTGCTTCCTGATACATTTGTTATATATCTTCCTAAAGATATAGTTTCAGGTGATTATTACTGGCTTGAAACAAATAAAAAAGATCCTGATACGATTTTCTTTGCGGCATGTGATTGCACCGGCCACGGTGTTCCCGGAGCCTTGGTTTCGTTGGTTTGTCATAATGCCTTAACCCTTGCGGTAACAGACTTAGGTTTAACATTACCATCTACCATCCTCGATATATCTGCCGATATCATTATTGAAAATCTTTCAAAAAACAATATGGCCGATGATGAAATAAAAGACGGAATGGATATTGCTTTATGTTCCTTAAACAAAAAGACCGGAGAGCTTAATTTTGCAGGTGCCAACAACCCGGTTTGGATTTTAAAGGCCAACAATAATTTTATTGAAATTAAAGGAAACAAACAGCCTGTAGGCAAAATTGAAAATCGTAAACCTTTTGTAAATCATACTTATCAACTTGAACCCGGTGATGTTGTTTATGTATTTACAGATGGTTATGCCGATCAGTTTGGTGGTGAACTTGGTAAAAAATTTCAACGTACAAGGTTCAGAAAACTGATACAAGATATTACACCACTCTCTTTAACAGAACAAAAAAATACTTTATTAAATACTTTTGAGCAGTACAAGGGCAATTTAGAGCAAGTAGATGATGTATGTATTATGGCTGTTAGGTATATTCCTGAATAATAAAAATAGCTATCAACTTAATGAATGTGTTTTATGCACATTTCAAAATTAATTAGAAGGTATTCTTTACAAACTTTTTAGGAAATTATTGATTATGTAAAATTTTACTTAGGCGATATTTACAAGTCAGGAGCAATAAAAACGTAAAGGGAATTATAAGAAATAAAAAAGGAGTACTATTAGTACTCCTTTTTTTGTTTCTGAAAGTATGAATGATTACATCATTCCACCCATACCACCCATACCAGGAGGCATTGCAGCAGCAGGACTTTCTTCTTTAATCTCGGCTAAAACACACTCGGTAGTTAACAACATAGAAGCAATTGAAGCAGCATTTTCAAGAGCTACACGAGCCACTTTAGTAGGATCAATAACACCGGCCTCAAACATGTTCTCAAAAGTTTCTGTTCTGGCATTATATCCAAAATCGTTTTTACCTTCTTTTACTTTTTGAACAATTATTGAACCTTCAATACCTGCATTGGCGCATATTTGACGTAAAGGCTCCTCAATAGCACGTTTTACAATAGCTATTCCGGTAGCTTCATCTTCATGATCAACTTTTACCTTATCTAACGATTCAATAGCACGAATATAAGCTACACCACCACCGGCTACAATACCTTCTTCAACAGCAGCTCTGGTAGCATGCAAAGCATCATCAACACGATCTTTCTTTTCTTTCATTTCTACTTCAGTAGCAGCACCCACATAAAGAACGGCTACACCACCTGCTAACTTAGCCAAACGCTCTTGTAGTTTTTCTTTATCATAATCAGAAGTTGTGCTTTCTATTTGGGCTTTAATTTGATTAACTCTGGCAGTGATATCAGCTTTTTTTCCAACTCCTCCTACAATAGTAGTGTTATCTTTATCAACAGTAATCTTTTCGGCCGAACCAAGATAACTTAAATCAGCATTTTCTAATTTAAACCCACGCTCTTCAGAAATTAAAGTTCCTCCTGTTAAAATAGCTATATCCTCTAACATAGCTTTTCTGCGATCACCAAAACCCGGAGCTTTTACCGCACAAATTTTCAACGAGCCACGAATTTTATTTACCACTAAAGTAGCTAAAGCCTCGCCATCAACATCTTCAGCAATAATTAAAATTGGGCGACCTGTTTGAACCCCCTTCTCAAGAATTGGTAATAATTCTTTCATATTGGAGATCTTCTTGTCATAGATTAACACTAATGGATTGTCCAATACGGCTTCCATTTTATCGGCATTAGTTACAAAATATGGAGAAATATATCCTCTGTCAAACTGCATACCTTCCACCACATCAACAGTAGTTTCAGTGCCTTTTGCTTCTTCCACAGTAATTACACCTTCTTTCTTAACTTTGGCCATAGCACTGGCTATTAACTTACCAATATTGGCATCATTATTGGCCGATATAGTAGCTATTTGCTCTATTTTTTGGTTGTCATCACCCACCTTCTTTGATTGCTTTTGAAGATTAGCTACAACCGCAGCAACGGCCTTATCAATTCCACGTTTTAAATCCATAGGATTAGCACCGGCAGTAACATTTTTTAATCCGGTAGTGATAATAGCCTGTGCAAGCACAGTTGCGGTAGTTGTTCCGTCACCGGCCATATCGGCAGTTTTAGAAGCTACTTCTTTCAATAACTGAGCTCCCATATTTTCAACGGTATCTTTTAGCTCAACTTCTTTGGCCACACTCACACCATCTTTAGTGATAGAAGGGGCACCATATTTTTTATCTATAATTACGTTACGTCCTTTAGGACCTAAAGTTACTTTAACAGCGTTTGCCAAGGCATCAACACCTCTTTTCATTGCATCGCGTGCTTCAATATTAAATGAAATTTCTTTAGCCATATTATTTATTTATTTAAGTTATTAATTAATAAAATAAGAGATTAAATGATAGCAAAAATGTCGCTCTCGCGCATAATCAAATAATCTTTTCCTTCAATGTTCAATTCTGTTCCGGCATACTTACCATATAAAACAGTATCACCAACCTTAACGGTCATTGGCTCATCTTTTTTTCCACCCCCTACTGCAATAATTTTTCCACGTTGTGGTTTTTCTTTGGCAGTGTCAGGAATAATTATTCCGCCTGCTGTTTTTTCTTCTGCCTGTGCTGCTTCTACTAAAACACGGTCAGCTAATGGCTGTACTTTAACTTTTGACATAATAAAATTTATTTTAGGTTTAACAATTTATTTTAATTGATTTACCTCTTATTGTCATAAAACATGCCATTCTTATTTTTCTCTCTTTCCATTGCCAATTTTTCAGTTTATTATCGAGTTTAACTAAAAAATTTCAGGTCAACTGACATATAGTCACAACTCAAATTTTAATTCACTTTTAGGAGGAATAATTAGTAATTAACTAAAAATAAGACAAATACGCCTTATAAATACATATAAAACAGAGAAGTAATTTTTTTCAAGCCCTTCGGATAAACAGGAGATTTTTCAGTTATAAATGCGTAGCAACGTAATAAACTTTGAGTGGATCTTCGTCAGCATGAGTCAATAAGTTTATTGAACAATAAATGATATTCTTCCTTGCTTATTTTTTGAAGTCGCTTATAATAACATACAGTACTAAGAGGTTCTAATAAAGTGCCACTTAATGCTTTTTTTTCAGTATTATTGTTAGCGTATTCATAAAACTTTTTATAGAACTGTATGGCACCGGTTGAAAACCCGTCCAAATGTTTAAACACTTTGTTTCCGAAACGTTCTTCATCGGTTTTGTAACAACAATCATTTTTTAAGTAAGGAAAAGTTTTTACCCGAACATTATTATACAATGCGCGTGTATGAAGCTCTACATCCTGTAAGCGAACAAAGTCAATATCAAATCCTTTTAAAAGTTTCAATTTATTGGCTCTCCACAATGGCTGCATGGTTTGCCATGGAAGTTGATGTTTTAGGAAAAGTAATAAGAAGTTAGTTTCTTTGGGTGGAATCCAATTCATAGAGGCAGGCATATCACCTTTTAGTTTCTTGAATATACTCATGGAAAAAACCCACATATCATAATCCGGAAATAAATGTGCTTGGCTTACCCTTTGTTCCAAACAGAATGTTTCCAACAAATCATCGGTATCAAAAAATATAACAAATTCCCCGCTTGCATTTTCCAATCCCTGATTGCGGCATATATTGGCACCTTGGTTAATGTTGTTATAAATAACCGAAACTCTTGAATCTTGTTCTGCAAGCTTGCTCAAAATCTCTTTGGAGTTGTCGGTAGAGCCATCATCTACAATTATCCACTCCCAGTTTTTATAGCTTTGCCCCAATATTGTTTGGGCCGTATCCTCAATAAAAGGAGCTTTATTAAAATTGGCAGATATTATTGAGACCAATGATTCCAAAAGAATAATATATATAAAAGTAAGGGTGCAAATTTAACAAGAAATATTTCAGTAAGGTATAATAATAACAGTTAATATTTTTGTGCTCATTTTACCAATTACAGTTATGACAAGGTTTTATGTATCATCTTTATTATTTAATGATGGTTTTCAGAAGCCACTTAATATGATAAATCTACTGCACGTTCCTCAACTAGTTCAATCAATTAACAATGAGAAGTAGGTAATTAACATGTTATATTTACAATTGTTACTTAGGTTAATAACTGCGGAGATTGGGTTGATGATAAGTGTTTACATTGATTAATTTTATGCTTATTTTTTAAATATAATGGCCTTGGGGAGGGAGATTGGCATTGTTGTACCAAAGCATAATTGCCCAAAGTTACCAACTTGACAAATGGCATTTTTGTTTGATGTATAATTATCTATTACTCCTATGACTAAATAGGTTAACAAATTAATCAAACACTTAACCAATTAAGATTAATAATTGACTTGGTTTTTGCTATTTCTTTTTATTCAGCTATTTCATAAATGTGCTACCAGTATTTAAGTTTTGTGAGGAATACATATTACAAAAAATAAAATAAGCAGTAACTGAATAACATACGTAATGTTATTTTTAAGGAGAGCATAGTGCCTATAAGGCATCATCCTTTTGAACAGTTTCTCATTGCGGCTCAAAATGTTTTGCAGTTGACCTTCATTGTCAATTGATAAAGTTAAGCTTTAGGGAACGATAAAAGAAATCAAATTAGAGGAAATAAAAAAAGCCACAGATTTGTGGCTTTTTCAGTGATCCCGCTGGGGCTCGAACCCAGGACCCCAACATTAAAAGTGTTGTGCTCTACCAACTGAGCTACGGAATCGGTTTTTTAACAAAACGGCTGCAAATATAGCAGTAGTTTTTATTGCTTCCAAATAGATTTGATAAATTTCTAAAATAATTTAGCGCTTTATTTATATCGAACTGATTATCATACATATATAATCTGAAATAATTATTAAAAATAAATGTGAATAAAAATTATCAGAAAAATGAATATCAATACATTTTAATACCCTGATGTAGATTCATTTTTTGAATCAAAATACTCTAAAATCTTCAAAATACTTATTAATATAATATTGTTTATAGAAAACAATGAAGCTTTAGTTAGGTTTCAATTATCGTACTATTTTTGTTAAAGTGTTTATTACAATAATGTTAATATTAGGGTTTATTTGGAAGTGGCTTAAGAGAATATTTTTTATTGCTCTTTTGAGTAGTATTTTATCAGTGTTGTTGTTTAAGTATGTAAAGGTACCCATTACGCCTCTAATGATAGGTAGAAGTGTTGAGTTTATAGCCAATGGGCAAATGCCAATATTAAAAAAATCATGGGTTAAACTTGATGATATGTCGCGAGAAATGCCATTAGCAGCAATATGTGCCGAGGATGGTAATTTTCTAAATCATAATGGTTTTGATTTTGACGCTATGAAAAAGGCCTGGGAATACAACAAAAGAAATAAAGAAAAAAATAAGAAACTAAAAGGTGGAAGCACCATTTCGCAGCAAGTAGCTAAGAATGTGTTTTTATGGCAGGGCAGAAATTATTTGCGTAAAGCGCTTGAAGCTTATTTTACATTATTAATAGAAACCTTTTGGAGTAAACACAGAATTATGGAGGTTTATTTAAATGTTATTGAAATGGGCGATGGTATTTATGGAGCCGAGGCTGCATCGCAAGAATACTATAAGAAATCATGTAAAAACTTAAACCGTGGTGAGGCCGCTTTAATAGCTGCATGTTTTCCTAATCCTAGAAAATTTAGCCCATTAACGCCCAATAATAAAATATATAAAAAGCAGCAAAAAATAATACATTTAATGCGTATGCAGGGTTATATAAAGTGGGATATAGAATAATTTTATTTAACGGCATTCTGCCTGAGCATAAAATCCATTATAACCATAGCCGACATAGCTTCTACAATAGGTACTGCACGAGGAACAACACAAACATCATGTCGGCCTGAAACTGAGATTTCAGTATTGGTAAATTGTTTGGTAATACTGTTTTGCTTTTGCTTTATTGAAGATATGGGCTTAAAAGCTACATTAAAATAAATTGGCGCTCCATTGCTTATTCCCCCTTGAATGCCACCCGAATTATTACTTAAAAAAAATAGTTTTCCGTTTTTTATTTCCATAGCATCATTTTGTGTTGAGCCTTTTTGAGCTGCTCCCGCAAAACCACTTCCGTATTCAAACCCTTTAACCGCATTAATACTTAACATGGCTTTTCCAAGATCTGCTTGTAATTTATCAAATACGGGCTCACCTAAACCTGCCGGAACACCATCAATAACACATGATATAATTCCGCCAAGCGTATCGCCTTGCTGTTGATTCTTTTTTATCTCTTCCATCATTTGCAAGGCTGTATTATTGTCGGGACATCTAACCTCGTTACTGTCAATAAGGTTAAAGTCAATATTGTGCAGGTTTAGCTTTACACTTCCAATTTGCGAAACATAAGCATTTATGGTTATACCATATTTTTTGAGCCATAATGTTGCTATTGCTCCTCCAACTACACGTGCAATAGTTTCGCGTGCCGATGCTCTCCCGCTTCCTCGATAATCACGATGTCCGTATTTTTGTTGATAAGTATAATCAGCATGCGAAGGACGAAAAACATCTTTCAAATGGTCATAATCTTTTGGTTGTTGGTTTTCATTGCGAATCATAAAAGATATAGGGACTCCGGTGCTTTTACCTTCAAAAACACCTGATAAAAATATTAGTTTATCTTTCTCATCTCTTGGCGTAACCAAGGCTGACTGACCGGGTCTTCTTCTATTGAGCTGCTGCTGAATATACATTTCGTCAATCAATAAACCCGGAGGACAACCGTCAATAATTCCTCCAATGGCTTCGCCATGGCTCTCTCCAAAAGTAGTTAACCTATACAAAGTTCCAAAAGTGTTTCCCGCCATATTATATTCTTTTAGATTAGTACAAAGGTGTATATTCTTTTTTTAATATGCGATATAAATTATTTACTTGTTAGCCTTATTTTTTTCCATATTTAATCAAACATCAGATAATTGTTGAAGAGGAAAGTAATAATATGAAAGCTCTAATAAAGTAATGGCCAATTTTTTTATCTTCAATAAATTATTTATGCACAGGAACTAATCTTCTAAAGAATGCTTTTGAACATGACATAGCTGTGTAACTCACATTGCTTATCCAAACTCAGCAATTTGCGCCTTAAACAAAGAAGTATATATAACTGAAAGAGTAAAATTAGAGTTTCGCGTGGCACAATTACCAACCATATAAAGACCAACTGTAGGTTTAAAGCTTAATAAACTATAAGTTTAAAATCTGTTATCGGTACTGCCAATCAATGAATGTTTTCATTCAGCCAATCTTCATTAATATCGTTGTGGCTTGTGTGGCATACTACTGAACCATTTTTAAGAATAATTATTTGTGGCGATTGATGCTCTACTTTTAATTGTTGGGCAATATAATTGGACACATTTCGGTACGCCAGCAAATCTAAATAATAGTAGGGAATATGATGCTTGTCAAAAAAATCTGATTTATCCATTCTTTTTAAAGCCATACTGCTAATAGGGCATCGGGTACTATGTTTAAAAATAGCATAAAAAGTGTCTGAGGTGTTTTTTGACCGGTGTATTAAATCATCAAAATCCTTCTCGGAGCTAATATTAATATGCTTATTGTTATTCATCTCTGAAACAATTTATCAGTTCAGGTTTCGTTAAACAGAACGTGTGTTGTTTTGAGGAGATATTATTTTTCCATAAGCCGGGCAACGTTCATGTGTTCTACAAGAAGCCAGGAGCAAAACAACTGTTGAAAAAACTAATAAAATAAGTATGTTTTTTTTCATATTTCCCATTTTTCATTTCTCTATATGAAACGAATAATTAATTTTAATGTTTCAAAAGATAAATTAAGGCACAAAGGTAAATTTATTAAATTATTATTCAAATTTTGCTTTAATTTTTAGTCTATTTGTCGAAAATAAAATGCAGATTAACACCAAATTGTTAATAAAAGATATAAAATGTTGCTTCATTTTTATGGCAATCGGGAGCATATTTCCCTTATATGTCAATGCACAGGCTAATATTATAGTTCAACTCAAATCAGAGCCAAACAGTCAGGAAGAGAAGAAATTTATTAAAAAAATAAATAAGCAATACCACGTTAAAGATAGTTTGTCGGCTATTGCGGTTGCTGAGCAAATAAAACTTAAAGCTTTGAGTAAAGGCTTTCCTGAAAGTGAGTACTATTTTAATAAAAACAGTAGTACTCAATATGATTTAAATTTCAGTTTTGGAAAGCATTATCGTTGGATTAATTTAAAATTCAATCCTTTGTATCGCGATATATTATACAAATCAGGGTTTAGAACCAATGATTATAGAAACAGTATATTCAATTACAACAAACTTGATTATTTATTTGAAAATTGCTTGATAACCTGCGAAAATATGGGTTATCCATTTGCCCAAATAGGGCTTGATAGTGTTCGAATAGAGCACAACACAGTAAGTGCCTATATTAATCTTCAACTTTTCCATCTTGTAAAGATTGATAGTGTAATCATAAAAGGCAATCCACGTGTTTCTGAATATTTTTTAACGAATTATATTGGGGTTAAATCAGGCGATGTTTATCGTGAATCAAAGATTAAAGCCATAGAAAACAGAATAAAGGAACTCAGCTTTGTTAGGGAAATTAAACCTTTTGAGTTTACATTTACCCCTAAAGAAAATAAACTAATATTATATTTAGAACACAAAAAAGCCAATCAGTTTGATGGTGTTTTAGGCTTTTTACCTTCAGAAAAAACCAATAAAATTGAGTTTACCGGACAAGCACACTTAAAATTGCTAAACGCACTCAAACAAGGCGAGCTCATTGATGTTGACTGGCGCAAATTACAATCTAACTCAAGAGATATAAAAGCTAAACTTTCTTATCCGTACCTATTGAATACACCATTGGGAATTGACCTTAATTTAAAACTGTTTCAGAAAGACACTACTTTTATTGAGGCTACTCAAAATGCAGGGTTACAGCTTCTGCAAAACGGAAACAATTATTACAAAGTATTTATCAATAATCGTAACCTCTCGCTTGTATCAACTGCCGGACTTGATAAACTAACCTCACTGCCAAATTATGCTGATGTTAGAACTATCAGCTATGGTGTTGGATTGAAGCGGGAGAAAGTGGATTATCGTATCAATCCGCGAAAGGGTATTATAGTTATTGCCAACATATCAGCCGGTAATAAATATTTACGCCAAAACCCAAAGATAAACGAAAAATTATACGAAAATGTAGAAAAGAAATCACCTGTTTCTCAAGGTGACATTCATAGTGATATATATATTCCTTTGTTAAAGCGAAGCACCATTAATATTGGTTTAAAAGCAGCTGCAATGTACACACGTAATTTATTTACCAATGAGTCTTTTCGTATTGGTGGCAACAGCAATTTAAGGGGGTTTGATGAAGAGTCAATTTATGCAAGCGCATATAGCATTGGAAACATTGAGTATCGTTATATTTTTGAGCAGAACTCTTTCTTATTTATTTTTTTTAATGGGGCATATTATGAGTTAAAAACCAATCAAAGCTACATAAAGGACAATCCTTATGGGTTTGGTGCAGGGATAAGCTTTCAGACAAAAGCCGGAATTTTTTCCATATCCTATGCCTTGGGTAAGCAGTTTAATAATCCTATACAATTACGTTCGGGGAAGGTACATTTCGGAATAGTAAGTTTATTCTAAATCTTCAAGCATGGTTGCCGGCTCCCAGTAGTGAAGATGAAAATTTACAACAGTATCATTCTTTACTTTAATGCCTTCCATCTCCAGTAATTCCTGCATTTCAGTTGGAGTAGCAAAATGGTGTTTTCCACTCAATTGTCCGTTACGGTTTACTACCCTATGTGCAGGCACTGGCGGAACTTGGGTATGGGCGTTGTTCATGGCGTAGCCAACCATACGCGATGCGCGTGAATGACCTAAAAATCGGGCTATAGCTCCGTAAGAGGTTACTCTTCCGTAAGGTATCAAACGGGTTACTTCATACACCTGAACAAAAAAATCATCACTCTTTTTAAATTTTATTTTAGCCATTCTTTACTCATGATAATAAACTCTTTTTATGCGAGATGATAAACAACTCAGGATTTCGTAAGGTATAGTTTCGGCTGCTTTGGCTAACTGAACAATAGAATATTCCTCTCCAAAAACAATTACTTCATCGCCTTCCTGCGCTTGTATTTTTGTAATATCAAGCATAGTCATATCCATACATATATTGCCAATGGTAGGTGCAGGCATTCCGTTAATCATCATTACTCCTACTCCGTTACCTAATTTGCGTGTGTATCCATCGGCATAGCCTATGGGAACTGTGGCAATTTTCATACTCTTCAATGCCCTTCCTTTACGGCTGTATCCAATACTTTCACCGGCTTGCAAATTTTTTATTTGACTGATAACTGTTTTTAATTGCACAGTAGGTATCAATGACTGATTATTACTATCCGCCAAACCATGCATTCCTATTCCCAATCTAACCATGTCAAATTGATAATTCTTAAAGCGCAATACACCCGAACTGTTTAAAATGTGCTTTATGAATTTATATTTAAGATGTTTCTCTAAGGTTTGGCACATCTCGGTATAATTATTTATTTGCTGTATGGTAAAATCATCATGGTCTTTTTCATCACTGGCGGCCAAGTGCGAGAATACAGATTTTACTTCCAACTGATGGTTGTTTTTTAATCTCACACACAATTCGTTCATATCGTTTAATTCGAAACCCAAGCGGTGCATTCCTGAGTCAAGTTTAATATGTATGGCTACTTTTTCTTTGGTATTTTTTTTGATAAAATCACTATACTCTTTCAATATTTTAAAGCTGTAAATTTCGGGCTCCAAATTATATTGAATCATATTGTAAAAACTTTGTACCTCCGGATTCATAACCATTATGGGAAGTTTTATTCCAGCCTTTCGCAGCTCTACCCCTTCATCGCTATAGGCAACGGCCAGGTAATCAATACGATTGTATTGCAAAATATTGGCAATTTCAAAACTTCCACTGCCATACGAGAAAGCTTTAACCATAGCCATAACCTTGGTTTCAGGGTGTAAATAAGTTTTAAAATAGTTAATGTTAGCCACCAAAGCATTCAAATTTATTTCAAGAATGGTTTGATGTGTTTTTTGCTGAAGAAGTTTACTTATTTGTTCAAACTTAAAAGTTCTCGCACCCTTAAGTAGTATGGTCTCGTCTTTAAATGACGAGATGGGTATTTGTTCTATAAAATCTTCCGTAGATTTATAGAATTTAGAATTTTCCGGAAATAGAGCTGCATTGTTACATAGGGCCTCTCCTATTCCGATTAATCTTGAAACTCCTTTGTCTTTGCACATAGCAGCGACTTCTTCGTATAATTTTTCTTCCTGCTTGCCACTTTGTAAAATGTCAGATAATATCAGTGTTTTTTGGTTGTGTTGATTTTGTTGATTTAAAAAATCAAGTGCAATAGATAAGGAATCAATATCTGAATTATAACTATCGTTAATTACCGAACAATTGTTTATTCCTTGTTTCATTTCAAGACGCATGGCTACAGGGCTTAGTAAATTCATTCTTTGCCCGATAGTCAAATTATCATAATTCAAATAAAGCATCAAACACCAGCAATGAATAGCATTTTCTATAGAAGCTTCATCAACAAAAGGAATAGTAATTTCAATAAAATTATTTTTGTATATGGCCTTTAAATTGGTTTCCTGCCTATCTTTTTCGACTTTTACTACTAACAAATCAGCATTATGCTTTCTGCTCCAAGTAAAAAATGAAGTATTTTTCAAAAGACTACTTTTTCTAAGCTGATTATTCAGTTCTTCATAATCCTTACAGTATATAAGTATTTCAGATTGTTGAAATAGTTTTATTTTTTCTTCAATCTTTTGGGTAAGATTTACAAAGTTTTCCGCATGGGCTTCCCCAATATTAGTAAAAATTCCTATTTGGGGTCGAATAATCTCTGCTAAATTTTGCATTTCGTAAGGCAAAGAAATACCTGCTTCAAAAATTCCGAAATTATTGAACTCGTTTATTTGCCACACACTGAGCGGAACTCCTACTTGGGAGTTATAACTCTTAGGACTTTTTACAATATGATAATCAGTATGTAATAACTGGAACAACCACTCCTTAACTACTGTTTTACCATTGCTTCCTGTAATTCCTACTACCGGAAAGTTAAATCTGCTGCGATGTTCACTAGCCAGTAATTGTAAGGCTTTTAGTGTATCTTTTACCAATAAAAAGTTGGCTTGTTCATACTTTTTATGGTAATGACTTTCGTCAGAAATAACAAAATTTCGAAAGCCTGATTTGTACAAATCATCAATATAACGATGCCCATTATTACGCGCTCCAATAATGGCAAAAAATATGGTCTCCCTATTATTTTTAATATTTCGGCTGTCAATAGCCAAGGTATCAATAAATACTTTTTCTGATTGATATTCGGCAAGAAAAACAGCGTGGATTAATTCAGCAATATCCTGAACTGTATATCTCATAAATTTTTACTTAATACTGTTTGCTCTATATAACAATCACGGCATAAAGGTTGATAACTGTCTTTTTCTCCCAGCAACACTAGATTTTTGTCGGCAGTCATTCTATGCGAGTGATTTGCTAAACTCCCGCACATAACGCATACTGCATGAACCTTAGTTACATATTCGGCTATAGACATTAATGAAGGCATAGGACCAAAAGGTTTTCCTAAATAGTCCATATCTAATCCGGCAGCTATTACTCGAATACCACGGTTGGCCAACTGGTTGCATACTTCAACAATTTCCATATCGAAAAACTGGGCTTCATCAATACCAACCACATCAACTTCGTGCGCCAGCAATAGTATTGAAGCTGCATTCTCAACAGGCGTTGACATAATGGTGTTAGCATCATGTGAAACTACATTAGCATCATCATATCTTTTATCAATAGCCGGTTTAAATATTTCAACTTTTTGTTTTGCAAAGTTAGCCCTCTTTAGCCTGCGTATAAGTTCCTCTGTTTTCCCTGAAAACATAGATCCGCAAATAACTTCAATCCAACCTTTTCTTCTTTGTGTGTTTGATATATTCTCAAGAAACATATTTATTAATCATAGTAATTCTTATTGTAAAACAAAGGTAATATAAATTGGGATAAATATTTTCAATTGTTTTGTATTAAATAATAAATAGTTATGAAGTGAATAAAAAATATAAAAAACATGATATTTATTGCTATAAAAGCAGTATGAACAAGTTGTAAAAAAGGATTAATTAGTTATTAATAGTTGTTTAAAACATTTATCACATTCGTTTAAATTAACAATATTTTTTACACAGGCATATTAATTTTGCAGTAAAATTTATGCTATGATAAATACGCAACGAGAAATAAAAAATGCTCTGATTTCTGTATATTACAAAGACAACTTAGAACCTATACTGGAACAATTAAAAGCTTTAAATGTAAACATCTATACCACGGGTGGCACACAGGCTTTTATTGAGAAACAAGGAATAGCAACGCATACGGTTGAAAAACTTACCGGATATCCTTCTATTTTGGGCGGTCGAGTAAAAACCTTGCATCCCAATGTGTTTGGGGGTATTTTAGCTCGAAAAAACAAGCCTGAAGATATAGCAACAATTGCACAATATAATATTCCGTTTTTCGATTTAGTTATCGTTGATCTTTATCCTTTTAGCGAAACGGTAGCCTCTTCCAATAATCTGGAGGAAATTATTGAAAAGATTGATATTGGAGGTATTTCATTGATTCGGGCGGCTGCAAAAAACTACCATGATGTTTTAATTGTTTCAAGCCGACAACAATATCAGCAGTTGTTAACCATTTTGATAAACAATAAAGGAACAAGTCATATTGAGGATAGGAAGGCATTTGCTAAAGAAGCGTTTTATATAAGTTCACAATACGATAGGGCTATTTTTAATTATTTTGCCGATAACAATAATGATTTAGGGATGTACAAAGACCTGCCTGAGCACAGCCTCCGATATGGCGAGAATCCCCATCAAAAAGGACGTTTTTATGGGCATTTAGATAATATGTTTATTAAGCATGGCGGTAAGGAAATATCCTATAATAATTTATTAGATATTGATGCTGCTATTAATTTAATTCATGAATTTAATGAACCTACCATAGCTATTTTAAAACATAATAATGCTTGTGGATTGGCTACTGATACCAATCTTGTAGAAGCATGGAAAAAAGCCCTTGCAGGAGATCCGGTATCGGCATTTGGTGGGGTTATTATTTGCAATAGTAAGGTTAGCAAGGAAGTAGCCGAAGAAATGAATAAACTGTTTTTTGAGGTGTTAATAGCCACAGATTTCGATAATGATTCTTTATCCATATTATCACAAAAAACAAACAGAATATTATTAAGTTTAAAGCAAAGCAAACTCCCTGATTTAACTTTCAGGAGCTTGCTAAACGGGGTAATAGAACAAGACAGAGATACTGTAGTTGAAACCCCTGAACAGCTTAAAATAGTTACAGAAACGCACGCTACTATTGAGCAAATTAATGATTTGCTATTTGCTAATAAAATAGTAAAACAGAGTAAAAGTAATTGTATTGTGTTGGCTAAAAACAATCAACTAATTGCGAGTGGTGTAGGGATGACTTCGAGAGTTGATGCGTTGAAACACGCCATTAGCAAAGCTCATGAGTTTAATTTTGATTTGAAGGGTGCCGTAATGGCTTCTGATGCTTTTTTTCCTTTTCCCGATTGTGTTGAGATAGCGTATAAGGCAGGCATTTCGGCTATCATTCAGCCGGGAGGTTCGGTCAAAGATAATTTATCTATTGACTTCTGTAATAAACACCAATTAGCCATGGTTTTTACAGGGGTTCGCCATTTTAAACATTAATAATTAAATTAAGCCTACGGTCAATATTTTATTTACTGTGTATCCACAAAGAGCATGGATAAGCATATTATACAATTATTCACACATACTCCTTCATTTTCTATCAAGAAAATTTTCAATTTCGATAGAATTAATCGGTATATTTAAGTTTGGTTCCAATTTTCTTCAGAGTATTATTAGTTTTCGCATAATATATAAATTTCTCTGATGCAAAACGAATTATTCATTTAATAATGAAGATTATATTTGCCCCTACAAAAACATAAAAGCCCTTAAAAAAAGGGCTTTTATTAAAATGACTGAAACTAAAGGCTAACCATTTAAGCTTGTTTTACTGCTAAATACTGCAGGATCAGGAGTTATACTCATTACAGGAATCTTTGAACGGTTTACAATTTGTTGGGCGAAAGGACCAAGAAAAATACCGGCTATATTATCTTCCTGTTCGGTCATTATCACAATTAAATCACTCTTCATCTTTTTAGCATACTTCATAGTAACCATAGCTAAATTGTCTCCTTCAACCATTTTCATGGTATAGTTTACATCATGCTTTGCAAAATAATTTTCAACTTGTTCCAGTTTCTTATCTAAGGCAACAGCAGCATCATCATCATCAACACTTAATATACCAAGTATATGAACTTTGGAGTTGTATTTCTTGGCTAATTCTAAAATATATCGAACTTTCTCTCTTGAAGGATCAGAGTTATCAATAGGACATAATATATTATCAAAACCAACTTTTGACACATTGGTTTGTACCGTAATTACAGGAACTTGTGAAACGGTAACCACTCTAAAAGCATTACTTCCTAAGAAAAACTCTTGAAAACCACTAACACCATGTGTTCCCATAATAATAATATCTATTTTATTTTCATCAGATATTTGTTTTATGGCTTTGGCAATTTTTCCTGTTTTAAGAACATAGCTTACTTTTACACCTGATTTAACACGCAACTCATTACACAAATTTTCAAGCTTTTCAACAATTGTATTTTCGGCACGTTTTTTATCGGAGGTTGTAAAAGAACCTAAATCAAGTTTGGCAACCATAGTTTCCATTACGTGTGCAAGAATAATATCGGCCTTAAACAATTTAGCCATAAAGGTGGCATGTTCAAGTGCTAATAAACTGTTGGCTGACAAATCAACAGGGACAAGGATTTTATTAATTTTAAAGGTATTCATAGGCGAACATATTTTCAGATTTATGTAGCCAAATTCCGAAAATATTCTTAAGAAACAAAATTTTTTTATTAAGTTGTGAAATTTACAGACCTATTTTGTAAAATAACTTATAGGTACGTCATTGTTAATCTCTACAGGCAATGTTTTGCTTACCCCCATAACACGGGCTTTTACCTGACCACTGCCTTTAATATTTATTTTCTTTGAAAATACCATTGAAAGTATTGACGAAAAACCACCAACAGCCAAATCGCCATAGTTGGCTTTAATAACAAAGCGATGCGCCTCTTCACTATTGCCCTTCAGCTTTACTTTTTCTTGTAATTTAACTTTACCAATATTAGTTTGATTAATGGTTACATTCATATCTAAACCTGTAACAGTAATGCTAGTTTTATTGGGGTTTCGCAATAAAATATACAACTCGGCTGTGGCTGAATTTTTTTCGGTTTTCAGCAGTTTAAAAGACTCAATCTTTTTAAATTCTATGTCTTTAAATGTACACGAACTAAGATTTATAAGTATGACTAATAGGGCAAGTATTTTTGGAAGCCATTTTTTGTAAATCATCGCAAATTTTTATTACCTATTTACGCATACATTTAAAGGAAGTTGCCTCTACTTCACCAAGATTTGTTAAAACAAAAAAATAAAATTAGACTCCTCAAATTTGTACACTATTCATCCTTTGGTGATTCATACCAATTGATAATAGTCAGCCCCGGAAATATGAATACTAAATAGTTTACGGGCACTTTCGTGGTAATGATGACTGCTACTATTACCATCAGCATTGTCATATAAATTGCAATTGGTACTGTTTCGACCTAAAGTGGACATTATGTGTAAACATGAGTTTTTTGCAGTTTCTTGATGACTAAACAACTTCTTACATAACTCTCCAATAGCCTGATTGTAATAGATTAAAACATCCTTATAGTATGATTTGTTGCTATGTGCAATATCCGTATCTTCCAAATTTAAATATATATCCTGATAATCACTAATAGCCTTATGGGCAGCAACAAATATCATTTCATCGTTTCTGTATGGAAGCTCTGAAATGGAACTTTGTGTTTTTTTTATTTCAAAAGGCAGTTGCAATTGCTCTACAGCCTTAGTTGTATGTGAGTTATTATTACTGATAAACACAGCTTGGCGATTGTTTAGCTCTAATTTATTTAGTAACGAACAAAGTGATTCGGCATGTTCCAAAACCGATCCGTCATAATTTAATTGCGTATTAAAATCTATCTTTAAATTATTGTTTGCTTGAAATTCTTTTAAAAAGCTGCTTTCAAAAGCACTCATAAAATCATCATAGGCAATTCCTCCACTAATAAGCAGGTAAACATTTTTACTCATATTATGACTAGTAATAGACTTTGCCAATGATTGATTGGCAATAGCTAAACCCACCAATCCAAGACCTGTGTTCTTTAAAAATTTTCTCCGTTCCATCATGTTTATTTTTTATACAGTTTATTAAAATTATTAAAGAAGTGTGGTATTGTTTCAATACCTTTAAAGAAGTTAAACAAACCATAGCTCTCGTTTGGCGAGTGAATGGCATCACTGTCTAAACCAAATCCAAGCAATACGGAATCCAACCCTAAAACAGTTTTAAACATAGCTACAATGGGAATACTTCCGCCACTTCGCATGGGTATAGGTTTTTTGCCAAAAGTAGTTTCCATAGCCATTGAAGCTGCTTTGTAAGCTATAGAGTTAGTAGGAGTAACTACCGGTTGCCCCCCATGATGCGGTTTTACCTTAACTTTTACTGAAGGCGGGGCTATCTTTTGAAAATAATCGGCAAATAGTTTTGTAATTTTTTCACTATCCTGATGAGGCACCAAACGCATTGATATTTTGGCAAAAGCCTTTGATGGAATTACTGTTTTAGCACCTTCACCAATATAGCCACCCCAAATGCCATTTACATCAAGAGTAGGTCGTATAGATGTTCTTTCGTTAGTAGAATATCCTTCTTCACCGTGTATATCTGATAAATCAAGCGCTTTTTTGTATTCATCTAAACTAAATGGAGCCTTTGCCATTTCAGCTCTTTCTTCTGCACTTAATATTTCCACATCATCATAAAAGCCCGGAATAGTAATAACATTTTTATCGTTTTTTAGTCTAGCTATCATTTCACACAAAACATTGATTGGGTTGGCCACTGCACCACCATATAGGCCAGAGTGCAAATCGCGGTTAGGGCCGGTAACTTCAACTTCAACATAACTTAAACCGCGCAACCCAACAGTTATTGAAGGAATATCGTTAGCTATTATTCCTGTATCTGAAATTAAAATGATATCAGCTTTCAGCTTTTCTTTGTTTTCATTTACAAATATTCCAAGGTTGGTTGAGCCAACTTCCTCTTCCCCTTCAATCATAAACTTAACATTGCAAGGCAGGGAATTGGTTTTAAGCATTGTTTCAAGGGCTTTAACATGCATAAACATTTGCCCCTTATCATCACACGCACCTCGAGCGTAAATTTTATCATTTTTAATTACCGGCTCAAAAGGTTTAGATTCCCACAAATCAAGCGGGTCTGGAGGCTGCACATCATAATGTCCATAAACCAAAATAGTAGGTAAATTATTATCTATTATTTTTTCGGCATAAACTATAGGATTTCCGGCTGTTTTACAAACTTCTACCTTATCGGCCCCGGCTTTAATGAGTGATTCAGCAACGGCCTTCGAAGTCTTTTCCACATCGTTTTTAAAATCAGGGTCGGCACTAATTGAAGGAAGACGCAATAACTCAAACAATTCTTGCAAAAAGCGTTCTTTATTTTGTTCTATATATTGTTTCATAGTTCTGATATTTTAGTGATTATTTGAATAAAGGTACATTTCTTTGATTAAAATCAGTAATAGCTGTTGCAATATACGAATTTCTCCAGGCAATTGCCGCTTCTTTGTTTAAAACTTCCAATTGCGGTATATTATCTGTAAGAACCGGTAATGGAGAAAGTTCTTGTGGCGAAAATACAAAACTGTTATGTAAAGTACTGAAAGGATTAAGTGCTGCAAAAATTAATAAGTTTCCTTGTTCTTCGTGCTCTGAGCTGGAAATGATTTTAATCTTAAATCCTGCATGAAGTATAGTTTTGGCTATAGCTTTCATTCCCAAACTTTTATTGCCGGTTTTAAAACCGTATCCGTTTAATACAATTAAACCATTAGAGGTCAAACTTTTTTTTATAATTTCTAAACTTTCAGATGTAATAATATGTGTGGGATTCTCTTCGCCTTTAAAAACATCAAAAACAATTAAATCGTATTGTTGGTTTGAATGGTTTAAAAACCTTCGAGCATCATCAATATATACTTTGACCTTTGGGTTTAAATCAAAATATTTTTTAGCCGCAATACTTACTCTTTCATCTAACTCTACTGCATCAACATCAAAATTGTGATTCACTAATTCATTTGCTACACAGCCCCCGCCTAATCCCAACAATAAGGCTTTTCCGCCCTTTAGCTGATGGGCACTTTCATTGATTAAAATATCTGCATAAGGAAAATACTTATTGGTGCTGCTATTTGGGCGATAAATTGTTTGGATTATTCGGTTAAACATCATCATTCTTATATAATCGTGAGGTTGGTTATAATTGTTGTTTTCATACACCGGATAATCAACAACCATTATTTGACCTAACATCCCTTCCTCATTATACAATACTTTAATATCTGAATTAAACGAGTCTTTTTTTAATATGAAATAACCTAATCCGATAAACAACAAAACCACAGATAATACCTTTTTGGGCTGATTGAGAAATGCCAACAACGGAAATACCGCCAAGCACAACCCTGTAATGTAGGCAGGTAATTTTAACCCATAAGTAGGTATAATATAAAAACCCATCACAAAAGTAATAATAATACCGCCTACCGTAGAAATCGCATAAATTGTTCCTGAGGCACGTCCGGCATGATATCCGTTGTAACTCAGCCTTTCAATAATTAAAGGCGAAACCATGCCCATAAAAAAGACCGGGGGAAGCAATAATAAAAAGGCAGAAAAAATGATTGAAGGTAAAATACTTAAACCTTTAGTAACATTAACTAAAAGTGCAGATGTAACAGGCATAAGCATAATAAATGCTGAAGCCAATAATACTATGTAAAAGAGAAAATTGTTTTGTTTGTTTTTTTCGGCAAAAAAACCACCGCTAAAATATCCGAGTGCTAAACCGCCCAATGTCATAGCCATAATAGTAGCCCAAACGTACAGAGAAGACCCGAAATAAGGAGCTAACATTTTGGCACCTATTAATTCGGCACTCATTACCGCTGCACCTTCAGTGAATGAAAGTAAAAACAAAAAAGGCAATGAGCTTGAATTTATTCTCATAATTAATTGGAACCACTTTTTATAATAGTAAATCTAGATTTTAGCTTTAAGAACCAACCTTCAAAATATTTATACGACAACCACGAAATTAATATAGAAACTGCTGTAACACTAACATACGTTAACAACTGAGTTAATATTTGGTTGGAAGGTTCAATCCCTAATTTCTTTAAAACATAGAAAACTGCAGGAATAAGCATAAAATGGTACATATAAATACTGTACGAAATATTACCTAAAAATACATATACTTTATTTTCGAGTTTTAGAAAAGAATTTGGGTTACCGGATACGTTTAAAATAATTAATAAAAATACAACACTATAAACTAAATGAATACCATCTTGAATAGCCGGTGGTGTAAATAAAATGAGTAGTGGAATAAATAGTAATGATACAAGTAAAACCCAAGTTTTGTAAACATATTGTTGAATTAATTCTTTTTTGGTAAATAGAAAATATGCCCCCATGCCTCCAATAGTCATACATTCAATTTTGCTCATGGCAAAGAACTTTTTCAGAGCCAGAAATCCGGTGCTATTAAATCCTAAATGAGATAATAGCAATAAGAACACTTTAATAGCCATCATCACAAAGAATACTACAAGCAACATTCTGAAAATATTTTTTGCTTTTTTGGCTAGTACCGGCCATATTAAATAAAACTGCTCCTCTACTCCTATTGACCATGTTTGACTAATATGCGGTACAGGGTGAAACATGGCATGCGCAATATTCGGCAATATTATCAGGTACAAAAAAAGATTGAGTCCGAAATTGTCGTTAAGTTCTTTGTTGGCAAATGCTATACTTCCGGTAGTAAAATATGGAATAACAAAGAAACCTAAGATGACAATTAAATAATACAGTGGCCAAATTCTTAAAATACGTCTTACATAGAATTTTTTGACAGCTACGGTTTTAGTTTTGGCCTTTTCAACCAGAAGTAAATAAGTAATTAGAAAACCGCTCAGAACAAAGAAAAAATAAACTCCCAAACTCCCAAGCTCAAAAACAAACTTTTGAATAATACTTCTAAGTGTTAGGTTGTTTCCACTATTTTCAACCCAAAAAGTAGGGTATCCCTGAAAACTCTTTATCAGCTCAATATGCGTGATAACAACAGCAAAAGCAGCATAAAATCTTAGCCCATTGAGTCCCGGAAAATAAACTTTGTTATTTTCCATAGATGCTATAATTCATAAAGTTTATAAAGTTTATTAAAAGGCAAATATCTTAATTTTTTCTATTTTCGGATTTATAATAAATCTGAAATTAACTTTTAATGTGCAAAATAAAGAGTAAAAACCGTTATCCTAAAGTAAAATTTAAAAATAAAAAACGGAAAAATGATAAGCTTTGTAGTAAAGTATGAATTATTTTTTCTTTAACTCTCCTCCTAATTCTATCACGCAATTGTATTCATATACCTTATGCCTCCTGATGGCTGTACCAATATAACGGGCATTTTTATCTAATAATGATTTGCGATGTCCAACATCAACAATATCTTGATCTATTAGTAAATCAATGACAATAGCTAAGGGGTTGTTTAATCCATACTGACAATTTTCTTGAACTAAAGAATAAGGATGAGTAACCGATTTTGCACGCTGAATTAAACTGCTGTTATTAGATGAAACATGACCAACCTTTCCATGTGTGCCCATATCAATAGCATGCCTTTTGGCCGACTCAAACAAATCGAATTTTGGGATTAAAACGCAAGCAGAAGGCATAGCATATAAGTCGGAATAGAGGCTTTTTAGGTAATTATTTTTACTAATTTGAGCAGTATCAACATATTGTTTTAGATAAGTATCCGCAAACAAACTAGGATTAGTTCTTACTAAATTCAGATAAAAAATAACTTCTTTCTCGGCTTTACTTAAATAGCCTATGTCCTTGGCTGTATTGCATTTTTCAAGTACCGCTTTTTCCCATGGTGAAGGAATAGTGTCTGCATTTTCTTGAGACAAGAGAAAAAATGGGATAATATAAACTAATAATAACTTCATACCATTTTCTATACAGCATGAACTATGCCAATTATTGGCATAACTGCCCACAGTATAGATAATATCATTAAAAATAGTAACAAATAACAGTATTTATTCTGTATAAAAAAAATCACTTTAAAATACTTAATTTAAAGGAATCCCATCTATGTATGTTTTTATAACCTTAATAAATGGAATTTCATACTCATTGCAATTCATAATATCTTTATCAATAATGATAAAATCGGCTACTTTGCCCGGCTCAAGGCTTCCTTTCTGTTTGTCTTCAAAACCTGCATACGCAGCCCATATTGTAAATGCTTGTATAGCCTGCTGACGACTTATTTTATTTTGGGGTTCAAACCCTCCGGCAGGTATTTTTCTAATATCTTGACGAGAAACAGCCGCGTATATTCCTAAAAACGGGTTAACGTCTTCAACAGGAAAATCACTGCCTCCGGCAATCATTCCGGCATAAGTTATCAGTTTCTTATATGCATAGGCATTACTGGCTCTTTCTTTTCCTATTCGATCGTAAACCCAATACATATCAGATGTAGCATGGGTAGGCTGTACGGAAGGAATAATTTTATTTTTTCTGAATTTCTGAAAATCATTTTCATTTATTACCTGTGCATGTTCAATTCTCCATCGTCTTTGGGTATTGCCTTGTAGAACCTTTTCATATAAATGCAACATAAAACGATTGGCCGAGTCGCCAATACAATGGCTATTCATTTGAAAGGCAGATGCTGCAATTCTTTGTGCGTAAACCTCCAGGCTATCAATAGACGAAACAAAGAAGCCTCTTTCATTTTTTCGATCTAAATAGGGGTTTAATAAACAAGCCCCACGCGAGCCTAAAGCACCATCAGTGTATATTTTAAATGAGTTAACGGTAAGTTTTGGTTTGAAAACTGCTCCATTTTTTAGATAAAAATGAAAGTTTTCAACCTTGGGATTTAACATAGCATAAATCCTCATTTTGAGTAGTCCCACAGTTTGCAAACTATCTAAATAATCAATGGCAGCTTTATCAATTCCTGCTTCGGCTACCGAGGTTAATCCAACCTTAAGACAGTTTTCCTGTGCTTTTAATAAAAGTTTTGTTTTATCCTGTTTACTTGGCTCCGGGATTAGTTTAGTTACATAGTCAACAGCATTATCAACGAGAATCCCGGTTAGCTCTTTTTTACCTTTGCTCAATTTGGTTTGAAATATACCTCCCTCCACCTGAGTGTTTGGGCTTACACCTGCCATTTCGAGGGCTTTTTTATTTGCCAATGCCGCATGACCGTCAATTCTGATAAGTACAACAGGCTTATCAGGAAACAATAAGTTTAAACTATCATTATTTGGAAATTCCTTGGATACCCAATCGTTTTGATCCCAACCCCGCCCCTTTATCCAATGTATTTCAGGATTTTCTCGTGCAAAATCAACTATTCTATCGAGCACAGCATGAAAAGATTTTGTTCCTGTTAAGTTGGCTTCGTTTAAAGCCAAGGCATAATAATAAAAATGAGTATGAGCATCGTAAAGTCCCGGTAAAATGGTCTTTCCGTTCAAATTGTTTTTTTCTTTAGCATCATACTGTTCAAATATTTCATTGCTCTTACCTGTTGCGATAATCTTTCCGTCTTTAACGGCCATAGCTTCTGTTCGCGAAAACAATGAATCTACAGTATAAATATTGGCATTATAAATTATATAATCAACCTTAGTTTTTTGGGTACAACCGCCCCCTATCAACACCAGCAAAAAATAGCACAATACAAGCTTTTTCATGTATAAAACCAAAAATATTTACCTTCTTATAGTAGTTGTTGAATTTGCCTGAGCTTTGGGGGTAATAACAATATCACTAATATTTACATGATCGGGACGCGAAACTGCCCAGAAAATTGCCTCGGCTATATCATGAGCAGTTAATGGTGTTACTCCAATATATACGTTTTTAGCACGATTTTCATCGCCTTTAAACCGTACCAAACTAAATTCTGTTTCAACCATTCCCGGAGCAATATTAGTTACCTTTACACCATATTGCAAAAGGTCAATACGCATGGTTTGAGATAATGAATCTACTGCATGTTTAGTAGCACAATAAACATTTCCATTGGCATAATTTTCTTTACCTGCAACTGAGCTTAAGTTAACAATATGACCACTCTTGCGTGCTGCCATTTTTGGGGCAATTAAACGAGTTATATAGAGCAACCCCTTTAAATTAATATCAATCATAGTTTCCCAATCGCTCAAAAGCCCTTCTTGTATTGGACTAAGCCCTGCTGCCAACCCTGCATTATTAATTAATACATCAATATTTTTAAATTCATCAGGCAATGATTCAATTGCTTTTTTACACTCTTCGTGCTTGGCAATATCAAAGTTAAGACTATGTACTGATGAGTTATATTTTGAATGTAACAGTTTTTCAAGATTTTCAAGACGCTCTTTTCTACGCCCGGTAATAATAATTTGATATCCGTTTTTTGCAAATAAAGTAGCACAAGCCTCACCTATACCTGAAGTTGCTCCGGTTATTAAAATAGTTTTCAAAGTTTTGGGTTTTATGATTTTCACAAATGTATTATCTTTTAATAAATATAACAATTTATAAGGCTTTACAACTGTCAATAATGAACCATACATACATATTTTGCCTTACGCATTTCGGTTCAATAAATACAACCAACAGTTCAAAAGACCTTGAAATGAATGAAATATTTTTTTTGCAAATAACTAACAATCAAATGTTTACATATTTAATAAAAAGCAACATTATATTTTCTTGTTATATAATTAAAAAAAAGTAAATTTGCGCTCCGTAAAAAACAAACATAGTTATGTCCAATAAAGATAAAAAAGAAGTTTTAGTAGATGTACAGGAAGTTTACAGCAAAGCTGAACGATATATTGAGGAAAACAGAAAAAGTTTAGCTATTATAGTTGGTGCCTTAGTACTGGTAATTGGCGGTTATTTTGCCTGGAAACAATTCTATTTAAAACCTCTTGAAGATGAAGCCCAAACAACCATGTTTATGGCACAAAAATATTTTGAACAAGATTCTATACAAAAGGCTATTGATGGCGATGGCAATTACAAAGGCTTTAAATATATTATTGAAGAGTACGGAATTACAAAATCGGCTAATTTAGCTCATTATTATTTAGGTATATGTTACTTAAATCAAGGTAAGTTTCAGGAAGCCATAGATAATTTAAAGGAGTTTGAAACCGAAGATGAAATTTTAGGACCTATTGCTACCGGTGCGATTGGCGATGCCAATATGGAATTAAATAAGAAAGAGGAAGCAGTAACATTTTACCTGAAGGCTGCCAAACAAAACGATAATAAATTTACTTCCCCTTTATATTTAATGAAGGCTGCAATGGCTTATGAGGAACAAAATGATTACAAAAATGCCGTAAAAATTTACGAGCAAATTAAATCAAACTATCCTGACAGTAATGAAGGACGTGAAGTAGAAAGATATTTGAATCGTGCTAAAATGTTAGCCGGCATTTAGGATTAAGATATATCTTAACCATGTCATCTGCCAATAAAAATCTTTCTCAAAACGAGTTATTTTCTGTAATTCCGCCTACCCCGGGTAAAAAATACGCTATAGTGGTTTCTGAATGGAATCATGAAATAACTTCAGCTTTGCGCGATGGTGCCTATAGCACTTTAATAAGCTATGTTCCTGAAAATGATATTGAGGTTTTTTATGTACCCGGTAGTTTTGAGCTTACTTTTGGTGCACAACAAGTGCTTGAAAGCAACAAGTTTGATGCTGTAATTTGTTTAGGGTGTGTAATTCAGGGCGAAACAAGACACTTTGACTTTATTTGTCAGGCCGTTTCTCAGGGCATTACGCAACTTACTATTCAATATAAAAAGCCTGTTATTTTTGGCGTTTTAACTACAGATAATGTAGCGCAAGCAAAAGACCGTGCCGGTGGTAAACATGGCAATAAAGGTGTTGAAGCAGCAGCCACAGCCCTTAAAGCTGTTGACCTTATGACTAAAATTTCAAACGGATAATTTCACCGTTTCCAGTCTTTATTAGATATTTTAGAATTAGAAGTGTTTCAATGAATATCCTCATTTCAAAAGGTATTATAAATATTCAATAAGCAACATAGTTTACACATTCCTTGATATTTCTATACATTTCTCGGTTAGTTATTTCATGTTTAATAAAACATACTTTATTAAAATATGTAGAATAGTAAAGAATGCTTTGAATATTTTTCCAATAAAGTTGTGGCTATGTTTTTAGGAATTATAATGAAATGAAATGAAATGAAATGAAATAGGTAGTATTTATGTAAAGTACTGCAAACTTAATACGATATAAACAACTTTATTTGTTTCTGAATATCATTTAAAAGCGGCTCAGAGACAATTTTATTTTCTTGAATATGTTGTAAAATAAGTGAAATAGGTAATTTGTAAGGCATTACATTGGCATTCAAATAGTGCAAAATTCCGGTTAAATGGTCTATACCTCTTAAATTTCCTCCCCTTCCGGTGGCCACCCCGGTTAGTGCAATCTTCTTGTTCTCCAAAGCTTTGTGTGGCAATGCGTCAATAAACAATTTTAAGACTCCAGGAATACTTCCATTATACTCAGGAGCAATAATCATTATTTTTTGAGCATTAACAATGTATTTATCTACTATTTTTTCAAACTCATTATGCTTAATACCTATACTTTGATCCAAGATTAAATTTCCATCAATATCTTCAAGACTAATACTTTGGAAAGGAATATTAATATTTATTAAGAATTGTTCATAAGTTTTTGAAACAATGGAAGTTCTATTATCAGGCCTATTAGTAGCGTTAAGCAAGGTTATCATTATATTTTTTTCAACAAAAAACTGTTTAAATTATTAACAAATAAAAAGCTATAAGAATTGTAAATTCGCGTAAAATTTTAATTCTTATGCAACTTGCTGCAAAGGGATAAAAAAAATAGGAAATAGAAAAATAATTTATTTTAATATTTAATATACATAATGCAAATAACCTATTACGGACATTCGTGTTTTGAGGCTGTATTGGGCGGAAAGAAAATTCTTTTCGACCCTTTTGTTTCTGATAATGAATTAGCCAAAAACATTGATATTAATAACATTAAACCTGACTACATTCTTATTTCGCACGGTCATTATGACCATGTTGCCGATACCGTGAGCATAGCCAAACAAAGTGGAGCAAAAGTAATAGCCAATTTCGAAATTGTTCAATGGCTCAACAAACAAGGAGTTGAAAATACACATCCAATGAATACCGGTGGCAAGTGGATTTTTGACTTCGGAAAGGTAAAATGTGTATCGGCTGTACATAGCAGTAGCTTACCCGATGGTTCGTATGGGGGTACAGCTATGGGTTTTATTATTGAATCGCAAGATGCCAATTTTTATTACTCGGGCGACACAGCTCTTACCTACGATATGAAACTTATTGGTGAATTTAGAACCTTAGATTTTGCATTTCTATGCATAGGCGATAACTTCACCATGAGTGTTGACAATGCCCTCATTGCTGCAGATTTTATTAAATGTAATAAAATAATTGGAATGCACTACGATACCTTTGGGTATATAAAAATAAACCATGAGGAAGCTATCAAAAAATTCAGTTACCAAGGAAAAGAGTTAGTTTTAATGAAGATAGGAGAAACAATTAATTATAAATAAAAGGAGCATATATCATTAACCATTATGGGTAAAATAATTTCAATAGCCAATCAGAAAGGTGGAGTAGGAAAAACAACCACAGCTATTAATTTAGCTGCAAGTCTTGCAGTACTTGAGTTTAAAACACTGTTAGTAGATGCCGACCCGCAAGCTAATTCAACTTCGGGGGTGGGTTTTGACCCAAAAAATATTAAAACTAGTATTTACGAAGCTCTTATAAACGAGGCCGAACCTAAAGATATTATACTTGAAACCACTACGCCTAATTTGTACTTGTTACCTGCACATATTGACCTCGTAGGGGCTGAAATTGAAATTATTAATATGGCCAATCGCGAGCACATGATGCGTGCCGCCTTAAGCAAAATAAAAAATGATTTTGACTTTATCATCATTGACTGCTCTCCTTCATTGGGTTTGGTTACCATTAACTCTTTAACTGCTTCTGATTCGGTAATAATTCCGGTGCAATGCGAGTATTTTGCTTTAGAAGGATTGGGAAAACTTTTGAATACCATCAAGATTGTTCAAACCCGTTTAAATCCCGACTTAGAGATTGAAGGAATATTACTAACTATGTATGATATACGTTTGCGTTTAAGTAATCAGGTGGTTGAAGAAGTTAAAACACATTTTCAGCAAATGGTTTTTGACACTATAATTCAACGCAACACCAAATTGGGCGAAGCCCCTAGCTTTGGCGAAACTATTATTATGCACGATGCTACCAGCAAAGGTGCCATCAATTATTTGAATTTAGCACGCGAGATATTACAAAAAAATGGGCTTACTAGAATAGCCACCGATGATAAAACATTACCTGAAGAATAAACATGAGCAATAATCAGAAAAAAAGAGCATTAGGAAAGGGATTAAGCGCCCTGTTAGAAGATAATAAAACGGATATTACCACAAGCAGTACTATTAGTGATATTCCGGTGGCTACTGTAGGTAACATTGCCAATCTTAAGATTGAACAAATTGAAGCCAATCCATTTCAGCCCCGTACACATTTTGAAGAGGTGGCTTTAACTGAATTAGCTGACTCTATTGCTACACACGGAATTATTCAACCTGTAACCGTTCGTAAATTAGGTTATGATAAATACCAGTTGATTAGCGGTGAAAGACGTTTTAGAGCTTCGCAATTGGCCGGCCTGAAAGAGATTCCGGCCTATATCAGAATAGCTAACGACCAAGCCATGCTTGAGATGGCATTGGTTGAAAACGTACAGCGCGAAAACCTTGATGCTATTGAGGTAGCTATAAGCTATAAAAGATTGATATATGAATGCCAGCTAACCCAGGAAGCCGTAGCCGAAAAGGTAAGTAAACAAAGAAGCACCGTTACCAATTATTTGCGATTATTGAAATTACCCGAAGAAATTCAACTAGGATTAAGAGAACAAAAAATAAGTATGGGACATGCCAGGGCTCTTATTAATATTGAAAATAAAGATACGCAATTGGCTATTTACAACACCATTGTTGATCAAGATTTATCTGTACGCGACACCGAAGAGCTAGTGCGTGAAACCTCTAAAGCAGGTATAACCGCTTCCGAAAATATCGAAAAAACAAAGTCAGTAAAAGTAGGGGTTAATCAAAGTACAGATATAAACCTAAGTAAAGATTTAAAGCAACACTTTAACAAACATGCCGAAATAAAAAGAGCGCCAAATGGAAAAGGAAAGATTATTTTGCCTTTTTATTCTGAAGATGAAATGAATCTGTTCATTCAACGTTTACTTAAATAAAATACTTCCATTGAATGAAGTACCATTTTAACTATATATCAATAGCCGTACTTCTGTTTTTATTGTTTAACTTAGGTGTAACCTGTGCTCAGGATATTCATAAGCAAGGCTTGATTTATAGTCTTTCACATAATATTTCTTTCAACGATTCGCTACTAAGAAAAAACCCGAGCTCAAATTCCGAAAAGAATAAATTACACAGCCCTAAAAAAGCCATTATCCTCAGTGCTGTTGTTCCCGGTGCCGGTCAGATATATAATAAAAAATATTGGAAAGCTCCTATTGTATGGGCAGGGCTTGGTGCATGTGGCTATCTGATTCAATATAATCATAAATTATATAAAGATTATAGAAATGCCTTATTGCAAAGAGTAAATTTTGGCAGCACCGAGCCGGATAAATATATTGATTTATACAGTACCGACCAACTTTTGACTCTTCAAGATCAATATCGTCAAAATCGTGATTTATTTATTATTGCCGGAACGGTTTTCTATGTGATAAATATGGTTGATGCATTAGTTGATGCTCACTTGTTTACCTTTGATGTAAGTGACGATTTGAGTTTAAGATGGCAACCTTTGTATCAGTACTCGCCATGCGCTGGAGGTAATGCAGCCATATCATTAAATTTAAGATTCTAATTTTTTCAATAATATTGAAACTAATAATTACATTTTTTTGAAGTGAATTTTTATCCGACAGATGCCGATATACACCTTGAATTTGACAAGATAAAAAAACTAATTGTCCAAAACTGTCGAAGTGCATCATCAAGTGCTATGGCTCAAAATATAAAGCCTGTACGCAACACTGTTCAGTTGCATCTATTATTGGAGCAATGCAATGAGTTTAAAAATATATTACAATACAAAGCACCTTTTCCTGATACCTCATTTAATGATATAAGCCGTGATATTAAAATGCTGTTCGTTCAAGGCTCTGTTTTAACTCCCGAACAGTTCGGAAACATTAGGTCGGTAAGTGCTTTGGTTAATAATATCATTCATTTTTTTACCGAAAAACAGAAGCAATATCCTGCTTTATCAAAGATTACCGAAAAAGTTTACATTACCCATGAAATAATTGATGCCATAAATCAAATTATTGATATGCATGGCGAGGTTAAATCAAGTGCTTCAAAAGAGTTAGGGTTGATAAGAATTGAGCTAAGCAGCAAACGGAGAGAGTCGGAAAGAAAATTCAGAGTGTTTGTTAACAATCTTAAGAAGTTGGGCTGGCTTAGGCAAAATGAAGAAAATTTTTATAATGGGCGCAGAGTACTCTCAGTGTTAACAGAGCATAAAAGAGATGTGAAGGGATTAATTCATGGGAGCAGCGAAACAGGCAAAACTGTGTTTATTGAGCCTTCAGAAACTATTCAGATAAATAACGAAATAGCCGAACTGGAACAAGATGAAAAGAAAGAAATATATCGCCTGCTCAGGCAGCTAACCAACGATTTAAGAGCATTTAAAGAACTTATTCAACATTATCAGGAAGCTCTTACCATTATTGATTTTACACGAGCTAAGGCATTGTTGGCATATCAACTTAATGCTCATTTGCCAACCATTGAAAAACAACCTATATTACGACTTGTAAATGCTTATCATCCCCTACTCTTTTTGCAAAACAAACAACAACACAAAGCTACTGTTCCTTTAAATATTGAACTTCATGCCGGGCAACGAATATTGGTTATCAGTGGGCCTAACGCAGGAGGCAAATCGGTAACACTAAAAACTGTAGGTTTGTTGCAAATAATGCTGCAAAGTGGTTTAACCATACCCGTGGCCGAAGGTTCAGTAATGAGTCTATTTAATAATATTTTCAGTGATATTGGCGATAGCCAAAGTATAGAATACGAACTAAGCACCTATAGTAGTCGTTTAGTAAAAATGAAGTATTTTTTAGAACATGCTAATCGAAGAACCTTGGTACTTATTGATGAATTTGGTACAGGTTCTGACCCTGAATTGGGAGGCGCTATTGCTGAAGTAGTATTAGAAGAATTGGCTTCTAAAAAAGTAATGGGAATCATTACTACGCACTACTCAAATATTAAAATACTTGCTCAAAATTTACATAGCGTTTGCAATGCCAGCATGGATTTTGATGCACAAACTTTATTGCCAAAATACCAACTCATTATAGGGCAACCCGGAAGCTCCTTTACTTTTGAAGTAGCCCAAAAAACAGGTATTCCAAGCAATATACTTGAGCGTGCCCGAAAAAAAGTCAATAGAGATAAGCTTAAACTAAACAATTTACTTAGTTCCTTACAAAAAGAAAAAGACAAAGTAAACAAACAATTTAAAGAGCTTAAGGCAAAGGAAGAACAAGCAAATAGTGCGCTGATTAAATATGAGCAATTAACAGAAAAATTGCATCAGAAATTAGAAATTAATAAGGCTCAAAATGAGGAGAAATCCCGCTTGTCTGAATTAGGAAAAAAGTTGAACATTCTAAGTACCGATTGGAATAACGTAAAAAACAAGAAAGATGTAATTCAGAAATTTGTTGGTTTGATGACTGCCGAAAAAAAGAAAAGTATTGCTCGTGAAAGTGAATCAAGAAAAGAGCAAAGGAGGCAAAAAATACTAAAAGTAAAGAAAGAGCAAATAAAAGTTGGAAGCACTGTTAAACTAATAGGTACGCAGCAAAGCGGTATTGTTGAAGAAATAAAGAAAGAAAAAGCCAAAATAGTATTTGGGGAAATTATAAGTATAGTTTCATTAGAAAATCTTGAATTGTGCGATTAATCAAGAGTAAATACTTAGCCTGAACTAATCTATGTTTCCGCTTTCCGTAATAAATGGATACGAAATTGCAACTCCAATTCTAATAAGGTTAACTATCCGTTGAATTTACAAATGAAATAGAAGTCAATGATTATTTGTTAAGGTACAAACCTAAAGTTCTCAACCTAAAAACCAGTTTTCTTGATGACAGTTATTAAAACATTGTTGTTTTCATAGCTAATCCATCCGATGGTTAAAGGTAAATTATTGTTATGATACCCTTCAGCATAGTGTTTCTAAGCATATTATATAAGAAATCCAAAGGCAGGCTAACATATAAAATATATAATAATTAAATTATAGCCAAGTATCATCTCAATTTGTTACTATAAATAGAGGCAGTATACATTTTAAAGAATTTCATACTTTTCTAGAAAATATTTTCAATTATTCTTCATAGTGTCATAAATACACTTTATATTTGTAAAATAATAGCAATTATTATGAATAATTCAGAAATACAATTTCCGGAAATAAACCAAATACCTAAAGAGCACAGTATAGAACAGAGTATTGAGTTAAAACAGTATTTGTGCAATGGTGAATTAATTACCTGGAACGGATCTACTCAAGATGTCTTATCTCCTATATACATTAAGCACAACAATGACATTAAACCTTTGCGATTAGGCTCCTTTCCATTACTCAACAAAGAAGCCTCATTGCAAGTACTAAACAGTGCCGTAAGTGCTTATGATTTAGGAAAAGGAGTGTGGCCAACTATGACAGTAAAGAAACGAATAGAGCACATGTCGGCTTTTGTAAAAGCAATGAAGGAAAAAAGATTGGAAGTTGTAAAATTGCTCATGTGGGAAATTGGAAAAACACTAAAAGATTCTGAAAAAGAATTTGATCGTACTATTGATTATATTACTGATACCATCAATGCTTTAAAGGAATTAGACCATGATTCATCGCGTTTAAAAAATGAACAAGGAATATATGCACAAATAAGGCGTGGCCCATTAGGTGTGGTGCTCTGTATGGGGCCTTATAACTATCCGCTAAACGAAACCTTTTGTACGCTAATACCTGCTTTAATTATGGGAAATACGGTAATATTGAAACCGGCCAAGCACGGTGTTTTATTGCTATGCCCATTAATTGACGCTTTTAAAAACTGTTTCCCTCCCGGAGTAATTAATATTATATACGGTCATGGAAAAGAAACCGTAGGTACTATAATGGAAAGTGGGAAGATTGATGTATTTGCATTTATAGGTTCAAGTAAAACAGCCAATATTATTAAAAAATTACATCCAAAACCTAACCGTTTGCGTTCAGTGTTAGGTCTCGAAGCAAAAAACCCGGCCATAATTTTACCTGATGCCGATTTGCAATTAGCGGTTGAGGAATGTGTATTAGGTACTTTGAGCTTTAACGGGCAAAGATGTACAGCCCTAAAAATGATTTTTGTACACGAAAATCTAAAAGATAAATTCTTGGAATTGTTTATTAACAAAATAAATATGCTTAAGGCCGGTATGCCTTGGGAAAAAGATGTGATGCTTACTCCCCTACCCGAAAGCGATAAACCAAGGTATATGAAAGATTTAATTGACGATGCTTGTCAGTTAGGAGCCAAAGTATTAAATACTAATGGTGGTCATGTTCAACAAAGTTTTGTGTTTCCGGCAGTACTTTATCCGGTCAATAATAAGATGCGAGTATATCACGAAGAGCAGTTTGGGCCGGTAATTCCTATTATATCATTTAGTAAAATTGAAGAGCCTATTAATTATATGGTTGAATCAAACTATGGACAACAAGTAAGTATTTTTGGGAATAATCCCGATAAAATTGCCCAATTAATAGACCCTTTGGTAAATCAGGTATGCCGTTTAAATTTAAACAGTCAGTGTCAACGTAGTCCGGATGTATATCCTTTTAATGGCCGGAAAGACTCAGCCGAAGGTACGCTAAGTGTGTTTGATGCCTTACGAGTATTTAGTATTCGTACTATGGTTGCAGGCAAAGAAAACGATATCAACAAAAGCTTAATCAGTGCCATCTTAGAAGGCCGTAAAAGCAATTTTCTTTCTACCGATTATATATTATAATTTATTTATTATTGTTCAAAAATTTTAAACCTACTTAACATGTATTTAATTGCCGATAGCGGATCAACTAAATGTGACTGGATGTTGCTAAAAAATGATAACCAAAGAGAGTCGTTTAGTACTATGGGGTTTAACCCATTTTTTCATAACGAAGAAATCATCAAAAATGCCATCATTAACAATGAAGAACTTTCAAAATATGCCCTTGATGTAAAGCTTGTTTTCTTGTACAGCGCAGGGTGTAGCAGTAAAGAATTAAAGCTTATTGTAGAGCACGGATTAAAAGCAGTTTTTAAAAATGCTAATATTTATGTTGACCACGATTTGGTTGGTGCGGCCTTTTCAACATATAATGGTGAACCCGGAATTACCTGTATATTAGGAACAGGCTCTAATTCGTGTTATTTTGATGGTGATAATGTTACAGAAGAAGTTCCCGCTTTAGGATATATATTGGGAGATGAAGGTAGCGGAAGCTACTTTGGAAAGAAAATGTTAGCCGATTATTTATATAAAAAACTTCCTTCCGATATCCAAAACTATTTACAAAAGGATCTTAAACTAACAAAAAAAGAAATCTTTGAAAATGTTTATATGAAACCGCATGCCAATGTATATTTAGCATCATTCATGAAAATATTATCAAATTATAAAGAAAGCGAGTATGTTAAAGTTAATGTGGAGAATGGTTTACGTCATTTTATTACCAACCACGTATGTTGCTTCCCAAATTACAATAAAGTTCCGGTACATTTTATAGGTTCTATTGCCTTTCATTTTGAAGATATTTTGCATAAGGTTTTAAAAGATATGAATATAAAGGCAGGAAATATTATTAAAAAACCCATTGACGGTTTGGTTGATTACCATCTAAAATACTTGATAAAATAGTAGTAACCCATCATATTTTAAGGTAATCTCCTTTTGCAAAATATTTTTTTATTAACAATGAAAATATATTCAATATTCATAAGTTAATAGGGTGTTCAATTTGTGATTAAAGATTTATTGATTAATTTTGTATGGTAAAACAAATAGTTAGTAGGTAGTGGTCATTTTTTTACTTTGAGAATATACAAAAGGGGTTATAAGATAGTAGATGTATATTCCATAAAATGATTCAAAATAAAAAATCTCTAACTTTTAAAAGAGGAAGTATATGTTTGATGATTCAGATGAAGAAAAAAGCAATTCAGAGCCTTCTGAATTAATACAAAGAATAGAAGAATATTTTAAGATTGGAGGTCAAGCTTATTTCAATGAGGAAGAGTATGATGAAATTATCAATATATATTCTGAAAACAAGTCCTATCAAAAAGCACTAAAAGTTACCGAAATTGCCTTAAAACAATATCCTTTCAGCGTTGTTTTTCTACTTCGCCAGGCACAACTATATGGCGCTTCTAATCAAATTTCAAAAGCATTTGAAGCATTATCAAAAGCCGAGGTTTTTGACCCTAATAATGATGAAATATGGTTTACAAAAGGGACTTTATACAGTCATTTAAATGAGCATGATAAGGCCATATACTTTTATAAGCAAGCCTTAAAAATCAGCAACGAAGCAGATGAAATATTGATGATGATAGCCATTGAGTATGAAAATAAAAAGGATTTTGAAAAAGCTATTCATTATCTAAAAAAAGCAGTAAGTAAAAATATTGAAAACGAGTTGGCACTATATGAACTTGCTTGGTGTTATGAAGAAGCCGGCCTACTCCCCGAAAGTATAGAATATTACAATTCATTACTTGATGATTATCCTTATTCGGTCTCGGCATGGTATAATCTCGGGATGGCTCATAGCAAACTGAAAGAATTTGATAAAGCCATTGAAGCATTTGATTTTTGCTTAGCCATTGAAGAATCATTCTCCTCAGCCTATTTCAATAAAGCCAACGCTTTAGCTAATCAGGGTGAGTTTGCCAAAGCTATTGAAGTTTATAAAGAAACCTTTGAGTATGAGGAACCCGATGCCTATACACACTACTATTTAGCTGAATGTTATGAGAAATTAGAAGATTATACCCAAGCATTAATACACTATCAAAAAGCCGTAAAAATTGACCCTGAATTTTCCATAGCTTGGATAGGAATTGGAGCTATTTACGATATAAAAGAAAGTTATATCGAGAGTCTTTTTCATATTAAAAAAGGATTAGATCTAGACCCGAATAATGCTGAATATTGGTATCTTTATGGCGATGTACTATACAATGCCGGATGCCCTGAGGAAGCTATTGAAGCCTATAAAAAAACCATGTTGCTTGATAAATCAGATATTGATGTACGCATTGATTTGGCATATGTTTATCATGAATTTGGGTATCAACAAGAATTAGACGAAATTATTCAAAACCTGTTGAATGATTATGGCCTTGATAATGTTGATATGGTATATATTTATGCTGCTTATTGCTTTGTAACAAATCAAAGTAAAGAAGGTTTAATCTATTTAGAGGCTGCTTTAGATTTAGATATAGAAGGGGTTGATAGATTTTTAGATTTTGACCCCTCGTTTATTCACAACCCAAAAATTATTGATTTAATTAGTTTATATAAAGAAATTTAATGAATTTTAAATTAAAACACCTGCCCGAGCGTAATAGTAAACCACGCAATAGTGGAATTACTATGATGATGGATAAAGGACTAAGCATAAAAGAAGTAGAAAACTTTATTGAAACAAGTGCTGATTATACTGACTTGGTAAAACTTGGGTTTGGCACTTCTTACCTTACAAAAAATCTTTCCCAAAAAATAAAACTATACCAAGAAGCCGGAATAAAAGTATATGTTGGAGGAACTCTTTTTGAGGCTTTCATAATAAGAAATCAATTTGATGATTATTGTCGCTTTATGGATAAGTTTAATCTTACCGTAGCCGAAGTATCTGATGGGTCAGTGTCTATGAATCATGATGTTAAGTGTAGTTATATCAATAAATTGTCTAAAAACTACACAGTTCTTTCAGAAGTAGGCTCAAAAGAAGAAGGGATTATTATTCATCCCAACAAATGGATAGGCATGATGAAAAAAGAACTTGAAGTGGGGTCATGGAAAGTTATTGCAGAAGCACGCGAGAGCGGAAACGTTGGTATTTACCACCGTGATGGGAAAACACATACTATGCTCATTGACAAAATTGTCGCAAAAATTAATGTTACTGATATTATGTGGGAAGCTCCCATAAAAAGCCAACAAGTGTGGTTTATTAAAAATTTTGGCACTAATATTAATCTTGGAAACATTGGGGTAAATGATGTAATCCCTTTAGAAACATTAAGATTAGGGTTACGTGGAGATACCTTCTTTACTTTTTTACCTAAAGAATTAAATCAAAGCATTGAAACTATATAAATATCAATATGTCTCAGATTAAAGAAATTACCGTTCAAGAGCTTAAAGCCATGCGCGAAAGTAAACAAGAACATCAATTAATTGATGTTAGAGAGGAAAGCGAAGCCGAAGTAGCATCTATCAATGGAACTCTTATCCCGATGGGCGAAGTCCCTGATAGAATTAATGAAATAAGAAAAGATATTCCGGTAATTGTTCATTGCCGCTCAGGAGCTCGTTCTTCATCTGTAATACAATATTTGCAGGCTAATCACAATTTTACTAATTTATTTAATCTTAAGGGTGGTATTTTGGCTTGGGCCGGTGAAATTGACCATACTTTACCAACTTCATAATTATTGCATGATTGAACTTTTTAAGCATATTATTCATCTTGATTTTGATTGGATTTTTGCACAGTATGATACCGCCATTTATTTAATTCTATTCCTCGTAATTTTTATTGAAACAGGACTGGTTTTAATGCCTTTTTTACCTGGCGATTCATTGTTGTTTACGGCAGGTTTGTTTGCCCGCACCGGACATTTAGAGCTAAGTTATATTCTTATTTTACTTTTTATAGCTGCTGTATTGGGCGACAATGTTAACTATTTTATAGGAAAAAATATTGGTCTAAAAATGCTTCAAATTAAGTTTAGAGGTAAAAGGTTGGTAAAACAAGAGTATCTTACCAAGACACAAGACTTTTATGAAAAGTATGGAACAAAAACTATTATTATGGCCCGCTTTGTTCCTATAGTACGTACCTTTGCACCGTTTGTAGCAGGAGTAGCCGAAATGAAATATCGCAAATTCTTATCGTACGACATCTTTGGAGGCGCATTGTGGATTGGAAGCCTTACTATGGCAGGATATTTTCTTGGACATTTTGAATGGATTAGAAATAATATTGATTTGGTTGCATTGGCAATTATTTTTGTTTCTGTATTACCTATCATTATTGAGGTAATAAAAGCAAAAAGCATTAAAGCTAATAAAGCATAATAAATATGAATCTGGGCCTTATTGGCAAGTCATTAAAACATAGTTTTTCAAAGCATTATTTTGAGCAAAAATTTATGCATGGTAACTATGGTCATTGCAGCTATCAAAACTTTGAACTTCCCGAAATAAATGAGGAAATATTGAATGGTATAATTGAACAAAACGCTTTAAGCGGGTTTAATGTAACTATTCCGTATAAAGAACAAATTGTTCCATTTATTCATCAACTAACGCCAGAAGCAAAAGAAATTGGAGCTGTTAATACTGTTTTAATTGAACCTCATAAAAACAATCACAAATACTACTTAAGCGGATATAACACTGATTATATTGGTTTTTTAAAATCTATACGTCCCTTTCTAACATATCAGCATCAAAAAGCACTTATTTTGGGTACCGGGGGTGCTGCAAAATCTATTCATTATGCCTTAAAATCACTTGGTTGCGAATGTTGGTTTGTAAGTAGAGATAAAAAAGAAAATATATTACAACACTTTGTATATAGTGAATTAAACGAAACTATAATTAAACACTTTAAATTGATAGTTAACACTACTCCATTAGGGACCTTTCCTCAAGTTGAAGACTTTCCTCCTATTCCATTTCAGTACATTGGAAAAGAACATTTGTTATTCGACTTAATATATAATCCGGAAACAACCGTATTTCTGGAATATGGGCGGAAACAAGGCGCTGCAATAATAAACGGACTATCTATGTTACAATTTCAGGCTGAAGAAGCATGGAAAATATGGAATCAAAAAAAAGGGAACAGCGATTAAACTGTTCCCTCTCCACCATGAAAAAAAAATTACTATGTAATTCTTTACCCAATATTAACGAAAAAAAATTGATTTAGGTTTCATTTTTTTATCATCAATAACAAATATTAATAATAAAGTATTATTTTTGCAAATAATTATCATAAAAAAACAATTACCATGCGTCCATTTACATTCCGTTTAGTTATTGTTGCTCTTGCTTCAACTGTACTTTTTTCGTGCAAAAAGAAAGAAGAAAATAAACCTCTTGATAATAATTTAAAACAATTTTATCAAGAATCTAATGATATTAAAAGCGAGTCAGATATTGTAAACAATGATATTAATTCCTCTATTAAAGATACCCGCATTGGTGGACGCGTGGGTGCCACCTACTCGAGCGACCTATGTGGTGTAACCATTGATACCAGCCAGTTGGCTAACAAAATATTAATTTATAATTTTGATGGAGTAACTCCATGCTTTAGTCCGTCAAGAACAAGATCCGGGCAGATTAAAGCCGAACTGATTAATGGGAATAATTGGAGCGATATGGGAGCTGTTTTGAAAGTTTCATATATCAATTACAAAGTAACACGCTTAAGCGACAATAAAACAATTATGTTTAACGGTGTTAAAACTCTTAAAAACATAACCGGAGTTGATTGGTTAAGTTTTTTCTTTAGTAATGCCAATTTCCAATTTCAGGAAAGAGCATTAAATATTCAAATAACACTGAACAATAATACTCAAGCTGTTTGGAATACCGCACGTTTAACTACATGGGACTATGTTCAAGCTAATGCTACTCCCGGAATTCCTTATGCCTATGTAAAATTTACCACCACCGGAGATACAACCATTAACGGAATTCAAAATTCTGATTCATGGGGAACAAATCAATTCAATCAACCCTTCTCTATCTCCTTCCAATCGCCTTGGGTGTCAAATACCTATTGTGGTTTGTTAAGACCTAATTCAGGTGTTATTAATTTACAAGCAGGTCCTAATGCGGCCTCTTTAACTCTTGGTGTTGACCAAAGCGGTAATCCTTCAACTTTAAGTTGTGCATACGGTTACAAAGTAACATGGACACCAAATGGAGGCACCCAACAAAATTTGGTGCAGAGTTACTAAAATATATAATTACTTAATAAATATTTCGGTTACTCGTAACTTATTTTAGGTTACGAGTAATTTTAATGCTCTTGTAATTAGGTTTTATTTAGGATATAAAAAATATTATTTTGTACTTGCATAATTAATGTTTGCCATTTTAATATTTTTATATGTTCCGAGTAAATTATAAAATCGTTTTAGCATTAATTGCTTCTATTTACTTATTGGTAAGTATCAATATAAATTTTGGAAAAAACAAATGGCAGGATGTTTTAGAAAGCGATGCCTGGGGTTATTATGCTTATTTACCTGCCGTCTTTATATATCATGATTTGGAATTTTCTTTCTATGAAAAAGTAATGAATGAAGGATATTTCGAACCAAGATTAGCTTATGATTATAGGGTAAAAATTGAAAATCACACCTCCAATAAATATTTCTGTGGAACAGCCTTAGCTATTAGTCCATTCTTTGCCATAGCTCATTTCATTTCAGCTATAACCAATCATCCTACAGATGGTTACAATCGTACATACATATTAATGGTAAATATGGCTGCAATTTTTTATACTGTTTTAGGATTGTTTTTTCTTTATAGGCTATTACTGTTTTATGTAAAAAATGTAAGCTATGCCCTAATTACAATTTTGGCTTTTGCCTTTGGTACTCAATTGTTTTACTATTCTATCAATGAGCCGGGAATGTCGCATGTTTACTCATTTTGCTTTATTAATTTGTTTTTATGGAGTAGTAAGAGTTGGATAGAGTTCCGAAAAAATTTTTATTTATATATAGCCTTTGCTGCACTGGCAATGGTATTTTTAATAAGGCCTATTAATATGTTAATTATATTTTTTATTCCGTTTCTTTCGGGTAGCATATTACAATTTAAGGCTGATGCAATAAGTTATTTCAGCAATAAAAAACTGCTTATCGGAAGCATTATTTGTTTTCTTGTTATTGCTGCAATTCAACCATTAATATACTATATACAAACCGGACATTGGTGGATAGATTCCTATCCGGGAGAAAATTTCAACTTTCTGCAGCCACACATAACTCAATCGTTATTCAGTTTTCGTAAAGGTTTGTTTATTTACACCCCCTTGGTGTTTTTGGCCCAATTAGGAATGACTCATTTGTATCGCACAAATAAATTTAATCTAGTCAGCTATTCTCTTTTTTTCTTTCTAATCACATACATTATTTCATCGTGGTGGATATGGTATTATGGTGGTGGTTTTTCATTGCGTCCCTTCATTGAATATTTTGGCATATTTGCTATTTTGCTCGCTATTTTATTAGAAAACTCCTCAAATAAAAAGTTATTAATTATAGGTATAATCTTAATAGTTTTATTATGCCAAATACAAACCTATCAATATAGGTACTTTATAATTCACTGGAGCGATATGAATTTTAACAGCTACCTAAATACCTATAAGGCATTGTTTAATTTGCAATATTAACTATATATTCCTACCTCAAAATATCTAAACGATAAGCGTCAAGTTTAACCAGAATAAAGAGCAATATAGTAAAACTCCATAATGACGAACCGCCATAACTAAAGAATGGAAGAGGAATACCTATTACGGGTGCTAAACCTATGGTCATTCCTATGTTTATCATTAAATGAAAAAATAAAATAGAAACTACCCCATAGGCATAAATTCTACTAAATTGCGACCTTTGTCTTTCGGCCAAAAATAAAATACGTAAGAATAGTAAAATAAACACCAATATCACAGTAGCAGTACCAACAAAGCCCCACTCCTCACCTACTGTACAAAAAATAAAATCGGTACTCTGCTCCGGAACAAAATCATATTTTGTTTGAGTGCCATTTAAAAAACCCTTACCGTAAATGCCGCCTGAACCAATAGCAATAAGACTTTGATTAACGTTATATCCGGCTTTTTTAATATCTGCCTCTTTGCCTAAAAAAACATCTATTCTTTTTCTTTGATGTGGCTGTAAATGATTGTAGGCATAATCAACCCCGTATATTACGCTTGAACAAACAACAATCATTCCTATTAACAAGAAAATATTTTGACGAGATTTCCGCATAAACAGAAATAATATTACAGATAATGAGAATAAAACTATAAGTAAAATAAGTTTATCAACAAGTAGCGCAAGCATAAATAAAACAAGCATTAGCATACCAAAAAGCAAAAAATTACCCGATAGTCCTTCGCGATATAATACCAAGATAAAAGATATAAACACCAATGCCACGCCTGTTTCGTTTTCTAGTAAAATAAGAATGATAGGTGTAATAATAATTATGGTAGATATTATTTTAGTTTTAGTATCGGTCATTTTAATCCCTAATTGGGACAAGTACTTGGCTAATACCATAGCGGTGGCAAACTTGGCAAACTCGGCAGGTTGCACACTAAACTCACCTATCTTAAACCATGATTTACTACCTGAAATTTCTGTCCCAAAAAACAATACTGCTACTAAAGAAATTAGGACGATTATCCATAATGGCCAAGCAATGGCTGCATAAAAATTACCATCAATAATCAATATAACAGTAGCCAGTAATATAGAGGTTACAATCCAAATCATTTGTTTTCCGTACTTCTGACTTAAATCTGTAATTAGTTGGTGTTCCTCATTATATACCGAGGCATAAATATTTATCCACCCCATTCCAACAAGCAGTAGGTAAAAGATAACTGTTATCCAATCAATATTACTAAATATACCTCTTTGTGATTTTCTCATTTTTTATCGGTTTCTTTTTTCGATTTATTTTCAGTAGAAAGAACCACACCTTCTAACATTCTTTTTTCCATTTCAGGCTTACTTATGGAATCACGTAAATACTTTTCAATCATTAAACCGCCTATTGGTACTGCCCATGAAGCCCCCCAACCACCGTTCTCTACCATTACAGCAATAGCTATTTTAGGATTGTCGCGAGGGGCAAAAGCAACAAATACTGAATGGTCTTTTCCATGTGGGTTTTGTGCTGTTCCGGTTTTTCCGCATATCACAATATCTTTAAGCTTTGCTGCTGTAGATGTTCCATGGTCAACAGCCCCTTGCATACCGTCAATAATGGGATCAAAATAACGAGCATCAATCTTAGTTTGATGTTTTATTTTGTATTCAGGATGTGGTTGTTTTGATTCGCCAATGCCTTTAATAATATGTGGTGTATAATAGAAACCTCTATTAGCAATGGAACACATTATATTTGCCATTTGTAGTGGTGTTACTCCTAACTCTCCCTGCCCTATTGATAATGAAACAATAGTGGACGACTTCCATCCATTGACTCCAAAATATTTATCATAATATTGTTGGGTAGGGACGTTGCCCGGTAATTCTTGAGGCAAATCGGTGTGTATCTTTTTTCCAATTCCAAAGCTTAAAACGTACTCGCGCCACGCATTGTATCCGTCAACCACACTTGGATATTTCTTTTTATTGTCAATAATACTTCTAAAAACATAGCAAAAATAAGAATTGCAAGATGTTGAAACAGCTCCGGGCAAATCCATGGGGCTTGGATGAGGATGGCACTTAGGTTTCCCACCCATTACAGGATACCCACGGGCGCATGGATACCGTGTTTCACGAGAAGTTACCTGTTCTTGCTCTCCAATTAACCCGTTAATTAATTTAAAAGTAGAGCCCGGTGGGTAATATGCCATTAAAGCGCGGTTAAACAGGGGAAGCCTATTATCGACAAATAGTTTGCCGTAATTTTTTGTTCTTTCTCTTCCAACTAATAAATTGGGATTATACGAAGGACTGGAAACGCAGGCTAAAATTTCGCCTGATGATGGTTCAATAGCAACTATAGAGCCTGTTTTATTTTGTAACAATAATTCGCCATACTTTTGCAATTTGGCACTTAATGATGAAACTAAATTTAAACCCGAAATAGCCAAGGTATCATAAATACCATCTTTAAATCTACCCTTTGGTCTGTTAAAAACATCAACCATCATAATTTTCAAACCTTTCCTTCCTCTCAGTTCTTTTTCGTATGATTTCTCAATTCCACTGATACCAATATAATCGCCCATTTTATAATAAGGATTTTTTTTAATGATGGCTTCTGAAACTTCGCCCACATAACCTAAGGTATGGGCTGCTATTTCTTGTGGGTATTTGCGCAGCGTACGCGATTGAACAAAGAAACCCTGAAACTTATAGAGCTTTTCTTGCAAGGCGGCATAGGTTTCTTTGGATAATTGTTTTTCGAAAACAGATTCTTTGTAAGGTGAATATGCCCGCGCTTGCTTATATTTTTTTATAAATTGTTCTTTGGTTATTCCTACTGTTCGACAAAAATCGGCAGTATCTAATTCTTTTACCTGCCGGGGGGTTACCATCAAATCGTAAGCTACCTCATTATATACCAGCAATTCTCCGTATCTATCATAAACTAAACCACGTGCAGGATACTCAGTAACATACCTAAGAACATTATTTTCTGCTGATAATTTATAAGTATCATTAATTACTTGAATATAAAATAATCTGAGCAAATAAATAATACCTACAGCTATAAATATACCGGCAATAACATATCTTCTTCCCGTCAGAGCATTCATTTTTCAAAAAGGCAATTATATTTTTCAAGAAATTCCACAACTAATTTATGTATTAATTTCTTTATTTTCTTTTTTCTTTTGGTTTATATATCAACATTTGGCTAATAATAATTAATATCATGGTAAACACCATGCTTGAGCCTATACGAACAAGTGTGGGTACAAATTCACCTAGTTCAAAAACTTCCAAAAAGAAATAAATAAAATGATGGATAAAGACCAATAAAGCAGAATACGATAAATACCACGATAATCCAAGGTAGTGCAATGTAGGTTCTGTAGAATTATCATACCCATCGCGCGGTGAAAATAATTTTAATATATAAGAGCGCGAATAGCCCATAGCCACACATGCAGCGGCATGCATACCCATGGTGTCCTGAAACATATCAACCAATAAGCCCGCTACTAATGATACTAACATCACTAACCAAATTGGTGTTGAAAATGGCAGCATTAAAATAATGAATAAATATAAATACGGATTTACATAACCATTCCATTGAATATTATTCAGTATTAATACCTGCAACAGTATAAAAAAAACAAAGCGTAATATTTGTTTAAATATTAAGTTAATCATGTTGTGATCTTTCTTCTAAATCCTTTTTTTCGGCTCTTAATATGTTGTTAATGATATATACGTGATTAATGTTTTTGAGATTGGCAGTGTATTTTACCTTTATCTTATAAAACTCACCTCCTTCTTTAAGTGTCCAGCTATCAACTGTTCCTATAACAATATTGCTTGGGAAAATATCTGAATAATTACTGGTAACAATGGTGTCACCTTTATTAATTTTAATATGAGTTCCAATATCTAACAATAAGCCATATCGATAATCTCCTCCCTCCCAAATTAGTGAGCCTAACTCATTATATTTTTTTATTTTGGCGCTAATCTTAGCATCTTTATTTAATATACTTAACACGGTGCAAAAATTGGCTGATACTTCTTTGGTGTAACCAATAATACCATTAGTTGATATTACAGCCATGTCGGCTGCTATTCCTTGATTAGAGCCACGATTTAGAGTTAAAAAATTATTTCTTCGGTTAACAGAATTATTGACAACATCAGCAGGAATATAAGTATATTGCTGTTTTAATATAGTATCATTAACTGTGGTTTGAGTGGTTATATACTTAACATAAGAATCTAACGATTTACTGTGTAAACGGGCGTTCTCCTCCGTAAGCAATTTATTAGTTTCTTTTAATGCAAAATATTCTTTAATTGAATTTACGGTAGTAAATAAATTACCAGCCACCATATTGGAAGAGCTTATCCACGATGATTTTTGAAATGAGTTATTGCTGAAAATTAAGTAAAAACAAAAAACCTCAAGTATGATAAAGAATACAAAGTTAAAATACTTCCATAAAAACCTAAGGAGGTTATGCATTACTATTTTTTTCTTTAAACCCTAATAAAAGGAATTATTTAATTAGGAATTGAAACTTTCCAATATTTTTCAAAGCTATTCCTGTTCCTCTGGCTACTGCTCTTAACGGATCTTCGGCAATATGTACGGGCAATTTGGTTTTTAATGAAATACGTTTGTCTAACCCGCGCAGTAATGAACCACCTCCGGCTAAGTAAATACCGGTACGATAAATATCGGCTGATAGTTCCGGAGGAGTCATTTCTAAAGCGCTTAAAATAGCCTCTTCAATCTTTGATATTGATTTGTCAAGGGCATGGGCTATTTCAACATAACTAACCATAATTTCTTTAGGAATACCTGTCATTAAATCGCGCCCATGTACTGCATAATCCGGTGGCGGATTATCAAGATCAGTGCTTGCTGCTCCTACTTCAATCTTTACTCGTTCTGCCGAACGTTCTCCAATTAAAATATTATGCTGCCTTCTCATATACTCCTCAATATTGGCTGTAAAATCATCACCTGCAGTTCGTATTGATTTATCACATACAATTCCACCTAAGGCTATTACGGCAATTTCACTGGTACCTCCACCAACATCAATTATCATATTACCCATTGGTTCTTCTACATCTATACCAATGCCTATGGCGGCTGCCATAGGTTCGTGAATTAAGTAAACTTCCTTACCTCCGGCATGTTCGGCACTGTCTCTTACAGCTCTCTTTTCAACTTCAGTAATCCCTGAAGGAATACATATTACCATTCGCAATGAGGGTTGAAACAAGCGTCTGCCTTGGTTAATCATTTTTATCATTCCCTTAATCATTTCCTCGGCAGCTTCAAAATTGGCTATTACGCCATCTTTTAAAGGGCGAACAGTTTTTATATTTTCATGGGTCTTACCATGCATCATCATTGCCTGTTTTCCCACAGCAATAATTTTTCCTGAGGTTCGGTCAATGGCTACTATAGATGGCTCATCTACAACAACTTTATCATTATGTATTATGACGGTATTGGCAGTACCTAAATCTATTGCTATTTCTTGTGTCAGAAGGTCAAAAAAACCCATATTTTTATATCATTTTTATTATTTCAGAATAGCTACAAAAATAGAATATTATTTATATGTAGTTTCAAACAAATATTTTTTTATGAAAATTTATTTTAATAATTAACTAACAAATTTATTGTTATTCTATAACATTTTAATTATCAGATACATTCAATAAGTTCTCAAATTCTTCTTCGCTTATTATTTTAATGTTAAGCTCATTGGCCTTTTTCAATTTTTCGGGTCCCATTTTGTCTCCTGCAATTAAAAAATCAAGTTTGCCCGAAACTGAGCTTACATTTCGGCCACCATTCCTTTCTATTATTTTCTTTAATTCTTCACGGCTGCGTTTAAATACACCCGAAACCAAGAAGCTTTTTCCATTTAATTTGTTTGTTTTTATGTTTTCACTATCATGAACAACGGCTAGTTGGAGGCCTTTTTGCTTAAACTTCTCAATAATTGAAATGTTTTCGTGAATACTGAAATACGATTTTACTTGATATGCAATTTTTTCACCAATTTCATGAATACTGCTTATCTCTTCCATAGTTGCACTCATCAAATTATCAATATTTTCAAAGTGTTCAGCAAGTTTTCTGGCAACAGTTTCGCCAACCAAGCGTATGCCTAAAGCAAATAAAAGCCGCTCAAACGGTACTTTCTTAGAGGCTTCAATACCTTCAATTATATTTTGAGCAGATTTTTCTTTCAGTGAACGTTTCCTTAAATCATCACCTTCTCCTATCTCAAGCTCAAGATTATTTAAATCATTAAAGTTTAAATCATACAAATCGCCATAATTTTTTATTAACCCTGCATCATACAAGCCTGAAATGGTTTCGGCTCCCAAACTGTCAATATTCATTGCTTTTCTACCTGTAAAGTGTTCTATGCGTCCTTTCAACTGAGGTTTACAACCTAATTCATTGGGGCAGTAGTGCAGTGAGTCTCCTTCTTTTCGAACTAGTAAACTATTACATTCCGGACAGTGCGTTATATACTCTATTGCTTTTGCATCATTAACTCTTTGTTCCAGATCAACTCCTACTATTTTTGGGATTATTTCTCCACCCTTTTCCACAAATACAGTATCCTGTTCATGCAAACCTAATCGCAATATTTCATCGGCATTATATAAACTGGCACGCTTTACCGTTGTACCGCCTAACTGTACCGGATTTAAATTGGCCACCGGGGTAATGGCTCCTGTACGCCCTACCTGATACGAAACAAATTGAAGTAAAGTTGAAACCCTTTCCGTTTTAAATTTGTAGGCTATAGCCCAACGAGGGCTTTTGGCAGTATAACCAAGTTCTTCTTGTTGTAAATAGTTATTAACTTTTATGACTACCCCGTCAATATCATAACCTAGATTTTTTCTTTCTCGCTCGTATTCTTCAATAAACCTAAAAACATCTTGTATAGTGGGGCATAAACGATAATGGTCGCTTACCTGAAAACCCCATGAAGCCGCAAGTTTAAGACTATCATAATGATTATCGGTTATTTTATGATTGGCATATAGGAAATATAAAAATGCATCGAGTGGGCGTTTGGCAACCTCTGATGAATCAAGCAACTTGAGTGTTCCTGAGGCAAAATTCCTAGGATTCTTATATAATCTCTCCGTAATTTCTTCTTCATCATAACCTTTCTCTTCAAGCTCTTTTCGGTAATTTTCATTAAGCTTTTCAAAGGTTTTAAGATGCATAAATATTTCCCCTCTTATCTCAAACTCGTCAGGATAACTTCCCGGATTGAGTTGATGCGGAATAGTGTTAATGGTTTTAACATTGGTTGTTACATCATCTCCCTGAACTCCATCGCCACGGGTTACTGCTCTAATTAATTTTCCTTTTTGATAATTTAAACTAATGGCAAGTCCATCAAATTTAAGCTCGGCTACATATTCAAAATTATGGCCTATGGCTTTTTTTATACGATTATCAAACTCCAGCAATTCCTCTTCACTATACGTATTTCCAAGGCTTAGCATAGGATATTGGTGTTTTACCGTTTTAAACTCTTTTGAAATTGTACCGCCTACTTTTCGTGTAGGGCTATTAGGGTCGGCAAACAAAGGAAATTCCTTTTCCAACAACTCAAGCTCTTTCATCAACTTATCAAAATCGCTGTCGGCAATTAAAGACTCTGATAAAACATAATAATGATAATTATATTTATTAAGTAAAGAGGTTAGTTCTTTAATTCTTGTCTGTGCCTCTGTTTCAGATAAATTAATACTCATACTGTATTTTTTAAAATTAAAAACGGCAGGTAAATATACACTGCCGTTTTTTTATAGATTCAAATTAAACTTGTTCAAAAATGTTATTTAGTCTCGTCAGAAGATGCAGCGCTATAATCACGAAGCATTTTCATTTGCTCTTTCATATTTTTTATATCATTTCTTAACAGCTCAAGTTTCTTTTTTGATTCTTTCAACAAGGTGTCGGCTCCTTTTGAATTACCAAAGAAACCAATATTATTGTCTAATAAAGCGGCTTCGTGTTCCTTTCTTCTTATCTTTTCTTGTAACTGGTACATCTCTTCATTTACTTTTGATTTACCGCCAGGAGAGTTTGAGATGTGGTTAATTTTATTAATAAATTGTGCTTTAAACTTTTCTGAATTAGTGGTTCTAATATCATCAAAGTGCTTATCAATGGCCTTGCGATAGGCTGAGTTAATTTTCTCTTTTTCCTTAATAGGCACATGACCAATATTTAACCATTCATTCTGGAAATTTTTTAGATTCTCAAAATTGATATTGTTATCTTCCACTTTAACATAGTTTTCAATACGTTCTATCAATTCAGCTTTTGCTTTAAGATTTTCTGCTTGAACTGCATCTTGTTCTGCAAAGTTTAGCTTTTTTCTTTCAAAAAAATGATCGCAGGCTGCTCTAAATCGCTGCCATATTTTTTCACTCTGTTTATAATTAACAGGTCCTATATTTTTCCATTCTTTTTGTAAAGTAATGATATAATCAGTTGTTTTTTTCCAATCTGTGCTGTCCTTTACCTCTTCAACTTTCATACATAAATCGTTCTTTAAACGATAGTTTTCTTGATGTACCTTCTTAATTTCTTCAAAATACGCTTCTTTTGCTTTAAAGAACTTATCACGTAAAGATTTAAATGTATTCCACAGGGTTTCGTTATCCTTTTTAGCTGCAAAACCAAGCTTTTTCCAATCGGCAAGAATAAGCTCAAGCTCTTCGGTCATTTTTTGCCAACCTGAAGCATTTTCGGGCAAAGTGGCCGTTGTTTTTTCAAGTGTTTCAATGAGCTTTAATTTTCCTATTTTATTCTCTTCGTGACGTGCTTTAATAGTTTCAATATAATCTTTTAAACGGGCATAAACTTGATCTGATGCTTTTTTGAACCTTTCCCAAATTACCTCATTATTTTCTTTTGAAACAGCTCCTGCTTCTTTCCACTCTTCTTGCAATTGTTTAAGACTCTCAATGGCTTTTTTAATGGAAGGTTCTATTATTAATTGTTCTGCTTTCTCACAAAGTTCCTTTTTAATTTCAAGATTTTTTTTATAATTTAATTCCCTGAATTCTTTATCAATTTGAATATATTCATATACTTTATCGCACGCAAAACGATATGCATCAGAAACTAATTTATGTTCTGAGGCTACCATGCTACCTGTATTTCGCCATTTATCCTGCATTTCGTGCAATCTGTCAAAAATATTCTTTAGCTGTAAGCCTCCGTTATTAGCCTCTTCGGCCAAAACTTTCAAATTCTCAACTATTCCTTTTTTAATATTGGTATTTTCTAATAACTCGGCATCTTTTTTCTTTTTTACCTCCTGACGATGATATTCAAATCCTGTAAATAATGTTTTAAATGCCTGATCTAAATCGTCTTCTTGGTAAACAAACTCACCTTCAGCACCCCCATCGGCTATAAATTCTTGCAACTTTCTGTTTTTATCATCTTTTACCAATTCAGAATGTGCTAATTTTATGGTTCTTATCTCTTGCCATGAGCTTCCATCCTCATCAGTTTGAGCTAACTGTTTTAGCTTCTCAAACAATTCAGGTTTGGAAAGGTTTATATACGATTGAGCAGAAATCTCTTCTTCTTTTTCCGATAAAATTGCTTCAACTTCATTGTCGGTAGCATTTGTTTCTTCAGCAGAAACAATATCTACGGAATCTTCATGCTTTAACTGCTCAGAAATATCATCATTAGCTTCTTTCTGCTCGTTATTATGCATACCCTCATTAATTCCAGCAGCCGTGTTAAGTTTATCTTCATTATTTTCCATTGTTTCTACATTTAAGGATTTTTCTTCCATGCCGTTATATTCTTTAAATTTTCTAACTTTTTAAATAGAATTGCAAATATAGTTTACAGATTTATTGTATGCAAAATAAAAATTTTGATTAAAATTGGCAAATTTTAAATATAAAGTAAAAAGAATCATTATTATTTGTCCATTACTATTTATATATGTTTTCTACACGTAACCTTTTATTAATAGCAACTGTTTTGCTAGGAGCGGCTGTGGGTACAATTTATTATACCGAAATGCATGCTGTTATTTCCATAATTATTAGATGGTTATCTGTATTCTTTTTTTGCTGGTATGGAATAAAAAAGAAAAGTCTTACAGCTTGGATTTTTATAAGCATGATTATAGGTATATTTGTGGGAATTGATTTTCCTGAAATTGCCAAAAACTCAAAAGTACTAAGCAGTATATTCCTAAAACTTATTAAAACCATAATTGCACCATTGTTGTTTGGCACCTTAGTGGTTGGTATTGCCGGCCATGCTAACCTTAAACAAATTGGCAGAATGGGTATAAAATCGTTGATTTATTTCGAAATAGTAACAACAATAGCCCTTTTTATTGGTTTAGCGGCAATAAATATAAGTCAGGCAGGTAAAGGAATTAAATTACCACCTTCTATCGAAAAAATTGAAGTTACTTCAAAACCGCAAAGTGCCTCTGAAATTATTTTACATATTTTTCCTGAAAATTTTGCCAAATCGGTTGCCGAAGGTGAAATTCTGCAAATTGTAATTTTTAGTATTATATTTGGTATAGCCTTAGCTATGGTTAATGAAAGCAAACGTAAACCAATGATTGATTTTGCCGAAAGTCTATCAGAAGTTATGTTTAAATTTACTAATATAGTAATGTACTCGGCACCTATAGGCGTTGGTGCAGCAGTGGCCTATACTATCTCTCACATGGGTTTTGATGTATTATCAAATCTTATTAAACTGCTCGTAACCTTATATTTAGCATTAATTGCATTTGTTTTATTAGTATTGGTTCCGGTAGGATTAATTATTAAACTTCCTTTTAAAGCTTTTATAAAAGCTATAACCGAACCAATATCCATAGCTTTTGCCACAACAAGCTCAGAATCAGCACTTCCAAAAGCTATGGAAGCTATGGAAAGCATAGGTGTACCCCGTAAAATTGTAAGTTTTGTAATTCCAACCGGCTATTCCTTTAATTTAGACGGAACAACCTTATATTTATCTTTGGCCTCGGTTTTTGTAGCGCAAGCTGCCGGTATTGATATGTCATGGGGGACTCAATTAATCATGGTTTTTACCTTAATGCTAACCAGTAAAGGAGTAGCCGGAGTTCCAAGAGCCTCATTAGTAATACTATTAGGTACTGCTGCCTCTTTTAATCTGCCTCCTGAGCCAATTTTTGTTATTTTAGCTATTGATACTTTAATGGATATGGCAAGAACTTCGGTAAATGTTTTAGGAAATTGTTTAGCTACAGTTGTAATTGCCAAATGGGAAAATGAATTCAATCCGCCAAAAAATATTCAATCTTAAAAAGTCTGATTTACAAACATTTTACACATTATCATAAGTTTTTCAACAATAACATATTAATATTTGCCGATAAATTTTTTTTGGTGGAATAAAAAAAAGCTATACATTTGCAACCATGAAAAAAATTATACTCTTTTTAGGCATTATGAGTTTGCCTACAATAGGCTTCTCGCAATTTAAATGGGATATAGGAGGTTCAATAGGTGCCTCCAACTACTTAGGCGATATAGGTGGTAAGGATAAACCTCGTAGAGATTATTTTACCGATATGAACCTGAGCCAAACAAGAACAGCCGCCAGTGTTTTTGGACGTTACAAATTAACGCCATCTATTTCTTTAAAATCTTCCTTAAATTATGTAAGAATTCAAGGTAATGACGCATTAAGTCCATACCCTGCAAGATTTTCAAGAAATTTAAGTTTTAGAAATAATATGTTTGAGTTAGGCGAAACTGTTGAATACTATTTCTATAAATCGAGCGATATGACAGGACGTCCTGGTCTTAAAGGAAGTCGTAAACGTGTTGATTTTAGAACCTACGTATTTGCAGGGGTAGCAGGTTTGTACTCTAACCCTCAAGCCAATTACAAAAACAAATGGGTAAATTTACGTGACTATAAAACAGAAAACGTTGCTTACGGTCCTATTACAATTGTTGTGCCTGCAGGTTTAGGATTTACTTATACTATTAACAGACATTATCGTTTAGGATTTGAATTTGGTTTTAGACAAACATTTACCGATTATTTGGATGATGTTTCTACTACTTATAGTCCGGAAGTATTTAAAGATGAAAAAGGTCCAATTGGAAGCCAATATACTACTGACAGAGCTGCATTAGCTAACAGAAATGTTGAATTAGCCGCAGGTGCCAGCAAAATAAGTCCTGCCAACTACGGATGGTCAGAAGAATTTAATGGTTCAAAACTTAACCAAAGAGGTGATGATACCCATAATGATAATTATTTAACTGCAACTGTAAGTTTCAGTTACGTAATTAAAGGTAAAAATAAGTTCTACAAACAAAAATACAAGAGCTTAAGCAAACGAAGAAAAGTTGTTAAACGTAAATCTAGAGCTAAGTTCTAAAAATTTAAAGCGGGAAAAATTTCCCGCTTTTTTTTTCTATTTTAGCCACCAAAAATTTTAAATACAATTATATGATTAAAATTATTGAACATCTAAATCAATACAATCCGCATATTATTAATAAGCCGTACGTAATAGCCGAAGCAGGTGTTAATCACGAAGGCAGTATGGAAATTGCCAAACGATTAATAGAAGAAGCAGCCGAAGGCGGTGCTCATGCCATTAAATTTCAGTCGTACAAGGCCGAAACAATTGCCAGTAAAGACAGTCCATACTATTGGGACATAACTAAAGAACCTACAAAAAGCCAGTTTGAGCTTTTTAAGAAATACGATAAGTTTTGGAAAGACGAATATTATAAACTAAAACTACACTGCGATAAAGTTGGTATTGAGTTTATGAGCACTCCATTTGATGTTGAAAGTGCAAATTTTCTTAATGATATGATGCCGGTGTATAAAATATCATCATCAGATATTACCAATTTACCATTTATTGAATACATGTGTAAGTTCAATAAGCCCATCATTCTTTCTACCGGTTCATCGTTTGTATGGGAAATTCAGCAGGCGCTTGAGACTATTGCTAAATATGGTAATAAAGTATGTTTAATGCACTGTATTTTAAATTACCCTACTCCTGACGAAAATGCTCATTTAGGGATGATTTTGCACCAACGCGAACTTTTTGAAGATGTAGTTCCGGGATACAGCGACCATACTTTGCCTAAAAAAATGGAAGTTCTTAAAATAGCTACTTTATTAGGCGCTGCAGTTCTTGAAAAACATTTTACTCATGATAAAACTTTGCCAGGAAACGACCATTATCATGCTATGGACAAAGAAGATCTGAAGCACTTTTTTAATGAAATGGAGTTTACTTTTAAAGTATTGGGTACGTTTAAAAAACAACCATTAGCAAGTGAAGAAAAATCGAGAGCCAATGCTCGTAGAAGCTTGGTAGCTCTTAAAAATATAAAAGCTAACGAAACCATTACCTACGAACATCTGACCTGGAAAAGACCTGCCAGTGGCATTTCTCCTAAAGATATTAATAGTGTAATAGGCAAAAAAGCCTTGCGCGATATACAGGAAGATGAAGTGATGAAATGGAATATGCTCTCATAATATGTTATGAGTATAGGTCAGAGTTTTTCAGATTTTAAACAAGATTTTTATTACAAAGTAAAAGACTTTAAGGTATTTAATTGTGCTGAATTTAATGCTTTAAAAATAGTATTAGATGGTATAAGGGTTGATTATGTTAGTCGTGGGCCGGTAAAATCTCCAATTATTGGTTCCTATCTTAAATTTGAACTAATAAACAAAATCAAAAGAGTACTTCTTAAAATAAAAAAAACACAGGTATATTCTACTTCATATCTTGGCTCATTTAGTAAGTACAAATACTTAATTTCTGACGATGGACGAATAGCCCTTGATGCACAGGGAACACCTCATTCGTACTATTTTGACACCTTAATTAATTCATTAGGACACAATCAATGTCTGCATATTAGCGATAAAATACGAAATAACAAGGCAAAGTATCATATTCACTATGAAACTCTTATTAATACATTGCTTTACTTGCCCAGCAATGAGCATGAAAAAATTTTAATTCGCGAAATAAATATTACATATAACAATATAGTGAAAAGCAATTATTTTAATCAAAAAGATTTAGAAAATATAGCCTTTGCTTTTCAGAATTTTTTTAATAAGTACAAAGTGTGGTCCCGTTTTTTAAGTTTTGTAAATCCACAAACCGCTTTTTGTATTGTGCATTATCATAACGAAGGAAAAATTTTAGCGTTAAAACGAAAGGGCATAAACGTAACTGAATTGCAGCACGGATTAATTTCTACAAAAGATGTTTTTTACGTATTTCCGCCTATGACCTCAAGCATTATAAACATAGCGCTCTTTGCCGATGAAATATGGGTATATGGTCAATATTGGAAAACGGTGCTAGAAAAAGGTGTAGAATATGTAAATAAAATTAAAGTAGCAGGATATTATTTATACGATAGTTTTGAAGGATACAATCAAATCCTTGATGAAATTGATAATTTTGCAGAAGGAAACAAAATAATATTAGTAACCACGCAAACAACATTGCACCAACCATTCAATGATTATATTATTTGGCTTGCAAATGACATTGCTCAAAAAAAATTACCCTATAAAATAATAGTAAAAAATCATCCCTTAGAGAAAGCTGAACATTATCAAATATTAAATGATCTTAAAAACGTAAAAATTTATAATTATCCGTTGCTAGTTTTATTTAAAAAATCTCAAATACACGTGTCAATATATTCAACCACTTTATTTGATGGAGTTAGAGCAGGTGTTCCGGGATTTGCGTTATACAACGAGCAATATAAAGATTATATTGAAGAAATAATTCAAAGTGGTGTGGCAACTTTACTTCAAATAAAAGAAAATCCAATTGAGAAATTGGGTAATATAAAAACTGCCCATCCAGACTATTATTACAGCAATTTTGATATTGGTAATTTAATTTAGTTTTATAACCCAAATAATATAATTAGGTCAAGCAACTTATGTAAAGTATGCTCCTGAAATTGATTATATTAGAATCTTTAAACTCTGAGATATTTTCCAAATTGTTTAGTATTTTAAATTAATCTATATTAAAAAGTTAACTCCTTGTGTATAAAAATCATTATTATTTCGGTGCTTGTAAATTATGTCTTTACACAATTTTCAGGCTCAAAATCATAAATCAATGATGACTATCTAATATTTTCCTTCTACTTTTTTTCCCGCTTTTTCGATTAAACAATAATATAATTTAATATTACATTTGCACGGCTTATGGCAAATGGGTTAACACTACATATTATATCATTTGATGTTCCTTTTCCGCCCGACTATGGTGGCGTGATTGATGTATTTTACAAATTGAAAGCATTGCACAGTAAGGGTTGTAAAATAATTTTACATTGCTATGATTATGGAAGAGGTCAGCAAAATGAGCTTGATAAATATTGTCAAAAAGTGTATTACTATAAGCGCAACATGAATGTTGTTCATTTACTTGGAAAGTTGCCATTTATAGTTCAATCACGTAACAGTAAAAATTTACTCAACAATTTATTACAGGATAATTACCCTATATTATTCGAGGGGCTTCATTCGTGCTATTTTCTGGCCCACGAAAAATTAAGAGAAAGATACAAAATTGTAAGGACGCATAATATTGAGCATGACTATTACTCAAACTTATATAAAAGTGAGAATAATATTTTAAAAAGGTTGTACCTAAAGTTAGAATCGCAAAAATTAAAGCAATTTGAATCGGTACTTAAACATGCCAACTATATTGCAGCCATTTCAGAAAACGATACTTATCATTTTAGAAGGCAGCACCAATCAGTTTTTACTTTGTCGGCATTTCACTCGTACAATCAGGTAAATATTAAAAGCGGTAAAGGTACTTATGCCTTGTATCACGGTAATTTAGCGGTTGCCGAAAATAATTTGGCGGCATTATATTTAGTAAACGAAGTGTTCAGTAAAACTAATTTTAGGTTTATTATAGCCGGAAATAAACCTTCAGCCCAATTAAGCGAAGTGGTCGCCAAACACTCTCATATTGAATTAAGAAGTAATATTAGTACACAAGAAATAAATGTATTAATTGAAAATGCACATATCAACATTTTGCCAACTTTTCAGGCCACAGGAATTAAACTAAAGTTACTTTCGGCTTTATACTCCGGACGTTATTGTTTGGTTAACACCCCAATGGTTGCAAACACAGGACTGGAAGAGCTTTGCATAATTAAAGACAGTGCCAAAGATATGGTTAATGAAATTGAAAGCTTAAAGCACATTGAATTTAATTCTGCAGAACTACAGCATCGTAATTCTATTTTAAACGGTAAATTTTCTACAGAATACAATGCTCAACTTCTAATTGACAAACTACTTGATATAAAGTGACGATTGCTGCTTTATCAATTTTTATAAATAACGGTAAATAAATACTTCTTTTCTCGGAAAAGTTTATAAAGGATTGATTTTAAACCAAAATAAACCATTATATCATCTATATTTTCATTCAAAAATTAACTATTAATAGATAGTTTTACACTAAGATTAATAAATGTTTTTTATATAGTTTTTTATCAATAACTTTGTAAGTTGATAATATATTAGATGCATAATGGATAAATTTACCTTTATAAGCAATGGAGATATTAATGCTTTAGAGAGCAGTTATAACGACTATTTGAATAATCCGGATTCGGTTGAGTCGAGTTGGAAACACTTTTTTGAAGGATTTGAGTTTGCACGTAAACGTTACGATAGCAATAGTGATGTTCCTGACAACATTGCCAAGGAATTTCAGGTTATTAATTTAATAAACCTATACCGTAGTACAGGGCATTTATTTACAAAAACCAATCCGGTTAGAGAAAGGAGAAAGTACACGCCAACCTTGGATGATATTCATTTAATTGGTTTAGGACCTGAGGATATGGATACGGTTTTTCAGGCCGGGAATCAAATAGGTATTGGCCCCGCTACATTAAAAGACATTATTGCTTTTTTAAAGAAAACATACTGTAATGTTATAGGTGTTGAATATAAGTATATCAGAAATCAAAAAATATCCGATTGGTTGCAAACCAAAATGGAGAGCAGTCAAAATACCCCTAATTTAAGTAAAGAAGAAAAATTAAGGCTTTTAGACAACATCAATAAAGCAGTAGTTTTTGAAAACTTTCTGCACACAAAATTTGTGGGACAAAAAAGATTCTCGTTAGAGGGGGCAGAATCATTAATACCTGCCTTGGATGCAGTTATAGAAAAAGGCTCAGAACTGGGGATTGAAGAATTTGTGATAGGTATGGCACATAGAGGAAGACTTAATGTACTGGCCAATATAATGCAAAAAAAATATGAAGATATCTTTAGCGAGTTTGAGGGCAAAGAGTATGAAGATGAAATGTTTGATGGCGATGTGAAATACCATCAGGGATACAGTACCGATGTTCATACCAATAAAAGAAAGAAAGTACATTTAAGTATGGTACCCAACCCTTCGCACTTAGAAGCTGTTGGCCCAGTGGTTCAAGGAATGGCGCGTGCCAAAATAGAATCAATTTACCAAGGAAATAACAAAAAATTAGCTCCTATATTAATTCATGGCGATGCCGCCATAGCAGCCCAGGGGGTTGTTTATGAGGTAATTCAAATGTCAAAATTAGATGGTTATAGAACCGGAGGAACTATTCATTTTGTTATAAATAATCAAATAGGGTTTACAACAAATTACCATGATGCTCGCTCAAGTACTTATTGTACAGATATTGCCAAAGTTGTTCTTTCGCCTGTCTTTCATGTTAATGGTGATGACGTAGAAGCTTTGGTTTATGCAATTAGGCTGGCAGTAGAATATAGACAGAATTTTAACAAAGATGTATTTATTGACTTGTTGTGTTATCGCAAATATGGACATAATGAAGGCGATGAGCCACGCTTTACGCAGCCTATTTTATACAAGGCCATAGCTGCACATAAAAATCCTAAAGAGATTTATGTAGATAAACTACTTGCTGAAGGTGTTATTGATAATAATAAGTCAAAAGAAATTGAAAAGGCTTTTAAAAATCAACTGGAAGCAAGCTTAGATGAATCAAGGAATTTAAAGAACTCAAAAATAAATTCATTCTTAGATGGAATATGGAAAGGGGTAAGAATGGATCAAAAGCAAGACTATGATAAATCTCCTGACACTTCAGTAAAAAAAGAAAAACTATTAAGCATTGCCAATAAAATTGCAGAAATTCCGCAAGGAATGAAGTTTTTTAATAAAATAGAAAACATACTTAAAGACCGCCAGAAGATGATTGAAGGTGAAGGTAATTTTGATTGGGCAATGGGCGAGTTATTAGCTTATGGTACTTTACTTACCGAAAACTATCCCATTCGCTTTAGCGGACAGGATGTGGAACGCGGAACTTTCTCTCACCGACATGCTGTGATAAAAATTGAAAATAGTGAGCAAGAATATATCCCTTTGAATCATTTAAGTAATATTCAAGCTAATTTTAGTATTTATAACTCATTGCTATCAGAATACGGGGTATTGGGATATGAGTATGGTTATGCTATGGCTACTCCATTTGGCCTTACTATTTGGGAAGCACAGTTTGGAGATTTCAACAATTGTGCCCAAGTTATTTTTGACCAATATTTATCGAGTGCCGAAGATAAATGGAGAAGAATGAACGGTATTTGTGTTTTCTTGCCTCATGGATACGAAGGGCAAGGTGCCGAACACAGCAGCGGACGCATGGAAAGATTTTTGCATTTATGTGCACAAAACAATATGTATATTGTAAATATAACTACACCTGCCAATTTCTTCCACTGCCTACGCAGACAATTGTATAACTCTTTCCGCAAGCCTTTAATTGCATTCACACCAAAAAGTTTATTACGTCATCCAAAGTGTGTATCCAAAATATCAGACTTTACAACTGGAGGATTTAAAGAAGTTTATGATGATACCGATGCAAAAGCCAGCGAAGTAACAGAAATACTTTTATGCACCGGAAAAATTTATTATGAATTGGCAGAGAAGAGAGAAGATTTAAAGGCTAAAAACATTGCCATTGTTAGGTTAGAACAGCTATACCCATTCCCAAAAACACAGATTGATGCTATTTTTGCCAAATACAAAAAAGCAAAAAATTACACTTGGGTTCAGGAAGAACCTGAAAATATGGGTGCATGGGCTTATATAATGCGAACTTTACGTCATATTGATTTAAACCTAATTTCGCGTAAAGAAAGTGCAAGTCCGGCAACTGGTTCTTCAAAAGCGCACGCCAAACAACAAAAAGAAATTATTGAAAAAGCTTTCTCAAAAGTAAGAGTAGAAGCATAAATACTAAATATTCTCAACCATTAAAATTTTAAAATGATTATAGAAATTAAAGTTCCAAGCCCGGGCGAATCAATTACAGAAGTACAAATAGCTCGCTGGTTAAAAAAAGAAGGTGAATATGTTGAAGAAGATGATGAACTTTGCGAAATAGATTCAGACAAAGCAACATTAACCGTAAATGCAGAAAAGTCAGGAGTTTTATCAATACTAGTAAATGAAGGCGATACCGTGAAAGTAGGTGATATTGTTTGTAAAATAGATACTTCGGCATCAGCACCTAAAGTAAATAAAAGTAAACAGGAAGAAGCACCTAAAACAAGTGCCCCAGCCCCTACTCCTACTCCAATTGAGAAAGTTGCACCAATAGCCGAACCAACAGCAAAAAAGACAAGTTCGCAAAACTATGCCAGCGGAACTCCTTCTCCGGCAGCCAAAAAGATGATGGACGAAAATAAAATACCTGCTACAAGTATCAGTGGTAGCGGCAAAGATGGGCGCATAACCAAATCAGATGTTTTAAACCTTCTTTCAGCCGGTTTTAAACCATCATCAGAAGTTGCAAACTCGCGTGAAATTGATCGCCAAAAAATGTCAGCATTGCGCAAAAAATTATCACAACGCTTGGTAGCCGTTAAAAATGAAACAGCCATGCTTACTACTTTTAACGAGGTTGACATGAGTGCTATTATGAGCATTAGAAGCAAATATAAAGATGCATTTAAAGAAAAGTTTGGCGTAAATATTGGATTTATGAGCTTTTTTACCAAAGCCGTTACCGAAGCCCTTCAATTATATCCCGCTGTAAATGCCATGATTGACGGTGATGAAATAATATATCATAAATACTGCGATATTAGTATTGCAGTGAGTGCTCCTAAAGGCCTGGTGGTACCGGTAATACGCAATGCCGAGAATATGAGCTTAGCCGAAATTGAAAACAGTATTAAAACATTAGCACTAAAAGCTCGCGAAAATAAAATTACTATTGAAGAAATGACCGGGGGAACGTTTACCATTACCAATGGGGGTGTTTTCGGGAGTATGATGAGTACACCAATTATTAACCCTCCTCAAAGTGCCATCTTAGGAATGCATAATGTTGTTGAAAGACCTATGGCCATTAATGGTGAAGTAAAAATTAGACCGATGATGTATGTTGCTTTGTCGTACGATCATCGAATAATTGATGGCCGTGAATCGGTTGGTTTTTTAGTGAAAGTAAAAGAAATGCTTGAAAACCCTGTAAAAATGCTGTTCGGTTCAAAATCTCCTGAAGAGATTCTTTTAAATTTATAGTTTATTCTACTTTGCGTAATTCTTTTATATGATTCAGATAACGAGCCTTAGCAATCCTAAAATAAAAGCATTGGTTAAGCTCGAAAAGGCCTCAAAACGTGCCGAAACAGGTATGTTTATTGTTGAAGGCAAGAAAGAAATTATGCTTTGTGCTAATGCAGGTTTTAATATTTCCGAGTTATACTATTGTCCGGATATTGTGGACGACTTGTCTTTACTACAACATTCAACATTATCTCAAGTTCAATTATTTGAAATTACACCTTCCATTTTTAAAAAGGTTGCCTATCGTGAAAGCCGCGATGGATACCTTGCCGTAGTGCAAACCCGATACTTAAATCTTAAAGAAATTAAGCTCAGCAATAGTCCACTTATTATTGTGTTAGAAGCTGTAGAGAAGCCCGGTAATCTTGGAGCTGTGTTACGCTCTGCCGATGCTGCCGGAGCCGATGCCGTTATTGTTTGCCAAAAGAAAACGGATATTTATAATGCCAACACTATTAGAAGCAGTTTAGGTTGCATATTCACCAATCAAGTGGTTTGTTGTAACAATGAAGAGTGTTTTGAATGGTTAAATCAAAATAATATTTACCCCTATTCAGCAGCCTTAACCGCTCATGAGTTTTATCATGAACAAGATTTTACCCAACCTACAGCGCTTATCTTTGGAACCGAGGCCGATGGGTTAAGTAGTTTTTGGTTGAATAATTGCAAAAAACAAATAAAAATACCTATGCGCGGCAAGATTGATTCATTAAACGTTTCAAACAGTTGCGCCATTGTTTTATTTGAGGCCTGTCGCCAAAGAAATTTCTTATAATCAAGTAATATTTATTTCCTTTTCTCTCTATGACTCCCCTATAGGTATCAATTATAGGTACCGAATTTCATTGTTGAAAAATATTATTAAAAGTCATAAATAAAATTAGGTAATTAATAAATAATATGTAGATTTGAAATAATCGAGTTTGACTATAATTTAATCAATTAAACATATCCAAATGAGCAAAGAAGTAAAAGAATCAAAAGAAGAAAAGAGTGCCAAAGAAATCAATAAAGAAAAATTAAAGGCTTTACAAATTACCATAGATAAGATTGAAAAAACCTATGGTAAAGGTGCTATAATGAAAATGGGCGACTCGCAAGTTGAAGAGCTTGAAGTCATTTCAACCGGCTCTATAGGTCTTGACACAGCCTTAGGAGTAGGTGGTTTCCCAAAAGGAAGAATTATAGAAATATACGGGCCTGAATCATCAGGTAAAACTACCATTGCCATACATGCCATTGCCGAAGCCCAAAAAAGTGGTGGAATTGCAGCCTTTATAGATGCCGAACATGCCTTTGACCGTTTGTACGCGCAAAAATTAGGAGTTGATACCGAAAACCTATTGATATCACAGCCCGATAATGGCGAGCAGGCACTTGAAATTGCCGAAAATTTAATTCGTTCAGGAGCCATTGATATTATAATTATTGACTCAGTAGCAGCCTTAACCCCTAAAAGTGAAATAGAAGGTGAAATGGGCGACAGTAAAATGGGCCTACAGGCACGCCTTATGTCACAAGCTCTGCGCAAGCTTACCGGAACCATCAACAAAACCAATTGCTGTTGTATTTTTATCAATCAGTTACGCGAAAAAATTGGGGTTATGTTTGGCAATCCCGAAACTACTACAGGTGGTAATGCCCTTAAATTCTATGCATCGGTAAGATTAGATATAAGACGCACCGGACAATTAAAAGATGGCGACAGTGTGTTCGGAAACCGTGTAAAAGTAAAAGTTATAAAAAATAAAGTAGCACCGCCTTTCAGAACTGCTGAATTTGACATATTATATGGCGAAGGAATAAGTAAAGTAGGCGAAATTATTGATATAGGAGTAGAATTAAATATTATCAAAAAAAGTGGCTCGTGGTTTAGTTACGGGGACACCAAATTGGGACAAGGTCGCGATTCGGTAAAACAAATACTTGCCGATAATCCTGAACTTGCCGAAGAATTAGAAAATAAAGTTCGCGAAGAGTTATCTAAAAACTAATCCATATTATTGTTCTCAAAAATGTATCTTTGACCTCCTCAAGGATACATTTTTGTTTTTATTAATCCTGATTAAAACTTATGATTAAACAATCTTTCTTGTTATTGCCTCTGTTAGTAATCCTTTTTTCTTGCAACCCCAAAAAAGAAGAAAAAAAGAAAATAGAATTACCCAAGGATACTACATTAGAGTTATTGAATAACAGAATAAACGGCAACAAAAATAATCCTGAATTATATATTCAAAGGGCCGACTTATTATTAAATCAAGGAAAAAGTCAACTGGCATACGAAGATGTGCTAAAAGCTGTACAATTAGATTCTAACAATTACAACTACCAATTCAAATTATCTGAAATATCTTTTATAGCAGGAAAGTCAAGACAAACAAAAATATCTCTTGAAAAGTGTTTACAATTAAAACCTGATGATGTTCAGGCTATGCTCAAGTTGGCCGAGTTGTATTTATATGTAAAGGAATACAACCAATCGTTAGATTTATTAAAAAAAGCCACCAATATTGATAATCTAAATGCCAAAGCCTACTTCCTTAAAGGAATGAATCTAAAAGTCATAGGAGACACCGCTAACGCTATTGCTAACTTTCAGCGGGCAGTAGAGCTTGATCAGGAATACTATCATAGCTATATGCAATTAGGTATTTTATTTGCCACCAAACATAATCCCATTGCTGTTGACTATTACAACAACGCATTAAACTTAAACCCACGCAGTACCGAGGCTTTATATGCCAAATCATTGTTCTTTCAAGATCATGGTGATTATAAGTCGGCTAAAGCCGGTTATAATATGCTATTACAAATTGATTCAACGCATTATTTTTCATACTATAACCTAGGCTATATAGCTTTTAATATTGATAAAGATTATCGTGAAGCAACTGTATTCTTTAGTAAAGCTATTAAGTTTAATCCGGCCTATGCCGAGGCATTTTATATGCGTGGTTTGAGCTTTGAAGAATTAGGCGAATACGGGAAAAGTATAAGAGATTATGTTGAATCGTTAAAGATAGCACCCGAATATGATTTAGCATTAAAAGGCCTTAAAAGGGTTGAAAAAAAATAATTCCGGCTATAGGTATAGAATAACATAAGCCGGAATTATAACTCATAATTTTGAAGGAATAGTCAGAAGCTATTTTACCATTAACTTTTTCTGATCTTCTTTTATAGGCTTTCTGAAAACAAATTCGTTATCAAAAACATCTAACACAATCTCACTATCTTTTGACACCTTCCCTGCAAGTATTTGTTTAGATAACTCGTTTAGCACTTTCTTCTGCATAACTCTTTTTACCGGACGTGCACCAAACTGAGGGTCGTAACCTAATTGTGATAACCAATCAATAGCCTCAGGAGTTACAGATAAATTAATATCATTTTCTTTTAAAGTATTGATAATTCCTTTTATCTGTATTTCAACAATTTTATGTACATTCTCTCTATTCAAAGGAGTAAACATTATTGTTTCATCAATACGATTTAAAAATTCAGGCCTGATGGTTTTCTTCAATAATTCAAAAACTTCTATCTTGGTTTGTGTATATACCTTTTCAAAGTTATTATAATCACCTTTCTGATCTAATTTGTCAAAATTTTCCTGAATAAGGTGTGAACCTAAATTGGAGGTCATTATTATAATAGTGTTTTTGAAATTTACTACACGTCCTTTATTGTCTGTTAAACGGCCATCGTCAAGCACTTGCAACAGTATGTTAAATACATCGGGATGAGCTTTCTCAATTTCATCAAGCAACACTACACTATATGGTTTTCTTCTTACAGCTTCGGTTAACTGTCCACCTTCATCATATCCAACATATCCGGGAGGTGCACCAACCAAGCGACTTACCGAGTGTCTTTCCTGATACTCACTCATATCAATACGGGTCATGCTGTTCTCGTTATTGAATAAAAACTCGGCCAAAGCCTTAGCCAACTCAGTTTTACCCACTCCTGTAGTACCCAAAAATATGAATGAACCAATTGGTCTTTTATTATCCTGCAATCCGGCACGACTTCTTCTAACGGCATCACTAATGGCTTCAATTGCTTCATCTTGACCAACAACACGTTTATGTAATTCAGTTTCCAAATGCAATAGTTTTTCGCGCTCGCTTTGCAACATACGTGCCACCGGAATACCTGTCCAACCTGCTACAACACTGGCTATATCTTCACTATCAACTTCTTCCTTTATAAGTTGTAGGCCGCTCGACTGCATTTCTACAAGTTGGTTTTCTAAAGCATTCAACCTAGTTTGAGCTTCCTGAATTTTTCCGTAACGTATTTCGGCTACTTTTCCGTAATCTCCTGCTCTTTCGGCTTGCTCAGCTTGAAACTTAAGGTCTTCAATATTACTTTTCTCTTTCTGAATATTTTCTACAACCTCTTTTTCACTTTGCCATTTTGCTCTTAAATCGGCTCTTTCATCAGCTAGCTCAGCTATTTCTTTATTAAGCTCTTCCAATTTTTTAGTATCATTCTCGCGCTTTATAGCCTCTCTTTCAATTTCAAGTTGTCTTATTTTACGCTCAAGCATATCTAATTCTATTGGCATAGAGTTTATTTGAATGCGTAGTTTTGAAGCTGCTTCATCAATCAGGTCAATGGCTTTATCAGGTAAAAACCTGTCATTAATATACCTTTGCGATAGTTCAACAGCCGAAATAATTGCTTCATCTTTTATTCTTACCTTATGATGCATTTCATATTTTTCTTTTATTCCTCTTAGAATTGAAATAGCATCTTCGGCCGAAGGTTCATCAACCATTACCTTTTGAAATCTTCTTTCAAGCGCTTTATCTTTTTCAAAATATTTTTGAAATTCATTTAATGTAGTAGCCCCTACTGCACGCAACTCCCCACGCGCCAAGGCAGGCTTTAAAATATTAGCCGCATCCATAGCCCCTTCGCCACCACCTGCTCCCACAAGGGTGTGAATTTCATCAATAAACAAAATTATTTCTCCATCAGAACTAATTACTTCTTTAACTACAGATTTTAATCTCTCTTCAAACTCTCCTTTATATTTGGCTCCGGCAATCAATGCCCCCATATCTAACGAAAATATTTGTTTGCTTTTTAAATTTTCGGGTACGTCACCATTAACTATACGATGTGCTAAACCTTCGGCAATAGCTGTTTTACCAACACCCGGCTCGCCTACCAGTATAGGGTTGTTTTTAGTTCTGCGCGACAAAATTTGTAATACCCTTCTAATTTCCTCATCACGACCTATCACCGGGTCTAACTTTCCTTTACGTGCCTGTTCGTTCAAGTTAACGGCATATTTTTTTAGCGCGTTATAAGTATCTTCTGCTGTCTGACTGGTAACTTTTGCTCCTTTACGTAAATCTCCTATAGCAGCTTTTAAATCTTTTTCACTGATACCGTTGTCTTTCATTAACTGAGCAATTTGATCTTTTCCTGCTAAAATACCCAATATCAAATGTTCAATAGAAACAAATTCATCACCAAATTCTTTGAGATAAGATTGAGCCTTACTGATACTTTGATTAGTATTGCTTGACAAGTATGGCTCAGCACCACTAACCTTCGGATAGCTGTCAATGATTTTATCAAGCACATTCACAAACATAACCTTGTTTACATGAAGTTTATTCAACAAAAATGGGGTAACATTTTCATCAACTTCCATAATACCCTTCAACAAATGACCATTTTCTATGGCTTGTTGAGATTTTGAAGAAGCTATCTGCAATGCTCTCTGCACAGCCTCTTGAGATTTGATAGTAAAATTATTTAGATTCATGATTTATATATTTCTCTTTTTTAAGATGAATACAACAATTTTATTACCAGAGCTAATTTTCTGTAAGTTTGGCTTGTTTTTATTTATTTGTCTGAAAAATTGTCTTATAACAAGCATTATTTATGCTGTTTTTTCAGTATTTTTAGCTCTTCATTTAATACACTAACATTTTTTTATTACTTTTCCCAGATTTATTTTTAGATTTTGTTTCTTGTATGTTAAACATTAAGTTTAGATATATAGTTTTCAAACTAATTATTTTATTACTCATTGGTCATTCGTTTGCAAATGCTCAGCAGAGTAATTATGAGAGTAATTACAGGAATTTTAGTTTTCTGAATTTTGGTCCTAATCAAGGTCTTACTTCAAGTGCAGCCAGTTGTGCAATTCAAGACAAGTTTGGAATCATGTGGATAGGCACCTCCGATGGTTTGTATAAATTTGATGGATATAATTTTGTAGGATATAATTTCAATCCCGAAGATAAGAATAGTATATCAGGAAATATTATTAATTGTTTATTAGAAGACAAATTAGGAAATATATGGGTAGGTACCGATAATGGTGGCTTATGTATGTTTGACCGTAAAAGCAATAATTTTTATCGCTATGAAAAATTGTACTGGAAAAAAGAAATGTACAAAATGCAATCTATAAGTAGTTTGTTGCAGGATAAGAATGGGAATATTTGGTTTTCTAATTCACAGTTTCAGTACTTTATATTAAATCCTAATACCAAAGAAATTTATCCCTTAAAATACGATTTGCTTGATCGCACGCCCGATTACTACCGTACTACCAACATGCTAGAGGACAAAAATGGCGTGGTATGGTTAGCAACGCAGTTTGGTTTGTATTATTCACTATCAAATTACCAAAGCGCACAAGGCTCTTTTATGGTAGAAAAAATATATAAAAAAATCCCCGATTTAAAATTTCAATGTATTTTGCCTCACAGTAATAGTACAGATTCTATTTATTTAGTAACAACTGATGGTATGATATTAAGTTTTAATATCAATACAGCTACCTATCATCAAAGATTTAAAGATTTAACCGAGCGTTTAAAAAAGAACAAAGAAACCGTTCAATACGCAATTCTGGACAATGATAATAACTGGTGGATAGGAACCTATAGAAATGGCCTATATTATTACGATAATATCAATCATAATATCCAAAACCTAAAGCACGAAGTGTTTAACACAAACTCTTTAAGCTATGACTTTGTGAACAATCTGTATAAAGACAACAAAGGCTACATTTGGGTATGTACTGATGGAGGTGGTGTTTCATTAATTAATACCCAAGCCTCCATGTTTAATGTTTTCCAAAACAATCCGCTTAACGAAAATACTCTTTGTCATAATGATGTTTGGAGTATTTACGATCATGAAGAATTCACTTTAATAGGCACATCCCTAGGTATATCATATTACGACAAATCGAATAACACTTTTAAAAAAATTCAATTTCTTGAAAATGGGTTCAGTAATATTGCCTTTTATAGCTGTATAGTGCCTGACATTGATGGTAGTTTTTTAGTAGGTACTGATGGCGAGGGATTGCTAAGGTTAAGACTACCGTCCGGAAAGCTTGAGCGAGTAGTTTTTGATGATTTGCTTTCTGAAGGTGTTAGCGGATATTCTATATCGTGTATTGCCCCTACAGCCACTGAAATATGGGTAGGTACTTTTAACGAAGGCCTAATAAGATACAACCGGGCAACAAAAAAGACCAAGGTGTATAAACATACGGCATCGAGCCAAAGTATTGCTCAAAACTCCATATCAAGTTTATTGTTTATCTCAGAAAATGAGCTATGGATTTCATTGCAAGATAATGGAATAAATAGAATGGATGTAGAGAATGAACATTTTTTTTGGATTTCAACAACATCAAAAAAGACAGGTCACCTATCAAGCGATGTGGTAATTTGTGTCAATAAAGACAGTTATGGCACTATTTGGGCATCAACCGAAAGAGGTATTAATGCTATTAACCCCGAAAACAACAAAGTTTTTACGTATAATAAAATTCCCGGAGGAAGTATTGACATTGTGTACAGCACGCTTGAAGATAAAAATAAAAATTTATGGATTAGTACCAATAAGGGGATTTATGCCTTTAAACTTCCAACCCCCGAACAATTATTTGATACTCCCGATAAGGCGCATCAAATAATAGAAAACTCAATAATAAACTTTGATGAGCATGATGGTTTACCGGCCAATGAATTTAATCAGGGTGCTTACTTTGTAGATTCAAACGGCATTATTTGTTTTGGAGGTATAAAAGGAATGGTAAGCTTTAATCCCAAAAATATATTACAAAATAATAGTATTCCGCCTACAATCTATTTTGAATCATTTAATCTTTTTGAAAAAAAACTTGTTCTTGACACCATATTTAATTTAAAAAAACGAATTAAATTAAAATATAACCAAAATTATTTCTCTATTGATTTGGTATCTCCAAGCTACTTAAGCAATAATAAAACTTATTACAAATATATTCTTGAAGGGTTAGACAAAGCATGGCTTACTATGCCCTACCCTTATAAAATAAGTTATCATAATATTGCTCCGGGCAAATACACTTTTAGAGTAAAAGTTACCGATAGCAATGGCCGTTGGACACAAGACGAGAAATCGTTTGAGATTATTATTACCCCACCGTATTATCAAACAATTGCCTTCTATTTCATAGTTTCGGCACTTATTATTTTAATAGTTTTTGGATATATAAAACTACGCGAAAGAAACCTCAAAAAAGAAAATAGGATATTAGAAGAAAAAATTGAACTAAGAACCAGAGATGTAACTTTACACAAAGAAATAGTAGAACAAAAGAGTGCAGAATTAGGTAACGCGTTAAGCACCTTAAACGAAAATATCTTATATGCCAATAAAATTAAGCAAGCTATCTTACCAGATGTTAAAGAGATAAGAAAGCTATTTCCTGAGACATTTCTAATATATAAACCTCGCTACGTAGTAAGTGGCGATTTATATTTCTTTTCGCGCCAAGAAACCTCAAGGAGCAAACCCAAATATGCGGTAATGGGTATTGCAGATTGTACAGGGCATGGGGTTTCGGGTGCATTAATTAGTGTTATTGCCTCAACCTTAATTAATGATATAGTTAACCTTAAAGGAATTATTAAACCTGCACATATACTTGATGAACTACAAATTGGTGTAAAAGAAATTTTGAAGATAAACGAAACCAACAACTATGAGGTGGAAAGTATGAGGTGTGCCCTTTGTAAGTTTGATTTTGAAAATAATTTAATGGAATATGCCGGAGCCAGATTTCCAATTTATGTTGTAAGAAATAATAAATTGTTTGAATTAAAAGGCGATAGAATGTTGATAGGCGCTGGAAGCGCTAATTTATATGAGAGGTTTACAGAAAATACATTTAAAGTTGAAAACGGAGATTATATTTATATGCTTACCGATGGCTTTGCTAATCAGTTTGGAGGTAATTATAATAAGAAGTTTAAAACAAAACGTATTAAGGAAATGTTGTTAAGTTTACATACTACTTCGCACGTAATTCAAGAGGAACAAATAAACTTAATCTTTAATCAATGGATAGGTAAAAATGAGCAGATAGATGATATTTTGATTATTGGTTATAAATATACTAATTTATAATGTAGGCTTAAACTCATTTTTTGCAATTATTTATTCTTTCCACGGCATTAAACTAAGATAAAAAAAAGCCTCCCAATAAAGGGAGGCTTTACCAACTATTAACTGAGGTTAGACTTTATTTTACCGAATCAACTACAGCTTTAAATGCTGCCGGGTGGTTCATGGCCAAATCGGATAAAACTTTACGGTTTAGTTGTACATTTTTAGAATGAATTTTACCCATAAATTCAGAGTAACTCATACCATGCTGGCGCACACCGGCATTGATTCTTTGCACCCATAAAGCACGGAAATTGCGTTTCTTATTTTTTCTGTCGCGATAGGCATAGGTCAAACCTTTTTCTAAAATATTTTTAGCTATGGTAAACACGTTTTTACGTGCTCCCCAATATCCTTTGGTTTGTTTTAGGATTTTTTTTCTGCGGGCTTTTGAAGCCACATGATTGACTGATCTAGGCATGTTTTAATTTTTTTTGTTTTGACAATCAGCGTTCAATGATGAAACTTAATACTGATTTTCGGGTTAATACTTAATTACCTGTTTAATTTTGATAAATTATTTACCTACACACAACATTCTTTTTACATTCCCCATATCGGCAGGGCTTACAAGTGTTGTGTGTGTTAGCGCACGCTTACGCTTAGTAGATTTTTTGGTCAAGATATGACTTTTAAAAGCGTGCTTTCTTTTAATTTTACCTGTTCCGGTGAAAGAAAAACGTTTCTTGGCACTGGAGTTGGTTTTCATTTTTGGCATTCTCTTTTTGTTTTTATATAGTTAATAATTGGTTTTATTTTTTTGGTTTAGGAGCTAAAGTCATCATCATTTTTTTTCCTTCCAATATGGGCAACTGTTCTACTTTTCCGTATTCTGCCAAATCTTGGGCAAATCTAAGCAACATCAATTCTCCCTTGTCTTTAAATAAAATAGTTCTACCTTTAAATAGAACAAAGGCTTTCACTTTTGAACCTTCCTCTAAAAACTTTTGTGCATGATTTTTTTTGAATGTAAAATCATGCTCATCGGTATTTGGACCAAAACGTATTTCCTTAACGGTTACCTTGGTGGCTTTAGCTTTTATTTCCTTTTGTTTTTTACGTTGCTCGTATAAAAACTTTTTATAATCAATAATTTTACAAACCGGTGGATCTGCATTGGGTGCTATTTCCACTAAATCTAAACCTGCTTCTTCTGCTAAATTTAAAGCTTGTTGTAATGGATATATAACAGGCTCCATTCCTTCTGCTATAACCCTTACACGAGGAGCTCTTATATTTTCATTAATATTATGTTCTTCTTGTCTTTGAACTTTCCCTTTAACAAAACGGGGAATTCTTGGGTCAGGCTTTCTTTGTCCTTGGTTTCCAGACTGGGTAAAATTAGTTGTAATGGGCAATCCTCCTTATTTAGTTAATACTATTTGATTAATTAATTTTTGCTTCTTGGTTGATAATATCTACAAATTCTTCAATAGAAAAAGTTCCTAAATCTCCAACACTTTGCTTACGTACCGAAACTTTATTTTCTTCGGCTTCTTTCTCTCCAACTATAATCATAAAAGGCACTTTGTTTAACTCTGTATCTCTTATCTTTTTTCCTATTTTTTCGTTCCTTTCATCAACAAGGCCGCGAATATCGTAATTTTTTAGTAATTCTAAAACTTTTTTTGCATAATTATTATATTTTTCACTCAGCGGCAATATAGCAACTTGTTCGGGTGCTAACCATAATGGAAATTTTCCGGCACAATGTTCAATTAGTACGGCCACAAACCTTTCAAGCGATCCAAAAGGGGCTCTGTGTATCATTACCGGTCGGTGTTTTTGGTTGTCGCTACCGGTATATTCCAAATCAAATCGTTCCGGAAGGTTATAATCAACCTGAATGGTTCCTAATTGCCATTTTCTGCCAATGGCATCTCTTACCATAAAATCGAGCTTTGGTCCGTAAAATGCAGCCTCGCCATACTCAATTACTGTTTTTAACCCTTTTTCTGCTGCCGATTCAATAATGGCATTTTCAGCCATGGTCCAATTTTCATCAGTACCTATATATTTACTCTTATTCTCAGGGTCACGCAGCGAAATTTGCGCTGTATAGTCAGAAAATCCAAGGGCATTAAATACGTATAGTACCAAGTCAATTACTTTACAAAACTCTTCTTTTACTTGGTCGTTACGGCAAAACAAATGGGCATCATCTTGTGTAAATCCTCTTACACGAGTAAGTCCATGTAATTCTCCGGCCTGCTCGTAGCGATACACTGTTCCAAACTCAGCCAAACGAACCGGTAAATCTTTATATGATTTGGGGGTTGATTTGTATATTTCGCAGTGATGAGGACAATTCATGGGTTTTAAGAAAAACTCTTCACCTTCGTGAGGAGTTTTAATGGGTTGAAATGAGTCAGCACCATATTTTTCATAATGTCCTGAAGTTACATATAAGTTTTTATTTCCAATATGAGGAGTAACAACAGGCAAATATCCTGCCTTTACCTGTGCTTTTTTTAGAAAATTTTCCAATCTCTCGCGCAGGGCTGCTCCTTTAGGCAACCATAAAGGCAAACCCATACCTACTTTTTCCGAAAAAGTAAATAACTCTAATTCTTTACCTATTTTGCGATGGTCGCGTTTCTTGGCTTCTTCAAGCATGGTTAGGTAATCACTCAAATCTTTAGATTTGGTGAAAGTAATACCGTAAATGCGGGTTAATTGCTTATTATTTTCGTTACCCCGCCAGTAAGCTCCGGCAACATTCAATAACTTTACAGCCTTAATAAATCCGGTATTTGGAATATGCGGTCCACGACATAAATCAACAAAGTTGCCTTGCTGATAAAAGGTTATTTTACCGTCCTCCAAATCATTTATTAACTCTAGCTTATACTCATCATTCTTTTGGGTAAAATATTCTATAGCATCTTTCTTGGATACTTCTTTTCTAACGTAGGTGCTATTGTTTTTTGCCAATTCTATCATCTTATCTTCAATGGCTTTCAAGTCATCTAAGCCAATGGTTTTCCCGCCTAAATCTATATCGTAATAAAATCCGTTTTCTATGGCCGGGCCTATCCCAAATTTTGTTCCTGGATATAAGGCTTCAATTGCCTCAGCCATAAGGTGAGCTGATGAATGCCACAGTGCAAATTTACCTTCATTGTCTTCGGCTTTTAATAAAACCAAATGGGCATCATTATTTATAGGTCGGTTGGCGTCCCAAATTTCACCATTTACTTTTGCTGCCAATACATTTCTAGCTAAACCCTCGCTAATACTTTTAGCAATATCAAGGGCAGTAACTCCTAATTCATATTGTCTTACCGAGCCATCAGGCAATGTAATATTAATCATTATTTAAATAATTTTTAAGCCTGCAAATTTACACAAATACCCTCAATATTAAATGAGTTTTTGCAATTAAATAAAAATTTTTCAACTTTTACTTTTTAATTAAATTATGTGTATCGTTCTCCTCATCAAGTATATTCGCACACACCCCATAAAATTTCTAAGGTATCTCTGTTTGCTCCTATTAACCTATAATACTAATAAGCAAATATTGGGCTATATTTTTTATAATGTAAATGAATTACACTAATTTATGAAAAATACAGAAGTAAAATTATTAGCGTAAATAGCCATTACAAAAAAATAATATGAACTAAAGTAAACACTAATATCATAATCTCATATATTTCTTATTATCTTTAGCCTCTGTTATTATTTGGTGTTTTTCTATAAAACACAAGTTATTAATTAAATTACATTTATAATGAAATATCATAAAATTAATTCAAAATTGTTTATCGAGAACAGAAAACAATTAGCCAAACATTTACTTCCAAACTCTGTAGCTGTCTTTAATTCAAACGATATTATGCCTACGAATGCTGACGGGCACATGGGGTTTAAACAAAATTCAGATTTGTTTTATTTATCAGGTATTGATCAGGAAGACTCTACACTTTTAATTGCTACCGATAGCAAGGGAAATTTGTCTAAAGAAATATTATTCTTAAAAGAAACCAACGAAACAATTGCCATTTGGGAAGGCCATAAATACACTTCAGAGGAGGCTTTTGAGACTTCGGGCATTAAAACTATATTTTGGAATAATCATTTCCATAATGTTTTACATGATGCTGTGTTTTATGCAGAGCATATTTACCTTAACACCAACGAGCATTTACGTGCTGTAATTGAAGTAGAAACCAGAGATGCACGCTTTGTAAAATGGTGCAAAGAAAAATATCCGTTACACACTTATAAACGTTTGGCGCCTATTATGAGAACGCTTAGAGCCGTTAAAAGTAAATATGAAATAGAACTTATACAACATGCCTGTAACATTACGGCTAAAGGATTTGAGCGCATTTTAAAATTTATTAAACCAGGGGTATATGAATATGAGATTGAAGCTGAATTGATACATGAATTTATACGTAACCGTTCCAATGGTTTTGCCTATGGACCAATTATTGCCAGTGGCCCTAATGCATGCGTATTGCATTATGTTGAAAATAATAAAGTTTGTAAAGCTGGCGATGTTATTTTGCTGGATGTTGCTGCCGAATATGCCAATTACGCAAGCGATTTAACGCGCTGTGTTCCGGTTAGCGGTAAGTTTACTAAAAGGCAGGCCGAAGTATATAATGCAGTATTAAGAGTATTAAAAGCTGCTACCAAAATGCTGGTGATTGGTAACACTATTGAGGCCTATCATAAAGAAGTTGGTAAATTAATGGAGGCCGAATTGATTGGTTTGGGCTTATTAAAAGCCGGTGATGTGCGTAATCAGGATCCTAACCGTCCGCTGTATAAAAAATATTTTATGCACGGCACTTCGCATTTTTTAGGCCTAGACGTTCACGATGTAGGTGATTTTAAGCGTAAACTGGAAGAAGGTATGGTGTTTACCTGCGAACCAGGTATATATATTCCGGAAGAAGGTTTAGGCATAAGATTAGAGAACGATATTTTAGTAAGTAAAAAAGGTCCTGTGAATTTAATGGAAAATATTCCAATTGAGATTAAAGACATTGAAAAACTAATGGCTTCGAAAAAATAATTAGATATGGCATATTATACCTATAAAGAAGCAAAAATTCATTATCAGGTTAAAGGCAAAGGAAGAGCCGTGGTTCTGCTTCATGGTTTTTTGTGCAGTATGCAAATTTGGTCACATTTAGTACCTGAATTAAGTAAAAAGTATAAGGTTATTGTAATTGATTTGCCCGGACATGGTCAAAGTGAATGTATTGGATATATTCATAAAATGGAAATGGTTGCCGATACTGTAAAAGCAGTATTAAACCATCTTCAATTACGTAAATATGTATTGATTGGACATAGTATGGGAGGCTATATTAGTTTGGCCTTTGCAGAAAAATATATGGAAAATTTAAGAGGTCTGGTGTTGTTTCACTCCACCGCATTGGCCGATAATGAAGAGAGAAAAGCAGGCAGAGATAAAGCCATAAGAGTGGTTAAAAAAAATCGGGCTAAGTATCTTCATGAATCGCTCAAAAAATGGTTTTATCCGGTCAATATAAAAAAGAATCCTGCCATGTTTAAGCAAGCCGAAGACATTGCAGGACAAGCCTCAACACAGGGCATTATTGCTGCACTTGAAGGAATGAAACAGAGAAAAAACACCGAAGTTGTATTGAAGTTCTCCAAAGTTCCGGTAATGTTTATTGTTGGATTGTATGATTTATTAATTCCTTTGGAAACTAACCGGCATATTTACAGTTTGCCTGAAAAAGGGCGCGTTTTGTTATTGGAACATAGCGCCCACATGGGATTTTTTGAAGAACCGGAGAGTGTGGTAAAGGGGCTTTTTCCTTATTTGCGCGAATGTTTTGGACCTATAGATAGAAACGAATAATTTTTTTGAATTGTGCCTTATTAGGGCTTAACTAATATTAAATTAGTTTTTTGTATTAGCTTATTGTATAAATATTCAACATATTTTGAGAATAAGTTAAGGTCATTGCATATGGTATGAAAAAGCTTTGTTTTAGCACCCCAAATCAGTAATTGTCTTTTTCTGAGCAATTATTACGTTTGTTTTTTGTGTTATTGATTTTATTATTTTCCATATACCCCACCCCTGCACCAAAAAGAAAGAATTGTTCTCAAAAAATTTATCCTAATGTATATTTATTGAGAGATGAAAAAAATTCAAGTCAGTATTTCATCTGAAGCATTATTTTTGTAGTATTCAATAAAATAAATAAGTATGGCTTATGTAAAAATTAAGGATATTTTTTTGCACAACCAATTATGGGTTGCCCGGCAATTAAAAAAGGATCCCAAGTATTTTAAAAACTTAGCCTTGGGTCAAAAACCACAATATCTTTTTATTGGCTGTTCAGACAGCAGAGTTTCAACTGAAGTTCTTATGAATGCAGAGCCCGGAGATGTTTTTATTCATAGAAACATTGGCAATGTTGTTCCAAGCAACGATTTAAATTCCTTATCGGTAATTAGCTATGCTGTAAACCATATTAGAGTAAAGCATATAGTGGTTTGTGGTCATTACAATTGTGGAGGTGTAAAAGCCGCAATGACAGTAAGTGATGCGGGTTTGCTCAACCCTTGGTTAAGACATATACGTGATGTTTACCGATTGCATAAAGCCCAACTTAATGCAATTGAGTGTCTTGACGAACGTTATGACAAGCTGGTTGAACTAAATGTTATTGAACAGTGCATCAATATTATTAAAACTCGTGATGTTCAAAAAGCCTTGCTGGAAAAAAGATTAAATATTCATGCTTGGGTTTTTGATGTACGCACCGGCAACTTAATTGATTTAAAACTAAACGTTAAGAAGATTATGAAAGAAATTATGGATATATATAATCTTTTTGATGAAGAGTAATTTAACCCTTTACAGCATATATCTTAGTTTTACTTTTACTTCCTTAGTTTCATTGGCTTTTAATTTAAATTTAAAATCATTGTAAGTTGGTTTTAATAATCCATTATGGTAATAATCAGAAAAGCCAAAACCCTCCTTCGGTATTGTGCCTAAATGGTAATTCATGGTATTATCCATATTTACATCATCTAACACCGAAATCCCATAAGTACCTTCTTTTAGAGGTAAAATGATAGTCATTTCTCCGTACTTATTAATTTTTTTTGCCACCACCACTGAATGTAAAGGTTTTTCATTTGCAAATTGATGCTGATTCTCAAAAATAGCTATACACAACTGTCCTATGTTTGATTTTATATGGCTTACTTTTAACCTGACAGTTTGAGCTGAAACATTATACCAAAAGGATATTTATTTTAGACCAAATGTTGTACGTATCGTTTTTTTTATTACTTTTGGTCTATTATAAATATCATTATTATGTCTTCAGCATTATTTATCCCCGTAAAGGAAAGTTTAAA
>JADLFI010000027.1 GCA_020845635.1 Bacteroidia bacterium
CAATAAATACTGTGTATTCTCAAATATGCAGTTTTGCCAGTAATAACAATATTAATACATTAGGGCTTTGTGATTATTCTGTCAATGGTCTGACTCCTTATTTTGCCTATAATCTTATGGATAACCGAGATGAAAATATTTGGCCTCGTAAGATAGGTTTACCGGGTGCTTTATCTAAAACGCCTTACGACATACAAGGCACTACTTTTCCGGGGCAAGAAGCTAAAGTGGCAGTATTTCAAAATCTAAGTTCCATAGCTCATATATATGCTTCTACATCTCCGGCGGCTAATACCAATTATATTCCATCTGATGTTACTTATCGTGCAGGAAAAGAAATATCATTAGAGCCTGGTTTTATGGTTGATGCTGGTAGTACTTTTAGGGCTTATGTACAGAGGTATGTGTGTACAGGAAATAATGATCCACTTACTATGCGCCATCTGGCAGATACGGCTCTTTCAACTAATATATATGAGATGGATTATGAAATGGATAGAATTAATCCTATACCAATACACTATTATGAAAGTCCTAAATCAGATTCTGACCAAAATCCAATTGTATCTGAAGAGTCATATAATGCCGAACGAGAAAAATATCAAATTATGAATGTGAAATCGGCAGCTGATAATGGAGCAATAACAATATATCCTAATCCTACCGATAAATATTTGGAAATTCGCATGACAGATGAAGATTTTTACGACTTAACATCAATAGAAATTATTGATAACTTGGGAAGAAATTATAATATTGATAAATCAAATAGTATTGATGTTTCTTTTTTAAGTGCTGGATTTTATCAAATAAGGTTTAAATTTAGTCATGGTTTTATCGTTGTAAAAAACTTTATGAAGAAATAAATTGTAACTTTGACTAAGAATTTCTTTGAAAATAATTTATAAAGGTGTTAGTATGAATAATATTGTCCCAGTAATAAAAAAATTAAGCCTGATTTTTGTGTTTTTAATAGTTGTGTTTTCTTGCCAAAAGAAAAAGCAAGCTGATCCAAATTCAACTCCAAACAATGCAACATCAACTACTTATCAATCGGGGATTTTTGAGTTGCTAAGAAATGAGTATTTTGATGGAACGAATATTGTAACTACTGCCGATAATGTAGAACTTACATTTATAAATTATACTAATAGTCCTAATTCAACTACACAGGTAAGTGCAGGAAACGTAAATTTTAATGGCATAGGATTAAAATTTGATGGCTATAGTTACACTGATACAACAGGGACTCTAAATTGTACCCCTTCAACTTTTAGTGTAACTGTGAGTGGAAGTAGCCAAATAGATGCTTTTACAAAAACTTTTACTCCATCTTATCCTTCGTTTAACGGAGATTCATTACTTCCTACAACAGTATCAAAATCTACAGGGGTTACTATCAATTTAGCAAGCAGTATTGTTAATACAACCGATACCGCTACAATAGAATTATTTTCTTCTGTCATAAAAAAAATTGCACCAGGTCAAACCTCCGTAACTTTTACACCAACTGATCTTTCGGGAATTATGGTTGCCAGTGGTTATTATTTTGAACTGCATCTCTACAACAATCAGTCTTTAAATATTAATGGTAAAATATTTTATGTTAGGCATACTGTACAATACACAAAGTACAATGTAGATTTGGTTCCGTAGTATGTGTTAAAGATAACATATCAGCACTTGGATTTGTAATCCATATTCTGAGATAAAAGTAAGATGCAACAAAGCATAAGAAAGCCATATTAGATAGAGAAGTTGTTTAACCCAAATTACGCAGTTGAATATTTGAACGGATAAATAGCATCATAATTCCATAATCCAGAGAACCAAGCCCTTCGTTTTTTGCTTAGAGCAATTTTAAGAACCAATCTATCTCCTGTTTTTTCAAAATAAGCTCCAATCGCAAACGTTCTGTATCGTAATGTAGCTAATGTTTTTTGCGTTTTTTCTTGCAATACAAATGTTCTGAATAGCGACATGATATTGTAAGCTATCATAGCAAAAGTGAGGGCTGCCTCTGTAGCGTAAAAACTGTTTAAGTTAAAGCTGTCGAACCCAAAATCATACTTCAATTCTTTGATTCGATTTTCAGCATCACCTCTACCACGATACAGTCGCCATACTTCTGCTGGTGCAAAATCTAAGTTGGTAACATATGCAGAATAGCGATAGTTACGATGTATTTCATCTTCGGAAAAAAGACTCAATGATTTACCTGGTGCCTTTGGTCTTTCTTGTATTTTTTGCCTTACAATAACCATTTTACGGGCAATTTTCCAAGAGTTACTTTGATACATTTGTTCACAGATTTCAATTCCATTATCTAATGGAATCCAAGGATTGTTCGTGTCAATCATACGTTGTATGGGATGGGTAAATTTGGCGGCTATAATGTAGTTTTTTTTACTATCTTCTAAGTAATCTAAAATGTCAGACTGAAAGAATCCACTATCTAAACGAATCAGGCTCACTTTTTTATTTTTCAACTTAGCTAATGTGTCTTCTAAAAAAGCAAGAAAATTATTTGCAGAAGAGGTATCTCCGCTCCTAAGCCACATATTGGCAACCAACTTTACATCGTTTACAAAAGCAATTAAGGGATGGTGAGATAAGCGACCTTTTTTGTTGGGATTGTAGCCCTTCTTTGCTCCTTGCTGTTCGCCATAACGGGTTATGATAGAAGAATCTACATCTAAAGTAAAGTTATCAAATTGAAAATTATCAAATATCCAAGAGTAAAAATAATCGCTCACCTGGTGGTTAGTCGGTTGGGTAAACTTGCCAAAGAATCGTTTGTAAGTATCTTGGGCAGGTACAGCATCCCAATCAAATATTTCAGCCAAAGCGACATCATTGCGAGTAACTTCTGTGTGCATAAATCGGTTAGCTCCACACCAAATGCTGGTAATGAATGCTTCAATTATGGTTGTTACTTCATGGGCATTGTTCGATTTTGGGAAGGGCAAATAAGGGCAGGTATTTATTTTGTCCCTAAAGCCCATTTTGTTTAATAATTGCTTTAAAAAAACCATTCCGCCCCAAGGCGTAATCTCTTTACTGGTATAGCTTATATCGAATTGCATAGTGTCTTTTTTTTCTACTGCTACGCAGTAGGATTTTAAACGCCTAAAATAAGGATTTTATTCAACTGCGGAATTTGGGTTTAAAGTTCTCCTCAAGGTTATTCCGAACTCGTTTCGGAATCTCTGAGATACTGAAACAAGTTCAGTATGACAGCCCTTTTTTTATTGTGGAGTATTAGGACTTTAAACAACTTTAGAGTGTATTTCATAACAATAATGCTGCTTCAATTATAAAGTAGTCTGATTATATTCGGCGACGAGTATCTGCCCAATGAGGTTTTTTTGTGCTTGTAGAAAATGGAAAAAGTGTAGCGGGCATGTTTATTCTAAATATGCCTATCCATTAAGAAGATATAAAATTCATAACCGTTTCAAAAAATTCATTTGGTTTTTCGGCATGAACCCAATGCCCGCTGTCATTAATTGTTGTTAGTAGAGCATGTTGAAATACTTGTTGAATCTCAATCCAATCGTTATCTGTAATGTAATTAGATTTTGAACCTCGTATAAATAGAGTAGGTGTGTTTGATTGGAAAGCAGGAACAGATACTACTACATTATTATACTCTTTGGAGATAACTTCTAAATTAAATCGCCAAGCCATTTGTTTTGGGTCAGTATCTTTCCAGTAAATGTTTTTTAATAAAAACTGTTTAGTGCCAAAATCTGTAATGTATTGTCCCATAATTTCCTCAGCATCTTTTCGTTGGTTTATCTTAGAAAAATCAACAGCATTAAGTGCTTTTAAAACTGCATCATGATGCGCCTCGTATGCCTTAGGTGCGATGTCGGCAATAATAATTTTATAAGCAGTATTCGGAAACAAATAATCAAAAAACATAACTGTTTTTCCGCCCATACTATGTCCTAATAAAATAGGTTGTTGTATGCGACGCTTAATAATAAATTCATTCAAATCTTTTGCCATTGCTTCATAAGTCCACTCCTCGCTATGTGCCGATAAGCCATGGTTTCTTTGGTCGATTGTAAATACATGAAAATTATTTTCAGCAAATCGTTTTGCTAATGTGTTCCAATTGTCGCTTTGTCCAAATAAACCATGTAGTATAATTAAAGGTTGTCCCGAACCAAATTCTCTATAAGCTAATTCCATAATTTTTTATTCTTTATAGTATTTTAATCTGGTTTAAAATGTGTTTAATCTTCTATTTCTAAAATCATTTTTCTTAACATATTTAAAGCACTTATTGCACTCATGTGAATGTTTCGAGAGCGATTATCTCCAAATATAAATTTCTTTGATTTTATATCTTTTTTATGAGCCACAGCAATCCAAACGGTTCCAACTGGTTTATCTGCGGTTCCACCTAAAGGACCTGCTATTCCAGACACAGCAATTGAAACATCTGCTTTAAACATATTTAATAATTCTTTTGCCATAGCCTCTACACACTCTTTACTTACAGCTCCATGTTTTTCAAATATATTGTTATCTACCTTTAATAGTTGATGTTTAAACTCATTATGATAAGGTACAACACAACCATTATAATAAGCTGAGCTTCCAGATGCACTAGTAATTAGGTGTGATATGTAACCGCCTGTACAACTTTCGGCCAATGCTAATTTTAATTTTTTTTCTAAGAGTAGTGATCCTAAAATTTCCTCCATTTTAGGTTGTTCTTTCCCGTACTCTTCGTACCCGTAAATATATTTATTAATTATGGGAGTAATTTTCTCTATCTCTAAATGAATAGTTTGTTTTAAAATAACTTCATTATCTCCATTTGCACTAAGTCGTAGTCGTACCATTCCTGGCGATGGAAGATAGGCTAAACTAATTTTTTTTTCAACTAACCCATCTTCCCAATTACTAATTAATTCGGCTAATACACTTTCTCCTATTCCTTGTGTTAGTATTGTTTTATGATAAATATAAGGTAGTTTAAATTGTTTTTTAATTTCAGGAATAATGCTGTTAGTCATCATTTCCTTCATTTCGTAAGGAACACCAGGCATCGAAATAAAAACAGTGTTTTCTTTTTTCATCCACATTCCTGGGGCGGTTCCGTTTGTGTTGCGAATTACTTTACAACCTTTAGGAACTTCGGCTTGTTTTCTGTTAATTTCAGAAACTGTTTTTTGGCGTTTTTCAAAAAAAATGCTTACGTCTTCTAATACGTCTTTATCAAGAATTAGCGTTGTATTAAAAAATTCGCAAAATGTTTGTTTGGTAATGTCGTCTTTTGTAGGGCCTAAACCACCTGTTATTAAAACAATA
>JADLFI010000028.1 GCA_020845635.1 Bacteroidia bacterium
AAAGTAAACTCAAAGTTGGTTCCTATTAATCACATATTATCCAATGGCGATCAAGTTGAAATTTTAACATCCGGTAAACAAACCCCAAAAGACGAATGGCTTCAATTTGTTGTTACTGCTAAAGCTAAAAGTAAAATTAGAGATTGGCAAAAGCAGCTTAAATTAAAAGCAGCGGCTATGGGAAAAGAAATTCTTGAACGTAAGTTTAATCAAGATAATATTCCATTTAATAGTGAAACATTACAAGACATAGCTAATTATTTTAATCTGCCTACTATTACAGAGCTGTATGCCCAAATTGCAGATGCTAAAATTGATAAAACTGAAATTGATGTTACCAAGATACTTGAGAAAGTAAAGCAAGATAAACTTGAACGACAAAAAGAACTAAAGCAGCAAAAAGAACTCCAATTGGATGTAAAAGCTTTGTCTAAAAGCTTGCCAAAAGAAGGTGTTATAATTGGTGAAGGAACGGATTTGCCCTATAGCTTTAGTAAATGTTGTACTCCAATTCCCGGTGATGAAATATTTGGATTTATAACAGTGGGTGAGGGTGTAAAAATTCACCGTACTAATTGTACAAATGCAATAAGCTTAATGAGTAACTATGGATACCGTGTTATCAAAGCAAAATGGGCAAGTCAGCGGTTACAAAAATCAAAAGCATTTACTACCAATATTAAAGTTCAAGGGCTTGATAGTGTAGGTATAGTGAGTATAATTACTGATACAATAAGTAAACAACTCCAAATGAATATGCACTCCATTCATATTTCATCCAAAAACGGAACGTTTGAAGGCAATATTGAATTGGAAGTTTTTGATACAAACCAATTGGATGAATTGATGAGTAAAATTAAAGCATCAAGTCCATTAATAAAGGTAAGCAGAGAAGATATAGTTTAATTCCAGAGACGAGAATGATTAACTAAAATACGTGTCTTTCTGCATGGTATGATGAACGTACCAGTGCCCCCGATTCTACATATTTTAATCCCATTTTCAACCCTTCTTCTTTATAAAAATTAAACTCTTCCGGTTTTACAAAACGCTCCACTTTTAAGTGCATCTTAGTAGGTTGTAAATATTGCCCTATTGTTACCACATCGCAACCCCATTTATTCAAATCGTAAAGTGTTTCCAGTACTTCTTCTTGTGTTTCACCTAACCCAAGCATAATTCCTGATTTTGTTCGTCTGCCACGTTCTTTAGTTTTTAAAATTTGTTCTAAGCTGCGTTCATATTTTGCTTGAGGTCTAACTTTTCGGTACAACCGTTTTACTGTTTCAATATTATGTGATACTACTTCCGGTTTTTCATCTATTACCTGATACAATAAATCCCATTTACTCATAAAATCCGGAATTAGTGTTTCTATTGTAGTTCCAGGTGATGTTTCTTTAATCAATCGAATAGTATCAGCCCATACTGTTGCACCTTTATCAGGCAGTTCATCTCTGTTTACAGAAGTAATTACGGCATGTTTTACATCCATTAATTTAATTGCATCTGCTACACGTTTTGGTTCTTCTCTGTCCTATCCTAAAGCTTTTCCGGTAGCTACTGCACAAAAACTGCAACTACGTGTACATACATTTCCTAAAATCATAAATGTGGCCGTACCTGCTCCCCAGCATTCTCCCATGTTTGGGCAGCTACCACTTTCGCATATCGTATGTAATTTATGTTGATCTACAATCTTTCTAACTCTTCTATAATTTTCTCCGGTTGGTAGTTTCACTTTCAACCAGGATGGTTTTTTTACTCTTTCTTCTGCAAGTATTGGTAATTCTATCATTTTATTTGTTTTGTCCTATTGAATATCCTAAAAATAATGTAAAAAATAAATTTTTATTGATAGCATAACTTTCAGCCATCAATGGTAATTTGTTTGGGAAAACATCAACACAAAATCCTGCTTCTATCAGTTGAAAAAAATCTGAGTAGTTGCCCCACTCAAATACTACGCTGTTTTTAAAATACCCTCCCACGTGCGTTTTTATTTCTCCAAATCCATTTGTGAATCCGGCATTGCCGTATATTGCTTGTGGTGCAATTGGGTTATTATCCGGGTCATATTTTTCAGTAGCTATAAAATTTTGACCAAATGGGTCTGATGAACGTTTGAATACATCCACATAAATGGGTTTTAAAAATGCAAAAGTTGCTCCCGCTGCATAGTTGTAATGTATGGATACTGCATTTTTGTAATCTCTGTTTGTGATAAATAGGGTTTGCCCGTAACCTGAACGTAAGAAAAATGCCATGTTGATTCTTCCGGGTGTGTATTGCCTTGAGCTTTCGGTTAAGCCATATACTCTTATTTCTTTCGGGTGGCGTATTCTGTCTAAGTCAAAATCAATTCCGTTTTTTATGTTAGCTGTTTTTTGCCATTGGTACTTAAAGTTTATACCGCCTAGTGACGAACTGTTTAAATGAAAACCATACAAAAATCGTTTTCGTAATAACAGTGTAGGCTCATTTATCATCTCATTCTGTGCAGAAACTACATCTGCACAAAACAACAATAAAAGCAAAGTCCATATTTTGGCAACTCCGTACATGCTACCTATATTTGATGTTTCAAAAGTAATAAAAATATGCATACTTCAGAGGTTAAATATTTAGGGAATTTACGTACAGAAGCAACACACATGGCTAGTAAAAGTAAAATAATTACGGATGCACCTGTGGACAATAATGGAAAAGGGGAAGCTTTTTCGCCAACCGATTTGGTTGCAACTGCCTTGGCTCAGTGTATGATAACCATTATGGGTATTGAAGCCAATAAATTGAATATTGATATGAATAATACTCAGGCTACAATTATTAAACGTATGGGAATTGGACCAAGGCGAATTGTTGAGATTGAAATAGAAATTACGCTTCCTTTGTCAGTAATGGAATACAAAGAACATTTGGAACAAGCAGCATACAACTGCCCTGTTGCAAAATCATTGCATAC
>JADLFI010000029.1 GCA_020845635.1 Bacteroidia bacterium
AGCTGAGGAAGCCGCTCGCTTAGCAGCCGAAAAGGAGAAAGCCAAAGCCGATGCCTTAGCTAAGAAAGAAGCCGAAGAAAAAGCCAAAGCCGAGGAAGCAGCACGCATAGCAGCCGAAAAGGAGAAAGCCAAAGCCGATGCCTTGGCTAAGAAAGAAGCAGAGGAAAAAGCCAAAGCCGAGGAAGCAGCACGCATAGCAGCCGAAAAGGAGAAAGCCAAAGCCGATGCCTTAGCTAAGAAAGAAGCCGAAGAAAAAGCCAAAGCCGAAGAAGCAGAAAGGAAAAAGCAAGAGGCTATAGAAGCTGCCAAAGCCGCAGCTGAGGCTGAAAAGCAGCGCGAGGCTGATTTAGCTAAGCAAAAGGCAGATGAGTTTGCAGCCTTAAAAGCTAAAGCAGAACAAAAGGCTCTTGAAGATGAAAAAAAACGTCTTGAGGCTCTTGCCAAACAAGAAGAGTTATACAAAAACCGTAAGGCTAACTTTAAACCGGTAATGGGTGTATATACAACCACAACTACTATTATTAATGGAAAGCAGGCCTATGGCTATATAAATTTTGGTAACGGATTAGGAAATCAAGATATTACCAAAGAAGAATACGAGCAATATCAGGAACAATTTAACAAAAAGCCAGAATAATATAAGTGTGATATGAGCATGCTTAAAATAAATCCTACACAAACCAAGGCATGGTCTAAACTATCAAAGCACCGCCTTCAAATGGATAAGGTTATCATGAAAGAACTTTTCCGGATTGATAAACAACGATTTGATAAAAACCATATCCTTTTTGACAATATACTTTTTGATTATTCAAAAAATATAACCAATACCCAAACTATTGATTTATTGATTGAGTTAGCCAATGAAACAGAATTGAAGAAAAACATTGATTCTTTTTTCAATGGTGATTTTATCAATGAAACTGAGAACCGTGCTGTAATGCATACTGCACTCCGAAAAAAACCTTCTGAAATTGTAAATATTGGCGGAGTAAATGTAATGCCCGAAATAAACAGGGTGAAGCAAAAAATGAAAAATTTTGCTGATAAGTTTTGTAATTTCCAAATGAAAGGATATAGTGGACAACATTTAAACACTATAGTAAACATAGGAATTGGAGGCAGTGATTTAGGTCCATTGATGGTTACGGAGGCACTAAAGCCCTATCATGTAAAAGGTATAAATACTTATTTTGTATCTAATGTTGACGGAACACATTTGTCAGAAATATTAAAGATTATAAATCCGGCAACTACTTTATTTATTATTGCCTCTAAAACCTTTACTACACAGGAAACAATGGCCAATGCTTACTCGGCAAAAAAATGGTTTCTGCAATTTGCTCCTGATAGCAAAGCTATTGCATTACACTTTGTAGCCTTGTCGAGCAATTTTAGCAAAGCTGTAGAGTTTGGCATTAATGCGGATAATGTATTTGAATTTTGGGACTGGGTAGGCGGTCGCTACTCGTTATGGTCGGCTATCGGTTTGTCAATAGCCTGCACTTTAGGTTTTAAACATTATGAGCAATTGCTCGAAGGTGCAAGAACAATGGATGAGCATTTTAAAAATCAACCTTTCCGTAATAATATTCCCGTAATGATGGCATTGTTGGGTATTTGGTACAATAATTTTTGGGATGCACATTCTCATGCTATCTTGCCCTACGACCAGTATATGCACAGATTTCCGGCATATTTCCAACAAGGTGATATGGAAAGTAACGGTAAAAGTATTGACCGAAACGGGCAGGCAATTGACTATCAAAGCGGCCCTATTATATGGGGCGAACCTGGAACAAACGGGCAACATGCCTTTTATCAACTTATACATCAAGGAACCAAGCTTATTCCATGCGATTTTATAGCCCCTGCCTGCACCCACAATAAATTAGATAAACATCATCAAATACTGCTTTCAAATTTCTTTGCCCAAACCCAGGCACTTATGCAAGGCAAAAGTAAAACCGAAGTAATTGAAGAAATGAGAAGTAAAGGATTAAGTGAGGCTGAAATTGAGAAGCAAAGCCCGTTTAAGATATTTTCAGGAAACAAGCCCACCAATAGTATTTTAGTTAAAATTATTGATCCACATACATTAGGGGCATTAATTGCCATGTATGAACATAAAATTTTTACTCAAGGAGCCATTTGGAATATTTACAGTTTTGACCAGTGGGGTGTGGAGTTAGGCAAACAATTAGCAGGTAATATTTTGCCTTTACTTGATAGCCGAGAGGAAGTGGCTAACTTTGATAGTTCAACCAATTATCTTATTAACCAATATAAAAGTTGGCGATAAGTCATGTTGGTTGCAATAGCCTGATATTCACGATTTTTTTATTCGTAAAGTTTTTTCTTTTTATAAGTTTTGATATTTTTTTATAAAATAATTAGAATTTTTAAAATGAATTTTATATATTAGCACCTATTATTATTAAATTATATAATGACTATGAAGAAATATTTTACGTTCAAATTGCTGCTTGGAAGTTTTTTAACTTTTGGTTGGGCCATACAAGCACAATCTCAAAACTTTGTTTGCGGTTCAACAGAAGCACAACAAGAACTTTACCAAAAGCATCCGGAATTGCAGCAGCAGCAGGCCGATTTTGATGCTTATGTGAGAGATTATATAAATCAAAATTATAATAAAACCAACCGTAATCAAATAATCATTCCGGTGGTATTTCATGTTATTCATGATTATGGAGTGGAAAATATTTCTGATGCACAAATAATAGATCAAATTAATATCTTAAACAGAGATTATAATAAACTTAATGCCGATACAGCATTAGCGTTACCTGAATTTAAACCCATTATTGCTAATGTAGGGATTGAATTTAGATTAGCTCAAATTGACCCTAATGGTAATTGTACTAATGGAATTGACCGTATAGCCAGTCCTTATACCTATTTAGGGAATGACCAAGCAAAACTAAACCCTTGGGACAGAAGAAAATATTTGAATATTTGGACGGTAAAGAAGATGCGTGACGGTGTTGCCGGATATGCTTATAAACCAATCTCTGTATCGGGAGCTAATTTCCCTATTGATGGAATAATTATTTTGCATGATTATATTGGTTCAATTGGAACAGGAAATCCAAGTGGCTCTAGTAGAGCTTTAACTCATGAAATAGGTCACTGGTTAAACCTATCACATGTGTGGGGCGATAATAATAGCCCGGGAGGAGCTTGTGGCGATGACGGTATTCAGGATACACCGGTTACTAAAGGTTATACAACATGCCCTGCGCCTACAGCTTGTTCAATTTGCGACCCTAATATTCGTGAAAATTATCAGAATTACATGGATTACTCTTATTGTGAAGTAATGTTTACCGAAGGTCAAAAACAAGCCATGTTAGCTGCTTTAAGCAGTGATGTTTCTTTCAGAAATAATTTATGGACTCCAGAAAATCTTGCAGCAACAGGAGTGCTAAGTCCAACAGTTTGTTCTCCTAAAGCTGATTTCTTTGCCGTAAATACTATGGTATGTAATGGAACTACTGTAAATTTTAAAGATAACTCCACCAATGCTACACCAACTTCTTGGAGTTGGTCATTCCCTGGAGGTACTCCGTCCACCTCAACAGTACAAAATCCTTCAGTAAAATATGACACTCCGGGTATTTATCCGGTAACGCTTACGGTAACAAATGCTCAAGGTACAAGTACTACAACTAAAGATAATTACATGATTATTTCTCCAAACTGGAGCGATTATAACGCTAGTTATTCAGAAAGTTTTGAAGACCAAACCGCCTCCGACAAGTGGATAAAAATAAATGCTTCTAATAACTTAAAACAATGGAGTAGAACTGCAGATGTTGGCTATACCGGTAGCTCAAGTATGCTCTTAAGCGGGTATTACCAAGCACATGGCGATGTTGATGAACTCATTAGCCCATCTTATGATTTAAGATATATGACTAACATGACTATGAGTTTTAAATATATTGGAGCAAGTAAGGCTACAAACTATTCCGATATGAGAGATTCATTAACTGTTTATATCTCTACCGACTGCGGAAAATCATGGGGTGCAGTTAAGTTAACTATTAAGAGAGCAAATCTAATAAAGGCAGGATATTCCGACTCTTTCTTCAAGCCTTCAGCTAGTGACAATTGGACTACAGCTACACTAAATTTATCTTCTACTTATGCTCAACCTAATGTTAGATTCAGATTTAGATATTTCTCGGGTCAATTAACCAATAATTTCTATATTGATGATTTTAATATTAGTGGTGTATTATCTATAAGCGATATGGAGGCCGATGGAAATAGCATAAATGTATATCCAAATCCTTTTGATAGCGAAACCTATGTTACCATCAACACAGTAACTGAAAATCAAAAAGTAACTGTTAATTTGCTAGATTTAACCGGACGTACCGTAGTAAATATTTTTGAAGGTACACAAGTGGCTAATGAAGCTAAATACAAATTAGAAAGAAACAATATTGCTGCCGGCATTTATTTAATTAAAGCTGAGGTAGGACAAAGACAAGTATTCAAAAAGGTGATTATTGAGTAATATTGTTTTGTTGAAACATTATAAAAAAGTAAGCGGGGCTGACAATTGTCAGCCCCGCTTGCTTTTTTATGCTACAACGCTATAATTATTTAATATCAATTTCAATTACATTGCTATTTTTCTCCTCCACTTTTTTGGGAATCGTAATGTTAAGTATCCCATCTTCGTGCTTAGCCTCAATGTTTTGGTAATTTATGTTTTCAGGTAAAGAAAACGAACGCTTAAAGGTATTAAAGAAAAATTCTTTACGGGTGTAGTTTTTCTTTTCTTCCTCTGTCTCTACTCTCTTTTCGGCTATTACTGTTAACACATTTTTATCAAGCGAAATTTTTATTTCATCTTTTTTATAACCGGGAACCAAGTATTCCATTTGATAGGATTGTTCATTCTCGGTAACATTAACCAAAGGGGTTGATTCGCCAAAGTTATAATCCATTTTCAGAAAGTTATCAAAAGCATTTCCAAATTTTGGAAATAAACTGTCTGTTTCAAAAAATCTTTTTGTGCTTGGGTTTTGAAATTTAATAAGTGCCATTTTTTTATGTTTTAAATTGTTAGTAATTCTGTTTTATAAACACTTATTCAAATTATATTCCAATAGCTAAAATGTAAAGAAATAGCGACAAAATGACTTTTTGTTAAATAATTTAGCGACAAAATGGCATTTTACTTTGAGATTGTAAGTCAAAAGTTCAATTAGTTTAGTAAAATAGTTTGTTTATAAGTACTGCAAATAATTGAAAATTTAAATGAAAAACATCGTGCTATTTTACCTTTGGTTTTGTAAATTTACAAGCAGAATACTGAAAAATATTAAGGTTTTATGGAATTTAATCATTTACATGTGCATACCCAGTTTAGTTTACTTGACGGGGCGGCTGATATAAGCAAACTCTTGGATAAGGCAAAGACAGATGGAATGAGAGCTATGGCTATAACCGATCATGGCAATATGTTTGGAGTATTTAAGTTTGTGGCCGAAGCTGCCAAGAAAGGTATTAAACCTATTATTGGTTGTGAGTTTTATTTAGTTGAAGACAGATTTAAAAAACAGTTTACCAAAGAAAATAAAGATATCAGATACCATCAGCTATTATTAGCGAAAGACGAAATAGGGTATCAGAATTTAATTAAATTATGCTCTATTGGGTATATTGATGGCTTATATAGTAAGTGGCCTCGCATTGATAAACAAATATTACTTGAACATCATCAAGGTTTAATTGCCACCACATGTTGTTTAGGGGCCGAGGTGCCCAAAGCCATCATGAATAAATCGGAAGATGAAGCTGAAGAGCTCTTTAAATGGTGGCTTGGCGTATTTGGGGAGGATTACTATGTTGAAATTCAGAGACACGGACTAAGCGATCAGGACAAAGTAAACGAAGTGCTATTGCGCTTTGCCAAAAAACACAATGTAAAGATTATAGCCTCTAACGATTCGCATTATGTTAATAAAGAAGATGCCACAGCCCATGATATTTTACTTTGTGTAAATACCGGAGATAAGAAATCTACTCCAATAGCAACTGATGAGGAAGGCGGAAAAGGATTCAGATTTGGATTTTCTAATGACGAGTTTTACTTTAAGACTAAAGATGAAATGTTATTACGTTTTTCTGATATTCCTGAATCACTTGATAATACAGGTGAAATAGTAGATAAAATTAAAACTTTAAATATAAAGCGCGACATACTTGTTCCGCATTTTCCACTACCTGCACCATTTACCGATGCTGATGAATATTTGCGCCATTTAACCTTTGAGGGAGCACGCAAAAGGTATTTGGAGATTACACCTGAAATTGAAGAAAGGCTCAATTTTGAGTTATATACCATCAAAACTATGGGGTTTCCCGGGTATTTCCTGATTGTCTCGGACTTTATTAAAGCCGGGCGCGATATGGGTGTACTGATAGGTCCGGGGCGTGGTTCGGCTGCCGGCTCGGCTGTTGCTTATTGCATAGGAATTACCAATATTGACCCTATAAAATATAACCTGCTATTTGAGCGTTTCCTTAACCCTGAGCGTAAGAGTATGCCCGATATTGATACTGACTTTGATGATGTAGGACGCCAAAAAGTATTGGATTATGTAATTGATAAATATGGTAAAAACCAAGTGGCACAAATTATTAACTATGGTACTATGGCAGCACGCTCGTCCATTAAAGATGTGGCGCGTGTTCTTGATTTACCATTGAACGAAAGCAATGAACTGGCCAAATTGGTTCCGGAAAGACCTAATATTAAACTAAAAGACGCAATAGAAGAAGTACCTGCCCTTAAAGTAATATTTGAAGGTAGCGGACTAAAATCTGAAGTATTAAAAGAAGCAATGAATTTAGAAGGTTCTGTGCGAAATACAGGAATTCATGCCTCGGCAGTAATTATTGCACCTAACGATTTGATGGAGCACTTGCCCTTAAGTGTTGCCAAAGACAGCAATTTATGGGTAACGCAATGGGATGGTAGTGTTATTGAGTCGGCCGGATTATTGAAGATGGATTTTCTGGGATTAAAAACGCTCAGTATCATTAATGATAGTATTAATTTAATATCTCAAAATCAAGGTGTAGAAATTATTCCTGACGAAATTCCTTTAGACGATCCACTTACCTATCAATTGTTTCAAAATGGTGAAACCATTAGTGTGTTTCAGTTTGAAAGCGATGGTATGCAAAAGTATTTGAAAGACCTGAAACCTGACAAGTTTGAAGATATTATTGCTATGGTAGCATTATTTCGTCCGGGACCTATGAACAGTATTCCGAACTTTATTAAACGTAAGCACGGACAGGAAGAAATAACCTATGACTTCCCAATTACCGAAGATTTACTGTCTGATACCTACGGAATAACCATTTATCAGGAGCAGGTAATGTTGCTGTCGCAGAAGTTGGCCGGCTTTAGTAAAGGAGATGCTGATGTGTTACGTAAGGCAATGGGAAAAAAACAAATGGATGTACTTCAACAAATGAAAGATAAGTTTATTGAAGGGTGCAAAAACAATGGACATAATGTTAAGATAGCCGAAAAAGTTTGGAAAGATTGGGAAGCCTTTGCACACTATGCATTTAACAAGTCGCATGCTACATGCTATGCTTATGTTGCTTTTCAAACAGCTTATCTAAAAGCCCATTACCCGGCCGAGTTTATGGCTGCCGTACTTAATGCACAAATTAATACCGAACAAATTGCTTTTTTTATGGAAGAGTGCAAACGTATGGGCATAAGTGTACTTGGCCCCGATATTAATGAAAGTATGAGTAAATTTACGGTAAACAATAAAGTACAAATACGCTTTGGCTTAAGTGCTTTGAAAGGAGTGGGAGAGGCAGCCGTTGAAAACATTGTTGAAGAAAGAAAAAACGGAGGCCATTATCAATCTATTTTTGATTTATGCAGAAGAATAAATCACAGAGCGGTTAACAAAAAAGTGTTTGAAGGACTGGCTTATGGCGGAGCTTTTGATTCGTGGGGAAATATTCATCGTGCACAGTATTTTAATACCGAGAAAAATGACCAACTTACTTTTATTGAAAAAGCTATTAAATATGGGCAAAACTATCAGGAGAATTTAAACAGTGCGCAAGCCTCTTTGTTTGACTCCGATTCAGAAGTAAGTTTGCCTGAGCCATCTATACCTAATTGTGAACCTTGGAGTTTTTTTGAGCAGCTAAAGTATGAGCAAGGAGTAATTGGTATGTACATCAGTGGTCATCCTTTGCAAGATTACGCTTTCGAATTAAGAAACTACTGCAGAAATAAGGTAATAGATTTGCTTGATGAAAAAAGCGTTTACAACAAGGATATTACCATTGGTGCAATTGTTAACTCTGTTTTTCATGGTGTAAGTAAGGAAGGAAAACCTTATGGCAAGTTTACTATTGAGGACGAAACCGGCAAGTTTGAAATTTCTTTAAACGGTGAGCGATATTTGAAATGGAAAACCATGTTTGCACAAGATGGGTTATTTGTTTATATAAAATTTCGCTTAGAGCCTTGGAGCTCTAATATTGAAAAATATAGCATTAATATTTCAAATATGTTTTTATTATCCGAAGCATCGGAGAAACTTACCAAGCAAATAGATCTTTACGTTAATCTGAATGATATTGACGATAAATTTATTGATAACTTGATTGAATTAATTAAGAATAATAGTGGTCAATGTAATCTGCAAATTAGAGTAAATCATACTGATGAGTCATCACAAGTAGAACTAAGATCAATAAAACACAAAGTAAGTTTAAGTAAGGAGTTTGTAAGTTATATTGAAGATAGGCTTAAACTCAAATACTCACTAAACTAATAAATATATATATCATGCGATTAGAAGGACAACTCGTAAGTTTAAGGGCCGTTGAACCTGACGACCTCGACCTACTCTACCAGTGGGAAAATAATCCTGCATTATGGCACTTATCAAACACTGTGGAGCCATATTCAAAACAAGTGCTTAAAGAGTTTATTAAAGGAGCCAAGATGGATATTTATATCACTAAGCAGTTGCGTTTAATGATTCACACCAAAAAATATGGTGCTGTGGGATGTATTGATTTGTACGATTTTGATGCCACCAATCAAAGAGCCGGTGTGGGGATATTAATTGCTAATGAACAGTACCGGGGCAAAGGATTTGCTTCCGAATCACTGGAAATACTTTGTAACTATGGTTTCTCAATACTTCGTTTAAATCAACTTTATTGCAGCATTAATGCCAATAACCAGGCAAGTATCCATTTGTTTACTAAATTAGGTTTTGTACAAACAGGCAACAAACAACAATGGAACCGAACCCGCAGTGGTTATGTTGATGAGTTGTTTTTTCAGTTAATTGCTCATTAGGTAGTCAATTAAATATTTATTAGCTTATACTATTGGGTATTTCTATCATGATAAAATTTGCATCTTGAATATTGATGCTTGGCAATATTCTCCATAGTTTTATGAAATATCTTATCCTAAAATTGGTTTACACAAAAACGTGTAAAATGAACAAAAAAATGTAAAGTCATTGCAGGACTAATAACACAATAAATCATCATTTAAAAGCCGAACAAGTATTTTACCTATTCCAAAAAGCATCATCTCATTTTCGAGGTTGAGGAAATATACCTAACAAGAAGACCTAATTTTACGGCAACAAATTCAGTAAATATTGCCAAGACATAAAAATTGGGAAATAAAACAACTGTAGGTTTTGAAACACTTCAATAAAAAGAAGAATTGCAGAACTTAAAATCAGTTAAAAGAAGCTGAACTAAAAGTAATTGCATTACCATGGTGGGCATTGCAGAAAAGGAGTAAACGGAATCATCAAAGTACAATATTTGTATGCATCCCAAGTCAATAATGTCAAGGATGCAAGAGAATTATAGGATATTGTTAAACAACTCTACTATATCGACAGACCTCAATTGAGTACCAGTAACCTTGCTCCATACTAAGTATTTCATCCAACAAACCTACTAAAAACAAAAAATTGTGGAAGAATTATAATCGAAAATCAAATAGCTGTAAACGTATTGCAGGATTAATTTTAAATTGTAATTTTATATCAGGATTAACTAAATAAACTGTAAACTTTTTTTAGGACGAGACAGAGCCAAAATTCACCAACCGCACACCAACCCAAAAGTTTGTATCTATTTCAACTTTTGGTTTAAATTGTTGACACTGCAAAACTACTTATACAAACCTTAATTTACACCTCTGGTATTAAATTTAAAATTAAAAAGCTTTTGTTTTGCGACAGAAATAGTTACTTAATTGTTAAATTCCTTTGATTTGTTTTTTACTATGCTAGAAATCGTAAATTTATTTTCTGAAATTTTGAAATATGAAAAAAAACACATCAACAGTTTTATTGTTAGTCTTATTTATTCTGACAATTTCAAATAATAATTGTTTATCTCAAATTAACTTAGTGCCTAATCCAAGTTTTGAAGATACTTTAGGAAGTTGTCCAGCTTATCCATCACAAATCTCAAAAGCTAAACATTGGTTTAGGCAGGATGGAGGAACACCTGATTATTTTAACAAATGTGCACCATCTATTAGTAATATATCAATACCCACAAATTTACTAGGAGTACAAAATACAATAGATACTTCTTGTACAGGTTATGTAGGTATAATTCCATATACAAGTTTTGCAGTAATAAGGGAGTGCATTACATCTCAATTAACCAATCAATTAAATATTGGTATGAAGTATTTTGTTTCTCTAAAAGTTTCTTTAGCTGATGAGGTTACTTTGGCAAATAATAAGTTGGGGGCTTTATTTACAACTTCCTTATTTAATGATACAAATGCATTCTATCCTATTAATAATTTTGCGCATGTTTTTTCAGATAGTATTATTATTAACAAGGATGATTGGACTCAGATAAATGGGTCGTTCATAGCGGATTCTGCATATAATTATATAATTATCGGTAATTTTTTTAATCAAAATAATATTGACACTATGCACTTAACTTCATCAATTCCTTCTGCAACATCTTATTATTACATTGATGACGTTTGTGTTTCGACCGATTCAATATTTTGTAATAACTATAGCTATTCATGTACATTTACATCTATTGATAATTCAGTAAACAATCACCCCAAAATTTACCCTCATCCATTCACAAATATTTTAAACATATCATTTAATAATATTGGCGAAAAGCAAATAACAATTCTTAATCTTCTAGGAAATCCCATTTTACAAGAAAAACGAATTGAAAAAGATTATATATTAAATACAGAGGATTTAAAATCAGGAGTATATATTTTGAGAATTTTTGATAATAAAACTTTGAATGAAGTCAATCATATTATTTTAAAAACCAACTAAACTAAAAATCCTATGAAAAACAAATCAGCATTTCTTTTTTCGATATTGGTACTGCTAATATTGAAAGTCTCAGCACAAGAGGACACATTGCAGTGGAACTCTACTGGAGATTCAATAAATTATACTTTCCGTAAGGTTGGGATAGGCTTAAGTAATCCAACTGTTCCTTTGCATATTAAAGGGCAGATAACTACTGATAGCCTGAGAGTTTTGGGTAGAATACATGTCGGCCCAAGCTCTTTGTGGTTGGGTAGCATTTTACCAATAACAGGCGGTTCTGATGATATTACATCAACCAATTCCCTTATTTCATTTGGGGGTGAACCTTCAGTTACAACTTTTGATGATATTCAATTTACTATTGGAACACAAGTTGGGCAACAAAAATTACACATTAGCGATGGTAGTTCAAATGCAGTAAGAATGCAATATACCAACAGTGGCACAGGCACTACCTCAAGCGATGGTTTTCAGATTGGTATTTTAGGTGGAGGTAGCAATGGTCATGCAGTTTTTAACCAGCAAGAAAATTTACCTATGCTGTTTAATACCAATGCTACGGAACGTATGCGAATTTTAGGTGGTGGAAATATAGGTATCAATACAACAACCCCTAACAATAAATTAGAAATTACCCACGGCACCAGCGGCAACAGTGGTTTGCGCTTTACTAACTTAACTAATACCAGCAGCAGCATAACCAATACAACAGCTAAAATTTTAAGTGTAGACGCAAATGGAGATGTAATATTGGTAGATGATCAAACAGGTGGAGGAGGTGTAAATTATTGTACAAGCGTGCCAAATGATTTTTTGATGAAAAAAGATGCAGCTACGAATAATCTATGCGCAAGCGGTGTTTATGAAGTGCCAAGTGGTACCTACATTAACAATATTGGTATTGGCTCCAGCACGAGTAATAATTTAAGAAGTAAACTTAATGTAAATGGTAATACTAAAATAGGTAGTGGATATGTTGCTACAGCTACAAGCGCACCTGCTAATGGAATGGTGGTAGAGGGTAATACTGGTATTGGAAGAAGTAACGGAAGTGGCCAATTAGTAGAGGCTCGTTTGCATGTAAATACAGATGCATCTTTTACCACTTTTCCAAGTGCTACTCAGCGTAATTTTTTTCTTGGAACAGCTAGCGATAGATCAGGCTTTAGGGATGCATTCACGATGTTTACCTCAGGTACTAATGGAAACGAGACAGCTACAATTCAGGCAGTAGGAAGAGGTGGTGATGGTCAGGTTGAGGCTCTTGTAAGCACTACAGGGGTAAGATTAACTTCAGCTGTAAACGGGAGTAATGCACCTGGCATAGAACCTGTTAATCAGTCCAATGAAGTGTTAGCCTTGGGAGGCGATACTATTTTTCCAAATACAACTGCTACTGGAAGTACATGTTCTTTTACTGGAGCTATTTTTGGTGATTATACTCATCATTGGGGGCGTGTTTACACACACGATATTTGGCAGTCAAGAAGTACCAATCCAAGATTTTTCCGCATTAGGCCTGGTAATGCAAGAGATGTTAATAATACAGATTGCGCTATGTATTTGCAAACAGGAATATTATATAATAATGCTTCATATTTTAGAATTATTGGACCGCCAACTGGCACGGGTACAAATAATTTCTGTCAAAATGGTGGTATAGGTTCAATTGTACCACTTTTTGAAGTTGCCGCAGGTGGAAATGTAGGTATAAGAGGATTCGTTCTTGCAGGAATAACAGGGCTATGGGTAAATGGTGATATAACAGTAACAGGTAGTTACTTGCCTTCTGATGAACGTATCAAGAAAAATATACAGGAGTATCATACTGGGTTAGATGCAATAAGACAAGTAAATGTTAAATCCTATCAATACAAAACTAAATTAGGAATTACAGATACTGTTGATACTAAAGTTGGTGTAATAGCACAAGAATTAATGCAGGTTTTACCGAATGCAGTTGATAATTTTTTAGGTGTTTTAAATGACCCAGCAGATAGCACGGAAGCCCCACAAGAGATTTTAAGAATTAATCAGAATGTGATTTTATTTACGGCAATTAATGCAATTAAAGAACTTGATATTAAAAACCAGGCACTTGATACTCAAAACCA
>JADLFI010000030.1 GCA_020845635.1 Bacteroidia bacterium
GGCTCCAAAAAATTTATTTTGAAGGACATTATTATCTGATAAGCTACCAGATTCCGATTTAATATACCTTAATGCCGTTCATCAATTGTATAATTGAAGCCAATAAAATAAATATCTGATGTATCTCTTGGAATATTGTAAAACTCAAAAACTCTCGGCTCAGATATTTGTTCTATTAAATCAAATGCTTCGCAGATTTTGGGAACCCCGCTAAAATAAGTGTAAAAACATGAATTTTGCCTACTCCTACTTGTTCTCTTTTGGGGTATAGCGATATATTTTCACAATGTAGTTATTTACTTCTTTGAAGCGAATTTTTGGGATAAAGAAAAGTGGATTTCCAGATTCATATTCTTTTTTCAGCATACATACCCAAGTAGGAAAAGTGAATGTTGACTTGCGACTATTCGTTAATTTTGCTCAATAGCTGTTGGCGAGCTTTTTTGCCAATCTAAGATTTAGTAACGGGCTGGGCAAGAAGATTAACTTTTTTCATAAGTCTTAGTTTATGACATAATCGTAGTATTCACAATCAAGCTTTTTAATTTATCTAAGTTTTTCTGGGATAGAAGTATCATTTTACACACTTAAGCAAAATAATTTATTGAGTAATAGGGATATTGCTTTACATATTGCATATTTGTTGCAAATTAACAAACTATGAAAAAGCTATATTTATTAATGCTCCTTTTGGGGTCATTGCAAGTATTGGCTCAATCTGAGCAGCAATTGTCAAAATGGTCGGTTGGGGGCAGTGTTTACGGTAATTTATTGCCCGAAAAAGATAATTTGGAACAATTATTCTTTAAACCCGGTGTATCGGCAGGTATTAATGCAGGTTACAAGTTTAATGAGCATTTTACTCTTAAAACAGGTTTAATGTTTACACAAAAGGGGAAAATGTATCACAAAGAAGATACCTTATCATTATTAAAAAGTTTTAACGATCTAATAGGCACAATAGTGGATACCGGCACTGTTAATTCTGTGGCAGGCTACATTAATGACAAAGTTTACTCACATTATGAAGGGTATAACCGCTTAGGATACATAGAGATTCCGATCTTGGCCGAGTTTTCAGGCTCCCATTTTAAATTTGCAGCCGGTCCGTATATCGGATTGTTGGTTAACGCTCACACCAAAGAATCATTAAAACAAGATATTCCGGCTTTGGATTTAATTAAACCTATTATTGACTCCTTGGGTTTTGCTGCTGCCTTAGTTCAGGGAATGGTTCAATCGGCATTTCCGGGATACAACCAACCCTATATAACCGAAACGAGCGAAACAGCCGATTTTGTACAACTAAAATATGGTTATATGATTCAGTTAAGCTATAAAATATATCCTAATACTTTTCTGGAATTACGATTTTCACAGGCTTTAAACGATTATCTCAAAAATGACCCTGATCATACCAAAATAATGGCATTATCCATAGGTGTTAACTATAGTTTTCATTTAAGAAAAAAGCCTTAGTTGAAAACAGGAATGGGTATTATTCATTACCTTCTTCTCTTTTGAAGATATTGCCAATACCTTTTCCCAGTTTCTGAATGGTTTCAATTCCTTTGTTTAAAGGTTCGGCATTTATATCATCAAAACGCTCAATAGAATATTCTTGCGAGTATTGTTGAGGATATATAACTACAATACTATTCAACGGAAAATGTTTTTCAAGTTTTGAAGGTAAGTTATCTAATGCAGATATATATGAAGCCGCTCCTCTTCGGGCCGAAACAAGAACAAAAAGATCTTCTTCTTTAATGTATCTTGACAGTATCAGAAAATCATCCCAATCGTCAAAATGATTCACAGAAAATGAAATGGAAATCTTTTCATTAGCATACACTTTTTCAATTGACTTTTCGGTAGCTTCATTACAATAAAATAAAATTGGAATACTTAGCTCTTGAGCCAGCTTGGCAGTTTTTATCAGCCAATATTCAAAACCGCTTTCGTGTTCAACCAAGGGTGGTGTAGCAATCACCAATCGTTTGTGTACAATCAGTGGTTTTTCAAGATGGCAAATAAAAGTAGTTTTATCAGTATTCAGCAAAATACTTTCTAACTTTTGTCCCATTAGTTTATCAATAAAACCCGTACGTCTCGGCCATTTCAACACAATTATATCTGCCATAATCTCGCGCGAAACACGAGCTATACCACTGGCTGCATTATGGTCAATAGTAGTAATTACATTTACTTTGGTTTCAGAGGCCGAAGCTTGTTTTACGTAATCTTCCAGTTTATTTCTGGTTTTTACAATATTTTGTTCTGCCTCGGCATTATTTGACACCACCGTTAAAACAGAAATTGGGTTAGCTGACTTTTTATCTTTCATAAAAATTGAAAACTCTAGTAATTTTTCAAAGTTTTCGGTGTTGGCAATTGGAAGTAAAATATGCTCGCTTTGTGCTTTATTGATATTTAGGTGGTCTTCGGTACTGTCTTCTGTTTCAAGAATAATTTTTTTAGCGGCCCTTTCGGTTGAGAAAGAAGCCACAATACATGTAATCAGGATTAAAATAATGGTTCCATTTAAAATGTTTTCATCAATAATTTCGGCTTTATATCCCACCAAAATAACTGCCAGAGTTGCTGCTGCATGCGCCCCACTCAATCCAAAAATTAATTGCCTTTGCGCTCCTGTATATTTAAAAACAAGTTGTGTTATTAAAGCCGCTAACCATTTACCTGTTAGGGCTACGGCTGACAAGGTAAGAGCAATAATCAAGGCCATAGGGCCACTCATAATAACACTTACATCAACCAGCATACCAACACTAATTAGGAAAAAAGGAATAAACAATGAATTCCCTAGAAACTCAATGCGGTTCATTAAAGCCGATGAATGAGGGATGAGTTTATTTAATGCCAGTCCGGCCACGAAAGCCCCTATAATAGCCTCTACACCTGCCGCTTCGGCAAGGAAAGCAGCAAAGAACACAACCGATAAAACAAAAATATAATGTGAATGTTTTTCACTTTCTAACTTGCTAAAAAACCATTTGGCAATGCGCGGTATAACAAAAAACATAATAGCCGAAAAAATAGCCAACGAAGCCCCTAACCGAATCCAAAATTCTTCGTTTAGGCTGCCTTGATGGTTCCCCATAATAACAGCCAGAATGATTAACACTGCTGTATCGGTTAATATGGTTCCTCCAACAGTAATAGCTACTGCCTGGTTTTTTGAAACCCCGAACTTACTAACTATTGGATAGGCTACCAGAGTATGCGTAGCAAACATACTGGCCGTTAAGAAACTGGCATTAAAATCGTATCCCAGCAAATAATGACAAACCGGAAAACCTACCGATAAAGGAATAATAAAGGTAAAAAATCCAAATAAAATACTTTTATTTCTGTTTGCTTTAAATTCATTCAAATCTAGCTCAAGCCCTGCAATAAACATTATATACAACAAACCTATGGTTGAAAACAAATCAATAGCTGAGTTTTTTTCGAGAATATAAAAACCGTGTGGCCCAATAATTACACCGGAAATAATGAGTCCAATAATTCCGGGAATATTTATTTTACGTAATAAAATGGGTGATAAAAGAATAATGAATAGAATTAATGAGAATACCAATATGGGGTTATGTAACGGCAATTCAAATTCTTTCAGTAATTCTCTGTAAAATTCTAACATAATACTTTGTTTTTAAAATTTCATACACTCTGTTTAATATAGGCATAGGCTGTTTCGGTTTCAAAAACCTTAATTCCTATTGCAGTAATTCTATTGTTTCTAAGATTCTCTCTATTTTTCTCCAAAATAATATTCAAAAAGAACAAGCATAAGTTCTCTGCTGATGAATCATAAGGCAATAAAAAATATCGCCATGCTTTTTGGTCAAAAATTTCTTTTAGTTCAATATCAGAATTACTAATGATGGTGGTATGATCTATTTGTTTTATAAATGGTTCAACCATACTTTTTATATCGTTAAAATCTATTACAAAACCCTTTTCGTCAGGTTCGCCTTCAAATTCAACAACCATTTTATATGAGTGTCCATGCAAGTGCTTACATTTTTCTTTATGCCATGGTATTCGGTGCGCTGCTTCCCACTTAAATGTTTTTGCTACTATCATTGCTTTGTTAGAGATAAAAAAAATATCTGCAAAAGTACATTAAAAAGAGGAGCTATTAAAGTATTTATTCAGCTTTTTTGGTATATATTTGTTTTAACTTATCAAGAACTATGGACATTGAAACATTAAGAACTTACTGCATTTCTAAAAGAGGGGTTACCGAAAGTTTTCCTTTTGATAATGATACCCTGGTTTTTAAAGTAGGTGGTAAAATATTTTTATTGGCTGCCTTAAATGAAAATCCTTTGCAGATTAATGTAAAATGCCAACCCGAAAAGGCTATTGAGCTACGCGAAAGATATCCGAATAATGTTTTCCCGGGCTATCACATGAATAAAAGACACTGGAATACTATTTCTTTATTCAACCTATCCTCGCCACTCATTATGAGTTTTATTGATGAATCGTATCAACTGGTTTTTCAGGGTTTATCCAAAACATTGCAAAATAAAATCACCGCATAGTTAAATAAACCATGCGGTGATTATTAATATTTATTAGCCTAATTAATAACTATTTTATTGTCTTCGCTTCCGCTATTAACTTATCGTTATTTTTTACGTAAGTATCATCTTTAGCTTCCATAGCCAAAGCTTTTGATTTCTCGGCAGTTTCTATAGCACCTTTAGCATCTTTCAACTTTATTTGAATTTTAGCTTTTAAATGATACACCCAAAAAGCCTTTGGATTTTGATCAACAGCTTTGTTTACCCACTCTAAGGCTTGTTTCATATCTTTATTATTTTCATAATAATAACTGGCAGCAGCATAGTATGGGCGGTTGTCGCCCGGAGACATTACTTTTTCAATGTTCTTCATTACTTTGGCATCAATATCGGTAGTTACTTTTATCGGCACTCTTACCTGATCCCACAACAATTCAATAGTGCAAGATGTTGGCATTACATCGGCTACTTCAATGGTAAAAGTTTCAATTTTTTGAGATAGTGCTGTAGGTTTTACATTTACGCGCATTAGCTCATCAGCTTGGTTGTAGTTGTTTACGCCACCACCCAAGGTCAAGTCTTTATACAATAATATTTCCCAATTGTCTTTACCCGGAATAGTATATAAAGCATAAGTTCCGGCATTTACGGCTTTCCCTTCTACCATTACATCATCGGTAAAGGTAATTTTGGTTGACGCATTGGCTCCGGTTCGCCATATTTTTCCATAAGGAACCAAATCGCCAAATATAACACGGCCTTTAGTACTAGGGCGACTGTATTCAAGGCTTATTTCCCCTAAGCCAAAGTTTTGTTTTAAGCTTTGTGTTGGACTTGGTGCCGGTGTTTTTAGGGATTGCGCATGTAGCGTTAATCCAAAACATAAAAACGCGATGAAAATACTGTATAAAACTTTTCTTGTCATATCTATATTTTTTTGATTAATGTCCAAAAATAACACTCTTTATTTAGATTGCTGCTAAATAAAAACATAATAAATTAAAAAACAACCATGTGGCATTTATCAAAACATTTTGCATGCCTTGCCAATATTAGTAAACATGCTGACCGCCATTAATAGAATAATTGGCTCCTGTAATAAAATTGGTTTTATCTGACGCCAGAAAAGATACCAAGTACGCTACTTCGTGCGTTCCCCCCAAACGACCCATTGGTATTTGTGCCACAATTTGCTCACGTACTTTTTCAGGTACAGCCATTACCATATCGGTAGCTATATATCCGGGTGAAATGGTATTTACCGTTATTCCATATTTAGCTACTTCCATGGCCAATGTTTTAGTAAAACCGTGCATTCCCGCCTTTGCTGCCGAGTAGTTGGCTTGCCCAAACTGACCCCTTTGTCCGTTTACCGATGATATATTGATAATACGCCCAAACTGCTGATTAATCATAGAATTAATAACATGGCGTGTACAATTAAAAACACTTGTCAAATTACTCGATATTACAGCGTCCCAGTCATCTTTACTCATTTTAGCGAACCGTCCGTCACGGGTAATTCCGGCATTGTTTACCAATACATCAATGATGCCAACTTCTTCTTCAATTTTTTTTATCATTGTTCCAACCGAGTCATAATTGGTAACATCTGCTTCATATAAGTCAATATGAATATCTTCATCTTTCATTTTCTTTTGCCATGCTTCGGCTTTGCTTTTATCACGATAATTAGCTATTACATGAAATCCATCTTTGTTTAACTGCTTACACATAGCTGTTCCCAGACCTCCTGTGGCTCCGGTAACTAAAACAATTCGTTTATTTACTTTATCCATGATTTTAAGGTATTAAATTCTATCAGTATTCATAATGGTTGCTTCACCTGTGGTACAAACAGCTTGGCTTGCTTTTTCCATAATTACGGTTTCTACAACAGCCCTGTGTTTTTCCTCATTAAGCTCTTTTACGGTAAAAACAGCCTCATAGCTTGTATTTACATACATAGGTTTTAAAAACGAGAGCGATTGTTTTAAATAAATTGTTCCCTTGCCTGGAAATAAGGTTCCAAAAACTTTGCTGAATAATGAGGCTCCCAACATGCCATGCATGATAGGAACTTTAAACATAGTTTCGGCAGCATATTTTGGGTCAAGGTGTATTGGATTATTGTCTCCGGTAACCTCTGCAAATTTTACAATATCTTCTTGGGTAAAAGAAAATTCGTGCTTAAAGGTATCGTTTAGTTTAATTTTCATTTTTATCTTTTTTAAAAAAATTTTTTGAAAGATAAAAAAATGAAACAATTTTTCAAAATAAATAAACCCAATGCTTTACCTAATATCATATAAAAAACTACTGCCACAAAGTGTTGTAGTAATTTTTTTTAGGATGGCTATAAACTAAGCCTATAAAGTGGTATCAAATTTCTATTAGTGTTTTTCTAAATCGCTGCTTGAAAAAGCCAAAGGCAATAAGGAGCCAATGTTTTTTAAACAATAAATTGGGCCTTCCTGCCCTTGTAAGAATAGTTCAATATCTGAGTGATATAAGTTTTCGTACTCTGAAAGTACTTGGCGGCACGCTCCACATGGTGCCACCGGAGTGTTTACTTTAAATTCTTTGGAAAAAGCAGTAACTGCAATTTTTTTTACTTTAACGCCCGGATATTGAGACGATGCATAAAACATAGCCACACGCTCGGCACAAATCCCTGAGGGGTAAGCTGCATTTTCTTGATTGTTGCCCGTTACTATTTTCCCGTTTTCAAGTAAAATGGCGCTCCCAACACTAAACTTAGAATAAGGAGCATATGCATTTTGTGCAGCTTTACGCGCAGCCTCTATAAGATTAATATCATCTTGTGCTAACTCGTTAATTCCTGAATAACTTTTATAGTTTATTTGAAAGCTGTGTTCGTGCATAAATTATTAATATTTCTTTTTCTGGAATTTCTTTTTCTTTTTAGACATTCCGTTATTGTTATTGTAACCTGATTGTTGGGTGTTGCGTGGGTTTAAATCGTTTTTGGCCATTAACTTAATTCCTTCTTTGAGTTTTAATTGCCCTTTGGATAATGTGTTAAACTGCTCTACAATTACCTCGTCAGAAACATTATCTTTATTCCAGGTAATGTAAAAGCTTTTCATAATATTGGCTATAATCTCCAAAAAAGCATCTTTCATCTCGCCCTCTTCCATCTCAATAGCACTTTGAATCATATCTTCTACCACTTTCCCGTAGTGTTTATATTTAATATTATTTCGAGGGTAGGCTACTTGTTGGGGTTTAGTATTAAATGTTTCGGGGTTAGGCTTGGGGTAAGGCGAATCAACATCTAATTGAAATTTGGATATAACAAATAAATGATCCCAAAGTTTGTGTTTAAAGTCAACTACATCACGTAGGTGGGGGTTCAACTGGCCCATCACATCAATAATGGCTAAAGCTGCTTTGTTTCTTTCATCTCTGTCCTTAATTGTAATGGCATAATTTACCATTTTTTGAATATTTCTACCGTATTCGGGAATAATTAAAGGACTTAAATCTGTGTTGTATTCCAACAAGTTTTGTGTATTCAAATAATAAAATTTTAGGGTAAAAAAGCAATGTACTATAGATACTTGCTTAGTTTATTATACAAAGATATGAAAATGTTTTTATTAAATATTATCTTTTCAAAAAAATTAAAGTATAAATGCCGCCAATTGCGAAAATACGCCCAGCAAAAATCCACTATACACCTCAATAGGTTGGTGTGCTCTTAATTCTAATCGTGCCCACCCCATTAATCCTGCCAACAATATTGACACAATAAAGAAAAAACTAAAATCAACCGTGCTATAAAGATTTACTGCTAAGAAAGATCCAACAGCTCCGCCTACACCAATTAAATGCGAACTTATTTTTATCTTATAATTAATAATCCCTGCCAGCAATATGGCTATAGCTGCTCCTAATAACAAGTTGGCAATAAATGCCGGAAGAGGAGCTTTATAAATTAGCCACCATGTACTTAAATAAAAACAGAAAGTTATAAAGTACGGAAGGCTACGCTCTGTTTGAATATCAATATGCAAGCTACTTATTAAACCCATACGTTTTAAAACAAGCATAGCAAACACCGGCAACAAACAAGTATTTAAGAATATAAGCAAATACACTATTATACTTATGCTGCCGCTTATTTGAAACATTGAGTAATTTAAAAATAAAAAACTAATGTATGTTGGCAAAAATACCGGATGAAAAATATAGGATAATATTAAAGCAATAGTATTTTTAAGGCTATTCAAAAACAATGACAGATGGTTGTATTATATAATAAATAATTATACTTCTTTTCGCATACGTGCAACAGGTATATCCAATTGTTCGCGGTATTTGGCAACTGTTCTGCGAGCAATATTATATCCTTTTTCTTTTAATATTTTCGCAAGTTTATCATCGGTATATGGTTTATTCTTTTTTTCCGATTCAATAAGTTCTTGCAATATTTTCTTTATTTCTCTGGTCGAAATTTCTTCGCCTAAGTCATTCACTGACGATTCGCTAAACAGCTCTTTCAAAGCAATAGTACCAAATGATGTTTGAATATACTTACCATTAGTAACTCGCGAAACAGTAGATATATCAAGGTTTACAATATCAGCAATATTTTTCAGTATCATAGGTTTTAGTTTTGTAATATCTCCTTCCTGAAAATAATCTTGTTGATACTCTAGAATAGTTTGCATAATAATCATGAGCGTAGAGTTACGCTGATTAATTGCATCTATAAACCATTTGGCTTTATCAATTTTATCTTTTACAAATTGAATAACTTCTTTTTTTTCTTTGCTGCTTAATTTAGATTTGGAATACTCTTCAAGCATGTCCTTATATCCACGACTTACTCTTAGTTCTGGGGCATTCTTAGAATTTAAACTCAACTCCAGTTGGCCTTCATTATTCAACAATATAAAATCTGGGATAATATGCAGTATGCTTTTCTGCCCTTCGTTCATTGAGTTTCCGGGCTTGGGATTTAGTTTTAATATTTCGCCAATGGCGTCTTTAAACAATATATCATCTCCTTCTTCTACGCTTTCCAGATTAAGTCTTTTGGCTATTTTTTCATAATGCTTTTTACTAAACTCTTCCATGCTTTGCTCCACAATTTGAAGAGCTAACTTTACTACCGGATTATGGCCTTCGGAGTATTTTCTTTTCAACTGCAAGGTTAAACACTCTTGTAAATCGCGTGCTGCAACACCGGGCGGATCAAACTGTTGAATAACATGAAGCAGTCTTTCTACCTCCTCTTCGGTTGTATTTATGTTTAACTTAAATGCCAAATCATCAATGATAGCCGATAGTTCTCTTCGCATGTAGCCATCTCCATCTATATTCCCTATAATAAATTCTGCAATTTGATATTGCTTATCATCTAATGCAACCAAACCTAATTGATTACTTAAAAGCTCATGAAAGCTAATACTGTTGCTTATAGGTATTTCATGATGCTCGGTATCTTCTCCGCTGTTTTTTACATTTAATTTGTATGAGGGGATTTCATCATCATCTAAAAATTCATCTAAATTAAAATCTTCCCTACTTTGTTCATTATCTTCAAAACCTTCAATATCTTCGTTTTCCTGGTTGCTAAACTCATTATCACTATCCTCATTAAAATCATCTTCACTGCTTTCAATCTCTTCAAGGGCAGGATTCTCTTCAAGCTCTTCCTTAATACGTTGTTCTAAACCAATAGTAGGTATTTGCAACAATTTTACCAATTGTATTTGTTGCGGTGATAGTTTCTGTATTTGTTTTTGCAGTAACGATTGTCTTAACATACCACAAAGTTAATAATTAAAATTCAGCATTCTTAGGGGTTCGCGGAAACGGAATAACATCTCGAATATTAGTCATCCCGGTAACAAACAACATTAAACGTTCAAACCCAAGCCCAAAGCCCGAATGTGGGCACGACCCAAATTTTCTGGTATCTAAGTACCACCACAATTCATCTTCATCAACCCCCATTTCGGTAATACGTGCATATAGTTTATCATAATTATCTTCACGTTGCGAACCGCCAATAATCTCACCAATCCACGGGAACAAAACATCCATGGCACGCACCGTCTTCCCATCTTCATTTTGTTTCATGTAAAAGGCTTTTATTTGCTTAGGATAATTTGTCAGTATTACCGGTCCTCCAAAATGTGTTACCAAGTAATTTTCATGCTCTTTTTGTAAATCAGTACCCCACGATACTTTAAATTCAAACTCTTTATTGTTCTTCTCTAATATTTCAACCGCATCAGTATAAGTTAATCGTTTAAAAGTCTTGGCAGTTACGCTCTTTAGTCGTTCAATAAGTTCTTTATCATACATCTGATTTAAAAATTCCAAATCGTCTTTACAGTTCTCTAAAGCAAAGTTGATCAGATATTTCAACATTTCCTCAGCCAAATCCATATTGTCGTTAATATCATAAAAAGCCATTTCGGGTTCTATCATCCAAAATTCAGCCAAATGACGTGGAGTATTGCTGTTCTCTGCTCTGAAAGTTGGACCAAAGGTATATACATTGCCCAAAGCTAAAGCTCCCAGTTCGGCTTCAAGTTGCCCACTCACGGTTAAGTTGGTGGCTTTCCCAAAAAAGTCTTCCATGTAATTGATAGACCCATCATTGGTTCGTGGTGGATTTTCGAGTGATAAGGTGGTTACTTTAAACATTTCTCCTGCTCCTTCGGCATCACTGCCGGTAATAATTGGCGAGTGCATGTAGAAAAATCCTTTTTGATGAAAAAATTGGTGAATGGCAAATGCCATATTATGACGGATTCTGAATATTGCTCCAAAAGTATTGGTACGCGGGCGTAAATGCGCTATTTCACGTAAAAACTCCAAAGTGTGGCCTTTTTTCTGTAAAGGATACTTTTCCGGATCGCTATGCCCATACACTTCAATATTGTTACATTGTATTTCAACACTCTGGTTTTTTCCTTGCGAGTCAACTAATAACCCTTCGGCTCTTATACAGGCTCCTGTACTTATTTGCTCGCATATCACAAACGCATCAGTGCCCGCTGCTATAACCAATTGAATATTTAATATGGTGCTTCCATCATTTAATGCAATAAAGTTAACATTTTTACTATTTCTTATGGTACGTACCCATCCTTTAACCACAACATTTTGTGGGGCTTTTACTTCTCCCTTTAATAAGCTCTTAATTGAAGTGTGTTCTATCATAAATTCCTTAATTCTTTTAATTTTTTAAGAACTACAAATTTCTAAAACTTTTGTTGAGAATAAAATTTATTTTTACTCTTCTTTCCTATCTTTAATATCACAAAAAATAGCTAACCTCAATAAATGCAACTATATATAGTAAATTCGGTAAACATATCATCAATCAAATAAGTTTTAGTACGCAAAGTGTTTATTAAATAGTTCAATCTATTTTATATTTTTGTTACTTCAATACGTGTCAATCTTGAGAATTACTTTTTTAGGAACCGGAACTTCGCAAGGCATACCCTTAATTGCATGCAAATGCAATGTTTGCCAAAGTACCAACCTTAAAGATAAAAGATTGCGCACCTCGGTAATGGTTGAAACGGATGATTTATGTATTGTAATTGACACAGGGCCCGATTTTAGACAGCAAATGCTTAGCCAAAAGGTTGAAAAGTTAGACGCGGTACTTTTTACCCACGAACATAAAGATCATACAGCCGGAATGGACGATGTTAGGGCTTTTAATTTTATTCAGAAAAAGCATATTGATATATATGCTTCATTACGCGTTCAGGAAGCTATTAGAAGAGAGTTTTCGTATATTTTTTCTGATGAAAAATACCCGGGTATTCCTTTAATTAATTTACATACTATTACTAACCAACCCTTTGTGATAAACAATACAAATATTACGCCTATACAAGTGTTGCATTACAAACTTCCCGTATTTGGTTTTAGAATAGGCGATTTTACCTATATAACTGATGCCAATAAAATTAATGATGAGGAGAAAATGAAAATTAAAGGCTCAAAGGTATTGGTTTTAAATGCTCTTAGAAGAGAGCCTCATATTTCGCACTTTACGCTTAATGAGGCCATTGCTTTAGTAAATGAATTAAAGCCCGAGAAGGCATATTTTACACATATCAGTCACCAACTTGGATTACACCAAGATGTTTCGGCCGAGCTTCCGCAACATATTTTTTTGGCTTACGATGGTTTAAGCTTAGAGATTTAAATAATTACCTCCATTATACATAGCTCTATTCAAAAGACTTTCTATAAATTAAAGCTACAGCATGGGCTGCAACACCTTCTTCGCGCCCTATAAATCCCATTTTTTCGTTGGTGGTCGCTTTTAATGATATTTGATTTTTTTCTATCCCAATAACCTCAGCCAAAGTACTTATCATTTGATCTAGAAGAGGCTTAATTTTGGGTTTTTCCAACACTAAGGTAACATCAATATTGCCAATATGGTAATGGTGTTTCTGCAATAAATAAACCACTTCGCGCAGCAATATTTTACTGTCAATTCCCTTAAATTTATTGTCTGTATCGGGAAAATGTTTACCAATATCGCCTAAGGCTGCCGCTCCCAGCAAAGCATCGCAAATAGCATGAATAACCACATCAGCATCTGAGTGCCCAAAAGCACCTTTCTGATGCGGAACAGCAATACCCGATAACCAAAAGGGGTGATTTTCTTTTAGCTGATGTACATCAAAGCCAAACCCAATTCTAAAAGGATGCATTAGTTATTGTTTTCTTTAACCGATCCGCTGCTTATGGCATCAAAGTTAAAGGTAAGCGTAAACCGTAAAGTATTTTGCAGTGGGTTTTGCGTAACGGTGGGTATTAAATAGGCAAAATCTATTCCGAATACATTATAGCGCAATCCGGCACCTATATTAAAGTACTGCCTGTTTCCTTTTGATGGCGCTTCATGAAAATATCCGGTACGCAACGCAAATAAATTATCGTACCAATATTCCATCCCTGCAGCCCACATCACTTCTCTAAGCTCTTCGGCAATTCCATCAGGTGCATCATAAAAAGATTGAACTACTCCGGCAATAGGTCCTACGTTTGATGGCTTTCCGCTACTTAATACCAAGTTGCCGTCTGCTCCATAAATTGGGCTTCCTGTTGAGTCACGTGCTATTCGTGGAGGGGTAGGCACAAGAAGTTTATTAAAATCAACCATAAAGCAGATTTTATTGTAATCATCAAGCTCAAAAGTTATGCTATTTCCAATCTTTAAATTCTGCGGAATAAAATCTCTTACGGCTGTTTCGCTATATGATATTTTAGAGCCTACGTTTGAAATATTTAATCCAAATGAATAGATGGTTTTTTTACCTCCCAAGGTTATATCATTGTTTTGGTAATATGCTCCTATATCGGCAGCCACTGCTTGTCCGGGCTTGGTATTGGCGCCCGCAACATTAATACCGCTGGTTAAGTTGGAGTAAACGTAGCGCAAAGCCAAAGAAGTGCTAAATCTGGAGCTTAGTTTACGGGCATAACCTAAATCAACCGAAAATTCATTTGGCCTGAACTGTCCAATAGTTTGTCCGTTTACATCTGTAAATGTAATATCTCCTAAAGAAAAATAACGTAACGAGCCGGCTATAGCTTGATTTTTATCTAATTTGTAATATCCGCTCAAGTACGAAAAATTAATATCGGGCACTAAACGTCTTAGCCAAGGTGTGTAGTTTAAGGCAAATCCGGTCTTTTTTTCAATAAAGGCGTATTTTGCTGCATTCCAGTGCATAGAGTTTACATCAGGGCTTGATGCTACACCACAGTCACCCATTCCTCCCGCACGGGAGTCAGGCCCTATAGATAAAAAAGGAACCGAAGTAGTAATAGTGTTTAAACTTACCTCCTGACCTGTTAATGATGACTTTTTTTGTGCCAAGCTTACTTTCCCCGAAGCAAGAATTGCAAAAACATATATACAGGTTACCCAATTGCTATTTTTCATTATTTTACGACTAAAAGATTGCAAATTTATAAATTTATATTTGATTATTATTTCAAAACTACTAATTTTTCATACTTGTCTGCCCATGTACCGTCAGCAGCCGATACTTTTAAGCGATAAACATATACCCCCCGTCCAATTTTATCTCCAAAATCATCTAAACCATCCCAGGTAATACTTTCCGACCTAAAACCTTCACATCTAACCAAAGATTCTAATGTTTTGATGAGTTTGCCCGATACGGTAAATATTTGAATACTTACATTTAAAGTTTCGCAAGGTTTGTTATGCTCAAACATAAACTTGGTATAAGTGGTAAATGGGTTAGGATAGTTAAATACATGTTGCAGTGCAAGCTTAGAAGAGCTTGAAACTACAAAGTCTGTAGAAGCAATATTGGAATTGTTATAAACATCCCAGGCTTTTAAAGTTAGGGTATGCCTGCCTTCACTTAATTTACTGAATGGGTACCTTACCCTGCCACTTTGATAAGAATTCAAATCTGATTGATAATAATCATTTACAATAACAGATTTTTCGGTGTTTTCATCTAGAATAGCTATTAAGTCATGGCCTATACCGTTACCAATCGTGTTAATTCCATTCTCATCAAACAATACCCCCAGCAAATCGGGATTTTCGTTGGTTATACTTCCCGATATAAAGTTTTCATCATTCATGTACAAATCAATTTTTGGCCCTTCATTGTCAATAGCGGCATTATTGTTGGTTCCTCCCACAATAAAGTTTTCGTTATATCCATTGGCATCTTGTACTCCGTTAGCAGCATAATAACTTATGCGTCCAATACCATACGAGTAATCAATATCTTTTGGGGTAATAAACGTAAACGAGAACTCCCCATTAACCACACTGGCTTTGCCCCTGTAAATAATACCCTTACGCATGTTGAAAACTGCCGGCACAGAGCTTTGAGGGTCATTAGCCAAGGTTCTCAGTTTTGATTCTTTGTCGTAAACCGTTGGATAAATTATACCATTAAAGTCGGTAAGCTTTACTCCCGACTGATTGGTTAAATAACCGCTAACTGTAATTTTTGATAAAGCTTTTAAGGTGTCGCCATTAAATGTTACAGGTTTGTTGTTTATACTTTGCGTGTAAACCTTATACGTTGGAAAATTCATTCTAACTGCCGGATCGCAAAGTAAAGAAAAGTTACGGTGGTTAGATTCTCCGGTACTGTTGCTTGCCGTAATATTCTTGGTTATTGTAGCAATATCGCCCACACGGGGATATAGCTTTGTAACAGAATCGGGTATAAATACATTCTTAAAAAAGTTTCTGTTTATAGTTTCGTTAAAATTAGAATAGGCCAAACGAGTAGTAGTCAACAATCCTAAGCCTCCCCCATTAGGTCTTAATATTACTTCCTCTCCGGCAGAGGTTCGGGCAGGATCGTCAAAACGGCTAAACTCGCAGGTGGCAGTAACAAATAGCGGCAAACGATTGGCATTGTTCCACGATTCAATATCTTTAAGCTCTAAAATTCTCTCCTGTGCCCAACCTGTTTCGCCTCCATGTCCTATATAATTAATTATTAAGGCTCCTCTGTTTACTCTTTGGTTAATGGCTAAATTCACATCAGGATATCTGGCTCCTCCGGCAGCCGATTGTTGCTTAAAGGCATCAATATATATTTTATCAATATTATATTCATGATAAGTGGTATCAACATAAGTAACCAAACGCTCTGTTTGCGAAAAGTGTAAATTATTATCCTCATCATCAGCAACAAAACACAATACGTTTCGCCAATCGCCACTCGAAAAAGAGCCTGCCGTACCACAAAACGAAGGGTTAGCAGACTCAATTGGTTGTGGTTGCATATATGCTTCAATTTTATCAACTACGGCTTTGGCTTCTTCTTTGGTTTTAACAGGAATTCTTCCAACAGCAATATCCATCTGCTCTCTTAAGCCATCGCCCTCATTTTCATCTAACAACCCAAAATAATCATCAGATACATAAGAACTAATATATGATGTTCCGTTGGTTGACTCGTAACATACCACAAAATTAGTATTCCCCACGGTGCTTCTGCCACGATTACGATATGAAGCATCGCCCATTAATAATAAATACTTAGGCATTTCCTGAGCATTGCTTGCCCTGTCGTAAAACATTTTTACAAATTGTTTAATAGCAGTAGCATCTTGATTCCCACTCGAAAATTCATTGTAAATTTCTTGTGGTGTAACAATAAGTGTTTTTAGTCCGTCATTCTCAAAATGCAAGGCGGCTAACCTCTGCGACTCGCTGTAAAACAATGAGTGTGTAACAATAATCATATCATAGAAACCCAAGCCATGTAAGTTTTGATTATTTACGGAGCCAAACAAATATGGTTCTTTTATGGCATTACTTCCTAAATTAAAGGCATAATATTGAAATACGGTATCGGCATGAGCTTTAAAAGAAAATGTATTGTCAATTAAAAGCCCATCAATTTGATTTATATTTTGTAAATCTGAAATATTCCAAACAATGGTGTGGTTAGTTGCATCGGTAATATTAAACTCGGCTATTTGCCCTGCACCAACCGACATAAAATCTCTAAATCCCAATTCGTTACCCGCCATTTTTAATTGTCTGCGTACGCGCATCTCTATATAATCTAATAAACCGTAGCCACTATTATATGAGGGCGATTTGTTAAACTTTACTTCTACACTAAGTTGAGAAGCATTAGGAGTAAATTGCTCACAAACAGAGGCTATTGTAACCGGGTCGGCATAATATGGCGATAAAGCAACCGGAGGTGGGGTAAGCCCAATGGTAGAGCTGCCGCATTTAATGGTAAAATTTGCCGAAGGATTTGAGCGTGCTCCAACTTGTACATTAATATAAGCCGGGCTGCTATATTCAATGTTAGGAAAATTAAATGGAAATGTATAGGAAGTAACAACATCAAAGTTTTCTCCAAACCACTGTCTTCCGCTTTTTACCACATTAATTGCCTCGTTTTCATAAAATGCAAAATCATCAAATGTCGAAACCGTAGTGGTGGCATTCTGTGCTAATGAACTTTGTAGGGGGATTCTTTTACCTACTGCACCTTCTACATTTATAAAGTAATAACTGGTATCAGTATAATCGTTCAAAGTGTGTTTAAGTTGTAGGCAGTTGGTACTGTTTACCCAACGGTGTGGTGCTTTTCCATAAAAAAGTACAAAATCTGTTTGGTCAAATTTACCATCACTCTCCCCTTCTATATAAACGGCACATTCGGGCAAATCATCAAAACGCGGAATGTTATTTTGGAAAGGTAATTGTTCGCCACCACTACCATAAACTTTTATTTGGCGTGGGTCAATATCATCAACCATTACCCCAAGCTTTTTCATAAGATTATAATCTAATTTATACACCCCATCTTTGGTAACTCCTACTTTAAACCACACTCCTGTATTTAAAACCGACTCCTGCGCATATACATGTGCTCGGTTACGATAATTGTTCTCATCTGTGGTTGTTGGAATTACACGAATATCAAAAGCTATTAACTTTTCTATTTTTCCGTTAACCGGATGCTTGCGTAAGGGAACAAAATCAAAGATAAGCGAGGCTTTTTTCTTTAAATAAATCAAGGCAGTATTTACCTCAACCTTAGAGCCAATATTTTGATATTTAGAGGCAATGCTGTTTTCCTCCGGACTAAGTTCGCTAAATAGCGTATTTATTAATTCTACCTTTCCATTTAATGCTCCTGCCGGAAGCTTTGTTTGGGCAGAAAAATAAGGTAATCCGTCATTTACGGCATATCTAACATCTTCAAAATTTAGATTTGTTTGTATATTCTCTTCTGTTTTTGTAACTGTAGGTGCTAACCACAATATTTTATACGCCTGTGATAGTTCAGATGTTGCAACACTTGCCACGGTTGGCGCATTTATATTTGTGCTTTCTTTTTTTACTTGTGCAAACGTTTCAATAGCGGCTAACGTAACACAAAGTAAAGTTAGAATAAAAATATTTTTCTTTAACGGCATAATAAAATTAAGTATATATTACTTTTTTTAATAAAAGAAAGCAAATATTGAAGAAAATATTGACTAATGAACGAAAAAAATAGAATATTATTGTATTAGCTGCTGCTGCTTTATTTGTTAAAATAGTTTGAAAATTAAAAAAAAACGAGGTGTTTGTAACTTTTTATAAAAAATATATGTATAATTGTAACTTTAATTATTTAAGAATGAAAAGAAATTTGTTGTTTAATTGGCTGTTCGCGGGCTTAGTGTGTATTATTTTAGTTCAGGATGTTAAGGCACAAGACCCTTTATTTAGCCAGTTTTACGCAAACCCGTTATATTTGAATCCTGCTTTTGCCGGTACCGCTCGTTGCCCTCGCGTAGTGATGAATTATAGAAACCAATGGCCCGGTATTCCCGGCAATTTTGTTACCTATAGCGCATCATACGACCAACATGTGGATGACATTATGGGAGGATTAGGGGTAATAGCCATGAATGACCGAGCCGGAGCCGGAACTTTAACAACCACGGGAGTTAGCGGAATGTACTCGTACCAACTGCCTGTAAACCGATTCTTTAGTATCAGAGCAGGGGTTCAGGCCGGTTACTACCAAAAGAAAATAGATTGGAATAATTTAGTTTTTGGCGACCAAATAAGCGATCGCAACGGATTTATTTATAAAACAGCCGAAACCCCAATTCAAAACAGTAGAGGTGTTGCCGATTTTTCGGCCGGTATATTGGCCTTTAGCGATAAATTTTACGGAGGTTTTGCTGCTCATCATCTTACACAGCCTTATGAAGGTTTTACCAATGCCGCCAAAAGCCGTTTGCCTAGAAAATATACCGGGCACGTAGGAGCTGTAATTCCTCTAAATCCTTTTAGTACAGACGATTGGACGCTTTCTCCAAATGTTATTTATCAACAACAAGCAAATTTTCAGCAACTTAATTTAGGATTATACGTATCAAAGGGTCCAATGGTTGGTGGATTATGGTATCGTAACCGCGATGCTATTATTGCCTTGGTTGGTTTTAAAATGGATAAATTTAAAATAGGATATACTTATGATGTTACCATATCAAAGCTAAGCAATGCTTCAGCAGGTTCGCATGAGTTATCTATGATTTTAACTTTTAAATGTAAGGTAAAAAGAAAGAAATTTAATACAATTAACTGCCCTACATTCTAAATAAATAAACAGGAAACTGAAAATGAAAATAAATTTACGCTTACCATTAATTAACAAAATGAAAACAAGCAAAAAATTGATGTTGGCCGTTTCTGCCGGAGCTGTTTTTATAGCAAGCTCATGTACCAAGCCTACCTCTAACTCTACCGGTTGGGAATATAACAACCCCGACAACGGTGGATTTGAAAGAGTTGCTTACCATGAACAAGAAACCGGACCGGGTTTAGTACTAATTGAAGGAGGTACTTTTACTATGGGTAGAGTTGAGCAAGACTTTATGTACGATTGGAACAACGAGCCTAGAAGAGTAACTGTTTCTTCGTTTTATATGGATGAAACAGAAGTACGAAATATTGATTGGTTAGAATACTTATTCTGGATTAGAAATGTGTATGGTGTAGATTATCCCGAAGTATTGAAAAAAGCACTACCCGATACCTTAGTGTGGCGCGACCGATTGGCATTTAATGAACCTTATGTTGAATATTATTTGCGTCATCCTGCCTATGCCGATTATCCGGTTGTTGGTGTAAACTGGTTGCAAGCTACCGATTTTTGCGCCTGGAGAACCGACCGTGTAAATGAGTTTATTTTGGTAAGAGAGGGTATTTTAGAATTTGACCCAAACAATTGGGTTAATGAAAACAATTTTAATACCGATGCCTATTTAGTAGGGCAATACGAAGGTACCGTAAAGAAAAACAAAGCCGACCTGAACAGTAAAGGCAGTGGCGAAAGAAAAGTAAGAATGGAAGATGGTATTTTATTACCTCGTTACCGCCTCCCAACCGAAGCCGAATGGGAATTTGCAGCTTTGGGCTTAATTGGAAATACTATTGATGAAGACGTAATGAGTCGTAAGCTATACCCTTGGAACGGACATTATGTTAGAAATGATAGCGAAAGAGATATAGGAAAAATGATGGCGAACTTTAAGAGAGGACGAGGTGACAATATGGGTACATCGGGTAACTTGAATGATAATGCTGATGTTACTGCTCCTGTTTTATCCTATTGGCCAAATGATTACGGATTGTATAACATGGCCGGTAATGTTAGTGAATGGGTAATGGATGTTTACAGAGAAGTAAGCCATGATGATAAATCTGATTTTAGATCTTTCAGAGGAAATGTATTTCAAACCAAAGTACTTAATGAAGATGGCGCTGTGGCCGATAAAGATAGTTTAGGTCATATTACTTACCGAAATGTTGACCCGGTAAAAGACAATTTGGCTGAAAGAAGAAATTACAAACGTTCTGATAATATTAATTACCTTGATGGAGACTATTCATCTCAAGTTGATGAAGAAAACTGGAAGCAGTTACTTGCCACCGCAGCTGCTGCTGAAAGTGATGGTAGTGAGACCGAAAGATCAGAAGAAGGAGAAGATGGACAGGCCTTAGCTCCTGAAAGTAATGGAATGTATTTTAACACAAAGACCTCAGAATCAGGGCCTGACATTACCTCTATGATAAACGATAAAGCTCGTGTATTTAAAGGTGGTAGCTGGCGTGACAGAGCCTATTGGATGAACCCTGGAACACGTAGAATGTTAGATGAAAGACAATCTACCTCTTGGATAGGATTCCGTTGCGCTATGACCCGTGTAGGTAGTCCGGTTGGTTTAAATAGCAAATAATTTATTTAATAAATATTTTTTACAACCTGCATCAGTATTCGATGCAGGTTTTTTTATTATTGCAATAATATATTTCTTATGAATTCAATATCTATTACTGATTTATATAATTATTTCAAGAACTCATCAGGTACTTGTACCGATACCCGAAACATAATACCTAACAGTATGTTTTTTGCACTTAAGGGGAATAATTTTGACGGAAACAAATTTGTTACCCAAGCTCTTCGTGAAGGTGCCAAATATGCTGTATGTTCTAACCCTGAGCTGGCCGACAACCGAAATGTATTTTATTTTGACAATACTTTAGATGCATTACAACAGCTTTCTCATCATCACCGAATGCAATTTAACATACCGGTCATTGCCATAACCGGCTCTAACGGAAAAACTACAACAAAAGAGTTGTTTAATGTAGTATTATCCAAAAAATTTAAAACTTTGGCCACTAAAGGAAACCTTAATAATCACATTGGTGTTCCTTTAACTTTGCTTCAACTTAATAACACGCACCAATTGGCAATTATTGAAATGGGAGCCAATCACCAAGGCGAAATTGACATGTTATGTAAAATTGCAAATCCCGGCTTAGGAATTATTACCAATATTGGGAAGGCTCATTTAGAAGGATTCGGAGGTATTGATGGTGTTATAAAAGGCAAAACAGAGCTTTACCACTATTTAAATAAAAATAATGGGACTATTCTCTTTAATAAAGATAATCATATTTTGCATCAGTATGCTAATGGTATCAACCAAATCAGCTATGCCTTTGGCCAAGAAGCAGATTGTAAAGGAGAAATAATAAAGGAACAACCTTTTGTTTTTCTAAAATACCAATATAAAAACAATCCCACACAGGAGGTAAAATCGCATTTAATAGGTGGTTATAATGCCGAAAATATATTAAGTGCCATTTGCGTTGCTCAGTATTTTAATATTGATGCAAAATTAATTGCAGAAGCCATAGAATCTTATATCCCTGATAACAGCCGTTCACAAATAATTAGTAAAAAAAACAACACTATTGTACTTGATGCTTACAATGCTAACCCAAGCAGCATGAAAGCTGCTTTAGATAACTTTAACAGCATGAAAACAGATAATAAAATAGTGTGTTTGGGCGATATGTTTGAGTTGGGGGAAGAAAGTCCGGTAGAGCATAATAATATTATAAAAGAAGCCTTGAAAGGGAAGTACAAAAAAGTAATTTTTGTAGGTCCTAATTTTGGGAAATATAAGCATCAATATGAAGCTGAATTTATTGATGATACTCCGGCTGCTATTGATTTTTTAAAGAAGATGAAGAAAGAAAATTGTGTTTTTTTAATTAAAGGTTCGCGTAGTATGAATATGGAAAAATTACTGGAGGCTTTTGAGTAATCAGCTAGAAAAATATAAAGCAACTGATATAGGATTAACTGCAATCCCCAAGTAATTGAGTCCTCTATATTATTAATGCTCCTTAATAAGCGTATTTTACCGCGTGCCACAGAGCCACAAATTCAACTAATGTAACCCGGCCATCTATAGTAAATTCTATATCTGACGAGTAACTAGAGTTTCCTTTATATACTTTGTTATCTTTAATGTTGGCAATAATATCGCTGCTGTATGACGATGTTCCCTTATAAATTTTCCCATCTTTAAAAGTCATCACAATATTACTGCTATAGTTTGATGTTCCTTTGTATACCTTGCCATCAGTAATATTATAGAGCACATCGCTTGTGTAATTGCTTGTGCCTTTGTAAATTTTATTCTGATTAATGTTACAAATAATGTCTGAACTATAATTTGAGATCTTTTTATAAACCTTATTATTATTAAGATTGCAAATAACATCAGATGAGTAGGTACCGGTGCCTTTATAAACCTTAATCGGTAAATTCATAGGGAGCGTATTAAAAAGTAAAATAATTGAAATTACTATATATTTCATGATGTTTCAAGACAAAATTACGGAAGAACATCAATAAAGAGTAAAAACATTATTTGGTTAAGTTCAAGATGGGTTTACCCACGCAACCATTAGGGAATGCAATATCTAGGAAAGAGGCAACAGTAGGAGCTATATCAGTAATGTTTACCGACTCATACGATTCTCCTACTTTTATTTTCCATCCATACCAAAGTAAAGGTATATGAGTATCGTAGGTGTAGGTAGCACCGTGTGTGGTTCCTGTTTTATGAAAATCAAGATAAGCCGGTAAATAATTAACGGCAACATCGCCACTTCTTTTGTCATTATACCCCATGTAAATTCTGCTTAAAGCAATATCATTTGAGCCTGATGCATTGCGAATGTCAAAAACAGTATAAGCATTAGCTACACCATCTAACTGCTGCGTATATAGTGCAATTTTTTCTGTTACCTCTCTTAGATTTAATTTCTTATTCGTTAATGCTTTATGGTCTAAAAAGAATTGTTGATTGGTGTAGGATAAGACTAAGGTATCACCATAAATTTTTTTCATATAATTTTTTACTGAATCGGCTATAACCTTAGGTTGTACATAACCGGCAGGCATACGTAATGATTCCAAATAGGCAGCGTTATGTGCACCCCCATGATCGGCAGTTAAGAATATCAATACATTTTCTTTGCCTATGTTTTTTTCAACATAATTAAGCAGCTCTTCCAGGTCTTTATCTAACCTTAAATAAGTATCCTCCGTTTCAACCGCATTAATTCCGTATTTATGCCCAACATAGTCAGTACTCGAAAAACTTACCGTTAAAAAATCGGTAATATCATCTTTGCCCAAGTCCTCATTTTTTAAGGCTTCCAAAGCAAAATCTTTAGTCAGGCTATTCCCAAAAGGGGTTGAACGAATAATATTGTAACCTTTATTTTTTTCTTTTAATTCGGCCAACTTATGCGGGAAAACTGGTTTTGTTTCACCTTTAAACAATCCTTCATAAGGGTTATCGTCAGCTATACTTTCAGTGTATGAAGCTAAGGGCAATAATGTTGTCCAGTCTTGCGACAAATATTTGTCAGCCAATTTTTTTTCGTTAAATGAAGTAACCCATGCCGGTAATTGTTTCATATAAAAAGTGCTTGAAATAAATATACCATTATCGCCATCAAACCAATAAGCAGCATTTGCTATGTGTCCGGCAGGAAGTATGGATGAACGGTCTTTCTGTGATATGCCAATAACTTTTGATTTTAAATTGGTAGCCAAACGCAACTCATCACCAATAGTGTTTGTCATCATATTGCGAGGCGACATTTTACCTGCTTCACTGTTAGAGCCAACGGTTTGTACATTGTCATCTTGTGTACAATATACATTCTTCCCATTTCGTTTGTCGTACCAATCGTTCGAAATTATACCATGAAACCTCGGAGTGCTGCCTGTATAAATTGAAGCATGCCCGGGAGCAGTGTATGTAAGAACATAATTATAATTAGCATTTTTATTAAAAAATCCGTTATTCATTAACCTTTTAAATCCTCCTTCGCCAAACTTGCTTTGATAACGATATAAATAATCAACTCGCATTTGATCAACCACAATGCCTATAATAAGTTTAGGTTTTTGAGCATAAGCAGAAGTTATAAAAAATATGCTGCCTATAAATAGAGCAATAACCTGATTTAATTTTGATGTCTTAATAGTTTCCATTTGCTAAGAATTACAAGGGTAAAATTATAAAATAAAAAAGCCAAAACAACACCGCATATAATACCTGCTATGATGTCAATTGGGAAATGCACCCCCAAATATATTCGACTATATGAGGTTAGGCAAGCATAAAATATGGTTATTGTTTTGATATAATATTTTGTTGGTTTAAGCATCATTAAACAATAAGTAACTAAACCAAAAGCATTAGCCGCATGACTTGAAAAAAAACCAAACATTCCGCCCCTATAATGGTTAACTGTGTGTACCAAATGTTGTATTTCAGGATCGTGTGTTGGGCGCAATCGCTGAACCAGAGCTTTAAAAACATTGGCGGTTTGGTCGGTAAATAATATTAATGTAAAGGCGCATAATATGACAATCCAAACTTCCTTCTTATATTTTTTATGCAATAAATATATAAGCCATAAATACAGTGGAGTCCAAAATAAGGTGTTACTAAAATAAAACATCAGCGTGTCAAGCACCGTATTATGCCAACCATTGAAGAGCAACAGAAGTTTTTTATCGGCCTCAACAATGTTATATATAATATCCATTACTTTTGGTTTAATGCTTCCCACAACATATCCTTTAATTCTTTTAAATGATATTGTGTATGTGAGGAAATAAATAGACTTGGTACAGGTGGTAAGTGCTTCGATAATTCCGCTTCCAATTCCTGATCCAGCAAGTCAGATTTTGAGATAGCCAGTATCCTCTTTTTATCAAGCAATTCAGGATTAAACTGCTGTAGCTCGTTTAATAAAATTTCATACTCCTTTTTTATATCATCGCTATCGGCAGCAATTAAAAACAACAAAACCGAGTTTCTCTCTATGTGTCTTAAAAAGCGGTGTCCCAAGCCTTTTCCCTCATGAGCTCCTTCAATAATCCCGGGAATATCGGCCATAATAAAAGTTTTGTAATCGTAATATTTTACAATCCCTAATTGTGGGGTTAAGGTAGTAAATGGGTAGTTGCCAATTTCAGGTTTTGCGGCCGATAGTTTTGACAATAAGGTTGATTTTCCGGCATTTGGAAAGCCTACCAATCCAACGTCTGCCAATACTTTTAGTTCAAGAATTTTCCATCCTTCTTCTCCCGGCTCTCCGGGTTGTGCAAAGCGTGGGGTTTGTAGGGTGGCGCTTTTAAAATGGGTATTTCCTAATCCTCCTCGCCCACCACGAAGCAATATTTTTTCTTCTCCGTCTTCAGTTATTTCAAATTGTATTTCACCGGTTTCGGCATCACGGGCTACAGTCCCTAAAGGCACCTCAAGATACTCATTTTTTCCGTTTGCTCCGGTTCTCATATTGCTGCCTCCGCTACCCCCTGCTTCGGCCATAACATGCTTGCGGTATTTAAGATGCAGCAAAGTCCATAATTGTTTATTCCCTTTAACTATGATATGTCCGCCTTGTCCACCATCGCCACCATCGGGTCCGCCTTTGGCTGTTAGTTTGCTACGATGAAGGTGTACCGAGCCTGCACCACCCTTGCCCGAACGGCACATTATTTTTACATAGTCAACAAAATTTGATTCGGACATTGCGTGATATTTTCTTTTCTAAATGCTAATTAAAATCCGTTTTAACTGGGGATATAAATATTCTCAACTTTTTGACACAAAGAATTAAATATCTCATCTATGCTTCCAATACCATTAACTGCATAAAATTTCTTTTGTGCCGTATAATAGTCTTTTAAAGGGGCTGTTTTGTTGTTGTATTCTTTAACTCTGTTTCTGATAATTTCTTCGTTCTGATCATCTGCACGACCCGAATCTTTTCCGCGCAGTAGAAGTCGTTTGGTTAATTCTTCATTATCAACCTCCAAAGCAAGCATACATGTAATTTGGGTATTCATCTCGCTCAACAATTCATCTAATGCTTGTGCTTGTGCCGTTGTTCGTGGAAAGCCATCAAAAATAAAACCCTTAGCTTGATTATTGCTATTAAGTTTTGATCTAATCATTCCTATAACTACATCGTCAGGAACCAAGTCCCCATTATCCATCAATGTTTTCGCTTTCATCCCCAATTCGGTTTTTTGAGCAATTTCTGAACGTAATAAATCGCCTGTAGAAAGATGTATAAGATTATATTTAGTAATTAATTTTTCAGATTGGGTTCCTTTTCCGGCACCCGGAGGGCCAAACAATACTATATTTAACATCATAAATTATTTAGAATTAAAAATGCTAAGATACTGTTTCAGACAAATAGTGACAAATTTAAACCCAATAAATCAGAAATAAATCAATTGATAAGAAAACCACAGCGTATAAACTGTTTGCAGCAACAACTCCGGAAAGGTTTATTTTACTAAATGTTTACGTTGAAATGAAATAAGGATAAAATTAAAGAATTTACTCTTTAATCCACATCAGCAATTTATTATTATTCTCAAAACTACTGATATCTTTTGTAGTAAGAATCATTACCAAATCTATTACAGGTAATACAAAAAAACCACCGCCAAAGGTAAAAAGGTAAACAGCCGGAATATAGGGAGCTGTGCCCAAATAAATACGATGCACTCCAAGCATACCCAATGTAAGCGTTAGTACGGCTGCGGTTACACGCTTATTTTCTGTTCCAATATTTTGAACAATATTCGTAACCAATTGTTTGTTTAGAGATCCCCAAAAATCATTAACCTCATCAACACCGGGTTGAAAAAAAATTTCAACATTTTTATCAGAAGGCTCAAAAACTTGCAATGTAGTGGTCAATGCTTTAACGTTATGACAAGCTACAAACATTAAAATATTAATGATTACAAATCTCAGCAGCATAAATATATAATCTTGTATAGATAAAAAAATGCGCCATTAATTGTTTATTAATGGCGCAAATGGGTAATTAATTACTTAGCCGCTTTAAATCTTCTGTTTACTTCGTTCCAGTTTACCACATTCCAAAAGGCATTAACATAATCGGGTCTTCTGTTTTGGTAGTTTAAATAATAAGCATGTTCCCAAACATCAATACCTAATATTGGTGTGCCTTTTACCTCGGCAATATCCATTAGGGGATTGTCTTGATTAGGTGTGGAAGTAATAGTTAACTTACCGTTATGTACTATTACCCAAGCCCAACCCGAACCAAAACGCGTTCCGGCAGCTTTATTAAACTCTTCTTTCATTTTATCGAACGAGCCAAAAGAAGCATTAATGGCATCAACTATCTCTCCGTTAGGGTTTCCTCCTGCTCCGGGAGCCATAACAGTCCAAAACAAAGAGTGATTATAATGACCTCCTCCGTTGTTTCTTACTGCCATAGGATATTTTGAAACATTGGCACAAATTTCTTCAATACTTAATTTTTCGGCATCTGTACCGCTTATGGCTGTGTTTAGATTATTGATATAAGCCTGATGATGTTTAGTATGGTGTATTTCCATAGTTCTTGCATCAATGTGTGGCTCTAATGCGTTATACGCATAGGCTAATTTAGGTAACTCAAATGACATAATACTTAATTTAAAAGATTAATATTAATAATTTATAACTCAAAGATAATAGATTTATTGGGCTTTGTGCTTATAAAGTGTGTTAATTGTTATTTTCTGCGAAGCAGCGCCATGTAAAAACCATCAGAATTGAATTGCACAGGATCATATCTTTTTTCTCCTTCAAATTCCCATTCATTTCCATTTCTTTCTATAAACCAGGCTATTTGTTCTTCGCCTTCCATAGGTAAAATACTGCATGTGGCATAAAGCAGTTTGCCTCCGGGTTTTACACAAGGAGCAAAACGCTCTAATAGCTCTCTTTGCTGTTGTATCAGATTTTTGATGTCCTCTGCCTGTAATTTCCATTTGGCATCAGGATTTCTGCGTAATACTCCTAAGCCCGAACAGGGAAGGTCAAGCAATACACGGTCGGCACTTGCAGTTAATCTTTTAATGGTTTTAGAGCTTTCAATTTCTTTGGTTTCAATAATTGAAACTCCGGCTCTGCGCGCTCTTTTGCGAAGTTCTTCCAATTTATATGCTTTGTTTTCCATGGCTATTAACCGGCCTTTATTTTTCATGATTGCTGCTATATGCAAGCTTTTGCCACCGGTGCCGGCACAGGCATCAATTACGCGCATGCCGGGCTTTACTTGTAAAAAATCTGACACCATTTGCGAAGCAGCATCTTGCACCTCAAATAATCCTTCTTTAAACTCGGTCAGTCTGAAAACGTTTCGCCTATACTTTAACTCAACGGCCAACGGACTCCATGTTAAAGTATGAGACTCAATTTGATGCTCTTCTAATATTTGCATAAGTTTTTGTGGGGTAGTTTTTAAAGAATTAGCCCGTAAAACCATACTTGGTTCCTGATTTAAGGATACCGCCATTTTATTCCAGTAAGCTCCCAATTGCTCTTTACATAAACTATCTAACCAGTCGGGATACGATTGGCTAATTTTGCTTATCTTTTTATATTTAATTAAACGCTGCTCTATAGTATCGGTATTAATTTCCTTAAATGCTGCAAGAGCCGGCAGTTCCTTATCGCTAAAAACAAACCAAGTTGCATATACTTTATAAAAATCGCTGTCTTTATACGCTTTTTCAACACCTGCCGCAGTTACCAACAACCTCCAATAGCGAATCATGCTGCTTGATGTTTCGTATATGTAGGTGCGATACCTTACATTCCACTTTTTGTTGGCTTTCATCACTTTCTCAATAGCCTTGTCCAAGTTAGTTCCATTTACTATAACATCATTAATGACAACCGAAATGTTTTTTGAGAGTGATTTATAGTCTAATACTATTTTCCTTTTCCCTTTACTCTGTGCAGATAATTTCATGCTTATAAATTAAGACACAAAGGTAATAATAAGCCATGATAATAAAGTATAAGGAGCCGAATTACTATAGAAAATAATTTTCAAATGCAGTAATATTACTGCTATCTTTTGATGTCATTGATAAATTATAGATAACAGATAAAATATTGTTCAAAGTATGAACCCCAAAATACAATTACACGCAAAAGTGAATTTTACAACATTGAAATACATCATAACTATAAGTAGCTTTTTAAGACGTAGTATAATAAATTATTATGGTGCGAACTCAATTAGTATTTCTTATTTCGATATAATTTCTACAGAAATAATTTTGGAGGCTACATTAAATCATTTAACTCATCATTTCTTAAAATAATGATTAACCTACTAATAGTTGGTTACTTTATTTGTTCATCATGATGGTAAACACCAAGCTAGAAAATTAGTATTGTATAACCTGTGGTGCAACAAAAAAGGGATTACACGTTGTGAAATCCCTTTTGTAGTGGGCCCACTTGGAATCGAACCAAGCACCTACTGATTATGAGTCAGTTGCTCTAACCGAATGAGCTATAGGCCCTTTTGCAACTTTTAATGAATATTTCAACTAAAAGCGGTCGCAAAATTATACATTTACAACCATTTTCAAAATAAAATATGCAACATATTTTTTCAAAGCTTAAAAATAAAGAATTTGAAGCCCTCATTTTCGACTTTGGAGCAGTTATTATAAATATTGACTACAACCTGACTAAATCAGTATTTGAGAAGTATGGAATAGAAAATTTTGACCTTTTGTTTTCAAAGGCAAAACAGAATAATTTATTCGATAATTTTGAGAAAGGTTTAATTTCCAATGATAAATTTAGAACAGAACTCAGAAAAATTACACAAACCAATATTTCTGATTTTAAAATTGACAGAGCATGGAATAGCATGATTCTTGACCTCCCTAAAGAAAGACTCAAGCTACTGGAAAAATTAAAAAGAGACTTCCCTTTGTTCTTATTGAGCAACACTAACAGAATTCACGAAAAGGCTTTTACAACATATATAGAACGAATCTATGGCTGGAACAATTTCTCCAACCTGTTTCAAAAAATATATTTTAGCCATCATATACACATGCGTAAACCTGATTCAGAAATTTTTGAATTATTATTAAACGAAAATAATCTTCGTCCCGAACATACTCTGTTTATTGACGACTCGCCTCAACATATTGAGGGAGCACAAAAAGTGGGTTTAGTGACTATTCACAAAACCGACAACTTGGATATATGCGATTTATTTTCAATCAAATAACTTAATATATACAAGTATTAAAATTATTGTTTAGGCTACTATACATTAAGGCTAAATCATCAATTATCTTTTTATCATTATGGGCAAAGCTATTATCTTTATGCCCTGAAAAAATTAAATTATGAACAGGAGAGTAAGGTTAAGATTTGCCCCAAGCCCCACAGGGCCTCTGCATATAGGTGGTGTACGCACTGCTTTGTATAGTTATTTGTTTGCTAAAAAACACGGTGGTGATTTTTTATTACGTATTGAAGACACTGACCAAACCCGTTTTGTTCCGGGAGCAGAAGAATATATTATTGAATCTCTTAACTGGTGTGGTATTAAGATAGATGAAGGAGTAGGTGTAGGTGGCCCTTTTGCCCCCTATCGTCAAAGCGAAAGAAAAGAAAGTGGTATTTATGCAAAATATGCAAAACAATTAGTTGACAAGGGCTATGCATATTATGCTTTTGATACATCTGAGGAATTGGAAACAGCACGTAAAAATGCTGAAAGTAGAGGAACTTCGTTTTCATATAATGCACAAACCCGCAACAGTTTAAAAAACTCATTGAGCTTACCCGAATCGGAAGTTAAGCAATGTTTAGCTCAACAAAACTACGTTATTCGTTTAAAAGTTAATCCTGATGAAGAGATTGTTCTTAATGATTTAATCAGAAACGAAGTAAAGTTTAACTCAAACATTGTTGACGATAAAGTATTACTGAAATCAGACGGAATGCCTACCTATCATTTGGCACATATTGTTGATGATTATCTTATGCAGATTAGTCATGCTGTAAGGGGCGAAGAATGGTTGCCCAGTGCTCCTGCACATATTTTAATTTACCGGTATTTAGGTTGGGAAAATGAGATGCCCCAATATGGTCATTTACCATTGTTGCTGAAACCCGATGGGAATGGCAAATTAAGCAAGCGCGATGGAGATAGATTAGGGTTTCCGGTTTTTCCGCTAGAGTGGAAAGATCCTAACAGTGGTGAGATATCAAGTGGTTATCGCGAAAAAGGATACGAAGCTCAGGCTTTTGTAAATATGCTGGCACTGTTGGGATGGAATCCGGGCACCGAACGCGAAATTTTTAGTATGGAAGAGTTATGCCATGAATTTTCTTTCTCTCACGTACATAAGGCCGGAGCCAAATTTAATCCCGAAAAGGCAATTTGGTTTAATACCCAGTATGTACAAAAAAGTAGTGATGATTATTTGGTCGGCAAACTAAAAGAACAACTGATGAGTGTATTAAACCTTAGCGAGCAGGACAAAAGATTGAGTGTTGATTATTTAACTCCGGCCGTACATCTTATTAAACCGAGAATTCACTTTGCCAAAGAGCTTTACAGCACAGCCCCCTATTTATTTGAATCTCCTGAAAATTATGATTTAAAAATTATTGAGAAGCGTTGGAAACCTGAATTAGAAGGCTTTTTCAATCAATTAACAAAAGATTTTGATCAAATAAATAACTTTGAATCTGCGGTTGTAGAAGAACAATTTAAACAAAGTGCTGTTGCAGCAGGTATAAAGCCGGGCGATGTGTTGCAGCTATTACGGTTAATGCTTAGTGGCGTAGGAAGTGGAGTTGACTTATTCGGAATGATTGCTCTATTGGGAAAAAAGGAAGTACAAGAGCGCATAGAAAAAGCGCTTAAAAAAATTACAAACTAATACTAAATTAACATTACATGAGCGCTGAAAAAGGGCATAATTTTTTAGAAGAAATTATAGAAAAAGAAATAAATGAAGGGAAATTTCCTAACGGAATTATTACCCGCTTTCCTCCTGAACCTAATGGTTATTTGCATATAGGGCATGCCAAATCAATTTGTTTGAATTTTGGACTAGCACAAACCTATGGTGGAAAAACTAATTTACGTTTTGATGATACCAACCCCACTACCGAAGACACGGAATATGTTGAAAGCATTAAAGAAGATATAAAATGGCTGGGATTTGAGTGGAGCAAAGAATTATATTCATCTGACTATTTTGAAACCCTTTATGAATATGCTGTAAAGCTAATAAAAAAAGGAAAAGCTTATGTTGATGATTTGAGTGCAGAAGAAATAGCTCGATTAAAAGGAACACCAACCGAAGCCGGAAAACCAAGTCCTTTCCGCGATCGCAGCGTTGAAGAAAATTTAGACTTGTTTATGCGCATGCGTAATGCTGAATTTGCCGAAGGCGAAAAAGTATTACGTGCAAAAATTGATATGGCATCGCCAAACATGCACCTTCGCGACCCCCTAATGTATCGTATTAAACACGCTTCGCATCACCGTACAGGCAATAAGTGGTGTATATACCCTATGTACGATTTTGCACACGGACAAAGCGATTCTATTGAAAATATTACCCACTCCATTTGTACTTTAGAGTTTGAGGTGCACCGTCCACTATACGAGTGGTTTATCAAAGAGTTGGAAATATATCCAAGCCGTCAGTTTGAATTTGCTCGCTTAAATTTAAACTACACGGTAATGAGCAAACGCAAGTTATTGCAGTTGGTAAACGAAAAGCATGTCAACGGATGGGACGACCCTCGTATGCCTACTATTAGTGGATTACGCAGAAGAGGTTTTACCCCAGCTAGTATTCGGTTTTTTTGTGATAAAATAGGCGTGGCTCGCAGAGAAAATATTATTGATTTTGGTTTATTAGAATTTTGTGTTCGTGAAGATTTGAACAAAACAGCCGATAGAGCAATGGTGGTTGAAGATCCTGTTAAATTAATCATCAATAATTACCCCGAAGACAAAGTAGAAATGATGTCCGGGGAAATTCATCCTGAAGAAGAAAATAGTCCGGTACGCATGATTCCGTTTAGTCGTGAGATATTGATAGAGCGTGAAGACTTTATGGAGAATCCTCCAAAAAAATATTTTCGCCTTTCTCCGGGAGCTATGGTACGTTTAAAACATGCCTTTATTGTAAAATGCACCGGTTTTGATAAAGATAATCAGGGTAATATTACCAAGATTTATGGCGACTATTTTCCTGAAAGCCGAAGTGGACAAGACAAGAGCGGCTTGAATGCTAAAGGTGTATTGCATTGGGTCAGTGCGGCTCATGCAGTACCTGTGGAGCTAAGACTATACGATCGTTTATTTAAAGTTGAAAATCCCAACAGTGGCGATGAAGATTTCAAAACATATTTAAATCCTGAAAGTTTAAAAATAAAGCAAGGTTTTGCTGAACCCGAACTCGTTAAAGCAAACTTAAACAACCGCTATCAATTTTTACGTAAAGGTTATTTTTGTTTAGATAAAGATAGTAGCCCTGATAAATTAATTTTTAACCGTACGGTAACTCTAAAAGATAGCTGGAAAAAAGATTAATAAAGGTTTTTTATGCCTTTTCTTTTCGCAAAATAAATACTATCAGTATAAAAGACAACAGTAGCAAAATACCTACCGCTTGGTGAGCCACACCAAAATAAACTAAACTATCGCCATAAGGCGAGAAGATAACTGTAAATATACCTAAAATAATTTGCAGGGTAATAAGCAATGCCGGGAGTACGCGTATTTTCTGAAAGAGCCAACTGGCCTCTATTTTAAGTGCCTTAAACACCCAAATCATAGTAAGAAAAAATAAGATATATGCCAAGCCTCTGTGTATGAAATGTATAGTAGTAACATTGTAAAATAAATTAGTCCAAACAGGAGAATCTTTAAACATACCGTGCGGTATAATCATACTGTTAATATCGGGCCAGGTAGGCGAAAAGGCGGCTGCATGCAAACCAGCCATAAAAGCTCCATAGGTAAGCTGAATAAATAATATAACTAATATTGCCAAGCTAAACTGGCGTAATGGTTTGTTCATTATATAACTTGAGGGTTTTACCGATAACCTTAAGGCAAACCAAAAAGTATAGGCCAGAAGAACCAAGGCAGCAACAAAATGTGTTGCCAATTGTATATGTCCTACAAACAATTTTTCGGGCACCAAGCCGCTTTTTACCATTATCCAACCTATAGCCCCTTGAATTGCACCTAAAAAGAAAAGAACAACCATTGGAAGTATCATATCTTTCTTAAACTTTTTCTTAACCAAAAAATATACAAATCCTACAATAAATACCAACCCCATTAAACGCGCCCAGTTGCGATGCCCCCATTCCCACAAAAATATCTTCTTAAAATCGTTTAACGTAAAATCGGCATGAATATGTTGAAACTGGCTTGTGGTTTTATACTTATCAAACTCTGTTTGCCAGTCGGCTACCGATAGCGGAGGCATAAAGCCCGTTATTGGTTTCCACTCAGTAATACTTAAACCACTTTCGGTAAGGCGGGTAATTCCGCCTAAAACTATTTGAAAAAGCAACATAAACACCCCTATATATAGCCAAATGGCAATAGGGTTATGTTTTTTTGAATTATTCTCTATTGAGGTCATGAAAAAGGCTAAGGTTTGTTTTTGAAAGGACAAACATAATAAGTTTTTATTCTTTATAAAAAATATGGCTTTGCGTAAATCACACAGTCATTGAAATATCAAAGGACTTAATCCAAATTCTGTATGTAAAATACACAATGGATTAGTCGTGAAAATATTCTTTCATACGGTCAAAAAAGCTCTTCTCTCTCCCTGATGGATTAGGTTTGAAATTTTCTGACTCATTCAACTTTTCCAATGTTTTGGTTTCTTCTTTACTTAGTTTCTGAGGTATCCATACATTGATATTTACCAGCAAATCGCCTTTGTGGTGCGAGTTAAGTTCAGGCAAGCCTTTTCCTCGTAAGCGTAATACTTTTCCAGGTTGTGTTCCTGATTCTATCTTAATTTTTGCTTTTCCGTCAATGGTTGGTACCTCAATATGAGTTCCTAAAGCAGCATCGGTAAATGATATATACTTGTCAACAAATAAATTATTGCCATCTCTTTTCAAAAACGGATGTTCACTTTCTTCAATCAGAATAAGCAGGTCGCCCGAGACACCATTTCTTGCAGCAGCATTACCTCTACCACTCATAGATAATTGCATACCTTGTGCAACTCCTGCCGGAATGTTGATAGTTATTACCTCTTCGGCACGAACTATACCATCGCCATAGCATGTTTTACATTTATCTTTTATGATTTGCCCTTCGCCACCGCAATGAGGACAAGTGGTTGAGGTTTGCATCTGACCTAAAATGGTATTCATAATTTGTGTTACCTGCCCTGAACCATGACATGTATTACAAGTATTAAAAGCCGAGCCTCCGGCAGCACCGCTTCCAGAACAGGTACTGCAACTGACATATTTGTTTACTTTAATTTTCTTTTCAACCCCGGTGGCTATTTCCTCTAAGGTTAATTTTACTTTAACTCTTAAATTGCTTCCTCGGTTTACTCTACGGCCACCACGACTACTGTGACCTCCAAAACCTCCCCCTCCGAATATGTCGCCAAACTGACTAAAAATATCCTCCATGTTCATCCCGCCAAAACCCGATGCGCCTCCCGCTCCGGCAGCTCCAGCAGCATGACCAAAACGATCGTATTGTGCTCGCTTTTGGGCATTACTTAATACTTCATAAGCCTCAGCAGCTTCTTTAAACTTTTCTTCGGCAACCTTATCGCCCGGGTTCTTATCCGGGTGATACTTCATGGCCATCTTACGATATGCTTTCTTTATTTCTGAGTCATCGGCTCCTTTTGATACGCCTAATATTTCGTAATAATCTCTTTTTGACATTCATTAATAGTGTTAATTCAAACTTTGTAAAACAAAGCGCTTAATATGATTGTTGTTTAAAAAATGAATTTATATATTAATTGCCTATTACAACTTTGGCAAATCTAATCACTTTTCCATTCAACATATATCCCTTCTCTAACTCATCAACTACTTTTCCTTTCATATCTTCACTTGGGGCTGAAACGTAGGTTACAGCCTCATGAAGATCAAAATCAAACGCACTGCCTATGCTATTCAGTGGCTCTAATCCTTTTGAGGATAAAGTATTGTTTAGTTTATTGTATATCAGTTTTACGCCATCTTTCAATGATTCAACATCGGTAGCACTCTCCATAGCACTTAAACCCCTCTCAAAATCATCAATAATAGGCAACAAAGCCTTAAAAATATCTTCGCCTGCAGTTTTGACAAGTTCACTACGTTCTTTGGCAGTTCTTTTCCGATAATTGTCAAACTCACTTAACAAACGAATGTGCTTGTCGTTTAATTCAGCAATTTGTTCTTCCAGTAAAGCTATGGCTGAGTTATCCTCTTGGGGTAATTCAGTATTCTTCAATTCGGCAGTCTCGCCACTTTCCTTAGAAGTAATGGTTTCACTATTTGAATCGGCTGTTGGCTCTTCGCTAACAGGCATCTCCTTATTGTTTGTTTCCTCTGTCATTTTAAAGAATTTTTTAATTCGAGCTTTCATTATTTGTTCATATAGCTTTACAAAAGTATTGCCATTGCACAATTGCCGACAATTTGGCAGTTGATTGTTTAAAACTTGAACTTTTATAAATCCCGTTTTTCGCAGTGTTTAATGTTGCTAATTATATTACAATGTATATCAATTAATTATACACATAATCACATATTTATTTGATTTTGATAAATATTAAGTGTACTTTTGCAGCCGTTTTAAGGAATTATAAAATTCCAAAACTTAAGTGAAGCTGTTAGTTCATTATCATATTGCGGGGTGGAGCAGTTGGTAGCTCGTTGGGCTCATAACCCAAAGGTCGTCCGTTCGAGTCGGGCCCCCGCTACTAAGAAAGAGTCGCACACACAATGCGGCTCTTTATTTTTTCTATCCCCTTATCATTTTTATTCTTTGACTTTCGTTTTAACATAAAAAAGAATAAAGTAGCTTGTTTATTTTCTTTTTAATCTGTTTGAAATTTTTACTTTTGTAAACTTAAATAACAGCTAAATTAATAAGCCCTAATTATTATGAGCAAGAAAAAAATTACCATTGTAGTTCCTACAGATTTTAGTAAAGTTGCTGAAAGTGCTACCGAACATGCTATTGGACTTTGTAATTCTTTGGGGAATGCAGAAATTATTTTACTTCATATACTTGGAAAAGAAAAAGAAAAAGAAGAAGCTGAAATTAAACTACAAAAAATAGCTGAAAAGCTTTCTAAAAGCAGTGGGGTAAAAATAGGTTACAAAACCCGTGTAGGAAATATTTTTGAAGATATTGGTGCTGCTGCTCAAAAGCTAAAAGCCAAGCTGATTATTATGGGAACACACGGTGTAAAAGGTATGCAATACATTACCGGAAGTTATGCCGTAAAAGTTATTACCCATAGTACGGTACCTTTTATTGTTGTTCAAGAAAGAGGTTTCAGACAAGGATACAACAATATTGTATTGCCTTTCGACTTAAGTAAAGATACCAAACAAAAACTTGATTTTGCCATTAATATTGCAAAAGTGTTCAATAGTAAAATTCATATTGTTTATCCAAAAGAAACTGATGAGTTTTTAAGCAGCGCCATACGCAACAATATTGCTTTAGTAAAAAGTGAGCTTACCAATAATAACTTAGATTTTGATGCAAAAGAAGTAGAAGGTAGCTTTGTAAAACAATTTTTAAATTATGCCGCATCACAAGATGCCGACTTAATAGCTATTGTTAATAGTCAGGAAGTAGGTTTGCCTGAAATATTGGCCGGGACAGATGAAAGACAAATTATTACCAATGAGGCTAAAATTCCTACTATGATTATCAATCCTGTTAAAACCTCTATTGAGTCAAGTGTTTTATTCGGGTAAGATTGACTAAGTTAAGCGTAAATATCAATAAGGTTGCTACTTTGCGTAATGCAAGAGGGGGCAACTTGCCAAATGTTCAAAAATTTGCCATAGATTGTGAACGATTTGGAGCGCAAGGAATAACCGTGCACCCCAGACCGGATGAAAGGCATATTAGGTACAGTGATGTTTTTTTGCTGAAAGACATAGTTAAAACAGAATTAAATATTGAAGGTTATCCCGGGAAAGACTTTTTAAATTTGGTTTTAGAAGTAAAACCTCAACAAGTTACTTTAGTTCCCGATTCGCCCGAGGTAATAACCTCTAACGCAGGGTGGGATACTATAACACATCAGTCTTTCTTAAAAGAAATAATTGACGAGCTAAAACGTGCCGGTATCAGAACTTCTATCTTTATTGATACTGACGTTAGAATGATAGAATACGCGAAAAAAACCGGAACAGACCGTGTTGAACTGTACACAGAAGCCTATGCAAAACAATTTCCAATTCACCAACAAAAAGCAATAGAGCCTTATATTAAAGCCGCACAAACCGCACAAAATTTACAGTTGGAAGTTAATGCCGGCCATGATTTAAATTTGGAAAATCTCAAATTTTTTAAAGAAAGTATTTCTTTCCTGAAAGAAGTTTCTATTGGTCATGCCTTAATCTCAGATGCTTTATATTTTGGAATAGAAAACACAATACAACTATATTTAAAACAACTTCAATCATAAACAAATTAACCCAAAAACCACATCGCATGAAAAAACAATTATTAGTAGCATTTTTACTTATTGCTATACAAACACAAGCACAATTTGTTGATTTTAATTTTAACTCAAACTGGTCGGGTGCAAACGGAAATCCTATGGGTTGGGCTTCTGCCAAATTAGTTGTACCTAACATAGTCGTTAAAGATTCAGTTATTGCACACTATGGCTCATCAGCTAAAATAACTACTTCTGATGTTTCATCAATTGCAGGCTTTACCAATGGATTAGTACCACCACATTCAGGTTTATTACTTACCGGTTCAATTGGTTTTTCAAACCCTCCGGTTAGCCTTGGCTATCCTTTTACACAGAGAACTGACTCATTAGGCTTTTTTGCCCGCTACGAGCCTTCAGGGGTTGATACAGGTTTTGCACAAGTTATTTTATATAAGCGCCAAGCTGTTGCTCCTTTTAAGCGCGATACTATTGCTTTTGGTTATACCAAAATTGAGCCTACAGGACCTAATTTTATATTAAAATATGTGGAGGTTGAATATGACCCTAATTTCCCGTCATCTACCATTCCTGATTCGGCTTTAATCATTTTTTCCTCAAGCATGATCTCGGGTGCTCAATTGGGCAGTACTCTTTGGGTTGACGATATACAATGGGGAACCATTAATACCGGGCAAATAGAGTTAAGTAATAATAATACCGAAATATCTGTTTCGCCTAACCCTGCCAACGATTATCTTTTTATTGATTTAGGGAAATATACTTCTGCTGTGAGGCTCGATATTACTGATATTTCAGGGAAACTAATAGAGTCAATAAATATAAACAACCGTCAAAAATATATTTCGGTAGCCCACTTGGCTAATGGCTTATATTTGTACCAGGTACAAGACATCAATAATGGCAAACTAGCAAAAGGAAAACTAGTAGTTAAACATTGATATAAGTTGGTTTATTCTTTGAAAAAGGGGTGCACAATACACCTGCACTCTTTTTCTCACAAAAAACTCTATTTTTTATTTTTCACTCCTCTTAAACTACACATATATGGTGGTTTAGCTGACATTTTAATGTATTTGTCGTTCATCAATTAATAAAAATGTGAGGATTTTAAAATGCAAATGCTATATTTGTCTTTTATCATTTAATATAAATCAAAATGGCATTAAGGATTATTTACGGTTTTACGTTTTTGTTTTTTTCCCTTACTTTTTCAAACTATTTATTAGCACAAAGTAAAAAGGAAGACCCTGCTTTTGAAGCCAACAAGCAGTTTCTTCAGAAAAATTATAAAAGTGCATTGCATATTTATCAAGATTTGGTAAAGAGTGATGGAAATAACCCTGAATATAACCTAAGATATGCCTTATGCATGTTGCGTACCAATGTGGTAAAAACAAATGCATATACCTATATTGAAAAATATTTTGCCTCCGATAAAGCTTCAAATGAGTATTATATTGATTTAGGAATAGCCTACCATCATGCTTTAAAACTTGATGAAGCTATAAAAGCTTTTAATAAATTTATAGAGCTAAATCCCAAAAAAAAGGTTGATGTTGAATGGGCCAATTTATATATTACCCAATGTAATAATGCTAAAGAACTTATTAAAAAACCTTTAGATGTGAGTTTTGAAAACCTTGGAAAGAAAATAAATACTGAGTTTGCCGATTATTATCCTTTCTTACCTTCTAATGAGTCTTTTATTGTTTTTACTACACGAAGACCAGGAAATACAGGTGGTGTTATTGACCTTGATGGTTACTATACATCAGAAATATATATGTCTGAATGGAAAAAAATGGCATGGACAAAATCAAAAAGTGTGAACGCACGGTTAAACACAGATTACGATGAAGAAGTTGTAGGGCTTAGTAGCGATGGTACTCAAATGTTGGTATATATTGATCATGAAGACAGCTTTGGCGACATTTATCTTTCGCAATACGAAAAAAACAGTTTTGGAATTGCGGTTGATTTAGGTAAAGTAATTAACACCAATAAACTTGAAACTGCTGCCTCTATTAGTTCTGATGGTACTACCATTGTATTTGCAAGCCAACGTGCGGGAGGAAAAGGAAGTACCGACTTATGGATGTCAAAAAAATTACCTGACGGTACTTGGGGGGTTCCTGTCAACATTGAAGAACTTAATACTGAATTTGGAGAAGATTTTCCAAAACTGGCCGATGATGGAAGCTATATAATGTTTGCTTCACAAGGCTTTAATAGTATGGGGGGCTATGATGTTTTTAAAGCCGACTGGGATAGTGTTGCCCAAAAATTTAAAAAACCGGTTAACATTGGATACCCTGTTAACACAGTAGATGATGATATGACTATTTGTATTATGGAGAACGGCAGAAATGCTTACTTATCAGCCATTCGTGAAGATTCTAGCGGGGATTTAGATATTTATCGCGTTATTTTTAATAAAGTCCCTCCAAAACTTTCGGTCATTACAGCAAATGTTACCGCCACAGGTGACACTACTAAAGGTGGTATTGACGCAGAAATAATTGTAAATTATTTACCTACAGGTATTAAGCAAGGTGATTACAAAACCTATAGAAACGGTAAAGTAGCTATTGCTTTAGATGCCGGAAGGTATGAAATAGTAGTAAATTACAATGGATACAAACCTTACAAACAAGAAATAACCATCGACAACAGAAATAATTTTACAGAGTTATTGCCATTAGCTATCAATTTAGAGCCTTTGTATAAAACCCCACCGGCTACCCCTTCAAAGAAAGAAAACACAGCCAAAGACGGTAAAACTACACCTAAGACTCCACCTAAGACAGCACCGAAATCAGCTCCGAAATCAGCTCCATCTAAATAATATTCCATCTTATTTTTTATTAATGCAACTTAAACTTACTCGCCCCTTAGCTTTCTTTGATTTAGAAACAACAGGTGTAAATGTGGCCTCCGACCGAATTATTGAAATTTGTATTCTTAAAATAACACCCGATAACAATAAAGAAAAACTGCTGCAACGCATAAACCCCGAAATACCAATTCCTTTAGCCTCCTCTTTAATACACAATATTTATGATAAGGATGTAAAAGATATGCCTACTTTTAAAAAAGTAGCCAAAAACATTGCCAACTTTATTGGAAATAGCGACCTTGCAGGATATAACTCCAATAAGTTCGATATCCCTATTTTGGTTGAAGAGTTTTTACGTGCCGAGGTTGATTTTGAAATGGAAAACCGTAGAACCGTTGATGTTCAAAATATTTTTCATTTAATGGAGCAGCGAACATTAAAAGCAGCCTATCGGTTTTATTGTCAAAAAGAAATTATTAATGCTCACTCGGCAGAAGCTGATGTTGAAGCTACCTACGAGATTTTATTAGCTCAGCTCGACAAATATAAAGACCAAGAATTTGAAGACAAAGTTGGGAATATTTCAAAACCTGTTCAAAACGATGTAAAAGCCCTGCACGACTTTTCTACCATTAACAAAAATGTTGACTTGGCAGGCCGAATTGTGTATAACGAAAATGGTGTAGAAGTGTTTAACTTTGGCAAGCATAACGGAAAACCGGTAAGCGAAGTGCTAAAAGCCGAACCTTCATATTATGCATGGATGTTGAATGGCGACTTCCCATTATATACAAAAAAAGTACTTACGGCCATAAAACTACGCGATTTTAATAAATAGCTTAAATTATTCTTTTCCGTGAAAATCATTATTGTTGGACCGGCTTTCCCTTTGCGTGGCGGCATTGCCGATTTTAATGAATCATTGTGCCGTGAATTGAACAAACAAGGACATCAAGCCCGGATATTTTCATTCTCCTATCAGTATCCTAACTTTTTATTTCCGGGAACTACACAATACAGCAAAGGTAAAGGCCCTGAGGACATTTCTATAAATACGGTAATAAACTCCATTAATCCCTTTAACTGGTTTAAAACGGCTCATCAAATAAAAAAATTACAACCTCACTTAGTTATTGTCAGATACTGGATTCCTTTTATGTCGCCATGCTTAGGAACTATTATGCGTAGAATAAAAAAGCAATCAAAAATTAAAATTATTGCCATTACAGACAATGTAGTTCCTCACGAAAAACGAATTGGAGACAATATTCTTACACGCTATTTTGTAAATTCATGCCAAGCTTTTGTTACCATGTCAAAATCGGTAATGACCGATTTAAATTTATTTACCGCTAATACCAACAAAGTCTTTATTCCACACCCAATTTACGATACTTTTGGAAATAAAGTAAGCAAACAAGAAGCCCGCAAATTTTTAAAACTGGAAACCCATAAACCATACATTCTATTTTTTGGTTTTATCAGACAATATAAAGGCCTTGATTTAGCGCTGAAAGCTATGGCCAATAAACAAATTAAACAAATGGGAATTAAGTTAATTGTGGCCGGTGAGTTTTACGAAAATCCGGAACCCTATTTGCAATTAATTCAGCAACACCAACTGGAGCAAAACATCATTCTTAACACACATTTTATCAATAGCGATTTGGTTAAATATTATTTCTGTGCTGCCGATTTAATTGTACAACCTTACCATACTGCCACACAAAGCGGAGTTACACAAATAGCTTACCATTTTGAACGCCCTATGTTGGTTACCAATGTAGGAGGATTGGCCGAAATGGTACCCCATCAGCTATGCGGTTATGTTGCCGAACAAAACGAAAATGAAATAGCAAACTATATTGTTGATTTTTATATGTCGGGGCGCGAAGAGGAAATGACAAGAAACTGCATTGAGGAAAAAAAGAAGTTTACTTGGTCGGCTATGGTTAAAGGGATAATTGACTTGTACCAGAAATTATAATCCTCTCGTAAGCTGTATGCCTAATTGTTTTCTTTTTCAGATTTGTTTTGTATTTTTGTATAATAAAAATTGAAAACAATGATTGACAAAGAGTTGTATCAAAAGATAGAAGACGCATTGAAACAAATAAGACCTTATTTGGAGGCTGATGGAGGCGATGTTACTTTAGTAGAAGTTACCGAAGATTATGTGGCAAAAGTTAAACTGCATGGGAGTTGCAGTACTTGCAGCATGAGCATGATGACCATGAAAGCCGGAGTAGAAGAAACGGTAAAAAGAGCCGTAAAAGAAATTAAATCGGTAGAGGCAATTGATTTGTCTGTTAATGCTTAAAAATTTGATACATGATAAAAGCCATACTCAATAATCGTGAGCATGAAATAGTGTTTAACAATAAAGAAAGAAAAGAAGGTACTATAAATAGCCAAAGTTTTATTTTAGACTTGCTAAAGTTAGATTCCGGAAAGTGGCATATTTTAAAAGACAATCAATCTTTTAATATTGAAATTGTTAAGCTCGATAAAGAGACCAAGCAAGTAGATATTAAAATAAACAACAAACCTGTTTCCATAAAGCTAAGCGACCGTTTTGATGCCTTATTAAAAAATTTGGGAATAGATAATTTAGCTTCTACAAAAGTGGCCGAACTTAAAGCTCCTATGCCGGGTTTAGTATTAGATGTTATGATTAATGAAGGTGATACTGTTGCTAAGGGTGATGCCTTGATAATATTGGAAGCCATGAAGATGGAAAACATTATTAAATCACCTACCGATGGGATAATAAAAAAAATAAATGTACAAAAATCTTTAGCTGTTGAAAAAAATCAGGTTTTGATTTCATTCCAATAAGCTTGGCATAAAAAATAAATTTAATTATTGGTCTTTTAAAAACATGTTAGATAACAGCAACATTCCGCCACGTACCGAGTTGGAAAGATTAGGAGAATTTGGTTTAATAGATTATCTTACAAAAAATATAAAACTCAAACACCAATCCAGCATTAAAGGGGTAGGAGATGATGCAGCGGTATTAGGCTTTGATGAAGGGCTCAGATGCATTGTTACTACCGATATGCTGATTGAAGGGGTTCATTTTGATTTATCTTACACTCCACTAAAGCACTTAGGATACAAGTCGGTAATGGTTAATGTGTCTGATTTGGCAGCAATGAATGCACAAGCCCGACAAATTACCGTATCTGTTGCAATTAGCAATCGCTTTTCATTAGAGGCTTTAGACGAACTTTATCAGGGTATATATTTGGCCTGCGAAAGAGAAGGAATAGATGTGGTTGGAGGCGATACAACCTCTTCAACTTCGGGATTAATTATTAGTATAACAGCTATAGGACAAGCCAAAGAAGAGGATATTGTATATCGTAATACCGCGCAAGAAAATGATTTAATTGTAGTTAGTGGCGATTTAGGTGGAGCCTACGTTGGACTACAACTGCTGGAACGCGAAAAACAAGTCTTTTTAAGCACTAACCAGCGTGTACAACCCGATTTGGAGGGAAATGATTACATCCTTGAAAGGCAATTAAAACCCGAGGCTAGAACTGATATTACTGCTATTTTAAAAAAATTACAGGTTAAACCTACGGCCATGATTGATATTTCTGACGGGCTTTCATCAGAAATAATGCATATCTGCAAACAATCCGATAAAGGTTGCAATATTTTTGAAGATAAAATTCCTATTGACCCAACAACTTACAATGCAGCGCGCGAGTTTAACCTTGACCCTACTGTTTGTGCTTTAAATGGTGGTGAAGATTATGAACTCTTATTTACCATGAATCTTTCAGATTTTGATAAAATAAAAGGAAACCCTAATTTAACGGTTATTGGTCATATTACCGAGAAAGCTCAAGGTTATCAGCTTATTACAAAGTCCGGAAGTCAACATCCGCTCACAGCACAGGGTTGGAATGCCTTTTCTGAGGGAGAAGAAAAACACGCCCAAGACAATCAGGAATAATTATATTTTCCTCATTATTGAAGTGGAGTATATTTTACGTATAGGAAATTTACCCACAACACCCGCAGCACAGAGTGTCTCCTCTATTGCCTTTTATGCTACTTTAGATTAGCACCTATTGTGTTTGTAATAACCGCATTAAAGTTAATAAAAAGTCTACTTCTAAACTGTCCTATTTTTTGGGAGGGGTACGGTTATGGGCTTGATTTCTCTTTGTATATTGATTTCGTTTGTTCGTTATGAATAAGTTCAAATTTGCTTAGTAGTTTTTTTGTCTGCTCAATGTCAAAGTATTTGTTCTTTACAAGTCTAATTTGATAGTTTTTTGGTAAATAGATTCCCCATTTAGAAAAATCTAAAAGTGTGGGATTGGTTTCTAGAAGCGTTGAAATATGTGTGTCAATGTCAGTCAATGGAAACGATAAATAACTCCATTTAGAAATCAATTCTTGTTTTGGAACATCAATGTCAAACGAACTATTGCTGTCGTCAAGTGTATTTTTAATTCCAGCGATATTCAAAAGCAATTGTAACGTCCTGTTAATTCGTGTTCCAGTAAATGTAAATAGTTGCAAATGTTTTTCTGTTGTCAATAACGGTCTTTCAGATTGCAAATTATTTATGTTGAACACAGCGAAATCTTTTCGCATCATTTCTATTTCATCAAAACTTGGTTCGTCAAGAAAATCATATTCAGTTTTGGAATACAATACCTCAAACATTTTTTCTCTAATCTTTTGATGAACTACTGCACCACCACCAAAAAACATAGGTTTTTTCCCGTCTTTTGCTGGAATTACTTCTATTTTTTTCGCTTTATGGTCAATGAATTTTATTTTCCAGATTTTTGCAGATAGCAATATGTTTTCATCTTCAATAATTTGAGGCGAAAAAGGTATTTCTCCAATTGTATTGCCTGCATTTACAACTTTAAAATTTTCTTCGGTTTTGAATACGCTGTAAAATTCTCGACTATTAACAACTTTCTCGCCTTCAACACCAATAATAACCTCGTGTTGCAGTTTTTCAAGAAAATCAACTTCAATCAAATGTTGAAGTATTTCTTCAATTTCTGTTTGCTCTATTGAAGTGAAAGCCGAGTTTTCCTTGAGTTGTTTAATTAGTTCTATTAACAGAATCCCCGAATGACCTTTAGTTATTGATAAAGCCTGATGGACTAATATGTCATAAGGCTTTTCATTTTTTTCGGGTGGCTCGATGAAGCTTTCTTTGTATAAAAGCCAGCAAGAAATAGATTGTAGTAAACTCCATTGAGTTGTTGCATAAAGAAATAAATTACTACTCTCTCCATCTTTTCTACCACTTCTTCCAACTCTTTGGATTAATGAAGCAATACTGTGTGTTGTATCTATCTGAACAACTTCATCAACAGAACCTATATCTATTCCAAGCTCCAATGTAGATGTACAGGAAATACAAAAATTATGTCGCTTGTTATTTTTTGCAAAGTACTCAACATATTCTCTTACTTCCCTGTCAACTGACGAGTGATGTGAAAAGTAATTTGGGTGTCCTTTTACTCTGTCTGATATTTTTTTAAGTTTTACCGCTACTTCCTCTGCTCGTCCTCTGCTGTTTGGGAAGATTAAAACTTTATTGTCTTTGGTTTCAATATATAAGTCTTTCAAAAGTTCTAATGGCAACTCTTCCTTTTCATTTTTGAAAAAGCGAAAAGTTGTATTGATTTCTTTTGCAGTTCTATCCAATAACACTTTGGTATTTGCCTCATTTCCAGTAAATTTTTTTGCTTCATTGTAATCACCAATTGTTGCTGAAAGTCCTACAATACTGAATGAATTGGAATTAACCCTTTGAAGTCTGCTTAAGATAGATTTTAATTGAGTTCCTCTATCTGTTCCAATGAATGAATGTATTTCGTCAATAACAACATACTTTAAATTTGAAAACAACTGTTTAACATTAAATGGTTTGTTTACAAACATTGCCTCCAATGATTCGGGCGTAATTAATACAATTCCTGTTGGTTGTTTAATTAGCCTATTTTTCAATGTTTTATTTGCTTCTCCGTGCCACTTGGTTACTGTTACATCAAGATTTTTGCAAAGTTCTTCGACACGATAAAATTGGTCATTTATTAAGGCGATTAATGGTGAAATATATAAAACTTGAACACCTGATTCATTAAAGTTTACTTTTGAAAGTATTGGCAAAAAAGCGGCTTCGGTCTTTCCTGATGCGGTTCTCGAAGCTAAAATGAAATTTTCATCAGAGCCTAAAATTTTGGAAATAGCAACATTTTGAATTGGTCGCAATTGCTCCCAACCCTTATCACGAATATATCTTCTTATCGGTTCAGATAGTAACTTAAATGACATTATAGTTCTTCTATGTTATCTAATGACAATTCATCAGGTCTTTCATCTTCAATTTCAATCTCTCCAAATAGTTTATTTTTATCAATATTCGGATTCTGTCTAATAATATTTAAGATATTTAGAAAGTCTCTGATTACCTCTCTTGGTGTGAGAAATTCAGATGCTCCAGGTTTGTTAAATAACTCCTCCATAAATTGTTGAATTTCATCATCAGTTATTTGAATTGTAGTTTTGTAATTGTAGTCGAAAATTGCTTTTAATTTCTTAAGTAAAACAAATATTTCGTTATGGTCAAGAGGTAATAATTTAAGGACAGGTTGGGCAAAATCTCTGATTTCAGATGTTTCAAATTTATTCGTTGCAAGTCTTGTTTTTAAAGCATCATAACTAAAAAGACCTCTTCGTTGATTTTCTAAAAATTCTTTTGTCCCTGCGAAATTGAAGAATATGTTAGAAACCTTTCCTTGAAAACAATCATTGTAAATGGTTAGAATTTTTTCATAGTTTTTTTCTCTCATTACCGAAGTCGAAATCTTGTAAAGATTAATAGCCTCGTCAAGATTTATCATAAAACCACTATAACCCATACTTACAAAGAGTTTACAGAAGTTTTTAAGCATATCATAATAATTCAAGTCGTTAATTACTTCTCTAACACCTAAATCCTGTCTTGCTTCGGTTTTTGTTCTGTATTCTCCTTTGAGCCACTTTAACGCATTTCTTCTGAGTTGTTCGTCTCCTGTAATATAACCTTCGTAGTATTTCATTACAACTGTCCCAAAGTCAAAACCACCAACATCTGTAATTTCGTTTATGGTTTTCATTATGTTATTCTGAATGAGTTTCAAATATTGCTCATTTCTTATTTCAACCAATGAGATGTTGTTTTCCTCTGCTGTCTTTGTAATTACTTGTTCAATCCATTTTTCCAATAAAGTAGGTAAGGCACCGCCTTCAGGTTTTGTTTGAATTGAAACATTATCCATTATTGCAGAATAAAGAGCTACGCCTTTGCCATCATTTGAATACAAACGATTATCAGGAGTGAAGTCTGCATTAGCTACAACAAACTTCTGCTTCAAAGCAACTGTATTGAGCATGTGAAGCATAAATGATTTTCCTGAACCAAAGTCTCCAATCCAGAACTTTACCATACTATGCCCGTTTTTTACATCCTCTAATGCGGATACGACTGCATTGATTTCCTCCGAACGACCAACAGTAATATGTTGGACACCAATCTTTGGAACTACACCACCAATTAAGGAATTGATTATTGAAGTGGCTTCTTTTGGTTTTATGTTATCTATCATTTCGCTGAAATTTTTTGAAAATACTCTGGAATTATTGTGTAGTAATCGTCTTCTTCTTCAATTAAAACATCATCTAAAGCCTCATAGCAGGCTTCATTAATGCTTTCGATTACTTGATTTTTAAAGACACCTTTTGATTTTACAAATTCTTCAATTTCACTTTGAAGAATTGAAAAATTATTTTTTAAAAACAGTTCTAAAATAGAAATATGTATCGGATTTAGGGATAATTCACTTAAAAATGCCGAGTGATGAGATTCTTCATTTTTCTGAATTATTTCAATTTTTATTTCTTCACTATTGACTTCTTGAGATTGAATTAAATTATTTTCATCTTCAAAATCATCACGTAGATATTCGTTAAGTAGTTCAACAGTACCAGTGTGTTGTTGTTGAACTACTTTGATAGCTGTCCTATCAAGTTGTATTTTTTTACGCTTAACTTCGTAAATCTTCGGTATAGCATTAAGTGCCTTATCTAGATTTTTATCTTTTATTAATTCACTTATAATTTGCTCAAAATCGTGAAGCTGCTCGTTAGTTTTGAATAAGCTTTTTTGAATGGTCTTAGTCAGTTTTTTATTATCAAAGGTGGCAGATTTTAAATCGTGATAAAGATATTTAATATAATATTCTATACCTAGATTTTTATTATATCTCGATATAAATTTAGAAGCTTCAAAATAAATATTTTCTATATATGGATTTTCTGCATTTCTCTTTACTAAATCCACAATTTTATCATTAAATAATATTACTTCATTGTCTTTAAATTCATTTTTTATTTTTTCTAATATTATTTTGTATCTTGCCCTGTTATAGTTATTAATTCTAATTTCACTTTCTAAGTCAATATCACTAATTCTACTTAAATCTTCTCTAACATATTGAATGAGGATTGGTGCTATTTTACTATCAAATTGTGCAAGAGATTCCTGGGAATGAAAATACCAGTTTAAATCTGTTTTCCGTCCTACATTAAAAAACTCTCTAAGTTCATTCTCACAAGTTTTATATATGCATTGATTGTATCTAGTATTTAATTCGACTAATGCATTGTTATAATTGAAACTCCCTTGTCTGTATTTATAATGCTTTCTTGCTTCAATATCGATTATTTCATTTTTTATTTTTTTGTGTTCATCTACACCTAAATATTCATCCAAGTAATCTAAGCAATTTAAAAGTTGCCGTATTAAATTTATTGCACAAAACCGTATTGAATTAAACTTATTATCTGTATCAATTAAACCATTTAGTATCTCAATTTCACTTTGAGTTAACTTTAATTCTTCTTTATATTTATTACCAATTTTCCAACTTTCAAACTCTACTATGTTGTTTGCAGTATGAATTTTTTCATAATTTCCTGTAACATCAATTATTGAATCATCATAATTACTTTTTGTCGAGCTTGATGTAGTTACAGTTATTTTTATGTTTTTGAGAATATTTTGGATTAATTCATCTTTCATTTCTTGTTCAGTTTTCTGTCTAACATTGGAATTTGTAATCTTGGTTCTTTGTTGAACGGGTTGCTTCTTTTTTGTCGCAGTATAAATTATAAAAATTATTATTCCAATGATGATTATTGCAGTCATTCTTCTCTAAATCTTAGTTTCAAAAATATATAAAATTTTAGTAATGCTGTTGCGTTGGGACAAAAGCAAAATGTGCTGCATTGTGTTGGCTTTGAGCGTTGGGATGCAACTCTTTTGATTTTGCCGAAGCGTTGGGTTGTTTTGTCATTTGTCTGTCTGTTTAATTTTTCACATTCGTTCAATAGGGTAACCACCAACCTCAGCCCGTATAAAAACTCACTTTCATTAACACAAGCTATTTGATATTTATGAAATAAAAATACAAATAAAAACTGAAATACAAAATATCTTTGTGAATGCTAATGATGACTCATAAAAGTCTTACTCATATTGGGTTTAAGAGCTTCGAGAATTATATTTAAAAAGATAATACTGCAAAATTTATTGATGCTTTTGCTGAAAAACTCGAACTTGATAAATTATTCTCCTTGTAGGCGCTAAGCAGATGTTAAGCTCTTGTGTGCATGCATTAGTACCGGTATTTATACTCAAATATTACAGATGTAAGCACTTGGCTCAACCATAAAATGGAAGGGAGTCAGCTTAGATACCACCAGGAGACTAAACAGCATTAAATTGATAGAGTTAGCCCCAATTTTGTTGGTTTGGGTTTAACAACGACTTAAAAAAAACGATAACTTTTTTCCTAAAAGCGCTTGCCCAAGGTTAATACAACCATTCCGGAGCTAATTGAGTTTTGTGATGGGTTAGGGTTAAAAGCACTATTATATAAATAATACTTCTCATTGTAAAAACTGCGCATATAGGCAATGTCAGCAAAAAAACCGTCTTGTCTATAGCCAACACCTCCGGTAATTAATTGCTGATTGCTCATTAACCCCGCATTTTTAAACGCACTTGGGTAAATACCATATCCAAACCTTAAGCTAAATGGCGTTAATCGTACTTCTGCGCCCATACGAATATTCCCTACAGATTTAAACTTATCACGTATGGCGTTATTCTGATCAGAAAAATTATACCCCTGAGCTCTAAATCTTGAGTTTCTGTAATCTACATACTCATAATCGGCACTAATTAAACCGTATTCACCAATAACAAAAGCAAGAGAACCTATAGCTCTAAAAGGACTAATATATCTATAATTAAAACTTCCCTTATCTCCTCCGCCTGCAGCATCTATCCCTGCGCTATATGTCTTACCATCAGAAAATGATGTTGACATCCCCGCACTATAACTATCGGTTAGGCTATAAAAAGTTGGTGAATGAATAGCTCCTCCAATACGTATAGCAGGAATTGGCATATAAACAAATCCGGCTTTAAAATTTATTCCATTACCATCGGTATTTAAATAGTTGTCTATATAAAAACTCTTTATATCAAAAGTATCTGTGGCTGGTCTTTCGCTATATCTGCTTTCTTCCCAATATCTTATTTTTTCAAAACCTATGGTACCTCCTATAAAAAGTTTATTGTCGTAATTTCCGCCTACAGTCAAAACCGTTTCACCAATGCCTCCTCTCCTTTCAATGGTTTTTCTTTGTATCTTATCTATATTAGAGGGCATAGCACTATAATATTTATTACTAAGTGTATCAATCAAATAGGTACTCCATGCTAAATCGGGGCCAAATAATGGTAGATTCTCAGGATTATAAGATTGAGCCTCGTGTAAGTAAACATCTGTTAAACTAGAACTTTGATTATTCCCCTCCATAACAACACGGTTGTTGAAATTAGCCAATCTATTATACCCAAAGCCCATAGCTACCCCTTTCCATTTACTGTTAGCCGATTCTATGGGATTAGCAAAAATAATTCCTGTATTTGAAATATTAAATTGATAATGATCGTCTGAATTGCTTTGCCCTAAGTAACTTGATTTTGTTGATGCTGCTTTTAAAGCAGGGCTAAAAGTAAACTCTGAGGCTCTGTATAAGCCTATTCCTCCGGGGTTAGTAGTTAAGCTGGAAAAATCGGCTCCCAATGCCCCAAAAGCTCCTGCCATGGAAATACTTCTGGCAGTACCTCCTATTGAAGTATTAGAAAAACGTAAAGCATCATCTTCATTTTGAGCAACCACTACTTGTGAACTCATAAACAAGGCCAAAACTGTTTTTGTTATTTTATTTACCGTTTTCATTATAACCAGTTAAATAGATTAATGCCTGTTTTACTTTCTTCCTCCCGTTGATCTGCTGCCTCCCCCAATATTACCTCTACCTGAGCCGGTGCTGCCTCCGCTTTGTGAACCAATAGAAGAGCGGCTATTGTTGGACGGACTTGAAAAATTTGACCTTGACGGTGATTCATTTCTTTGAATACTTGGTGTACTATTATTTATTGATGGTGCACTCTGATATGTTCTTTGCGAAGAATTATTGTTATTGTTGTGGTTCATGTTTGTCGGTTTCTCATTTCTGTTATTATTGTAGCTTGGTCGGCTCTCAACCGGTTTACTATAATAATCATTTGAATTATTCTTTATATTTCTGTCAACCGGACGTGTGTCATAATTTGGTGTACTTACCCCCATATTGTTGTTGGGTTTGGTATCATTACTATTTACAGGTTTAGTGTCATAATTTGGCTTAACTACTCCAGTATTTCTAGGCTTTGTATCATAGCTTGGAGTACTTGTTCCAAAGTTGTTGTTATTTGGTTTGGTATCATAGCTTGGGGTACTTGTTCCAAAATTATTGATATTTGGTTTGGTATCATAGCTTGGGGTACTTGTTCCAAAGTTATTATTGTTTGGTTTGGTATCATAGCTTGGGGTACTTGTTCCAAAGTTATTATTGTTTGGTTTGGTATCATAGCTTGGGGTACTTGTTCCAAGACTGTTGTTGTTTGGTTTGGTATCATAGCTTGGGGTACTTGTTCCAAAACTGTTGTTGTTTGGTTTGGTATCATAGCTTGGGGTACTTGTTCCAAAACTGTTGTTGTTTGGTTTGGTATTAACGGTTTTATCTACCGGTTTGATTTCTGTATTTGTTACTGTTCTATTATCAAAGGTAGGCTTTACACCACCGGTTGAATTATTCCCAAGAGTATTGGTTTTTACATTAGTAATTTGGTTTATTGTAGCTCTATCAACACCTTTGGAATGGTCTATTCCATTAGACTCTTCATATTTTTGTGCAAACGAAACACTTTTATATCCTCTCCCTGAATTTCCACTGGTGCTTGAAGACATTCTAGGACCATAATAATAGGTGTTTTTATCATAGCCATTGTAGTAATACCCATTATTTACACCGGCATAAAACCCATCATAATATCCGTTATGATATCCATTGTAATAGCCGTTATAGTATCCATTATAATAGCCGCCCCATCCGTGGTGATGGTGATGGTGGTGTCCCCAACCCGAATAATATCCATTTCCCCATCCGTAGTATGAGCTATAAATTGGGTATCCCCATCCATAATAATAAGAAGGTGTGTAACCCCATCCCCAGCACGAAGTATATCCCCATCCATAATAATTATTCCAAGAATAACCCCATGTTGGAGAATAAATTACGGTAGTAGTATAACCCGGCCCCCACCAATTATAGCCTAAATAAATGCTGGTACCATAACTATATGGGTTATAGTTGTAAAAATAGGTATTGGTATAGTAAGGGTCGTAATACCCCAAGTAGGTATTGCCTGAATAAAATCTTCTAATTCGTGAGGCATAAGCATAATCATAATAATCATCGTAATCAAAACGAGTGTCATTATAATTATTTGTAATATAAGTGTTCCCAGAGTTTGTAGTTTGCCCTGACTGGGTATCATAATTCCCGCCACTATTATTAGAAGGCGTATAATCAGAACTGCTTGGGGCACTATTGGCGGCTGAATTGCCGTTATTAGAACCATTTGATGAGTTGTTAGCATTAAAGTAAACATCATCATTGTAGTTTCGTGCTGTTTGTTTAGTCCCTGTACAGCCGGTTATGGCCAAAGCACTAATTCCTAATATTGCAAAAAATGTTTTCATGCCTTTTATATTTATTTTGGTTTGACAATTCATTTCCTAAAAAGTTTAATTTATTTTTGAGCCCTGATTAATCAGGTTATTTTACAAAAATACAAATTCTATACCAAAAAATTATGGCAAAAGATTTTTCGACCAAAGAAGAAGATTATTCTAAGTGGTACAACGATTTAGTAATTAAGGCCGATTTGGCCGAAAACAGCGCTGTAAGAGGCTGTATGGTTATAAAACCGCACGGATACGCTATCTGGGAAATGATGCAACAGGCACTTGATAAAAAATTCAAACAAACAGGTCATGTTAATGCTTATTTCCCGTTATTTATCCCTAAATCTTTCTTTAGCAAAGAAGCATCGCATGTTGATGGTTTTGCAAAAGAGTGTGCCGTGGTTACACATTATCGCCTAAAAAATTCGCCTGATGGCAAAGGAATAGTAGTGGATGATGATGCCAAATTAGAGGAAGAACTAATTGTAAGGCCTACTTCCGAAACTATTATTTGGAATACTTACAAGGGTTGGATTCAATCTCATCGTGATTTACCTATATTGGTAAACCAATGGGCTAATGTAGTTCGTTGGGAAATGCGTACCCGTTTGTTTCTAAGAACTGCCGAGTTTTTGTGGCAAGAGGGGCATACAGCACACGCCACAGCCGAAGAAGCTGTTGAAGAAACCGAAAAGATGTTAAATGTATATGCTGATTTTGTAGAAAACTTTATGGCTTTGCCCGTAGTAAAAGGCAAAAAAACTGCCAATGAGCGATTTGCAGGAGCACTTGACACTTATTGTATAGAAGCATTAATGCAAGATGGTAAAGCCTTACAGGCCGGAACCTCACACTTTTTAGGTCAGAATTTTGCTAAGGCTTTTGATGTGAAATTTACATCAAAAGAAGGAAAACAAGAGTATGTATGGGCTACATCATGGGGAGTATCAACTCGATTAATGGGCGCTTTAATTATGGCACATTCTGATAATGAGGGATTAGTTCTGCCTCCAAAGCTTGCACCTACACAGGTAGTTATTATCCCAATTTACAAAAATCAAGACCAATTAGAGAAGATAAACCATTGGGCAGAACAACTAAAAGCAGACCTTGAAAGTAAAGATATTCGAGTAAAATATGATAATCGTGATAATCAGCGTCCGGGTTGGAAATTTGCCGATTATGAGTTTAAGGGAGTGCCTATAAGAATAGCCATTGGAGGTCGTGATTTAGAAAATAATACCGTTGAACTGTATCGTAGAGACATTAAAGAGAAACAAACTGTTAAACAAGAAGGCTTAACTGAAACAATAGCCAACTTATTGGTTGAAATTCAACAAAATATGTACAACAAGGCTCTAAAATTCAGAGACAGTATGATACATAAAGTTGATCATTATGAAACTTTTAAAGATGTTCTGGAAAATAAAGGTGGATTTATATCTGCTCATTGGGATGGCACCTCCGAAACAGAAGAAAAAATTAAACAAGAAACGAAAGCAACCATTCGCTGTATTCCGTTAAACAATATCCAAGAAAATGGAGTTTGTATTTATTCTGGAAAGCCTTCAAAACAACGTGTGTTATTTGCAAAGGCCTACTAATGAGTGGGTTAAAAAAATACAACCATCGCTTTTGAAAAATCTTTAAAGTATAAAAAATAGCCAAAAACAATAAAAACGAAAAAAGTGCAAAAAATATCATAATTTTTTTTGGGGATTATAAAAAATAGCATACATTTGCGCTCCGTTTCGTAAAAAATGAACGGCCCGTTCGTCTAGGGGTCAGGACGCCAGGTTTTCATCCTGGAAACAGGGGTTCGATTCCCCTACGGGCTACTAAATATAAACGGAAGTATTATTTATTTTAAAACAACATCGAAATGGCTAATCATAAGTCAGCAATTAAAAGAATCAGATCAAACAATGCCAAGCGCGAAGAAAATCGCTATTATGGTAAAACAACGCGAAATGCCATAAAAGTACTTCGTAATACTTCAGAAGAAAAGGAAGCAAAAACCCAATTTCCTAAAGTAGCGGCCATGATTGATAAATTGGCTAAGAAAAATGTTATTCATAAGAATAAAGCTGCCAACTTAAAGTCAAAACTTGCCAAACGAGTAAATTCTTTAGCAAAGTAATTTTTGGTATTTATATATATACAAAACCTCTGAGGGACTCTCAGGGGTTTTTTGTTTTATATTTGTTTGGTTTTATACATACTTTCATTATAAGCATGAAGTAATTGCATAATTTTAAATTAAAAAACATTATATTAGCTCTCCGAAAAATATTATGCAGCCAATTATCTCTCTTCAAAATATTACACGTAAGTTCAGTATTGGTGCTGAAGAAGTAAAAGCTCTTAACGGAATAAATTTAAGTATATACAACAATGAATATGTAGCTTTAATGGGGCCCAGTGGTTCAGGAAAATCTACTTTAATGAATTTACTGGGTTGTCTTGACACTCCTACTTCCGGTTCCTATATTCTCAACGGAACCGATGTGAGCAGTCTTAATGATAACCGCCTGGCCGAGATTAGAAATAAAGAAATCGGATTTATTTTTCAAACGTTTAATTTACTGCCAAAATCTACAGCTCTTGAAAATGTTATTTTACCGCTTATTTATGCCGGAATTGATAAAAACGAGAGAGAGCAAAGAGCCAAAAAAGCTTTAGAAGATGTAGGCTTGGGAAACAGGATGAAACATAAGCCTAATGAACTTTCTGGAGGGCAAAGACAGCGTGTGGCTGTAGCCAGAGCTTTGGTAAATAATCCGGCCATAATACTTGCCGATGAGCCTACCGGAAACCTTGACTCAAAAACTTCAATTGAAATTATGGCTTTGTTTGAAGAAATCCACCGAAAAGGAAATACCATTATTGTGGTTACGCACGAAGAAGACATTGCGCGCCACGCCCACCGTATTATTAGACTTAAAGACGGACTGATTGAACATGATGAAAAAAACACAGAAATAGTGCAGGTTGTGCCTGTTTAATAATAATAACAATAGTACCAAAATGAAAATATTTAAATTCATAAAATCTTTCTTCAAATGGTTCTTTTTGTTCCTTATTATAATTAATGTTCTCATAGTTGTTAGCGGAAACACCTATTTATACACTACTTTACAACATACTGTATTTAAAGGACGTCTAGGACCTTCGCCCACCGAATACAAAATATTCTACAACCATGAAATTAAAGCCGGAAAAGAAAAACCTTGGGCTTTGGCAACTCAATACAATCAATTAAAATTAAACGAAAATACACGAGCCGAATTAGAAAAATACAAGTCACTAGCCTACTTAATCATCAAAAATGATTCTATTCTTTATGAAGAATATTGGGATGAAGGAAGTAAAATTTCAGTAACTAATTCTTTTAGTATGGCAAAAACTTTTGTAAGCATCTTGGTGGGTATTGCTATTGATGAGAAAAAAATAAGCAGTGTAGATCAGCCGGTAAGCGATTTTATAGATGAGTTTAAAACAGAAAATAAAGCCAAACTAACTATTAGGCATTTGTTAACCATGAGCTCCGGAATTGATTTTGATGAAGATTATTTAAACCCATTGGCCTACCCTGCAAAAGCCTATTATGGTACAGATATTACAAAGTTAACCCTTCAATACAAGGTAAAAAATGAACCGGGTAAAATATTTGAATACTTAAGCGGAAACACAGAGTTACTTGGACTTGTTTTACAGAAAGCCGTAGGAAAACCTATCAGTGAGTACGCTTCAGAAAAATTATGGATTCCTCTTGGGGCTTCAAGAAATGCATATTGGAGTCTTGATCATGAAAACGGAATGGAAAAGGCATACTGTTGTTTCAACAGCAATGCCCGTGATTTTGCTCGTTTTGGTTCATTGTACCTTCACCATGGTAATTGGAACGGTAATCAATTAGTTTCTGAGGATTATGTAAAACAATCTATAATGCCTGCTCCATTACTTGACGAAAACAACAAGCCAAACAACAAATATGGTTATAGCTGGTGGCTGCTAAACTATCAGGGTTTAGATATATTTTATGCCCGTGGTATTTTGGGGCAATATGTGGTTGTTATCCCCGCAAAAAATTTAATAGTGGTACGATTAGGCTATAAGCGTAGCAAAGAAAAAATCAACGATCACCCGAAAGAATTATATTCATATATTGATGCGGCTCTTGAAATGGATGAAAAAAAATAGTTATGATAAAGGATATACCTGAACTAAAAGTTGAAAATGTAGGCATTGCCATTATTCCTGAATTAAATGAGTTGAATGAAAAAGTATGGAATAGCTATTTGATAAATTTAAAGGAAGAGATAATTGAAGGAGTATTGGTTACATCAACAGGTTATGGCACACTTAATGAGCAAAACGTAAAAACTTCAACCTTAAGACACTTTTTAGATACAGTAATGCCTAATTCATATATAAAAATTGAACCTATTGTTGAAGAAGTTTTTGGGGTAAACAATGAGTACTGGTTAAGTTTTTATTCAAATAACAAGATGTATGACAAACGTTTTGTATTTTTAGCTGAAAGTATTGTGGAATCAAACTTTACCAATATACCTCTGATTAATAAAAAAGGCGTAATGATTATTTAATACAATAAAAAACTTACAAGTATGCCCGATATATTACCTAGAGAGTTATTGTTTATTGACATTGAAACAATACCTCAACATGAAAACTACCAAGCTTTACCCGAAACAGAAAAAAAGTTGTGGGGGAAAAAAGCTCAATTTTTAATAAAAAGCGAAGATTCTGTTGAAGATATTTATCAGCGTGCAGGTATTTATGCCGAGTTTGGAAAGATAATATGTATTTCAACAGGCTATTTAGTTGAAAAAAACAAAGCCTACCAATTAAATTTAAAATCGTTTTATGGGCATGAGGAAGCAACTTTGTTGACTAGCTTTAAAGACTATTTGGTTAATGAAATGATTCCAAAAAAAATAACTGCCTTGTGTGCCCACAATGGAAAAGAGTTTGATTATCCCTACATTATCAGGCGTATGCTTATTAATGGGATTAGCCTCCCTGCCATACTTAATTTATCCGGTAAAAAACCTTGGGAAATATTACATCAAGACACTCTGGATTTATGGAAGTTTGGCGATTATAAACACTATACTTCATTGGAGTTGTTGGCATATATTTTTGGTGTTAATTCTCCTAAAGACGATATTGATGGAAGTATGGTTGCTGAAGTTTATTATAAAGAAAAGAACCTAAAACGTATTGTAGAGTATTGTAATAAAGATGTGATTACTCTTGCTCAACTTTATTTAAAAATGAAAGGTGATTTAGGATTTGATGATAAAGAGGTTAATTATTTGCCTTAATTTTTTATGAGATGAATGAAGAGTTATTATTAAGCATTAACAACCTAAGTGTTAATTTTAGAGGAACAGAAGGAGTTGTTCATGCCGTAAAAAATCTGTCTCTTGAAATAGCTCGAGGCGAAACTATTGGAATTGTGGGCGAAAGTGGTTCGGGAAAATCAGTAAGTTCTTTGGCCATTATGGGATTACTGCCTCCACAAGGAGAAATAGCCTCAGGTAGTATTCTGTTCAGAAAGAAAAATAATGCAACAACTGAATTAGAAACATTAAGCGAACACCAATATCAAAAACTAAGAGGAAACGAAATTAGTATGATTTTTCAGGAACCTATGACCTCTTTGAATCCTGTACACACCTGCGGAAATCAAGTGGCCGAGGTATTGATGCTGCATAATAGGTTAAATACTCAACAAGCCAAAAAAGAAACCCTGTTTCTCTTTGAACAAGTATTGTTACCTCGCCCCGAACATATTTTTAAATCGTATCCGCACCAGCTCTCAGGTGGACAAAAACAAAGGGTAATGATTGCTATGGCCATAGCCTGTAAGCCACAATTGCTGATAGCCGATGAGCCTACAACCGCACTGGATGTAACCGTACAACAAACCATTTTGGATTTGCTTATTAAATTGCAGCAAGAATATAAAATGGGAATGCTTTTTATTACCCATGATTTAGGCGTTGTTTCGCAAATTGCACATAAGGTGTTGGTTATGTACAAAGGTGATGTTGTTGAGCAAGGTAATGTTCATCAAATCTTTCATCATCCGCAACACCCCTATACACGTGGGTTGTTAGCTTGTAAACCGCCTTTGGACAGTCGTCCAAAAAAGTTACTTACAGTAGTAGATTTTTTAAATCATCCTGAAAAAAAAATAGAAGTAAAACTTATTAGTAGGGAAGAAAGACAGAATGAACATTCGCTTTTATATAACGGAACTCCACTATTGCAGGTAGAAAAGCTTACCACCCGGTTTGTGAGCAAAAGTGGATTTATTAAGCCCGTAACCCATATTGTTAAAGCTGTAGACGAGGTAAGTTTTAATGTTTTTAAGGGCGAAACACTTGGTTTAGTAGGTGAGTCGGGCTGTGGTAAATCAACCTTGGGGCGAAGTATATTACGGCTTATAGAACCTCAACATGGAAAGGTTTTGTTTAACGGAACAAATATATTGGAGCTAAATGCTAAGCAAATGCAGCAATACAGAAGAAAGATGCAATTGATTTTTCAAGATCCTTTTTCATCTTTGAATCCTAAAATAACGGTGGGCGAGGCTATAGCAGAACCAATGATTGTGCATAAACTGGTAAAAAACAAGCAAGAAGTTCAAAACAAAGTAATCAGTCTATTAGAACGTGTTGGGCTTTCTTCTGCACATTACAACAGATACCCACATGAGTTTTCAGGAGGACAAAGGCAGAGAATTGGTATTGCACGAACATTAGCCGTAGAGCCTGAGTTTATTATTTGCGATGAGTCGGTTTCGGCACTTGATGTTTCGGTACAGGCACAAGTTTTAAATCTGCTTAACGAACTTAAAACCGAGTTTAAATTAACTTATATTTTTATTTCGCACGATTTGTCGGTGGTAAAGTATATGTGCAATAATATTATTGTTATGCAAAAAGGCAAGATAGTTGAAATGGGCGAAGCCGACTCACTTTATCAAAAACCTCAAAGCCCATACACACAAACATTAATTAGCGCTATCCCGACAGGTTATTCATAAAACAGCCGATTATTTGCCATACCAAACAACCGACTTATTAAACTAATCTTCAAATTAAAACCCATACACAAAACTAAATTCGGTAAGTATCACAAGAAAGAACTTATTAAACAATAACTGTTCTTCATTATAGAAAACAATCTCTCTTTAACTAGGTATAAATTCTTGATATTTTAGTCTCGAAAAATTCCCGTAGAACGGTAATTCCCCTGTTTTCTCTATAAATACTAAATTTCTAGTGGCAATTCACTTAGCTGAACAAACTTATTATTTCTGTTTAAAAACTTAGGTTTTGTATGGCATAATACAAAAGAAAACATTACTTATCTCGGGATAAAATACCGGAACAATATAGTGTATAACATTATAAACCACTTAATCTTTTCCCTGCAATTATGTATTCCTTTTTGGTGAAAAGTACGGAAAGCTTTGTTATTGATATCTTCTCATAAAAGATTACTCATTCACGTCAAATTCATAGGAGTTTCCGTTTTCGTCAGTTCCGCTTAAAACACCCTCATCTATCCTTTCAACATCTATAAGCGTTTCATTACCGGACTCATCTAAAATATATCCGCTTCCGTAATCGCCTTGCATATAAATATTCCCAAAAATACTTTTCCCCTCTTCGTCTGCTCCCGAAATATCATAGTTATACTGGTAATTAAAATTAGTATCATCGCCCTCCTCCTCATTCGAATAATAATTATAACTGTCCCTGTTGTTTGAATAATTTGACTTATTACTTTGAGAACAAGAATAAATTCCCAAAACTATCATTAAACAAATAGAGAGCTTCAGCATCATAAAATCTTTTATTTTCCTGAATTTCATTTATGAAATAATGGCTCGAGTTTTTTAAAAAAGTAGATACGAAGATATTACAAATATTGATATTAATATAAAAAACATTGCTTCCTGTGTTTTAATGTTAAATTTCAGAGATAAGAAACAATCAACATCAAATTTAGTTCTTATAGAACGTACTTGATGTATTGTTTTAGAGCTTCTTCTATGTTCTTCTATTTGATGTTTGAAAGTGTTGGACAGCCCAATTTATCGGTAACTCCTTTTGAATACTGCTTATCTCTTAATCAAATACAAAAAAGAATATAATAGCGTTAAAGCTTTTGCCTTAGCTACATTAATATTGAATAAATTTGTTGCTTGTTATTCGTGAAAGTTCAGAACAGTATGTCCGCCCTCTAACAGATATTTATCACGTTTAAAAGTTTTTAAGTCTGAGGCAACCATTTCGGTAATTAATTGCTCAACGGTATGTTTAGGTTCCCAACCTAATTCTTTTCTGGCTTTACTGGCATCTCCTATTAGCAAATCAACCTCGCTTGGGCGAAAATAACGAGGATCAATCTCTACTAAAGTTTTCCCATTAGCTTTATTAATTCCCTTTTCGTCTATCCCTTTGCCTTGCCACTCAATATCAATATTTACTTCTTTAAAGGCTAATTCAATAAACTTTCTTACCGATATTTTTTTACCTGTTGCCAAAACAAAATCATCCGGTTTGCTTTGTTGCAACATTAGCCACATTCCCTCTCCATAATCTTTGGCATGCCCCCAATCGCGCTCGGCATCAATATTCCCCATATATAATTTTTCTTGTAACCCAAGACTAATTTTAGCTACAGCACGTGTAACTTTACGGGTTACAAAGGTTTCGCCACGCACAGGGCTTTCATGGTTAAATAATATACCATTGCAAGCAAAGAAATTATATGCCTCACGATAATTTTTGGTAATCCAGAAAGCGTATAATTTAGCTACTCCGTATGGGCTACGTGGGTAAAAAGGTGTGGTTTCTGTTTGTGGAATCTGCTGTACATCTCCATATAACTCTGAGGTTGAGGCCTGATAAAACTTTGTTTTATTTCCCAGGTTTAAAATTCTTATCGCTTCTAATATTCTAAGCGTTCCAATACCATCGGCATTAGCGGTATATTCAGGAGTTTCAAAAGAAACTTTTACATGGCTTTGCGCAGCAAGATTGTATATTTCATCGGGCTGAACCTCTTGAATAATCCTAATCAAGTTGGTACTGTCTGTTAAGTCGCTGTAATGCAAAAAGAAATTAACTTTTTGGTCATGGGAGTCTTTATACAAATGATCTATTCTGTCGGTATTAAATAATGAACTTCTTCTTTTTAATCCATGTACAGTATATCCTTTGTTTAATAAAAATTCGGCCAAATATGAACCGTCCTGACCTGTAACTCCTGTAATTAAAGCAACTTTTGACATAATAATTTTTATTTGAGGCACAAAGATACATATTTTTCTCACTTTTGCATAAATCACTCTAACGCCTTGAAAGTTCTTTGTCTTAATTTTTCTTCTCCTTTCTTATAACATTAATTTTATTAGGCAATATGTAATATCATTTTTGCTCAAAAAAAGACACCAAATGATACTGCCTTGTACTTTTCCAGTAAATCACTATCAAAGCTCAACTTTTGCAATAGCAACTCTCCGTATTAGCGGGTAAAGCAACAATACTTTGAATAGAGATTTATTAACGACTTAAAGCATTCACCTGGCAGTTTGCTGAACAAAGAAATTAGATAATAATAAGTATTTAATTATAGTGGAAAAAGGGTTAAGTCATTTATGGTTGCTGTATGGTCGGCACTTGTCGATTTGAAATTGGGCAACCATTTGTTCTTGTTATTTGAAAATCAGAGATTTTAATTATATAAGCTATTTAAAAACTAAAACTCTATTTAACAGCTATTCCCTAAAATGGTGTGATTTTTGTTGTGCTTTAACAGAATTTACTAAGTATTTACACTAATAAGTAGTTACAAAATATATTTTTGTTTTAAAATAATATCATTTAGTTATGAAAAGAAATATTACTTTTATTATTTCACTCCTTTTCTGCTTTCAAACCCTATTGGCAAAAGATAAAGATGCCTACAATATAAAAATAAAAATTACCGGATTAAGCAATACCGAGTGCTATATGGGATATCACTATGCCGATAAGCAATATATATCAGATACACTAAAGGTAGATGCCAAGGGGAATATGACCTTTGCAGGAACTAAGCCACTTGAAGGGGGAATTTATCTGGTAGTAACTCCTTCCAAAAAGTATTTTGAAGTAATTATAGCAGACGAAACTGAATTTTCGATGGAAACAGACACTCTTGATTTTGTTAAGCATATGAAAGTAAAAGGATCAAAAGAGAATGAGTGGTTTTATGCATATTTGACTTATATGAGTAGCAAAGGCAAAGCAATGGAAGCATTGAATAAGGAAGCCGAACTTTACAAAGCCAATAAAGACTCAAGCAATGCCATAAAGGAAAGAATGAGTAAAATTGATCATGAAATTAAGAACTATAAAATTAATTTTATGAAAGAACACCCAAGCTCGTTTTTAGCAAAGATATTCAGAACATCACAAGAGCCGGATATTCCTGAAGCACCTACATTGCCAAACGGACGAAAAGATTCTACTTTTGCTTACCGTTATTTTAAGGCTCACTATTTTGATGGGGTTGATTTTAGTGATGCCCGATTACTTCGTACACCATTACTATATAACAAATACAAATACTATCTCGAAAAATTAACCTACCAAATACCCGACTCTGTAGCCGAAGCCTGTGTCTATATCATAGAAAAATCAAAAGCTAATAAGGAGGTTTTTAAATATACTGTTGTATATACTACCAGCACCTATGAAACCTCAAAAATAATGGGTATGGATGCGGTTTTTGTGCGCTTGGTTGAAGACTATTATAATACAGGGCAGGCTTTTTGGGCAGACTCAACTCTATTGTTTAAAATTTCGGATCGCGCCCGTATTCTAAAGCCTTTGTTGTTAGGCAAAAAAGCCCCTAATTTGTTATTGTACAACAACAACAATGTATTGGAACCTTTATGGGCAGTTAAAGCAAAATATACTGTTCTTTGTTTTTGGGATCCTGACTGTAGTCATTGTAAAAAAACTGTTCCGGTATTAGGCGAACTTTATCATAAATCATTAAAAAATAAAGGAATTTCTGTTTATGCTGTATGCACAGAAACAGAAGAAAAGAAATGGCTTGATTTTATTGCAGAACATAATCTTGATTGGATTAATGTTGCAGACTTAAAACTTCACAATCACTTTCGTTCAATATATGATATAAGCAGCACTCCTGTTATTTATATATTAGACGAGAACAAAGATATTATTGCCAAGAAAATAGGAGTAGAACAGGTAGAAGAGATAATTGACAATTACAATAAAATGAAGGAAAAGAAAAGGCCAAAACAATAATAAAAATTAAGTGCATAAAATACATATTAATACCATTAAGCTATATGCTTATCATGGCTGTTTGCCCGAAGAGGCATTGGTAGGAAGTCCATATACTGTTGATATTATATTGGAAACAGATTTTAGTAAGGCTATATTAAGTGATAATTTAGAGGACACTGTTGATTATTGCTCTGTATTTAATGTAGTAAAAGAAGAAATGGCGGTTAGAGCCAAACTGCTTGAAAATGTAGCCTTTCGGATTATTAAACGATTAAAAAATGAACACCCCTTAATTCATAAATGCACCGTTACCATTACTAAAGTAAATCCGCCTATGAATGGCAATGTGCTTGGAGTGTCTGTAATTATTGAAGAATAAATTATTAGTATTATTATTTGTAAATAAAGCTGCAATTTTGAAACACGAACTGCTTGAAGAGCTTGTTTTTAATATACAATCCGATAAAGATTTTGAAGTCGCTGCATTGGCTGTTTTTCAATTTCAATCATTACACAATGAAGTTTACAAGAAATATATCAATATTCTTGGAATAAAGCCCGAAAACGTAAAAACAATTAATGAAATACCTTTCCTGCCTATAGATTTTTTTAAAAAGTATGAAGTAATGTGTGGCAAGTATGTACCCGAACAGGTTTTTACTTCAAGTGGCACAAGCAGTACTATTAACAGTCGGCATTTTATAAAAAAAACGGATATTTATATCAGAAGTTTTTTGGCGGGTTTTCAAAAATTTTATGGTTCGGAAAAGGATTATACATTTATTTGTTTGCTCCCCTCCTATCTTGAAAGAAGTGGTTCATCGCTTATCTATATGATGAATTATTTGGTAAGCACCAGCCATAATCCTCAAAGTGGTTTTTATAAAAACATTGATAATAATTTTATAGAACTATTAAAAAGTCTTCAATTAAATTCTGCACATAAAGTAATATTATTAGGAGTAAGCTTTGCCCTACTTGATTTTGCCGAGCAGCACAAGATAAATTTAAGTAATTTTATAATTATGGAAACCGGTGGTATGAAAGGAAGAAGAAAAGAGCTTATCCGTGCAGAGTTACATCAAATATTAAAAAATAAATTTCACGTTCAATCTATACATTCTGAGTATGGAATGACCGAAATGCTCTCACAAGCCTATTCTAAAAAAGATGGCATATTTTTTACCCCCAATCACCTTAAAGTATTAATCAGAGATATGAACGACCCTTTTACATTTTTAAAAGAGGGTCAATCGGGTGTGATTAATATTATTGACTTAGCTAATATATATTCCTGCTCATTTATAGCTACACAAGATGCCGGAAGAATGGTAACTCCACATAGCTTTGAGGTATTAGGGCGTACCGACAATAGCGATATTAGGGGTTGCAATCTTATGGTATTATAAAAACAGGAGGATAGTTAGTATTACTAACTATCCTCCTGTTTCATGGTAGTCTTTATGTTTATTAATGACTAATCATAACTCTTGCTGTATTTACCCTATTACTCTCTACAACTTTTATTAAATATGTGCCGTTATCTAAGTTGTGTAAATCAAGTGTAAAGTGCGTTTGTTTATGATTGTTAATATTTTGCTGATATACCCGTTTGCCTGTAATATCAAATACTTCAATATAAATATTTTCTTCATTTTTATTACAGCTAATACTTAACAAACCTTCTGAAGGATTAGGCATAATGCTTAGAAAATCGGTATTATCTATTTGTTGGGTGCCTAATAAAGAATTTGGCTGCGGTGCTCCCAATACAATAATTCCTATATTCCCCGGCAAACTGCTTCTATATACATTGCCTAAGGAGTCAATAGTTATTGTGTCGCAAAAAGTATCAGAGCAATTCAGTAATGAGTCAACAATGGTTAAACATATCTCGTACACTCCGGGGTTATTAATTGCTATTATAGGATATGGGTCATTACTCACAATTCCGTTGCCAAAGCTCCAGGTGTAAGATAAATTATTCCCTTGTGATGTATTTACCATACTTATTAAACCACTGTTTGAGCCGGCAGGATTGCCGGATAAAATAACAAATCCGGCAGTACAACTTCCCTGATAAGGGTTATTTGCCCCCCACCACGATAAATCAATATACAGTAAGTTGCAGGTAGTATAAGTACAACCATTTCCGGTAACAGTTAAACAAACATTGTAATATCCACTGCTTGAATAGGAGTGTGTAGGGTTTGATAGGGTTGATACAGGAGAGCCATCACCAAAGTCCCATGAATAGCTAACAAGGCTTCCTAAGGCGTATGGAGTAAAAAACACTTCACCACTATTCCCGAATTGATAATTACTGTAAGTGCCAAATGTTGCAAAGCATGAATTATTTGGTGGATTGTTAGGAGTAGTAATAGTAATTACATAACTTGCCACACAACCTGTTGAATCGGTAACTTCTACAAAACCCCAGTTAATTCCATATATAGATGGGAATGTTATAGTTGGTGAGGCTAATGATGAGCTTGTTCCGTCAGAAAAATACCAGTAATAAGTAAAAGGAGGTACTCCGGTAGGATAAGCTTCAAAAGTGTAGGTGCTAGGATTGGCGCTATCAGGTAAGAAGGCAACGGCATAAACTGAACAGTTGTTGCTTGTGCTTCCCGAATTGTAATTATAACAATCGCTAGCTGAACATAATCCATTATAGTCAATAGTTACGCAATATAAACCCGTAGCATTAGGAATAATAGTATCTGTATTTATATTTAAAGGTATTCCATCAAGAGTCCATGAAATATTAACCATACCAGTGTTCGTTGAATCAATATAGGCCACTAAATAATTACCCGATGGGTAAATATATGTATAACAATTTTGAGACCCCTGTATTGTATAACAAGCAGAATCTGAACAACCCAAACCATCAGTAATAATTACGCAGTAAGTGCCGGGAGTATTGGTAATAATACTTGAGGTAGTATCTCCGGTAGTCCAACTATATGTAAATGGTGCCACTCCCGAACTATAGGCATTTAGTCCAAATCCCGAAGCAGTAATATATGCATCACAACTGCCGGGACTGTAACAATCAGTAGCAGTACAACCGGTAGCATCTTTAATAATTACACAATAATTTCCTGAAGAAGCATTGGGCATATTAAACTGATTGTTTGAACTCCATGTTGTGCCTCCATCCCATGAATATTGAAATGGAGCTGTTCCTGTGCCTGATGCTTCTAACAATGTAGTGCCAAGTATAGGATTAAGTGTTGCGGTACATATCAACGGATTAATACCACAACTTTGTGCGCTAACATAAATGGTAGTATCATTAAAAATAACTTGTGAGAAATAATAGGATTGGTTATTAGAACAAGTATTTAAATGCACCTCTCCGGTGGCAAAAGATCCTAGGGGATTTAAGACAAAGCTAAATGGTGCAAAGCAATGTGTGGTAGGTAGCTGAGCATTATAAATGGTATCAACCATATATGCCGTAACTCCTGATAAAGAATCAGAATAAGTTAAAGAAACAATAAATGGGACATTGGGATTAGGTTGCGGCCCGCTAATATTTACACAAACCTGTACGCTAATCGTTTGCGCATGCACTGCCATAAACAATAAAAGCCCGGCAATAATGGAGTAAAACTTTTTCATGGTAAATTAAATTAATGGTTTTATATTAAGTACGTTTGAACCTTGGGTTTGTTAGTTGATAGTTGAAAAATGTAATTTTTTAATGCTCACATAGATACCTTTCGAGAAACTGAATCTTACAAATTTTGTTTATTATTTGGTTACACCTACAATAAAACCTAATAACATTCTCCCCGAAAAGTACAAAATAATTATTTTCAGATAAAAAATTCTAAAGAATCAGGTTATAAATACCTAGTAATTCTATTGCTTAATTAGTTTTTCTATACGGTAGAAACTGTCGTTACTAACTTTCACAAAATAAATACCACTTCGCCACTCTTCGGTGGTAAAAGATATATTATTTTTATTTGGAGCAATATAAAACTCCTCTACTAATCTTCCTGAGTAATCGTAAACAGAAGCAGTTAGCGCTTTCCCCGAAACATTTTGTATAGTCAAATTAACAACATCATTCGTTGGGTTAGGCACTAAGTGAAAATACAGTAAATCATGTTGGTCAACAGTGGCTGTTGGTGTAGCAGGAAAACAACTGCCTAATATACTTGCAGTTGTTCTTTCTGCATTTGAATTTACCACATCTACAATCTCACTGATGCATATCCAACCGGCAGTAACTCCCGAGAAATAAACTCTAACCAAAGGCTGTGGGTTAGATGAACGCGTTAATACTGAATCTTGTAATGATATACCAAAAATACTATTAGTGGTGGCATTAAATCTCAAATCCACCGGAAAACTACTATTAGCAAGGCTCACCACATTTTGTATGGTTACCCCTGATACGCTGAATTGAAATGCTGAAATGTCCGAACTAGGATTATGAATAACAACATCAAGAAACCCTCCAGCTAAATTTACATTAGCAATTTCTAACCCTGTAAGCTCATTAGGGTTAGTTATATTACGAGGAAAATTACAGGTGTAGTTAGGGCTACCTCCAGGATATAAAATATATGTGTTTTTACTACACCATTTTACTAATGCTGCGTCATAAATCGAAATAAACCCATTTCCGCTAACATCAACACAAGAAGCACTGCTACTAATACTATTTTCAATATCATCTAAATAAATGCTTATATCATCATTATTTAAAACTCCATCATTTTGTCTGTCTCCACCATGTGCTCCACCTCCACAAACTCCATTACAATCAACTATTGCATCGCCACCGGGAATACCGTTACAATCAACAAAAGGAGCACATGAAGGCAACATAGTAAATGAAGGACCATTAATAGAATCCTGCTCAATATGCAAGCAAATCTGTACAGCATTATTAACATAGTTAATTTCATGATGCCCAAAAGCATCAGGCGCATGTGCGGCATTGATAATTACTGCTAAACGATAATCTCCCGTAGGAACATCTGTTATATCTATCCATTGGCATTGTGTGCCTAATCCATAAACATCATAACAGTTTGTTGATATCCCCATGTTTCCGCAATTGTATTGCCCAAACCCACATAAATCCATAACACAAAAACCATTTTTATGTCCGGCAGGTATTACATTGTTGTTTGAGTCGTACAAACGATAATCGCCATATCCTTCGTAATGTGCATGTCCGTGGCAGTTAGAAGTGTTAAACATTCCCGGCTGGGTTGTTGGGTTTCCAATGTAGTAATCTAGTGTTCCGTAGTTAAATATTTTTGAAGTAAAACTTAAAACCTTACGAGTACCATAGTTAAGTAAACAACCCTCTTGTACATCACAATTCTGAGCAACAATTGTTTGTAAGGTTAAGGAATTAATGAGCGACATAGAATCTAATTCTAAGTCAGGTCCCTGACAGCCGGGGTCGGGAAAGTATATACAACTACCATCATCAACACTGGCTAAGGGATTAAAATTACAAGATGCCGGATCTGTACATCCGGTAATAGGTCCCGAGTAACTAAATTCAAAATGAATTGAGTCTGTGCAACTATCCATAATATCACCTATCCGAATATAATATGTATGACCGGCAATGAGTGTAGTTATTATTCTAGATTGTTGTCCGCAAAAGTCATCATTAAATGCGTAAGTTCCTGTAGCATCTTCGGTGTAATTTCCTATACATGATGAGTACATCCAAATAGCAGTATTACAAGTATTAGTAGAACATGTAGAAATTTCGTACAAACCGGTAAGGCTACAGTTATACACATACCAAGAATCTTCAAAGCCTGTTGTATGTTGTCCTATACTTATCGGCAAAGGAGATGTGCAATAACTTCCCTGAGGGCATCCTACCGCAAAAGAAGTACCTGAACCAAAGCTGTTTCCTGAACTTATTAAAGTACCATCAAGATAAACCCAATAACCGCCCGGAGCATAAATACCATCGCCATAGGTGTCATATATCGAGAAAATCAAACAGCTATTGGCAGCTACACATATTGTATCGGTATTATAGGTTCCGGAGGCTATAATAGTCCCGGAACTGTTTTTAATATTCCATGAGGTCTCATTAGGCCAATTATCAGGAATAATTTTTACAATAATTTCTGATTGACCCGGCCCGCAAGCAGCCTGAGTTGTATTTTGTAAAAAAATACATAAAATGATTAGAATAAAGTTTGATAAATATTTTTTCATGGTGATTTTTGGTTAGGTAATAACAAAATTAAAAAAGTTTTTTATTATTACAAGAATGAATAGTGGTTAAACATTCATTTAAATAAAAAAGGGGAGCAAATGCTCCCCTTTTTTATTATTAATTACCAAGTATTAGCGCAACACAACTTTTCTGTTGATTGTACCATTATCAGTAATTATTTGAACGAAGTAAACTCCCTTAGCAGCAGCACTTAAATCAATTTGATTTTTATACTGACCGGAGTATTGATTTACAACATCGGTATAAACCAACTGACCATTAACGTTAACTACACGTACAGCTAAACTGTGTGTTTTAGACCCGTTAAACGACAAGTTAATTACATCAGAGGCAGGATTAGGATACAACTCAAGAGATGTTCCGTCTGATAAAGACTCTATTCCTGTTCCAATAATTACTACTTGTTGGTTAATAGTTATTGAACCGCAATTGTTGCCAACAGTTAACACTACAGTATAAGTACCATCACCCATATAAGTGTGAGTAGGGTTAGTAGTATTTGACCAAGGAGTACCATCACCAAAATCCCACTGGCTGGTTACAAAATCTGTAGAAGTATTGGTAAATGTAGTTAAACCACCAGGTATTGCATTGTAAGTAAATGATGCAGAAGGCAATGGATTAACAACAACAGGTACAGTAGTTGAAACAGCGGTACAACCTCCAGGAGAAGTATAAGTTACACTGTAGATACCTGTTTCAGTTACAAAAATAGAGTTTGTGGTTTCTCCATTACTCCAAGTATTACCACTTATCTCGCTACTTAATAACTGTACACTTTCACCTTCACAAATAATGGTAGGGCCACCCACAATGATGTATGGGGTAGCACCGGCACCAACCGTAGTAACAATTGGTTGTGAGGTAGCAGAACATCCGGTAACTGGGTCTGTTACGGTTACAGTAATAGTTTCGGCTGTTGATACAGTAATGGTTTGGTTAGTAGAGCCTGTACTCCAAGTGTTATTTGTTTGACTGCTTGAAGTTAAATCAACTGTTGAACCATTACATAAAGCAAGAGGGCCATTAGCTGAAATGGTTGGAACAGGAACAGCATTAACCGTAACATTAATTGCATTAGAAACTGCTGAACAACCATTAGTATCTGTTACAGTGGTATAGAAACTTCCACTGGCATTTACCGTAATTGATTGATTGGTTGTTCCATCAGACCATACATTACCATTAGCCTCTGAAGAGGTTAAAGTAACAGTACCGCCTAAACAGAAAGTTGTAGGACCATTAGCTGTAATATTTACAACAGGAGCAGGGTTAACAGTTACAATTTCTACAGCAGATATAGCTTCGCAACCATTAGTGTCTAATGTAGAAACAAAGTAAGAGCCGGAAGTTGTAACGGTAATGCTTTGACCCATGTTACCGGCTCCCCAGTTGTAACTGGCAGCAGGTGTTGAAGTTAAAATAACACTATCGCCTGCACAGAAAGTAGTTGAACCACTAGCCGTGATTACCGGTGTAGGAGGAGCCGGGAAGGAGTTAACAACTAACACAGGGGTTTCGGCAGTACAACCTGCAGCACTTGTAACAGTACAGCTATAGCTGCCTGCCGATACAGTAATTACCGGGTCGGTAGTAATACCATCGCTCCATAAGTATGTATCGCCACCCGAAGCAGTTAAATCAATAGTACCACTACCACAAATAGGAAGTGAACCGTTTGCTATAATCTCTGCATGAGGGGTTTCATTAATAGTAACAACTTCTACGGCAGAGGTCGAGCTACATCCTGTTCCCGGATCGGTAATAGTAACGGTGTAGTTATAAACACCAGGAGTAGAAACAATTACATCTGGGGTTGATTCAAAGGTTGGACTCCAAGAAATGTCACCATTCCAAACAACTGATAATGTAACAGTATCTCCTTCACATACAGTAGATCCGCTTGACGTAATTACAGGATTTTGAGGAGCTGAAGACACAACAGAAATAATATTACTTACAGATTCACATCCATTGGCATCTGTAATAGTAGCAGAGTAATCACCGGTAGCATTAACGGTAATGGTTTGAGTGGTCTCACCGGTTGACCAAGTAATTCCACTAATGTCACTCGTTAAATCAACAGTGGCACCATTACATAAAGCAAGTGGTCCATTAGCTGTAATAACAGGTGCTACAGGTGCAGTAGTAGTTACAGTTAAGGTAAAGTTACCTACCGAGGTACCAAAACCTTGAACTAAAATGTAATAAGTAGTTCCGGCAACACCTGTCCAGCTATATTGTGATTGAAGACCACAGAAATCATCATTTCCACCAACACAAACTAAAGCAGAGCAGTCACCAGAGAATACATTTATTTTGGTATCATATCCTGTACCGGTACACAAATCTGCTGTAATTTGTCCCCCGTTGCCCACTACTGTGTACCATACCCCCGGAGCTGAAATAGTTGTACCACATGTAGCAACACCTGTTTCGGTAGTTGCAAACAAGGTAGAACCATTTATAGGTGTATTACATCCTACTGCAATAGCTCCCGAGCAATTGTCGTTAACCGGAGCACCAGGAATATCATATATACATAAAGTAAAGTCAGTAGTAGCAGGAATACCTAATTCTGCATCATAAATACGTACATAATAAGTATTTCCAACTGTTAATCCACTCATTGTACCTGTTTCAACGGTACCTGCACCAAAAGTAGCATCGAAGCAGGCTAATGAATTGCCTGAACAAGCATCAAACAATTCAATAACAGGGTCAAAAGAAGCTGAACCTGTAACTTCAATAATACCTGTGGTATTGGTTGCAACAAAAGAGTACCAAACATCATCATTGGCTGTTCCTGAACAACCTGTAATGGATTGAGTAGCGTTCTCAACTGATCCGGTAACAGGATCGCATGTAGCATTCCAAATAGCAGGAATTGCTCCTGTACATTCGTCATTAGCAGCTACTGTAAGTGGAGTACAATCAATTGACATTACATAATTATTATGTGTGCCGCATGGATAACCATAAAAGTCGCTCACAGCTACAAAAGCCCACCATGTGCCCGGAGGAAGGTTGTCAAGGGTAAATGTGTTACCGCATAATCCGGTAGTAGTACTTAAGTTAAAGAATACAGGGTTAGCACAACCTAATGAAGCATCAGCAAAGCCTATTAAAGCAGGGAAATCAGCATCAATAGTTAAAGTTACAGTACTTGGTTGAGTTAAGGTAAATTCATACCAATCGGTATCTCTTGTTCCGCTATCGGCCCAAGCTGTACCACAAATAACATCACCACATTCAATTGGAGTATAGAAAGGAACAGGCATATTACAACCACCATTTACATCGGCACCACATGCTTCTCCTTCTTGGATTGCACCCGGAGGGCATACAGTGTTACTGCATGGTGTTGTAAAGATATAAGATGGACTAAATCCAAAAGGAGTAGTTCCACAATCGGTTTGTACCTGAAACTCATATTCTGTATTGGCTGTTAAGCCGGAAATAGCTAAGGAAGTAGTAGGTGCATTAACGATTGAAGGAGTAACCCATGTAGGTGCAGTTCCAGGATCGGAAACTTCTTTGTATCTTACTAAATAAACAATAGCATCTGTAATGGAATTCCAATTTAATTGGGCATCAGTTGGGCTAAGGTTAGTTACATTTAAACCGCCCGGATATGCACAATAAGGTTCAGGCAAAATATTTAAAGTATAATCTTCTACTTCACCAAATGTTGAAGTACCACAAGGCTCAGGAGTATCGGCATAATTAATTCTGATACGCATTCTAGTTTGTCCTAAAGTAGCAGTTACCGGTACATCAATATTAGCGGTGTAAGGACCAACCCCTGGTGTTCCGGTTACAGAAATAGCTTCAAAAGGATCATCAAAATCGCCATCCTGATTCCAATCAACCCAAATTCCACATTCATCACTTGCCCAGATTGTTACGCCATTAGTTACTGTAATCGGATAACTTAATCCTTGGTTTACGTCAGTTGATAAAGCAGTATAATCAGAATAACCTCCGGAACAAGCACTGGCATTGTTAATAGTGCCTATCTCAACATTACTAATATATTCATCACAAATACTATTAGAAGCAGGGCAATATACCACATTATTATCAGTTTCAAAGCTTATTTCAGAACAACCCGTAGCAGAGCCATTAGCATTTACCGGAACAACATACCAATAATATGTTGTACCAAAGTTTAACAATCCCGGACTATAGCTATTTGCTACTTGATTTGTGCTTACTAACGGAGGGTTAGGAGTATCTCCAAAATAAACATCGTATCCGGTTGGAGGCGTGCCCGGTCCTGGCGACCAAGTTAAAGTAGGGTTAGGATTAACAGCAGTACTTAAATCGGCTGGCGATAAGTTAATAGCACAGCTCGGTGCATTCGCAGCCGAAATACAACTTACAGTAGCTTCCCACCCCGGTCTGGTAACACTTCCATCACTTCTGAATACAAAGGTTAAAGCACCGCTAGGATCTGAAGAGGTAACTGTTCCGGGGCTGGTAGTTCCATACCATGAGCCGGCAGGGCAGTTGACCACGTTATTTCCGGCAGGCAATGGAGAAGCAATCATTGGGTAGGTGGCATCCGGGCCATTATAAATGACTAAGCCATCCCAGCCGCTTTCTGTTTCAAATGAATTAAAAATTACCTGAATTAAACTGTTCGGAGAATCAGGATAAATTGTTTTGGTGTAGTTTTCATTGCTTTGATAGTTTCCTGAGCCTGAACCTGAATCATAGAACATGGCATTGCATGTGTTTTCATCATTATTATTATTCATGATAATAATTGGTCCCGGATCGGTAACACAAATATCAAAAGTTAAAGTAGCAGGATCACCCATGCCAAAATCATATACGCGTACATAATAAGTATTACCCGGAGTAAGTCCACTAACGGTAGCCATTTCGGTGGCTCCTATTCCGGTAGAATTTGAGCAAACCAAGCTGGTTCCGGCACAAGCATCAAATACCTGAACAACAGGATCGAATGAGGCTGACCCGGTTACTTGAACTAATGCTGTAGTGCTAATGGCTACAAAAGAATACCAAACATCATCATTGGCAGTACCAACACAACCGGGAAGCGATTGAGTAGCATTTTCTACACTTCCCGAAACAGGGTTACAAACAACATCTTGAATTATTGAAATGGCATTTGAGCACTCATCGTTAGCTGCTACCGCTAAAGGAACACAAGAAAGAGTTCCTACATATCTTGTTTTTCCTGAGGTACAACCATAGGCATCGTCAAAGTTTGAATGTGACACAAACAGCCACCAAGTACCGGCAGCTAAATTTTGAACGGTTGAGGTTCCTGAGCAATCTCCGGCATTTGACGTAACATTAAAGAAAACCGGAGACCCACAACCTGCTGATGCATCAACAAAACCCACATTGGCAGGAAAATCGGCATCAACACTCCATGTAACAGTGCTTGGCTGGCTTAGGGTAAACTCAAACCAATCGGTATCTCTTGTAGTTGACGATGACCAAGCAGTACCACAAATAGTTTGACCACAGCTAATAGGTTCATAAGCCGGAACAATCATATTACAGCCGCCATTAGCATCAGTACCACAAGCTTCATTTTCCAGAATTGCTCCCGGAGGGCAATCAGTTAATGCGCATGAGGTGTTAAACGTATAACTGAAAGAGAAACCACTAAAATCACCACCTCCACAATCAACATTTATTTGAACTTCGTAAAGGGTGTTTGGTGTTAGCCCCGATATACTATAATTAGATACTGCAGTAGGTGTTGGAGTATCCCACGTTGGAACGGTAACAGGTTCAGAAACGGCTTTCCAACGAATTTCATACCCTACTCCTGTAGGTGAGTCATCCCAATCAACATCAGCAGTGGAACTGGTAACATTATTAAACAAAATATTAGAAGCAAAAGGACACGAAGGAGCCGGTAAAACTTCAATAGTATAATCTTCAACTTCCCCATAGGTAGTATTTCCGCATGGGTCTGGTGTGTTTGCAAAAACAATGCGAATACGCATACGAGTAGTTCCTAATAAAGAAGTTCCCGGAGGGGTAATGGTAGTAGTATAAGGTCCAACGCCCGGAGATCCAGTAACGGTCATTGATTCATCAGGGTCATCAAAATCTCCATCCTGATTCCAGTCAATCCAAATACCACATTGATCAGAAGACCATGGTGCGCCATTAGTTACTGTCATAGGATATGGGGTTAATTGGCTTAATGGAATGGTTATAGCAGTATAATCTGTATAACCACTAACCCCACATGCACTCGGGTTTGTAACCCCTGCAATAGATACATCACTAATATATTCATCACAAATAGTTGCCCCTGCAGTACAATAGCATTGTGTTGGAGGATTGGAAGTTACCATTAAAAAATCTGATGGTACACTAGAAAGACCACATGTAACCAAGCATCGGTAATAAGTGGTTACCGTTTGGTTAGTCATATATGATGGGTTAGTAGCCCCAATAATTGGCGACCAGCTAACACCGTCAGGTGAACTTTGCCATTGATAGGTTTGTCCAGAACCTGTAGATTGCCCTTGTAATGAAAGAATTAAATTCTCGCTCGGGCAAATAGGGTTAATATTAGCTACAGTAACACCGGCTGTGGGTGGATCAACACAAGGAAAACCTCCGATAATCTCAAAATACATATTAGGTCGGCTGGTTGATGCAGTAACTGCTCCAGGAGTTGAACAAACATTCGCATTATCTCCTCTGTAATAAACAGCAGAGTTAAAGGAAGTGACTGTTCTGTTAACTATAGCATTGTTAGTGTAACTGCTGTTGTTAAAACAAGTTTCAATAATTAAATTACTTACTCCATCCCAGTTAAAGGGTGTAAGAAATGTGTGCATATTGACACCGGCTGTTTCGGTATAACTGGCAATAGTATATACCGAAGTAAGTCCTGCTTCAAAGGCACTTAAGTCGTTAAGCGCAGTTGTGCCAATTTTAATCTCAAAATTACTGAGAGGAGTTCCTTGGGCTGTAACAACATCAAATCCCAATGCAGTAATATCACCATTAGAAGCTCCGGCAGCGGTAAGCTCGGCAGCAGTAACTAAAAACTGATGTTTAGCTCCCCAATAAAAGTTACCATAAGGAGCAGGGTAATTGGTGGTAGTGTTTTGGTTTGTACCATTACCAACCTGAAAGGGTTGTGCCGAAACTACGTTACATAGAAAGGCAAAAACAACCAATAGCACTCCACACTTTGTAAAAAAGTTGTACCTGTTTGTCATAATTAATTATTTATTTGAATTGTTATTAATATTCATTTGCTTTTCCAAGGTAGCCACCTTATTGTTTATGTCTTCATCAGAGGCTCCACGGGCTTTTAAATCAGCTACTAATTTGGCTTTTTTCTTTTCCCATTCAGCTTTTACATTTTCATTGTTAGTGGCCGTTTGGTTGTTGTTAACTTTAGATATGGTTCCAACAGAATTAACAGCAGAAGTAGAAGGAGCATTTGACTTAACAGTCATTTTTTCTGCTTGTTCTTTTTCAATATTCTGCTTTTTTGTTTCGTTTGCCGACTTGCTCATTCTTTCCTGAATAGCTTGTTGGCGTTTTAAATCAGCCTCACTTTTTTGGGCTTCTTTAGGAGCCTGATCACTCATTGTAGCAGTCTTTCTGGTACTTGTAGGTACCTGCTTCTTCTCAGGCTCGGAATTAACTTTATTAGCTTGTGCAAATAAATGTGTTCCCGACAGCCCAAAAATCATTACCATAAGTATCATGGTAATTTTTCTTAAATTGATAGGTTTGTTTAACATAATTAAATAAAATAGATTGTGGTTTATATAAATTTTGATAGCGCAATTTATGCACAAAATTACTTTTAACAAATATTTTTTTTGTTTTCGAAACATCTTTAACATTTAAACGTAATGCTTCTTTTGTATTATTGCAATATAAACAGCTTATACCGTGATTGTTACAAAAAGAAATGGGGTTATTTTTTCAAACTAAAAAATATTGATTTATTATCCCTAACTTTCAACTTTGCTCATAGTAGAATAATTTTTCTAATTTCGCCACCTTGAAAACAGAGTATTTAATTTTTCTTTTAATAAAAACACTTATTTAATTTATAATATGACTTACAAAAAAATTAATACAATTACAGGTTGGGTTGTTTTTGTTGTTGCGGCTTTTGTTTATCTTTCAACAATTGAGCCAACGGCCAGTTTTTGGGATTGTGGAGAGTACATTGCCACGGCATATAAGTTAGAAGTGGGGCATCCGCCAGGAGCTCCTTTGTTTAATTTAATTGGTCGATTTTTTACATTATTTTCTGACCAACATGGGGCAGCACGAATGGTTAACTCCATGAGTGCCTTATGTAGTGCTTTTACTATTTTGTTCTTGTTTTGGTCAATAACGGCTTTTGCTAAAAAAATTGCCTTAAAAGCCGGTGAAATTAATAACGACAAAATTTGGGTGATTATGGCCAGCGGTATCGTTGGAAGCTTAGCCTATACTTTTTCGGATTCTTTTTGGTTCTCGGCAGTTGAAGGAGAAGTATATGCTATGTCATCGTTTTTTACCGCTATTGTATTTTGGGCCATATTAAAATGGGACGAGTTGGCAGATGAACCGCATAGCCTACGTTGGATTATCTTAATTGCCTATTTGGTAGGCTTGTCAATAGGTGTTCACTTGTTAAATTTATTAGCCATTCCGGCAATTGTATTTGTTTATTATTTTAGACGATATGAGTTTACTCGTAAAGGATTTATTATTACCGCTTTTATTGCTGTATTTACCTTAGGAATTGTGCAGGCAGGTATTATCCCGGGCATTGTAAAATGGGCTGCTAATTTTGAGTTGTTCTTTGTTAATTTCCTTGGGTTACCGTTTAATTCAGGAACCATTTTTTATTTCTTAATATTAATTGGTTTATCTGTTTGGGGGCTTTGGTACACACATAAACATAATAAAACAGTCTTAAACACGGGTATTTTAGCTATTACTATGTTACTGATAGGATATTCTTCCTTCTTTACCTTGGTTATACGCTCACAAGCCAATACCCCTATGGACGAAAATAATCCTGAAAATGCCATTAACATGCTGGCCTATCTAACTCGTGAACAATATGGCGACTGGCCAATTGTTTACGGTCAGTACTATAATGCTCCTCTCGACCAGTCACAACCATACAAAGATGGTAATCCTGTATATACAAAAGATAAAAGAGCAGGTAAGTATGTTATAACGCAGGATAAGAAAAACAGTATCCCGAATTACGATAGTCGTTTTAATACCCTTTTCCCACGTATGTATAGCGACCAGAGAAATCATGTAAGCGGATATAAAGATTGGGGTGATGTTAAAGGAACTCCCGTGAGTTATACTGATTATAACGGAGAATCAAAGACCGTTATGAAACCTACTTTTGGTGAAAACTTAACCTATTTCTTCCGTTATCAAATTGGACACATGTATGCACGCTATTTTATGTGGAATTTTGCCGGAAGACAGAATGATATACAGGGACATGGTGGGGTACTAAAAGGTAATTGGGTAAGTGGGGTTAAACCATTAGATGCATTGCGACTAGGGCCACAAGAAAACATTACTTCCAGCCTAAGCTCTAATAAAGGATACAATCGTTTTTATTTCTTACCGTTGGTTCTAGGTTTAGTTGGAATGTTTTTTCATTTTAAGAAAGATAAATCAGATGGCTTTGTGGTGTTCTTATTATTCTTCTTAACCGGTTTGGCTATTGTTATTTACCTGAACCAAACTCCGTACCAGCCCCGTGAACGTGATTATGCTTATGTAGGCTCTTTCTATGCTTTTGCTATTTGGATAGGTTTGGGCGTATATGCTTTGGCTGATTTGTTTTCAAAGAAAATATCATTTAAAGGAAGCACCCTGTTAGCTTTTGTTATTGGTATGCTTGCAGCTCCGGTAATTATGGCCAAAGACGGATGGGATGATCATGATCGAAGTCACCGCTATACCGCACGCGATTTTGCAGCCAACTACCTTAACTCATGCGCACCTAACGCAATATTATTTACCAATGGCGATAATGATACCTTCCCGCTATGGTATGCTCAGGAAGTTGAGGGTATAAGAACTGATGTTAGGGTAGTAAATCTTAGCTTATCTAATACCGATTGGTATATTGAACAATTACGAAGAAAAGCCTACGACTCTGACCCGTTGCCTCTTTCTTTAACCGAAGACCAATACCGTCAGGGAACAAGAGATTATTTGCCGGTATATTATAACCCATCAATTATAAAAGATAGCACCAAATACTATAATATTAAACAAATAATGGAGTTTGTTGGTAGCGAAGACCCAAAAGCAAAAATTCAAACCCAAGGTGGCATGGATCTAAGCTATCTGCCTACCGAAAAAATAGCTATTCCGGTTGATAAAAATGCAGTAATTAGTAACGGTACCGTTAGCAAAGATAAGGAAGATCAGATATTAACCGAAATTCCGTGGAAAATTACCAAGAGATATATTATGAAAAACGATTTAATGATTATGGATATAATTGCAAATAATAACTGGAAAAGACCTATTTATTTTGCAGTTACTGTAGGCGATGACGCATACTTAAATCTTGAGCCATACTTCCAGTTAGAAGGACTGGCTTATCGCTTGGTGCCTATGAACATGCGTTCATCAGACGGACAAACCGGAAAGGTAAACACTGCTCTAATGTTTGAGAATATGATGAATAAGTTTAAATGGGGTGGAATGGGCGAGAAAGATATCTATATGGATGAAAATAACCTACGCATGACCATGAACCTTAGAAATAATTTTTCTCGTTTGGCAGATGCTTTAATTTTAGAGGGGAAGAAAGAAGAAGCCAAAAAAGTAATGGAAAGGTGTATGACCGAAATGCCTCGCAGAAATGTACCATATAATTATTTTATGCTTCCTTTAGCCGAAACATATTTTAAATTAGAGATGAATAAAGAAGGCAATGAATTATTGAAAAGCATTGCTGATATTTATGAAGAAGATTTGAATTACTACCTCAGATTTAGTGGTAAACTGTCGGAAAGCATTGACACCGAGAAACAACAAGCCATGGCTGTTTTACAAAGAACGGCCCAAGTAGCCCGAATATATAAGCAAGAAGAATTGGCCAAACAATTAGATGAACGCTTGAAGAAATTCGGAATATAGTTAATATTATTTCTTTTCAAAAAATCCTCTTTTGATCTGCTTCAGCAGTGTTCAAAGAGGATTTTTTATGGGAAATTTTTAGAATTATTGCTACTGATATATACTACTGCTTTTTGTTCAAAAAAGCTTTCCTTGAAAAAATCATTTATGGCAAATACTTTATACTTCATTTTAAGTTCTTTCAACTCGGCAGTTAAATCACCCCCTTTCAATAACAGCCAACCATTGGGCTTCTCATGAAAATGATGATGGCTTATTAAATGCTTTGTCCAGCCAATCAAATCTGAGGCAGGAGCCACTGCACGACTCACTACATAATCAAAATGTTCATTTAGCTTTTCAGCTCTGGTGTTCATAACCTTCACGTTTTTTAAACCTAAAGCATCCACAACTGCACTAACCACCTGTGTTTTCTTTCCTATACTATCCACTAATATAAAATTACAGTCCGAAAACATTATTGCTAGCGGAATACCCGGAAACCCACCGCCTGTACCTACATCTAAAATATCAGTGTTAGGTTTAAATTGAATTACTTTAGCAATGGCCAAGCTATGCAGCACATGCCTTTCATACAGTTCATCTATATCTTTCCTGGAAATAACATTTATCTTGTTATTCCATTCTTTGTACAAATCGCCAAGCATAGCAAACTGTGCTAGCTGCTGCTGATTTATATTTTTAAAATATTCTTTAATCTTTTCCAAATTCAATTTGTTTTTATAATGCAATATTATACAAAACCTACCTTATACCAATTGTCTTTTTTATTTGATTAATAATGAAAGTTTATTTCCGTACAAAAAGTTTTACGAAACAATTAATTAAATAAAACTAAAAGCATTTGAACATTAAAGTAATAAATATACATTTGTTGAGTTAATAATTTTAATCAATAATTATATCATTAATGCATACCGATAAATTTGTAAACCGTCATAACGGACCGCGCACACACGAAATAAAATCAATGCTTAAAGTAATTCATGCCGATTCGGTTGATACTTTAATTAACGAAACTGTACCTTCGGCTATTCGCTTAAAAAAACCCTTAAAAATTGATGCTCCAATGAGCGAATATCAATATTTGAATAATTTAAAAAATATTGCTGCTAAAAACAAAGTATATAAATCATATATAGGTTTAGGTTATTACAACACTATTATTCCGGCTGTAATACAACGTAATATTCTGGAAAATCCCGGATGGTACACCGCCTACACTCCGTATCAGGCCGAAATAGCACAAGGGCGTTTAGAAGCTTTACTAAATTTCCAAACCATGATTATGGACTTAACCCAAATGGAAATTGCCAATGCCTCATTGCTTGACGAAGGTACAGCCACAGCAGAAGCTATGGCTATGTTATTTCACAACCGAACAAAAGATGCGGTTAAAAGAAATGCCAATAAGTTTTTTGTTGATGAAAATTGCTTTGAACAAAGTATTGATGTAATTAAAACAAGAGCTAATCCAATTGGGGTAGAAGTAATCATAGGTAATTATAAAACCATTCAACTCGACAATTCATTTTTTGGTGTACTCGTTCAATATCCGGGCAAAGATGGTGCTGTGGTTGACTACAAACAATTTAGCGAAGAAGCAAAAAAACACGAAGCAGGTGTTATTGTTGCAGCCGATATTTTAAGTTTAGCTCTGCTTACCCCTCCGGGTTCCTGGGGAGCCGATGTGGTAGTTGGCAATACACAGCGTTTTGGTGTGCCTATGGGCTTTGGTGGGCCACATGCTGCTTATTTTGCCTGTAAAGAAGAGTATAAAAGGGTTTTACCCGGGCGAATTATTGGAGTATCAGTTGATGCTTCAGGAAATCCGGCACTACGTATGGCTTTGCAAACTCGCGAACAACATATAAGACGAGATAAAGCAACTTCTAACATTTGTACAGCACAAGCTTTATTGGCTATTATGGCCGGAATGTTTACCGTATATCACGGCCCTGAAGGGATTAAAGGAATTGCCAAACAAGTACACTTATCGGCAGTTACTGTAGCCAAAGCCTTAAAAAACCTAGGTTACAGCATTACTCACCCTTTGTATTTTGATACCATAAAAGTAGAGCTGCCTGCAGGGGTTAATTGCAGTGAAATAGAAAGTATAGCATTAGGTTTAGGTATTAATTTTAATTACATCAATAGTAATACCTTAAGTATTGCTTTTGACCAAACCACTCAAGAAGAGGATATAAAGGCTATTATAGCTTTATTTGCTTCGGCTGTCAAAAAGAGTAACCCTGCTGCTGTAAGTATTAATGAAGCAGATAATATTATTGCAACCTCAGCTTTGGCACGAAAATCAGATATCCTTACGCATCCCATTTTCAGTATGTACCATTCTGAAAGTGAAATGATGCGTTATATCAAAAAATTAGAAAACAGAGATTTATCACTTACTCACTCAATGATTTCATTGGGTTCGTGCACTATGAAACTGAATGCTGCTGCTGAGTTGTACCCTATAACTTGGCCCGAGTTTGCCCATATTCATCCATTTGTTCCTAAAAATCAAGTCGAAGGATATTATGAAATTATTCATCAGTTAGAGAAAGATTTATGTGAAATTACAGGCTTTGCAGCAATGAGTTTTCAACCCAACTCAGGTGCTCAGGGTGAGTATGCCGGATTAATGGTAATCAGAGCCTATCATCACTCCAAAGGAGATACTCATAGAAAAGTTGCTTTAATTCCATCATCGGCTCATGGTACTAACCCTGCATCGGCTGCCATGTGTGGCATGAGTATAGTGGTGGTAAAATGCGATGAGAAAGGAAATATTGATGTGACTGACTTAAAAGAAAAAGCCGAGAAATATAAAAACGAACTTTCGTGTATTATGATTACTTATCCTTCTACACATGGTGTTTATGAAGAAAGCATTATTGAAATAGTAGATATTGTTCATAAAAACGGAGGGCAGGTGTATATGGACGGAGCCAATATGAATGCTCAGGTAGGTCTTACCAGTCCCGGAACTATTGGAGCAGATGTTTGCCATTTAAATCTTCACAAAACCTTTGCCATACCACATGGGGGTGGTGGTCCGGGTATGGGGCCAATTGGTGTAGCTGCTCATTTAGTACCATTCTTACCGGGTCATGTTTATGTTAAAACAGGTGGCAATAAAGCTATTAATGCTGTTTCGGCTGCTCCTTTTGGAAGTGCGCTAATATTGCTAATTTCATACGGATATATTAAAATGTTGGGTGGCGAAGGTTTAACCGAGGCTACCAAAATGGCTATCTTAAATGCCAACTACATCAAAGAAAGATTATTTAATGTATTCCCTACTTTATATAGTGGTAATAATGGTCGCTGTGCTCACGAAATGATATTGGATTGCCGTGAGTTTAAGCGTAATGCAGGAGTTGAAGTCGCTGATATTGCCAAGAGATTAATGGATTATGGGTTTCACGCACCTACAGTATCTTTCCCTGTAGCCGAAACGATTATGGTTGAACCTACCGAAAGTGAGTCAAAGGCAGAACTCGACCGGTTTTGTGAGGCCTTAATTGAGATAAAAAATGAAATTTATGAAATTGTTGAGGGTACATACTCTAAAGAAGATAATGTGTTGAAAAATGCACCACATACGGCAAAATCTGTTGTTAACAGTGAGTGGAAACATAGCTACAGTCGAGAAAAAGCAGTATTTCCGTTAAACTGGATTAAAGAGGCAAAATTCTGGCCAAGCGTTTCGCGTGTTGATAATGCACATGGCGATAGAAATCTAATTTGTGCTTGTCCTCCTATTGAATCTTATGAGAACCAGGCAGTTGAGGCGTAGAAATATAGTTAAGCATATATTTTCTTATGTTTCTTTCCCATTCCTTTGGTAATTACAATATTAATTATATACCTATTGGAAAATTATTTCCTAGTATTGGCAATAGTTTTAATAGTAGCTTATATTCGAAAACAAGCGAAACTGTTTGTAAATATGAAGCTCATAAAGTAATTCAGAAGAGTATTACACACAAAGAAATTCTTGCACACCCTACCCAAGGATATATTGTAAGTTATTCTTCTATTACGAGTATTTATCCGGCAAAGTCTTATAACCAAGCCGGCTTTGCTTTTGTCGCTGAAAGTGATGGTGGAATGTCGGGTTCTAAAGCATTTCCAATAGTGTAAGCCTTTAAACCCCGATATTTCTCACTATGCAGTATCAAATACATGGCTTTAGCATTTCACAATAAAGTTTTCAGTTACTTAGTAAAAATTAAATTAATAAAAGTTAATATCCATTTACAAGGTAATTCTTAATATTTTTGAGTTTTCTTAATCATAAATATATGTATAGTAATAGATTCTCTCAATTCGCAGTAATTCTTTGTACCGTTATATCCCTTAATAGTAAGGCTGAGATTTCGTACTCCCAAAACGACACCCTGAACAAACAGTATTTTGACAGTTTATCCTACAGCCTATATCAATCACCCGGAGGTGGGTATGTGTCGGGCAACAATGCATATCATGATAAAGCTAAGGTTCAAGAGTTTAAAGCCGGGAACTTATGCAATATATTTGCTGTAATGATGAACTTTGGATACAAAGCCTACCACTCTTTAAACGATTCTTCATACCTATACATAAATTATTATGCTATGGATAATCTTGGCAAAACTACAGCAAGTAATAGCGCACTTTGCCCGGGAAACATTATTTTCAAAGATTCCTTAAAGGTAAGTGATATAGATACAACTAATGGCAACATGTTTGTTTATAATAGTCCTATATTTACCGATAGTAATTTTGCCATTGGGATTGATTTTGAACATTTGTTTCAAGCTGACACGGTTGCTTTGTACACCAACAAAGATGGCGATGCCGGAAACCGAGAACAATCGTGGGAACAAGATGCTTCGGGTCAATGGTACAGCCTAAAATATAACTGGCCGTTAAATGCCGATTATGCCATTTTTCCTATAGTTAATACTTCGCTTGGACTAATACCTGTTTCTACCGGAAATAGCAATATTATTGTATTCCCTAACCCTTCAACAAATGAAATAATTAATGTTTATGGTCAATTCTCTAATGAGTATGTAGTAAATTTATTCAATGCCTCATTTCAGAAAGTTCCATACAAAATAGTTTATAAAACCGATAAAAATTTGCAGATACAACCCGAAATTACCAGCAGAGGAATATACTTTTTACAAGTTAAGAGCAAAACAGGTATATCGTTCAACAAAATAATTATACAATAAAAAAGCGACAAATCAAGGTAATATTAGATAAATAAGTGTCCAAAGAATAATTAAAACTATTAATTATCAACAGTTTAAGTAAACACAAAATACTTTTCAAAAATTATTAACCATTTTTTTTGGTATATAGCAAATTTACAATTATTTTTGGGAAACCCTTTGGCTTAAACAGAAATTAAGCCTAGCGTAAAGTTAAAATTTATTCACTAAAATGGAGGAAATAATCTATGAAAGTCCAAATTCAGTCAATTCACTTTGATGCAGACAAGAAATTGCTAGCATTTATTCAGGATAAAGTTGAAAAGTTAAATCAGTTTCATGATGGGATTATTGAAGGTAACGTATTTCTAAGAATAGAAAAAAACGACACAGCCGAAAATAAAGTAGCAGAAATAAAACTAAGGGTAACAGGTCAGGATTTATTTGCCAAAAGAAACTGCCAAACGTTTGAAGAAGCCATAGACACTTCGATTGACGCACTTACCAAACAGTTAAAAAAACACAAGGAAAAGCTAAAAGGAATATAAAAAATTATTTTTTGTGGATTTTTCTTTGAAAAAATAAAAATAAGTTTTGTAAATAAAAAATAGATTTATACATTTGCAGTCCTTTTTTAGAAGAGGGCTGCATTTTTTGTGTAAAAAAATAAGTCTTTTAGAAACAAAAGGGAAATAAGCCGATGTAGCTCAGTTGGCCAGAGCAGCTGATTTGTAATCAGCTGGTCGGGGGTTCGAATCCCTCCATCGGCTCGCAAAAGTTCTTTGAATTTGAATAGTATTTTAATTTTGTAAAAATTAGTTTGGGGAGATTCCAGAGTGGCCAAATGGATCAGACTGTAAATCTGCCGTCTTTCGACTTCGGAGGTTCGAATCCTCCTCTCCCCACAGAATATTACAAAATCATATATTGTAAAAAATAAGCGGAAGTAGCTCATTTGGTAGAGCGTCAGCCTTCCAAGCTGAGGGTGGCCGGTTCGAGCCCGGTCTTCCGCTCTATTTTTTTTAAAGTTTCGGCTATTCTTTACCGGCCGTTGTAGCTCAGTGGCAGAGCACTTCCTTGGTAAGGACGAGGTCGAGGGTTCAATTCCCTCCAACGGCTCAAAACTTTAAAAAAATTAATATTAAATATCATAAACAAACAACTAACAAAAATAAACACAACTTAAATCAATTATTGCAATGGCAAAAGAAAAATTCGACCGCTCCAAACCGCATGTTAATATTGGTACAATTGGTCACGTTGACCATGGTAAAACAACCTTAACTGCTGCTATTTCTTCAGTATTGGCTGCCCAAGGTTTAGCTGAAAAAAGAGACTTCTCAACAATTGACAATGCTCCTGAAGAAAAAGAAAGAGGTATTACTATTAATACTTCTCACGTAGAATATCAAACAGCAAACCGTCACTATGCGCACGTTGACTGTCCGGGTCACGCTGACTATGTAAAGAACATGGTAACAGGTGCGGCTCAGATGGATGGTGCTATTTTGGTGGTTGCTTCTACCGATGGTCCAATGCCTCAAACACGTGAGCATATTCTATTAGCGCGTCAGGTAGGTGTACCTAGAATTGTTGTATTTATGAACAAAGTAGATATGGTTGACGATGCTGAATTGTTAGACTTAGTTGAAATGGAAATTCGTGAATTATTATCTTTTTACCAATTTGATGGCGATAATACACCTATTATCCGTGGTTCTGCTCTTGGTGCATTAAATGGTGAACCAAAATGGGTTGAAAAAGTAAACGAACTAATGGCTGCTGTAGATTCTTATATCCCGGTGCCTCCACGTGAAGTTGAAAAGCCTTTCCTAATGCCTGTTGAAGATGTATTCTCAATTACCGGTCGTGGTACTGTAGCTACCGGAAGAATTGAAACAGGTATTATAAACTCCGGTGAAGAGGTTGAAATCTTAGGAATGCAAGAAGAAAAATTAAAATCAACCGTAACCGGTGTTGAAATGTTCCGTAAGATATTAGACAAGGGTGAAGCAGGAGATAACGTAGGTTTATTATTACGTGGTATTGACAAGAACGAAATCCGTAGAGGAATGGTAATTGCAAAACCTGGTTCTATAACTCCACATACTGTTTTCAAAGCTGAAATTTATGTTTTGAAAAAAGAAGAAGGTGGTCGTCATACCCCATTCCATAACAAATACCGTCCGCAATTCTACTTACGTACAACTGACGTAACCGGAGAAATTGAATTGCCTGAAGGACGTGAAATGGTAATGCCTGGCGATAACGTAACAATAACCGTTAAATTAATCGTTCCTGTTGCTATGGACAAAGGCTTACGTTTTGCTATCCGCGAAGGTGGTAGAACTGTTGGTGCCGGTCAGGTAATAGAAATAGTGAAGTAATAAATATTGGTATTGGATACTTAATATTAAATAATGGCGATTAATTTCGCCATTATTACTGCTCTAATCCACTACCACTGTTAACACTAAACGGGCGTAGTTCAAGGGTAGAATAGAAGTCTCCAAAACTTTTGATGGGAGTTCGAATCTCTCCGCCCGTGCAAATACATAGAGTCATAAATTTAAGATAGGACAATGAACAAAATTAAATTATATATTGAAGATGCTTACCAAGAACTGGTGCATAAAGTAACTTGGCCAACTTGGAGCGAAGCACAAAATAGTGCTGTAATTGTAATGATTGCTTCTTTAATTATTGCTTTAATAGTGTTAGGAATGGATTCCGGTTTTAGATTTATTATGGAAAATCTTTATAAGCTTGCCAACTAAAAATAATGAACACAACTTCTAATGATATTGTAAAAAAGTGGTATGTTGTTCGAACCGTTAGCGGTAAGGAAAAAAAGGTAAAACAATATATTGAGCTCGAAATTGGACGTTTGGGGATGTTGGATTATGTTTCACAGGTTCTTATTCCTACCGAGAAAGTTTATCAATTTAAAAATGGTAAAAAAGTAAGTAAAGAAAGGAGTTTTTTTCCGGGATATATCCTTATTGAAGTAGCATTAGTTGGTGAAATTGAGCATACCATAAAAAATATTACCGGAGTAATAGGTTTTTTGGGCGAGAAATCAGGTGAACCTACCCCTTTAAGAATGTCGGAAGTAAATAGAATATTAGGAAAAGTTGACGAATTGGCCGAAAGCGAGGCTGAACTTAATATATCTTTCAGAGTAGGCGAAACAGTAAAAGTAATTGACGGACCATTTAATAATTTTAGCGGAGAAATTGAAGAAATAAATGAAGAAAAGAAAAAGCTAAAAGTAATGGTTAAAATATTTGAGAGAAGAACTCCATTAGAGTTAAGCTATATGCAAGTAGAAAAAGATAAATCACAAGGAGAGTAATAAAAAATATCATAAAGCAATATTAAAAATGGCTAGAGAAATTACAGGATATGTAAAATTACAAGTAAAAGGAGGAGCAGCAAATCCATCACCTCCAATTGGACCTGCCTTAGGTTCTAAGGGTGTAAATATTATGGAGTTTTGCAAGCAGTTTAATGCCAGAACACAAGATCGTCCGGGAAAAATATTACCCGTATTGATTACCGTTTATTCTGATAAATCATTTGATTTTATCATTAAAACACCTCCGGCTGCTGCACAATTAATGGAAATGGCAAAAGTAAAATCTGGAAGTGCAGAGTCAAATAGAAAGAAAGTAGGAAGTGTAACCTGGGAACAGGTAAGAGCAATTGCCGAAGATAAAATGCCTGACCTGAACTGCTTTACAGTAGAAAAGGCTATGAGCATGGTTGCCGGAACAGCCCGTAGTATGGGTATTACCGTTACCGGTGAATCGCCTTTGGCAAAGTAATACAATAGTATTAACAGATGGAGCTTTTTTAATTATTTAAAAGAGCGTTTGGACATCAAAATTTATAATAATGAGTAAATTAACCAAAAACAGAAAAAAAGTATTGGGCTTGGTAGAAAAAAACAAAGCCTATACCTTAGCAGAAGCCAGTAAACTGGTAAAAGAAATTACCACCACTAAATTCGACTCATCAGTTGACATCAGTGTAAGACTGGGAGTTGATCCTCGCAAAGCCAACCAAATGGTTAGAGGTATTGTAACATTACCGCACGGAACAGGAAAAGTTGTTAGAGTATTAGTACTATGTACACCTGACAAAGAAGCCGAAGCAAAAGCTGCCGGAGCCGACTATGTTGGATTAGATGAATATATTGACAAAATTAAAGGCGGCTGGACCGATGTAGATGTTATAATAACTATGCCATCGGTAATGGGCAAAGTTGGTGCATTAGGTAAAATTTTAGGCCCCAGAGGTTTAATGCCTAATCCAAAAACCGGTACTGTTACTCTTGAAGTTGGAAAAGCGGTTACCGAAGTAAAAGGCGGAAAAATTGATTTTAAGGTAGATAAAGCCGGAATTATTCATACGGCCATAGGCAAAGTATCGTTTGCCAGTGAAAAAATTGCTGAAAATGCACAAGAGCTATTGCAATCAATTATTAAATTAAAGCCATCTGCTGCCAAAGGTGTTTACATTAAAAGTGTTTACATTTCGAGCACCATGAGCCCAAGTGTTATGATTGAAACTAAATCAATAGCATAATTTCAGTAATCATAGTAAAATTAATTTTAAGCTAAATATTTAGAACAATGAAAACAAGAGAGGATAAAGAACAACTAATCAATGAATTAGTTACCGATTTACAAAACAATCCGAACTTCTACATAACAGACACTTCAACCCTAACTGTTGAAAAGACCAACGCCCTTAGAAAAGCTTGTTTTAAGAATAATATAACTTTAAAAGTTGTAAAAAACACCTTATTGCAAAAAGCAATGTTGCGTAGCGAAAAAAACTATGAGGAATTATTCTCTGTCTTAAAAGGGACAAGCGCTGTTATGTTTTGTGAGGTAGGTAATGTGCCTGCAAAACTTATTAAGGAGTTCAGAGCTAAAAACGATAGACCTATTTTAAAAGCAGCTTATGTTGAAGAGTGTTCTTATATAGGTGATAATCAACTTGAAACCTTGGCAAACATCAAGAGCAAAAACGAACTTATTGGCGAAATTATCGGCTTATTACAAAGTCCTGCCAAGAATGTTATCAGCGCTCTTAAATCAGGCGGAGGCAAAATTGCCGGAATTGTAAAAACACTTTCTGAAAAGCCTGAATAAAAGAAAAAATAAATAATCAACAATAAACAACAAATAAATACTAATCAATTAAATAACAATTAAAATGGCAGATTTAAAAGCTTTTGCTGAACAATTAGTAAACTTAACCGTTAAAGAAGTAAACGAGTTAGCTCAAATTTTAAAAGACGAATATGGTATTGAGCCTGCTGCAGCCGCTGCTGTAGTTGCTGCTCCTGCCGGTGGTGCAGGTGCAGGTGCCGGTGCCGCAGAAAAAACATCATTCGATGTAATTCTTAAGAATGCCGGTGCTGCAAAATTAGGTGTAGTAAAGGTGGTTAAGGATATTACCGGATTAGGTTTAAAAGAAGCTAAAGATTTAGTTGACGGTGCCCCAAAACCAGTTAAGGAAGGTATTTCTAAAGAAGATGCTGAGTCAATTAAGAAACAATTAGAAGAAGCAGGCGCTGAGGTTGAAGTTAAGTAAGAAGTTTCTTAAATACAACTGATATGGTAAAGACCTCCAATGATAAATATCAATGGAGGCTTTCCCATTTGTAATTTAGTGCAATAATCTTAATAATTTTCAATTTAAAGCACCTTGACAACAAAAACCAAAACCCCCAGAATAAATTTTTCATCTATTAAAAATCAGATTCCTTATCCTGATTTTTTAGATATACAAGTAAAATCATTTCAGGACTTTTTTCAATTAGAAACTACGCCTGAAAATAGAAAAAACGAAGGACTTTTTCAAGTGTTTGCTGAAAACTTTCCTATTACCGATGCACGTAATAATTTTGTGCTCGAATTTCTTGATTATTTTATTGATCCGCCACGTTACAGTATTGAAGAGTGTATTGAACGTGGCTTAACGTATAGTGTACCTTTAAAAGCAAAGCTAAAGCTCTACTGTACCGACCCCGAACACGAAGATTTTGAAACTATTATTCAGGATGTATATTTGGGAACTATTCCTTATATGACACCTAAAGGTACTTTTGTGGTAAATGGTGCCGAAAGAGTAATTGTTTCACAGTTACACAGGTCTCCGGGTGTATTTTTTGGTCAAAGCCGACATGCCAACGGAACAAAGTTATACTCTGCTCGTATTATTCCTTTCAAAGGCTCATGGATTGAGTTTGCTACCGATATCAACAATGTAATGTATGCCTATATTGACAGGAAAAAGAAATTGCCTGTTACAACATTACTTAGAGCTATTGGGTACGAAAGCGATAAAGATATTTTAGGTATCTTTAATTTAGCCGATGAGTTTAAAATTACAAAAACCGGAATAAAAAAGGCATTGGGAAGAAAATTAGCAGCTCGTGTACTAAAAACATGGGTTGAAGATTTTGTTGATGAAGACACCGGTGAAGTTGTATCTGTAGAGCGTAATGAAATTATTATTGAACGTGAAACAATATTAGAAAACCATCATTTAGACCAGATTCTGGATGCTAATGTAAAATCTATTATATTGCATCGCGAAGATATTAACTCAGCCGATTACGCCATTATTTACAATACCTTACAAAAAGATACATCTAACTCAGAAAAAGAAGCTGTAGAGCATATATACAGGCAATTGCGTAATGCCGAACCTCCTGACGAAGAAACAGCAAGAGGAATTATTGATAAATTATTCTTTAGCGACAAACGATATGACTTAGGAGTAGTGGGGCGTTTTAGAATTAACAAAAAACTAAACCTAGATATTGCCGAAGATACAAAAGTTTTAACCAAAGAAGACATTATTTCAATTATTAAATATTTAATTGAATTAATTAACTCTAAGGCCGATGTTGATGATATTGACCATTTAAGTAACAGAAGAGTACGTACCGTTGGCGAACAATTATATGCTCAATTTGGAGTTGGCTTGTCTCGTATGGCTCGTACTATACGTGAAAGAATGAATGTACGCGATAATGAAGTATTTACCCCTACTGATTTGATTAATGCCAAAACATTATCATCAGTAATAAATTCATTCTTCGGAACCAATCAGCTTTCTCAGTTTATGGATCAAACCAATCCGTTAGCTGAAATAGCCCATAAAAGAAGATTATCGGCACTCGGACCGGGAGGTTTATCAAGAGAGCGTGCCGGATTTGAGGTTCGTGACGTACATTATACACACTACGGGCGTTTATGTACTATTGAAACCCCTGAAGGTCCTAATATCGGATTAATATCATCTCTGTGTGTTTATGCCAAAATCAATAAACTCGGATTTATTGAAACTCCGTATCGTAAGGTAGAAGGAGGAAAAATAAATGCCGATGAAGATATAGTATATTTAAGCGCAGAGCAAGAATATGAAAAAACTATTGCTCAGGCAAATGTTGATTTTGACAATCAAGGAAATATACTAACCCAGCGCGTAAAGGCCAGAAATGGCGGAGATTTGCCAATTGTTGAACCAAGCGAAGTTAATCTAATTGACGTAGCTCCCAACCAAATTGCATCCATTGCGGCATCCTTAATTCCATTCTTGGAGCATGATGATGCGAATCGTGCTTTGATGGGGTCTAACATGCAGCGCCAAGCAGTTCCTTTGTTACGTCCAGAAGCTCCAATTGTAGGTACAGGATTAGAACCGCTTGTTGCAAGAGATTCAAGAGTACTGATAAATGCCGAGGGCGAAGGTGTGGTTGAATATGTTGATGCTAATGAAATTGTTATCAGATACAACCGTACAGATGAAGAAAGATTAGTTAGTTTTGACGGAGATGTAAAAAAGTATAACTTAACCAAATTCAGAAAAACTAATCAAAATACATGTATCAACCTTAAACCTATTGTTACAAAAGGCGAAACAGTAAATAAAGGACAAGTACTTTGCGAAGGTTATGCCACACAAAATGGAGAATTGGCACTAGGAAGAAACCTTAAAGTAGCCTTTATGCCATGGAAAGGATATAATTTTGAAGATGCTATTGTTATCTCCGAGAGAGTTGCCCGTGAGGATATATTTACCTCTTTGCATATTGATGAGTATGTTTTGGAGGTTAGAGATACCAAGCGTGGACTTGAAGAGTTAACCAATGATATTCCAAATGTAAGTGAGGAAGCCACTCGCGAGCTTGACTCTAATGGGTTAATTAGAGTAGGAGCCGAGGTTAAAGAAGGTGATATTTTAATTGGAAAAATTACGCCTAAAGGAGAAACAGACCCATCACCGGAAGAAAAATTATTACGAGCCATATTTGGCGATAAAGCCGGAGATGTAAAAGATGCTTCATTAAAAGCTCCTCCTTCATTACGAGGAGTTGTTATTGATAAGAAGTTGTTTAGCCGAGTAATTAAAGATAAAAAGGCCAAGAGCGAGGAAAAACCAATTTTAGCCAAACTTGATGAAGAATACCATCAAGAGGCAGCAGAATTGAAAAACAAGCTTATTGAAAAACTTTTTGTTTTGGTAAATGGCAAAACATCACAAGGTGTTCAAACCAATTTTAAAGAAGTTGTTATTGCTAAAGGAACAAAATTTGCTCAAAAGCAATTAGCCGGCATTGATTATGCAAACATTAATCCGGGTAAATGGACTACCGATAAAGATACCAATGAGCAGATAAAGCGATTAATTCATAATTACTCGATAAAAGCCAATGATCTTTTAGGGGTGTATAAACGTAAAAAATTTGCGTTAACCGTAGGTGATGAATTACCGGCAGGTATTGTTCAACTAGCTAAAGTTTACATAGCCAAGAAACGTAAATTAAAAGTAGGTGATAAGATGGCCGGTCGTCACGGAAACAAGGGTATCGTAGCGCGTATTGTACGTGATGAGGATATGCCTTTCCTAGATGACGGAACTCCTGTTGATATTGTTTTAAATCCTTTGGGTGTGCCTTCGCGTATGAACCTTGGGCAGATATACGAAACTGTATTAGGTTGGGCAGGTCAGAAATTAAATCAGAAATTTTTTACTCCAATATTTGATGGTGCCTCTATGGATGATATTAATCATTACACTGATAAAGCCGGATTGCCACGCTTTGGTAGAACATATTTAACCGATGGTGGTACAGGAGAAAAATTTGACCAACCAGCAACAGTAGGTGTTATCTATATGCTAAAATTGGGTCACATGGTGGACGATAAGATGCATGCCCGTTCAATAGGTCCTTACTCATTAATTACCCAGCAACCTTTAGGCGGTAAAGCCCAATTTGGAGGTCAGCGTTTTGGGGAAATGGAGGTATGGGCTTTAGAGGCATTTGGTGCAGCTAATATTTTGCAGGAAATACTAACCATAAAATCTGATGATGTTGTAGGACGAGCTAAAGCATACGAATCAATTGTTAAAGGAGAAAATTTACCTGTTCCGGGTATTCCTGAATCCTTTAATGTATTGTTGCATGAATTAAGAGGCTTAGGGCTTAATATTTCATTAGACTAATCTTGTTTGAGCTACTTTGCTTATAAGCAAAGTAGCTCAAAATTATACCAATAAATAAAAATAAATTTAACCTGAATATAAAATGGCTTTTTTAAAAAGAGATTCAAAAGTTAAAAGCAACTTCTCTACCATTACTATTAGTTTAGCTTCGCCCGAAAGCATCAGCAAAAGAAGCAGTGGCGAAGTTTTAAAGCCTGAAACCATAAATTATCGTACCTACAAACCCGAAATGGGCGGTTTGTTTTGCGAGCGTATTTTTGGACCGGTAAAAGACTGGGAATGTGCTTGTGGAAAATACAAAAGAATACGCTATAAAGGTATAGTATGCGACCGTTGTGGAGTTGAAGTAACCGAGAAAAAAGTTAGAAGAGAGCGTATGGGTCATATCAGTTTGGTTGTTCCCGTGGCTCATATTTGGTATTTCCGATCGCTTCCTAATAAAATAGGATATTTGTTAGGATTACCAACAAAAAAACTTGATTCAATTATATACTATGAAAGATATGTAGTTATACAGCCTGGAATTAAAGCTGCTGATGATGTGAAGCCTTTAGATTTCTTATCGGAAGAAGAATATTTGAATATTTTAGAAACTTTACCGAAAGAGAATCAGTTATTAGAAGACAATGACCCCAATAAGTTTATTGCAGGAATGGGTGCAGAAGCTTTAATTGAGCTTTTAAGACGCATTAATTTAGATGAGCTTTCTTATCAATTGCGCCATAAGGCTAACAACGAAACATCACAACAAAGAAAAACCGAAGATTTAAAGAGATTGCAAGTGGTGGAGTCGTTCCGCATGAGTAACTTAAATATTGAAAACAAACCGGAATGGATGATATTAAAGGTTATTCCGGTAATTCCACCGGAGTTGCGTCCTCTTGTTCCATTAGACGGAGGAAGATTTGCAACTTCCGACTTAAATGATTTATACAGACGCGTAATTATTCGTAACAATCGTTTAAAAAGACTTATGGAGATTAAGGCTCCTGAGGTAATTTTACGTAACGAAAAAAGGATGTTACAAGAATCAGTAGATTCATTACTAGATAACTCACGAAAATCAAATGCCGTTAAAACAGAATCCAACCGTGCTTTAAAATCATTAAGCGATTCGTTAAAAGGAAAGCAAGGTCGTTTCCGTCAAAACTTATTAGGTAAGCGTGTTGACTACTCGGCACGTTCGGTAATTGTGGTTGGTCCTGAAATGAAACTTCATGAGTGTGGATTGCCTAAGAATATGGCTGCAGAACTTTTCAAACCATTTATTATTCGAAAACTTATTGAAAGAGGAATAGTAAAAACAGTAAAATCTGCAAAGAAAATTGTGGATAGAAAAGATGCTGTTATTTGGGATATTCTTGAAAATATATTGAAAGGTCATCCGGTATTATTAAACCGTGCCCCTACTCTACACCGTTTGGGTATTCAGGCATTTCAACCAAAACTAATTGAGGGAAAAGCTATACAATTGCATCCTTTAGTTTGTACCGCATTTAATGCCGACTTTGACGGTGACCAAATGGCAGTACATGTACCTCTGGGGAATGCTGCCGTATTAGAAGCACAGATTTTAATGCTGGCTTCACATAATATATTAAATCCGGCTAATGGCGCTCCGGTAACGGTTCCGTCACAAGACATGGTTTTAGGTTTATACTACATGACCAAAGCCAGAAAGAGCGATGCAGAAAAGACTATGCTTGGTGAAGGTATAGCATTTTACTCGCCCGAAGAAGTAATTATTGCCTATAACGAGAAAAAAGTTGATTTACATTCAATAATCAAGGTTAAGGTTAATGTTTGGGAAGAAGATAAGTTGGTAAATAAATTAATAGAAACTACTGTTGGACGTGTATTATTTAATCAAGTTGTTCCTAAAGAAGTAGGCTTTATTAATGAATTATTGACTAAAAAATCATTACGTGATATTATTGGTTTGATTCTTAAAGTATCGGGTGTTGCGCAAACAGCAAAGTTTTTAGATGATATGAAAGACCTAGGCTTTAGAATGGCCTTTAAAGGTGGATTATCATTTAACTTAGGCGATGTTATTGTTCCTGAGGATAAAGAAAAAATGATTGGAGATGCCAATATTCAGGTAGAAGAGGTAATGACCAACTATAACATGGGCTTTATTACTAATAATGAGCGCTACAACCAGATTATTGATATTTGGACACATACCAATAGTAAGCTAACCAAACGATTATTAGATCAACTTGTAAAAGACCGTCAAGGATTTAACCCGGTGTATATGATGCTTGACTCAGGGGCTCGTGGTTCTAAGGAACAAATTCGCCAGTTAAGCGGTATGAGAGGTTTGATGGCTAAGCCACAAAAATCAGGCTCAACCGGAGGCGAGATTATTGAAAATCCAATTATCTCTAATTTTAAAGAAGGGTTATCCATCTTAGAGTACTTTATTTCTACTCACGGTGCTCGTAAAGGTTTGGCTGATACCGCTTTAAAAACTGCTGATGCCGGATATTTAACAAGAAGATTAGTTGATGTTTCGCAAGATGTAATTATCAGTGATGAAGATTGTGGAACCTTAAGAGGACTTGTAGCAACTACGCTAAAGAAAAATGAAGAAATTGTTGAGAGTTTATACGAAAAAATTCTTGGACGTACTGCCGTTAATGATATCTACCACCCTAATACCGGTGAATTAATTATTAAGGGAGGAGAAGAAATAAAAGAAGATGACGCAAATTTAATTTCCTCTTCGCCTATTGAGTCTGTTGAAATACGCTCGGTATTGACTTGCGAATTGAAGACCGGAGTTTGTGCTAAATGTTATGGTAGAAATTTGGCTACCGGACGAATGGTACAACAAGGAGAAGCGGTAGGTGTTATTGCAGCACAAAGTATAGGTGAGCCGGGTACACAGTTAACCTTACGTACATTCCACGTTGGGGGTACTGCCGGTAACATTTCTTCTGAGTCGGTTATTAAAGCTAAATACGAAGGTTTAGTTGAGTTTGAAGAAATTAGAACCATAGAAAGAAAAGAAAATAACTCTTCAAAAACTGTAGTGGTTGGCCGTTCGGGAGAAATCAGAGTACTTGATCCAAATACCAGAATTGTGCTTAATACTAGTCATATTCCTTATGGTGCTATTTTAAATGTGAAAGAAAATACAATAGTAAAGGCCGGTGATATTATTTGTGAATGGGATCCATATAATGCATTAATAATTTCAGAACTATCAGGAAAGATTAAATTTGATGGCCTTATTGAAGGTGTAACCTATCGTGAAGAAAGTGATGAGCAAACCGGACATACCGAGAGAGTTGTTATTGAGTCGAGAGATAAGAGTTTAAACCCTACAATACATATTGTAAACAACAAAAAAGAAGTACTGAAGAGTTATAACGTTCCGGTAGGAGCCCATATAATTATATCTGAAGGGGATAAAGTTGAGAGTGGACAGATAATTGTGAAAATACCAAGAGCATCAGGTAAATTAGGAGATATTACGGGTGGTTTACCACGTGTAACTGAGTTGTTTGAGGCCAGAAATCCAAGTAATCCTGCGGTGGTTACAGAAATAGACGGGATTGTATCGTTTGGTAAAATAAAACGAGGTAATCGTGAAGTTATAGTTGAGTCAAAAACAGGTATGGTAAAACGTTATTTAGTTCCTTTATCAAAACATATCCTTGTTCAGGAAAACGATTATGTGAAAGCCGGTATGCCATTAAGTGACGGAGCAATTACTCCTGATGATATTTTGTCAATTAAAGGGTCAACTGCTGTTCAAGAATATTTGGTAAATGAAATTCAAGAAGTATATCGTTTACAGGGTGTAAAAATTAATGATAAGCACTTTGAGGTAATTGTACGTCAAATGATGCGTAAGGTTGAAATTGTTGAGTCGGGTGATACCAGATTCTTGGAAAAACAGTTAGTCAATAAATCAGAGTTTATGGAAGAAAACGACTCGTTGTTTGGCAAGAAAGTGGTTATTGATGCTGGTGAATCTGAAACAATAAAAGCCGGTATGATAATTAGTGCACGTAAATTGAGAGATGAGAACAGTATGTTGAAGCGCAAAGACAAAAAACCGGTTGATGCCAGAGATGCTGTTCCTGCAACATCTATTCAAATACTTCAAGGAATTACACGTGCTTCGTTACAAACACAAAGCTTTATTAGTGCTGCTTCCTTCCAGGAAACAACAAAAGTGTTGAACGAAGCAGCAGTTGCCGGAAAACGCGACACTCTTGCAGGCTTGAAAGAAAATGTAATTGTTGGACATTTAATTCCTGCCGGAACCGGATTGCGTGAATATGAAAAAATCATTGTTGGTTCGCGCGAAGAGTATGAAAGTTTAATGGCAAGCAAGCGTGAGAGAATTGGAGAACATATTGATGAATAATTTCTCTTTGTTGTTCGGCAATTAATTTCAATTACTATAGTTAATCATGGTTATCGGTGTAAACTGATAACCATGATTTTTTTAAATTAGGGGATTCCTCCTAAACAACAATATAGAACGAAAAATTTTACAGGAGAAAGAGCAATATAAAATGTGCAGTAACTAAATCAATCTCACTAGTTTTTCTAGCCATCTTTGATCGGTTTGGTCAAAGAAGTTTAACTTATCACTATCAACATCAAGAACTCCATAACAGTTATTGTTATGATCAAAAAGAGGAACAACAATTTCTGATTTTGATAAGCTGCTGCAAGCTATATGTCCTTCAAACTTTTCAACATCCTTCACAATTAAAGTTTGTTTGGTGCTCCAAGCTTTTCCGCAAACACCCTTGCCAAAAGCAATTCTTGTACAAGCCACCGGGCCTTGAAAAACAGACAAAACAAGCTCTTTATGCTCAACCAAATAAAAACCAACCCAAAAAAAGTGCATTCCGTATTTTAAAATGGCACACAAATTAGCCATATTAGCAATTCTGTTAGTTTCGCTACCAAGCATTGTTTCAGCTTGTTGGTATATCAATTTATAATTGTCATCTTTGTTATCAAAATCAGGAATAATAAGTGTTTCAGACATAAGGCTCAAATAAATAACGAAAGTAATAAAACGATTAATTATCTTTGACAAAAAATATAAACAATAAATATGACTGAATTACCTCCTTGTCCGCAATGTAAATCTGTTTACACATACGAAATGGACAGTTTATTGATATGTCCTGAATGTGGGCATGAATGGAATCATGAAACCGTAAACGAAAATAGTGATATTTTTGAAGTACGTGACAGCAACGGGAATTTGTTGCAAAATGGCGACTCGGTGGTGATTATAAAAAACCTTCCGGTAAAGGGTTCACCGCAAAGTATAAAAGCCGGAACAAAGGTAAAAAACATAAAATTAGTAAACAGTGATCATAATATTGATTGTAAAATTGATGGTTTTGGGGCAATGGCTATTAAGTCAGAGTTTGTAAAAAAGGCTTAATTAATAATTGTTTTGTTGAAAATTGCCACAAGTTTTTTCTATTTTAGGTAGCCTTGTTATTTTCCTTTTATTATTTTTGCAAAAAAATCAAAAAACTATGTTTAAAAATTTACTTGCTTTCTTATTTTTCTTTTCTTTTTCTGTATTTGTTCAAGCACAAAATCGCTACATTGCAGAAAACGGGAACGACACCATCGGTAACGATTGTACTTTACCCGGTAATCCTTGTGCTTCTATTTCGTATGCCGTAAGTCAGGCACAAGATTTTGATACCATCATGGTTTCGAGCGGGAATTATGCCTTTGCCGGCACACAATTAATCAACAAACCTGTTGTAGTTTTTGGTTACGATTCAATAAAACCTATAATCTCTGTTGTGGGACAAGATGTAATTCAGGTTTCTTCTGATAGTGTAACAATTAACAATTTGTATATTAAAATGGGCTTAACCGGAAATAGCGGCTTAAGGGGTGTGGTGGCCAATGGCAATTATAACGGATTAACTATTGAGAATTGTGACTTTATTAGTATAAAGCCTATTGGCTTTGGGATGGTTTTTAGTGCCTACGCTATATTAGCTTATGGAGGCAATGGTCAGTCAATTAATATTATTAATAACACCATTCAGCCTCTTGATTCAATCTACGATTCATTTGGAAGAGGTATAGGCCTAGGTCTAAATGCAGCTAATTCGTACGGCCCCGGGGCTACTGTTGATGGAAATACGGTTAGAGCATACTATCCTATTCAAGCTATTAATAATACAAACAATGTTTTGGCCAACAATAATTTATTTACAGGTTATCTTCATGTTGTATATCCTATAGGAACTATAACTGTGAATTTTACCAATAATACTTTTGACGCTTATAATGATGCTATTGCCGAAAATTTAATAGCGCTTCTTGAGCTTCGTAGTTTTAAAACCGCTTCCGCTATTGTTGAAAACAACAACTTTATAAACTACAAAAACATAGGTTTGTTTAGTTCTGCTTCTCGTAATATACTGGTTAAAGGAAACACTTTTACCCCTTCACCAATTGCTAATTCGTTTGCTAGCATAATGGCAAATACAAAATTAATGACTAACGGGGTTCAAACATCAAATTACAGTAATCAAATAGAGATTAAAGGTAATACTTTTAATGCGGGTGTGGACAGTACCGGAAAAGCTATTGTATTTGGAGACCACTATGGAGCCTATACTCCAGCATTTGATACAATTATGATAGGTGGTTTTGATGCAACAGATAAGAATATTTTTGATACTCAACTTGAATATTTTATTGCATTAGATACTTTAAGCGGTCCAAGCAACAGCCAGAGTTTTTGGGGTGGTTACTCTGTTACTAATATGGTTCCTTTTGCACAAAGCGTTTATGCTTTAGCCAATCAAAACGAATATACTTATACTGATACTACCGAGTTAGAAAATAAAATGCTTGACTCTTTAGATTTTTCAGGAGTAGGCAAAGTTATTTTATTTGACTCATTAATTGTAGTAAAGACTCCAATAGCTGACTTATTAAGTGTTTCTGTTTATCCTAATCCTACACAAAGCAATATAACTATAGCCAACAATCAATTTAAAGGCTTATATACTATGGATATTTATGATATTAACGGGAAACTGGTAAAAAGAAAAAATCAAACAATTGATGGTAGTAATATAAATATTTCGGTAAGTGAATTAAGTTCAGGTAAATATTTGATTATTATGCACAACAACAAACAAGTTTACAAAGGCAGTTTTATTAAAAACTAAATTATAGTTTCTAGTTCTTAAAACATATTGTTTATTCTTAAACAAAGAGGGGGTCAGCATTTGACCCCCTCTTTGTTTTGCTGTATATACTATATAATTGGGAGTTTCTCAGTTGTGTGACTTGTATAAATTTTATACTTTTGGTAAATTCAATTATATTGTCGGGTAAATGAAGAGCTTTGTCTTTTTACTAATTTCCTTTGTATTTGGAAACATTTCAAATGCACAGATAATTTCTTCAGATATTAATAATCTGTTGCGTCACAAAAGTATTGAAGAACAGATAAAAATAGTTGACTCTGCTGCTGTTTCTATTCGTGATGTTAGACCTCAGGAAGCCTTAAATTTGTTGAAATATAATTTAAGTATAGAAAAACAAAATCAGCTTCATAAAGAATTCATAAATACACTATTAATCACAAGCAGAACCTATAGAAATTTGGGTTCTTTTGATACGGCACAAAGGTATGTTGATACCGCAATGATGGTTGCAGAAAACTACCAGTTAAAAAGTGAATATGGAAGGATACATGATTTTAGGGGTTTGATATATTTACGAGTTCCTGATTATGAAAAAGCTATTGAGAGTTTTCATAAAAGCATAAATTCATCATTAGCCTTAAAGGATTCTTTAATTCTCTATGATGCCTATAATCACTTAGGTACGGTATATTTCTACAGGTATGAGTATAAAAAGGCATTATCCTATTATAAAAGAGCCTTAGATTATTTTTCAAAAACCATTCAGAAAAAAAGACCACCTAGTATATATGATAATATTGGAATCTGTTATACAAACCTTAACCGGTTGGACTCGGCACTATACTTTCAAATGCTGACCTACAAAGCCTTAAACCTTAGTAAAGATTCGTTAGTTTTTGCCGAAACTTGTTTGAATATTGGCAGCACCTATATGAAGTTGAAAGACTTAGAGAAGGCTTTGCCATTTTTAGAACAAGCTAGAGCTATAAATACAAATTTAAAAATCGATTATGGACAAATAATATCAAACTTGTATTTAGGACAACTCTATATTGCCAAAAAAGATTATGATAGAGCGATTAAATATTTAATTCTTGCTAAAGAGCTTGCCTATAAGATTAACTATTTAAACCAAATTAAAGAAGTATCATTAAGTTTATCAAAAGCTTATGCAGGGAAAGGAGATTATAAAAATGCGTATAAATACAGCTCAATTTTAGCAGAAGTTTCAACCCAACTTTATCAGGAGGAGAATGTTAAAGCTTTAAATGAGCTAACTACAAAATTTGAAACACAGCAAAAACAACAACAAATATTACTACTTACCAAAGATGGTTTGCTAAAACAAGAAACCATTAAACATAACAGAATAATTTTCAGCATTACAGCCGGAGTATTACTGTTAGGTTGTTTGTTTTTCATTTATCGATTTAGAAAAAAGAAAAAAGATAATGAGATATTACATGAAAAAAATATTGCAATAGCCCATCAAAAGCAACAAATAGAAAAACAAAAAGAAGAATTACAGCAAAAGAATACAGAGATAACCGATAGTATTAATTATGCTCGAAGAATTCAATCATTGGTAATTCCTTCTGATCAGTATATGAAAGAAATATTACCTCATTATTTTGTATATTTTGTTCCCAAAGATATAGTAAGCGGTGATTTTTACTGGGTTAGTAATATTAATAACCGAATATATTTTGCAGTGGTTGATTGTACGGGTCATGGGGTTCCGGGGGCTATGATGTCAATGCTGGCCTCAAGTTTGTTAGATAAAATAATTAATACGGAACAGGTAGTATATCCGGCAGATATCTTGAAAGAATTACATAAAGAAGTGGTAACAACTTTAAACGAAAACATAACGCAACGAGATACCAAAGACGGTATGGATATAGCCTTAATTATGTATGAAGAGCAAAGTAACCGACTGTACTTTTCAGGAGCGGGTCGCCCATTGTATATTATAAACAAAGGGGAACTGCAAATCATAAAAGGAGATAAAAACTCCATTGGCGACACTCTTGATACTGAAACAGCAAGCTTTTCCCAACATGAGGTAAATATACTGCCCGATATGTATATATATTTATTTAGCGATGGTGTTCCCGACCAGTTTGGGGGCGATAACTCAAAAAAGCTAATGGTAAAAAACCTTCAACAAATACTGCTTAATATAAGCAATAAGCCGGTACTTGAGCAGTACTGGGCATTTAAATCGGCCTTTGAAGGCTGGAAAAGAAATACCGACCAAACAGATGATGTTTGTATGGCCGGTATAAAATTCTTATAAAGTAACTTTGTATTACAAGCGTGCTCCCACGCTGTTGTAATGATTAGTTTCTTCTATCGCCAAATAGGCGCAATAGCATAAGGAAAAGATTTATAAAATCTAAGTATAAGGTAAGGGCGCCCATAATAGCCAGTTTTTTGCTTGACTCATCGCCATAGGTTGTGCCTTGTCCAATCATTTTTAGTTTCTGAACATCATAAGCCGTAAGACCTGTAAATACGGCAACTCCTACATAACTGATGATATAATCCAAAGTGCTGCTATGCATAAAAAAGTTTATCAATGTGGCTATAATTATTCCTATTAGACCCATCATCATAATTCTTCCAAACGCAGTAAGGTCGGTTTTGGTAGTATATCCAACAACCGCCATAGTACCAAACATAGCTGCCGTAATAACAAAAGTTTTAAAAATAGAACTTAGTGTATATACCAACAAAATAAAACTTAAACTAACCCCAACAATTGCAGAATAAGTCAAGAATAAGATAAGTAATGTGGAATAAGAAAACTTATTAAAACCGAATGACATTAGTAAAACAAAACCTATTGGCGACAACATAACCACCCATCCTAGTAAGGACATTTTACCTTCTTCACTTACCAACATTCCAATCAAACTTGAGTCGCTGGCAAACCACCAAGCTGTAACCGATGTAATAATTAGCGCTAAAAACATCCAGGAAAAAACTCCTGTCATAAATGATTGTACGTTAGTTTTGGATTGCGAGTATCCGTTATTACCCAAAATATTAAATTGATTGTTTTCCATAATTATTATAGTATAATTCGCTACAAAGATAAGCGAATTAATAAAAAAACCATTAAGATATTATGATAGAATTGGTAAAAAAGTAAAAAGGGAAAATCTATTTACAAAACTGCGACATTACCGAGTCGCTAGTTTTATATCCGTATTTACGGGCTTTATAATAGTCTTCACAAGCTCCTTCTTTGTCATTTAATTTAACTTTTGCCTGTGCTCTTAAAATAAATGCTTTTTCATTTTTTTTGTCATTCTGAAGAGCTAAATCACAGTCCTTAATTACACCTTGATAGTCTTGTAAATGAAACTTACACTCTCCTCTGCTATAAAACACTTCTGAATCACTCGGTCTGAATTTTAAAATACGAGTAAAATAGTTTGCTGCTGTTCTGTAGGTTTGTTGCTTATACTTAATTTTTGCTAAATACTCCCATGCTTCTTCTGCATCGCTGCTATTAGGATTTATTTGAGTAACCTTTAAAAAATCTTTTTCTGCGGCATCGTAATTTTTCATATTTACATAAGTTTTCGCTCGTTCAACAAAAGCAAAAACATCACTAGAGTCAAGCTCGCAAGCTATCGTAAAATCAGCAACTGCTCCTTTAAAATCATCTATAGCGTCTTTGGCTATTCCTCTATAAATATAGGCCTCTGAAAGTTTAGATTCTAACTCAATTGCATAAGTAAATTGTTCAATGGCGGCTTTATAATGTTTTTTTCGATAGTGCTTAATCCCACTCTCTGTGTATTGTTCAGCGCTTTGTTGTGCAACTGTTATCGTTGAAAATGCTATTAGAAACAAGAAAGTAAAAGATTTTTTCATAGCCTTATTTTTGATTAGTTAACCAAATTAACAAAATTTGATTTAAATTTCAAAATAAAAATGGCTCAGACATCATTTTTGTTCGATGAATCTTAAAATATAGGTCATTATACAAGTCTTGCTCGGCCAAATAATAAATAATATAACCTTTTTTTACATAAGTTTCTATTATTTCGGGGTTAAGGTAGAAAGCAAATTTTACCCTACCTTCAATAGGGTTTTCCATTTGCTGAATCAGTATTTGATTAAACCACCAGCCACTTATGATAACGGCAGGATAATTTATTGTTCGGGCTTTTTCAATAACTCGGGCGGTATAGTTCATTTTATTAATTCGCTTAGTATAATCGTTAATCATTGGTCCCGAGAAAAAGTCTAAAAACATTTCCTGCCCTGCTACTTTTGTTTTTAGCGCATATTTTGAATGCTGTGAGCCTCGATAAGGGTCGGTTAAATTTATACTAAAGCAAAAAGAAGAAATAATTAGCGAAACCAATAGTATAATAAAATGCATATTATTCAATGAACAAGCTCCCCATAAAATAAAAAATGGGACTATTAGCATTAAATAAGCCGATTTTTGTGGCAACATTAAATACGACCATGTTTGGATTATTAAAAGGCTCAAAAACAAAATATTTATAGGTTTAAAACCGTGGCCTACTTTATTGCGTGCAAATGGTAATATAAAAGCCATGCAGATGAATGCGGGTAATCCAAAAACTCCGATGGTTGCTTTATAAAATATTTTAGCCGCATTGGGGTATGGAAATTGATCGCTGTAGGTAAAAAATCCACTACCATAAACATATATTATTGGCACATAGCATAAAACAGACACTAGCCCTGATAGTATTGAAAATACAATTATTTTTTTCCACTTCGTATTTTGCTCTTCGGTAAATAATATCCACAACACAAAAGGAATATACAAGATAATAGAATTAATGCGACAACCAACAGCTAATGCAAAAAAAACAGCAGCCGTATAATATTTTTTGGAGATTAATAAATAAAAAGAGATTAATACAAACATTAAAGCCCACAAATAATCAACTGTACAAGTGCTATTAATATAAATTACAGGAGTAAAAACAAGGGCTAAAGCTGCTAAAACGGGTTGTTTTATAGACAGTTTTTTACCTATTAGGTAAAAGAAAATAAAACTAACTACACTACATAATGCCGAGAAAAAATTATAAAGCCAGGGGCCGTAACCCCAAAACAAAGCATATATAAACTCATTAACAGGATGCCCTGGAAGTCGTGAGGCTTCCATTACTCCATAAAGTTGTGTGTGGTAGGCGGCCACCGCAATACCCCAGCTATCTTCCTCAACCCCATAACCGGCATTTAAAAATGGTATTCTTGATATCAATACCACAAGTGCCCAAAAACCTATTGATAAATAATTGTGACCAAATATATGAAATCGGTTTGCCTTCATATTAGTTATTTAATCACTAACTGTAAAGTATTACGGCTTCTTTGCTCTACCAGTATTTCTTTATCAGGAGCAATTCTTTTAAGGGTTTCATTGTTGTAATTTCTTACGGTATATAGTTCTACCGCTTCGTTATACTTTACAAAAAAATCAGTTGATAGTTTTTTAATAAGTTCGGTTTTCTTTGAAAAATTATCAACGCAAACCGAAAAACTCAAAGCTGAGTTTTGCATCAGATTTACCTTTACCCTTAGTTGTGCTAATATTGCAAATATTTTACTTATGTTTTCCTCAACAATAAATGAAAAGTCTTTCCCTGAAATACTTAATAAAATTTGATTGGGCTTATGTATAAAACACTCTTGACTATTGCTTACCGTTTGATTATTGATGATAGTACCCGTGGTATGCGGGTTTACAAAGGATTTAACCAATAAAGGAATATTTTTGTTTTGTATGGGTTTAATGGTTTTAGGATGAATAATAGTTGCTCCGTAATACGTCAGTTCAACCGCATCATGATATGATAAATGTGGAATTAATACCGCCTCAGGGAATTTTTTAGGGTCGCCACTCATTACACCGGGAACATCTTTCCAGATAATAAGCTCTGTGGCCTGGTTTAAAAATGCTATAATTGATGCGGTATAGTCAGAACCTTCGCGTCCTAATGTTGTTGTAAAATTTTCGGAAGTGCAGCCAATAAAGCCTTGTGTAATACATAAACGATTGGTTGTTGTAAAAAAGTTGTCCTTTAATTCATCGTACAATTGTTGGGTAACATCCCACTCAATATTGGCCTCTCTATAATTATTATCAGTACGTAAAAAATCTCTAACATCAATCCATTTGTTTGTGATGCCAACTTTGTTTAAGTAATGACTAATAATTTTTGTAGATAACAATTCGCCCATACTTACAATTTGGTCATAAGCATTATCAAAACTCAACCCTAAGCTATCATCCAACATCCAGTCAAGCTCTACAAAGGTATTGTGTATATCATCAAAAACAGGATGGTTGGGTTGATCCTGAAAAAGTTCGCGAATAATGCTGAAATGAAATTCTTTAATCTTATCTAGATGAGTATGAGCATTGTTAGAATTGACCAACAACTCCCGAGTAAATTCTTCCAGCGCGTTGGTAGTCTTTCCCATAGCAGAGATAACAACAAAAATATTTTCTTGCTGATAGGAAGACAAAATACCCGCAACGTTTTTTATCGAATCTGCATCTTTAACCGAGGCTCCACCAAATTTAAATACCTTCATAAATATGATTTTTTTCTATGCAATATTAATGAATTAAAGGTTTTCATCGCTAAACAATTTAAGAAAGCACGTTAATAATTAAACAACATAATAGGTAGAAGTATAATAATTTCTTATTATGTATTAATTTATTGTTTGAAGAAAAAAGTACTATTAGTAATGAAAACGGCAATAGACAAATATCGTTTCGTTTCTATAATATATAAAATTGAACTGTGCTCATCATCTCATCTATTCTGCCCCCTTTATCAGTCAATATTTTATATGTTGAAAACAAGCTTCAAATACAAAAAATAAAAAAAGTTGTCTTAAAATAATTCCTTTATTTTTGTTAGTTGATTTTGTGACGTATTGATTCAATAATTTAAAAAACTGATGCCTAAAAAGAAAATACTAACCGTTGTTGGTGCCCGACCTCAGTTTATTAAGTGTGCTGCATTAAGCAAACAACTAAGAGTATATTTTCATGAAATTATTGTTCATACCGGACAACATTATGACCACAATCTTTCGGATAACTTTTTTCAAGAATTAAATATCCCTACGCCTGATTATAATTTGAATGCTTTGGGAGGTATGGCTATTCCTCAAATAGCTGATATTATGATAAAATTTCAGGATATTGTTCAAAAAGAAAACCCCGATGCCATAATCGTTTTTGGCGATACCAACAGCACTGCTGCTGCATCTATTGTAGCTGCAAAGAACAACATTCGTTTAGTTCACATTGAAGCCGGTATGCGCGAGTTTGATAAAAGTATTCCGGAAGAAACCAATAAGTTGATTACCGATATTCTAGCTGATTATTATTTTTGTCCTACCCCTACAGCCGTTAAATGGTTGGCAGAGATGGGAATTACAAGTAATGTTTTTCACTCGGGCGATATTATGATTGACCTGATTGAAACCTACAGAGAAGCAATTGAACAAAACACCGCCATACTCGGAAAATTTAATGTAACGCAAAAAAATTATGTATTTGCTACTTGCCACAGAGCTGCCAATACTGATAATGCCGAAAATTTAAAAGTAATTTTGAGCGCCCTCGGACAAATAGATGTAAAAGTAATTTTTCCTATTCATCCGCGCACTCAAAGTGCAATTAAGGAATTTGGTTATGAGGAGCTACTCAAAGCCCCAAATATTATAGTTTCTGATCCTATAGGATATGTTGACACTCAAAGTCTTATAAAGTTTGCTAAAATAGTAATTACTGATTCCGGAGGAATAACAAAAGAATGTTTTTATCATGCTACTCCCGGAATTTTGACAGATAAACAAACAGAATGGATAGAAACAGTTGAGCAAGGCTGGAACATTCAGGCAGGGCCTGACAGTTATAAAATTTTAGAGGCTTATAAAAACTTTAAATTGCCTTTAAAACACCAAAATGTGTTGGGGCAAGGTAATGCTGCATTAATAATAGCAGAGCAGTTAAATAATTTATTAAATTAGTATTTTATAAGTTTATATTAGCAGAAAAAACAAAAAGCATTTCAACAATGCCTCACGATCACAAAACAAAAGTTCTTATTCTGAGTTACTTTTTCCCACCTTGTAACATAACCTCTTCACAAAGAGCATATAGTTGGGCTAAGTACCTTGGCGAGTTTGGTTATTACCCCATTGTTATTACCAGAAACTGGGAAAGAGCAGTAAGATATCCTACCGACTTACATTACAATACTTATCAAACAACTATACATCAAAAGTTTGGCACTTATGAAGTTTTTTATTTGCCCTACAAGCAGTCGTTAAGAGATAAATTATTTATAAGGGATAAAAAAAGATCTAAAAATATTTTTAGAAAGCTGCTCACGCTGTGGGAGCTAATTATGCAAAACTATTTTGACTTCTCCATTCCTTTCAATAACTTTTATCATTTTGCCAATGAATATTTAAAGAAGAACAAGGATATTAAATTAATGATTGTAACGGTTAACCCGTACGTTATGTTTAAATTTGCTGCTAAGCTAAAAAAGCAACATCCGCAAATAAAGTGGATAGCAGATTACCGAGATGATTGGAACACTCGCAAGGAATCACACTGGTACAACGGATTTCCATTAATAAAAAGGTTTGCAGCTAATATTGAAAGAAACTCCGAATTAAAATGGACAGCCTCTTCATCCCTTATAACTTCTGTATCTGAATTTAATACCGAAAAAATAAGTCGTTTTTTAAACAAGCCCGGGGTAACGGTTTATAATGGTTTTATTCCTGAAGATTTTGATTCTTTGAAACAAATTTCAGATTATGATAACTTCAATATAACCTTTAACGGAACTATTATTGAAATGCAAGAGATAGCCATTTTTATTGCTGCATTAAAACGTATTATTGACGAATACCAGGGAAAGACCAAAGTAAAGATTAACTTTATTGGAACCGGATATGATATATATCAGGAGATGAAAATTAAGTCTTTGATGGAAGGGTATGAAAAGCATTTGAATATTACACACCGTATTCCTCGCAAAAAAGTATTAGAAGTTCAAATGCGTTCGCAAGTATTGTTGCTAGTGGCCTACGGTCATGTAAAAGGTATTACCGGGACTAAAACTTTTGATTACTTAGCCACCGGAAAGCCTATAATACTATGCCCTTCAGATAATGATATTTTAGAAAGAATAGTAAAAGAAACCGGACAAGGAATTATTTGTAACAATGAACATGAAGCATATATTGCTTTAAAACAATTAATAGATGAGTGGCTTAACAATAAAAGCATAAAAGTTAGCTTAAATACAAAAGCAATTGAGTTTTACACACGTAAAAAACAAACAGAAACTTTAAGTAAAGAATTAAATAAGTTAATCTAAAAGAATAAATTAGAAAATCTTCTTAAGCTCGCGATCGGTTAGTTTGCAATTAATCCATTCATCATCTAAAATAACCGGCATTTTTTGATAAAAATTTATGGCCGGTTTATTCCAGTTCAATACCTGCCATTCCATACGTCTTACATTTTCTTTCTTTGCTATTTGTGCTACTTTATCAAAAAGTAATTTTCCTACTCCTGCTCCTCTTTCCTTTTCTGTTACAATAATATCATCTAAGTACAAACAACGGCCTTTCCAGGTTGAGTATTTAAAATAATACAAGGCCAAACCTATTACTTTGTTATTTTTCTCGGCTACAAAAAAATGAAATATTTTTTTTCGGCCAAAGCCTAATTCTTTCATCTCTTCAAGACCTACACTAACCTCGTGAGGTGCTTTTTCATATACTGCCAACTCCTTAATTAAGGATAGCGCATGTGGCAAATCGGCCGGTTTTCCTTTGCGAATAATGATTTTATTTGTTTTCATAACTTTAATTGGTAGAACGTGTATCAAGTGCATCACGCAACCCGTTTCCCAGCAAGGTAAACGATAATACCAGCAGCATAATGGCAACCCCGGGAATAATGGCTAAATAAGCTTTGTCTAACACTATGTACCCGTAATGTTCTTTAATCATATTTCCCCAACTAGGCATGGGGGGCTGCGCTCCAACGCCCAAAAAACTTAGTCCGGCTTCAATTAATATGGCACTTGCAAAGTTACTTGCCGAAATAACAATTAACGGGCTCCAGGTATTAGGTAGTATATGCTTAAAAATAATGCGCCATGTCGGAAATCCCAAGGCACGTGCCGCCTCAACAAACTCTTTTTCGCGAAGGCTCAAAAACTGACCTCGTGTAATACGGGCTACTTCAACCCACATAGTTAATCCTACTGCTATGAATATTTGAGAAAAGCCTTTCCCTAACAATAAAGTAATAGAAATTACCAGCAATAATGTAGGTACCGACCATATTACATTAACCAACCAAGTAATTACAGCATCGGTTTTACCTCCAAAATATCCGGCTAAGGCTCCCATAACAATACCTATGAGTAATGAAACAAGAACTGCAATTAACCCCACCGATAATGAAACAATGGTTCCGGCTAATAAACGACTAAGCATATCACGTCCATATTTATCTGTGCCAAGTAAATAAGTATCTGTGTTGATATGTTGCTTTTCAACTATCTCTGTTAGTTCTTCTCGGGTGTGGGTAATAATATTTCCCTTACTGTCTTTAAAACTAATTTGTTGGTTAGTGCTGTTATAACTTGATGTATTGGTGCCATAAACTATTTCAGATAAATTGATAGTTTTTTCGGGCAAGGAAATTGTATCGTTATCATCATATTCTTTGTATATTAGCTTATCATCCTTATAGCGGTAACTGTTTATAGGAACAATCCTGTTTTCGTTTTCCTGACTTCCAAAAAGCATTTTCTCAAAAAAATTTTTCTCTTCTACCTCTTTTCCTTTATTTATCAATAGAGTTTTAACCATAAATCCGGGCGGTTTTGAGGCAATAGGCAACATCATTTCATTCGCCATTTCAGTCTTATCCTTTCTAAGGTTTGCTCCTAACAATGATATAAACACTGCCAACAAAATAATTATTAACCCTAACATTGCAGGTTTGTTTTTAAATAATTTGTTTAATGCTATTTTGCCCGGAGAATTGTTTTGAAACAAGTTGTTTTTTGAGGGTAAATCTACTATCTATTTTAATTTTTTTCAAAAAAATAATTCATAATTGATGCTTTCTTGTTTCAATGCTTATGCAAATAAATATTGCTCATAACTTTTTTACTACGTATTCAACAATATCTATTTTAATCTTATTTTTGAAGAATGGTAACAAAAGAAAGAAATATTATTTTTATTTGGATGTTGCTGCTTATATCCATATTTACACACCCCTCTTACGCCCAAAATTACACACTCTCCGGCATCATTAAAGAAAAAAAAACAGGCGAAACTTTGCCCGGTGTTAGCTTGCGTTGCGACTCATTAAAAACATATATACAGTCAAATAATTATGGTTTTTACTCTATAAGTTTACCTGCCGGAAATCATAAAATTACGGTAAGTACCTTAGGCTTTACGGCTATTGATACAATTGTTTCCATGAGCCAAAACATAAGGCTTGACTTTTTTCTTACCCAAGGAATTACTTTGAAAGAGGTTGTAATAAGTGCTGAAGAGAAAAGAAAAATAAGTGAAGAGTCGCAAATGAGCGTTATTAATATTCCTATTCAGCAAATTAAAGATGTACCTGCTTTATTTGGCGAGAAAGATGTTTTAAAAGTAATTCAACTAATGCCCGGAATACAAAAAGGAAGCGAAGGTAACAGTGGTATTTATGTGAGAGGCGGTGGACCTGATCAAAACTTAATAATTTTAGATGATGCTACCGTTTATAATGCCTATCACTTGTTTGGATTTTTTTCATTGTTTAATGGTGATGCGCTAAAAAGTGTAGAGTTAATTAAAGGCGGTTTTCCGGCTTCTTATGGCGGAAGATTATCATCAGTAATCAATATGCAAATGAAAGAAGGGAATTTAGAAGAATATAAAGCCGATATAGGCATTGGTCTTATTGCGTCACGACTTATGGTGGAAGGCCCTCTTAAAAAGCAAAAATCTTCTTTCCTGGTGTCGGCTCGCAGAACCTATATTGATATGCTTGTTTACCCATTATTGCCAAGCGATCAAAAAGCCGGATATTACTTTTATGACATGAATGCCAAGCTTAATTATATTCTTGGCGACAAAGACCGTTTGTATGCCAGTGGGTATTTCGGAAAGGATAAATTCTACTTTTCCAATAAAAATTCATCTAATAATTTCTCGGGAAACCTCAACTGGGGCAATGCTACCGGAACTTTACGATGGAATCATATTTATAATGGTAAATTATTTTCAAACACTTCACTCATTTTTACCAACTACCAACTTGGTATAGGTTCAAAAGAAAAATGGGGGGGCAATTTTTTTGAGATGAAATTTAGTTCGGCTATCCAAGACTATACCTTTAAACATGATTTTGATTTTTTCCCCAATAATCATCATCACATCAAAGCCGGTGTTTTGGCAATATCGCACCGTTTCAGACCAAGTGCTATTGTAGCCAAAAGTTCTGATATTTCGCAAAACACTTATAAAATAAACACCTTATACTCTCTTGAGTCGGGTGCTTATGTTGAAGACGACTGGAAAATGTCCGGACGAATAAGAACAAATTTAGGTTTTAGATTAAGTCATTATCTTTTTAAAAACAAGTCGTTCCTAAATCCTGAACCCCGTATTTCTACTAATGTATCAATAACGCCAACGTCTTCGCTAAAAGCCTCATATAGTTTAATGAATCAGTATTTGCATTTAGTTAGCAGCACAGGAATAAGCCTCCCAACCGATTTATGGATACCCGCCACCAACAATATTAAACCCATGCAGTCGCAGCAATGGGCTTTGGGCTGGGCAAAAGAACTGCCTCAGGGAATGAACCTTACCATTGAGAGCTATTATAAAAAGATGAAAGATATTTCTTACTACAAAGAAGGGGCAAGCTTTTTATTGATTGATGAACCTAATAGCACCGAAGCAGTTAACTGGGAAAGAAACATTACACAAGGCAAAGGATGGAGCTATGGTGGTGAAATATTGTTACAAAAAGAGCGTGGTAAATGGAATGGGTGGATTGGCTATACCCTCTCATGGACTTATGTTCAGTTTGACAGTATAAATTTTGGTAAAAAATTTTTTCCGCGATACGACCGCAGACATGATATATCTATTGTAAATATTTATAGAATAAACGACCATATTAAGCTTTCATGTACTTGGGTGTATGGCACGGGTAATGCTATTACCCTGCCCTTAGGCGAATATAATGCTACTCCTCACAACCCTGCAATTATTGATGGATATAATAATGAATATTACACAGGCGGTTATTTAGATTTCAGAGAAGATTATGGTGAAAAAAACAGTTTTAGAATGGCCGCTTATCACCGTATGGATATAGGTATTCAGTTCGAGAAGAAAGAAAAAAAATATACCCGAATTTTTGAGTTAAGCGTATATAATGTTTACAATCGCTGGAATCCGTTTTTTTACTACATTGACTCAGATATTTTGGGCAACAGCAAACTCATGCAAATTAGTTTATTTCCTATTTTACCATCAGTATCATGGACATGGCAGTTTTAAAAAAATTAGGGAGAAAAAAAGTAGAAATAATGTTTTCCTTATTTTGCTTGCTAACGCTGGTGTCTTGCGAAAGGGAAGCAAATGTAAAATTACCCGAAACAGACCCTAAACCGGTGCTTGCTTGCTTAATTTCTCCGGAAGACACTTTAATACGTGTACATTTAACAAACTCCAGGCCTTTGTATGTAAAAAACAAAATACTATACCCTCTTCTAATAAATAATGCTGTTATTACTATTAGCAATGGGGCAAGCAGTGTTTTAATACCTAGGATAAATGATTCTTTAGGATACCAACTTAGTACCCAATATTTTAATATTGAACCCGGAAAAACCTATTTTTTAGAAGCAAAGATTCCTGACGGAAGAGTAGTTAGTGCTCATTGTACAGTGCCAAACAGTGCTTTTCCGGAGTATGATTTTACCGTGCAGAAAGTAATTACCGATTCCAGTGAATCCGGTGTTCAGTACGAGTTGCTATTTGAATATGCTATTCATGATATTGCAGAAGAACAAAATTATTATCGCCTTGTAAACTATTATCTTCACACCGATAGTTTCCCAATATTACATACCAACGCAAGCATATCACATGAAGAATATATTTCAGACAAAGGAAATGATGGTTTAACCCAAAAAGTTAAAGGAAATGTTTATGCCTTTACCCCTAACCCCAACAACCCCGGCATGCAAGATTCGAAGTTTATTACATATTTAATGATGTGTAACGATTCATATTATCACTATCATAAAGATTTATACACCAACTCAGGTGGTAATAATCCTTTTTCGGAAGCTAAGATAAATTATTCAAACATAGTAGGCGGAATTGGTTGTTTTGGCGCCTATCGTATGGTAAGAAATAAATTCCAGTAATATAAAAGATTCTTTATCTTAACAAGGTAACATTGCCGGAATACTTATAAGAAACTCCTTTAAAATCTTTTACCTCCATAATATAAACATAAGCTCCTTCAGGAGCCTCTGCGCTTCCTTTTGAATCGCCTTTCCACATTTTACTAATAGTGTTTGATTGGAAAATTAATTCGCCCCAGCGGTTATATATCTTTAAATCATACTCATCAACAGCATTCCCCTTAATTTCAAAAACATCGTTTATTCCATCTCCATTAGGTGTAAAAGCATTTGGAATATACAAAGTATAGTATGGAGTAACAATTACTGTTTTTTCGGTTTCTGATTCACACCCTGTAACTGTATTTTTAACCTTATAAGTTACGGTATAAGTTCCAGTATCGGTATAAGCGTGTAACGGGCTGTAATCTACAGAAGAACTGTTATCTCCAAAATTCCAATGATATTGGTAGTTTGTGCCTATGCTGCCATAGCTGTTAAACTCAATAGTAGGCTCAATAATACTTACTTCCTGAGGATTAGGATGAAACTCCGATTGAGGAGTTGGGTTAACGATAACCTGTGTTGACGATGACTCACTGGAACAACCATTAGCTATTTTAATAATCTCGTAGGTTCCCGAATTAGAAGGAGTAGCATAACCTATAGCCGGTCTTCTTATTCCTGAGGTAAATCCTCCGGGTCCTGACCAAAAATAAGATGCATTAGGAAAACTATCGGTTTCTAGATATAATACCTGTCCCTCGCATATTGGACTATTAGAGATAATTAATGGTGTTGGAGGAGTTGAATAAATTACAGCTAAGCTTGTTCCCGGAAGGCTTGGACAACCATCTACAATTATTGATAACTGATACTCTCCTGAATCGGCAGAGGTTACGTTATTAATAATCGGATTCTGATCGGTTGAGTTAAATCCATTGGGCCCTGTCCATTGATATGTTGCATTCTGAATTGAAGTTGTAGAAAAGTTCAAAGTTAATCTTTCGCACATTGGCGAATTATTAGATATAAGAGGGGCAGTAGGATTAGGTTTTACCTTAATAGGTATTGAATTGGTAAATGAACATACAGTGTTGTAAGTATAGGTAATAACATATAACCCCGGAGTGGCAACTGTTGGGTCAAAGGTTCCCTGCGAGGTATTAGTAATTCCTTGCCCCGACCAAACACCTCCCGGAGTAATTGCTTGCAAATTAACAGGTGCATCATTTTCACAGAAAGGACCGGCAGGAATAATAGAATCGTTAGGCTGAGCAATAACTGTAATAGATATAGTATCTTTTTCAATACAATTTCCTGTACCGAGGGTATAAATCAAATCATGCGTTCCGGCACCGGCCAATGATGGTGTAAACAACCCGGCCGGAGTGGTTCCGGCACCTGTCCATGCCCCCCCGGCAACAGCTGTAGTTAACGAGATAGGCGATGATGATATACATACCTGCATATTGTTGGTAGTAGTAATTGTTGCATCAGGAGAGCTAACCACATCAAGATAAATAGTATCTGCCAAATAGCATGTTGGGTATGTCCCCATTATGTAAATTAATTGTTGGTTTCCTATTCCGGCCTGACTTGGAGTAAACACTCCGGCTGAATTGATTCCGTTTCCTGACCAGGTTCCTCCGGAACTAACCGTAGTTAAAGTTATAGCAGGGTCATTGACACAGTAATATGTTTGAGGAGGTAAGTTAATAGTTGGATCATCAGGAGCAGGCCCATTGGGAATAACAACCACAGAAGTGTCGCTACACCCTCCGGCAATATCGGTTACAATTACCTGATATGAACTAGCTGACGGAAGCGTTGTAGTTGGGTTTTGGATATTTGGATTGCTCAATGAAGAAGCCGGTGTCCATTGGTAAGTGTAGTTTGCCGGATTGGCTGTTCCTCCACAATATCCAAATCTTATGTTTGGTCTGTTGGTTGATGTTGTTGGAGTACCACTATAACACACACTACTGTTATCTGCTCTATAGTATAATACAGAGTTAAAAGCTGTATTTGTATAAGTATTGGAGCAGTTGTTGGTATATGAGGAGTTATTAAAACAAGTTTCAATGATAAGATTAGAAACTCCGTCCCAGTCATATAATGAAGTAAATTGAATAGTATTCCAACCTAAGGTTACGGTATATGATTGAGCCGGAAACACTACTGACATCCCTGTTTCCCATGTGGCAAGGCTTGTTGCATTAGTACATTTCATTCGTACTTCAAAATTGTTATATTGACTAACACTGGTATTCATACTTGAAACATTAAAAGCAATAGAAGAAATTTTGCCTCCTATAAAACCCATAGCGTTTAGCTCAGCAGCCGTAAATAGAATCTGATGCCGGGCACCCCAATACCAATTTCCAAAAACAGCCGGATATCCTGTAGAACTGTTCGATGCTGTACCTGATCCTATAATTCCTGTTTGGGGTGTTCCCGAACATGGTGTATTTGTTGTGGCGCAAACCTGTGGTATTGTGCTGGCAAACTCAACATTTAATTGATTTGACATGCCTAAACAAACCGTATCAGATGTAGCGGTTACCACAGGTGCTGCACTTTGTGAAATGACAACTTGTAAGCTGTCTTCATAGGTGCAGCCAAGAGCACTTGTAACCACATTGTGAACCCAGTAGGTACCTGATGCTGTTGCGCTTAATACCGGATTGGCAATATTCGGATTGCTCATAAATGAAGCCGGTGTCCAATTATACGAATAGCTACCGGCAGGGTTAACCACACAATTCAATTGAATGGGTTGAAACAAACAAGCATTGTTGGTACTTTGCGACAAAGTAAAAGAAAAATCCGGAACTCTATTTATTGTGATAGTGTCAGAACTTATACAGTTTCCTACCAAATCACTCTGTACTACATAAGTTGTGGTAGTGTTTGGTGATGCAATAGGATTGCTACATGGATTACAACTAAATTGCGCATTTACCGGAACAAGATTTCCGGAAAGGTCATACCAAGTAAAAACATTTCCTCCGGTAGCTTGTATTTGAGCCGTTTGGGTGCCACAAATGGTTTGGTCTGGACCTGCCATTGTTCTGTCTAATACATTGATATCATACACATAGGTTTGTAATCCTAAAATAGGACAGTTTCCATCAGTTATGGTAGCCACAAAGTTTGTATTTGCTCCTGCAGCGCCTTGAGGTACTGTCCAGGAATAAACTACTGTTAAGGGATTGGTGCCGCTTGCCGAATAGGTAGCGTTGGTAAGTACCGTTCCTAAGTTAGTTGTTATCGTTAAAACATCACCCACATCAGGGTCGGTATATACGGCTGTAAAGGAGAAAACCGACCCCTCACAGAGTTCAATAGACATAGGTCCTGTTTGTATGACACTCCCATTAATATTTGTAATAACCCCACTATTAACATCCGGTTGCTGGTTAGTACAATTCAACACCACAAACTGAATATCTCGCATGGTAGTACTTAAAAGCTGTCCTTGCTGATTATACTCGTTTACTTGTACTACTACAATAAAATTACCCAATTGGTTTGGCGTAAAATTAATATTTCCTGTTTGTGGATCAATTGATATTCCCGGAATGGGAACACCTCCCGAATATCCTCCTCCATAGGTCAATGGAGTTCCACCAAAGCCCAATCCGCTAACGAAAGAATACACCAACGAGTCGCCATCGGGTTCATATACTCCGTAGTTATAATTTACCGGTTGGTTTATACACACATAAGGGATAGGTTGAGAGGTAAAAGTGGGCGAGTTGTTCTGTGCAGCTGTTTGGCTATTCATGGTTGCCCTGATAATTATATCATCGCTTGAGCTGGTAGGTACATTAACTGTATTGTTTCTACAACATGTAGTCCATTCTAATGACCAAGTATCGCAAGCAGGGCTTAAATCAACAACAGCCTGATAAACATATAACTGCATTCCCGGGTAAGTTCCTGAATTGCATGTGCTCAACTGATTATTGCAAAGCTGGGATATCTCAGTTCCTCCAGGATTTGTAAGGTTTACCGTTATAGTGTAGGTAGCTCCGCATGTACTGGTTGCCGTTACAATTTCAGAAGTGCTCATAGTTATACCTTCGCAATCACGAAATAGGTTTAGGGTTACTAAATATTGGTTAGCCCCCGGACCTACCCAAGTAAAACTCATATCTCCTCCACTTATATGCGATGCGTATATAGTTTGTCCAAAAAGAAAAAAGGCAAATAATAATAAAATTTTTTTCATGCTTTATGTTTAGTAAAGTATATATTGGTTAACAAAAATAAACAAAAATCTTAATTCCCTACAAATTAATGCATTTTAAAAAAAATCTTTGCATAATAATTGGTTTGGGATATTTGTCTAAATCTTCCCATAATACGTTTAAAAGGTTTTTAACGTTAGTGCCTGAGGGAAATTTTACTTCAATAAACCTGTAAAAAATACTTTGATGGGTTAATTGGTGCTTACGATATTGCCCAATACTTTGAATATCAACACTCTTGCCCTCTGTTAGTTTTCTCAAAAAATCTGAGTCAAGAAGTTCCTTTTTTGACAATAACCTTTTTGATTCAAGCAAAGGAAACTCATATAATCCTGCCCAAATATCATTTTTTTCTCGCTTTTGTATATAGGTTTTATTGTTATTGGTAATTAATACAAAATAATTAAAATAGCGTTTAGAAATTTTTGTTTTTTTGGTTTTAATAGGCAGTAATGTAACTTTTTGATGTAAATTGGCAAAGCAAGTTAGATTTAAAGGGCACACTTCGCAACAAGGTTTTTTAGGAACACATTGCAAGGCCCCAAATTCCATCAAAGCCTGATTATGTTTTCCGGCATCTGTTTTATTCAATAGCTCATTGGCCAACTGTTGGAATTTTTTCTGTGTTTGCGTGTTACTAATATCTTCTTCTATCCCAAAGTAACGCGACAATACCCGATAAACATTCCCATCAACTACCGCTTTTTTTTCATTCACACTAAATGATGCAATAGCAGCAGCAGTGTATGTTCCAACGCCTTTAAGTTGTATAAGTTCGTGATATGAAGTTGGAAATTTTGAGTGGTAATGGAGAACTATTTGTTGGGCAGTATAATGTAAGTTTCGAGCACGTGAGTAATAGCCCAATCCTTGCCACAACCTCAACACCTCATCTTCGGTAGCTTTAGCCAAGTATTTTACCGTTGGGTATTTTTGAACAAACTTAATGTAATATGGCAAACCCTGTTCAACCCTGGTTTGTTGTAAAATTATTTCCGAAAGCCATATATAATACGGGTTTTTGGTGTTTCTCCACGGAAGCTCCCTTTTATTCTTTTGATACCACGAAATAATTATTTTACTAAAGTTTTGCATCAGCAAACCAACAAATCAAAAAAGAAAGTACAAATATGACCCTATAATAGTAAATACAAAAATGAATTTGCCTAAAAAAAGACTACTTTTGCACCCACTCAATGCGTAAAAATTATGAAAATTTCGTACAATTGGTTAAAAGAATACATCAATACAGATTTACCATCAAGTGATGAACTTGCCCATTTACTTACCTTTTGTGGCTTAGAAGTAGAGTCAGTAGAGCTTTACGAAAGTATAAAAGGAGGACTTAACGGACTTGTAACCGGCAAAGTTATAAGCAAAGAAAAACATCCTGATGCCGATAAGCTAAGTTTGGTTACGGTTGATGTAGGACAAGCCGAGCTGTTAAATATAGTTTGTGGTGCACCAAATGTTGATAAGGGGCAAAAAGTTGTTGTTGCTTTAGTGGGTGCAAAATTGTATCCAACAAATGGGGAACCGTTCGTGATAAAAAAATCGAAGATCCGAGGAGCTGTTTCAGAAGGAATGATTTGTGCTGAAGATGAAATAGGGCTAGGTACTTCGCATGAAGGTATTATCGTATTGCCCGAAGATACCCCTGTTGGTATGCCTGCCGGAGTGTATTTCAAAATAATAACTGATAGTATTTTTGAAATTGGGTTAACTCCAAATCGTGTTGATGCAGCATCGCATATTGGTGTGGCCCGTGATATAGCAGCTGTTTTAGCACATCAAAGTCAAAAAGAAATAGCTTTACAGTTGCCAAATACAGAGGATTTAATAATTCCTGACAAAAAGCCTGAAGTAGTTGTTGAAGTTCTCAACAACGAATATTGTGCACGCTATAGTGGTATTACTATTCATAATGTTACCGTAGGCGAATCGCCCGATTGGTTAAAAAGCAGATTAAAAGCCTTAGGGCTAAACCCCATAAACAACATTGTAGATATTACCAATTATGTTTTACTTGAGTATGGGCAGCCATTGCATGCCTTTGATTTGGCTATGATTAAAGGGAATAAGATTGTTGTAAAGAAACAAGAGAGCAATCAAAAATTTGTTACCCTTGACGGCATAGAAAGAGAAACAACGTCTGCCGATTTGATGATTTGCAATGCTGAGGAACCAATGTGTATTGCAGGGGTTTATGGTGGTCTTAATTCAGGAATCAACAATAATACAACCGCTATATTTTTAGAAAGTGCCCACTTTAATGCCGGCAGTATCAGAAAAACAGCCAAACATCATAACCTGAAAACAGACGCTTCATTCAGATTTGAGCGAGGAACCGACCCCGATGCTACCATACCGGCTTTAAAAAGAGCCGCTTTGTTAATTATGCAGTTAGCCGGTGGTACTTTAAACAGTAGCATTGTAGATATTTACCCAAAAAAAATTAATCCTGCTGAAATTAAACTCAACTTAAAACGCTGTGCCGTACTTATAGGAAAAGAAATTCCGGTTTCGCAGATTACACATATTCTGAAACACTTGGGCATTGTTATAAAGGAACAAAGCGAGGATAGTTTATTGATTCAAATACCATTAAATAAAGTTGATGTATTGCGTGAGGCCGATGTAATTGAAGAAATATTACGGATATACGGTTATAATAATGTTGAGGTTCCGGAGCAAATGCGTATTTCTTTAATCAATAAACCTAAAGTAAATATTGAAAAAATTAATTATGCAATCCGCAATCAATTAACCGGTATGGGTTTCCATGAAATAATGAACAACTCATTAACGGCTTCGTCTTATGCAGGCAAGTTTTTAAATTATACCTCTGAAAAAATAGTTGGGTTGCTAAACCCCTTAAGTTCTGAGCTTGACAGCCTTAGAGCATCAATGCTTTTTGGAATGCTTCAAAGCATCAACTATAACAATAATCGCAAAAACAGTCGCTTAAAATTATTTGAAAGCGGTAAGGTATATCACAAAGCCGATGGTCAATTTATGGAGTCGGAAATGCTGGCAATAAGCATTAGCGGAAATCAAAATCCCGAATCATGGAATATCAATGAAGAAAAAGAAACCATTTATCGTTTAAAAGGTGTTTTGGAGGCTTTGTTTACCCGCTTAGGTATTTCCCCTGTGTTTAGTGTTCTTTCTGAAAACAGTTTGGTTTCGGGTGGTTTGCAAATAGAGTTAAACAAAACAAATATTGGATATATAGGTAAAGTTAGCAATATATTGTTGAAAGCCTTTGACATCAACCATGAAGTATTTTATACTGAGATTGTTTTAGACCATATTTACAAGCCTGTTTCAAATTATAAAACAGAATATACCGAAGTGCCTAAGTTTCCTGAGGTAAGAAGAGATTTGGCTTTGGTTTTAAATGAAAATATAAGCTTTGAGCAGGTTGTACAAGTTGCACGTAAAACAGAAAAAAATTTAATTAAAGACATAAACTTGTTTGATTCGTATCAAGGAAAAAACATGGAGCCGACAATGAAATCGTATGCCATAAGTTTTACTTTACTTGATACTAAAGCCACCTTAACCGACAAACAAATTGACCATACTATGTCAAAGTTAATAAAGGCTTATGAAGAAGAACTTGGTGCTACACTACGTAAATAAAATACATTTAAATTAGGTCAAATCCTGAATACTGACCTCTGAAAAAATATGATGAATTTTAAAATAGAAGCACGCGATGCTCAAAGTAAAGCCCGTGCAGGTATTATCAACACAGCACATGGTATTATTCAAACCCCTATATTTATGCCGGTAGGAACGGTGGCTTCAGTAAAGGGTGTTCACCAACATGAGCTAAAAGATGATATTAAGGCACGTATTATTTTAGGCAATACCTATCATTTGTATTTACGCCCGGGTTTACCTATTTTAAAACAAGCCAGAGGTTTACATCGCTTCATGGGTTGGGATAAACCTATACTTACCGATAGTGGTGGCTATCAGGTTTACTCCTTAGCCACACAACGTAAACTAACCGAAGAAGGTGTAAAATTTGCATCGCATATAAACGGAGCAAAGCATTTGTTTACTCCCGAAAACACTATAGATACCCAGCGGATAATTGGGGCTGACATTATGATGGCTTTAGATGAGTGTACTCCATATCCTTGCAGTTATGAATATGCACAAAAGTCAATGGGTTTAACACATCGTTGGTTAGACCGCTGCTGTGTAAGAGCTGATGAAACCGAAGGACTATACGGGTACGAACAAACCCTGTTTCCCATTGTTCAGGGCAGCACTTACAAAGACTTACGTATGCAGTCTGCAGAATATATTGCCTCAAAAAACAGAGAAGGGAATGCAATAGGGGGCCTTTCTGTGGGAGAGCCGCATGAAGTTATGTACGAAATGACAGAACTTGTGTGTAATATTTTACCACAAGATAAACCACGCTATTTAATGGGAGTTGGTACACCGGTAAATATCTTGGAAAGTATTGCTTTAGGGGTTGATATGATGGATTGTGTAATGCCCACCAGAAATGCTCGTAACGGTATGTTGTTTACCTCAAAAGGCATTATGAATATGAAAAATGAAAAATGGAAAGACGATTTTAGTCCAATTGACCCGGATGGCACCTCGTATGTAGATAAAGCATACAGCAAGGCTTATTTGCGACATTTGTTTGTTGCCGGTGAGCGTCTGGCCGGGCAAATTGCAAGTATTCATAACTTGGCTTTTTATTTGTGGTTAGTTACCGAGGCCCGAAATAAAATTGTAGAAAACACGTTTAATGCTTGGAAAAATAAAATGGTAAAAGAATTAGCGGTAAGGTTATAATTATTGTATTTGAAAAAGCTTGATAAATATATAATTTCTAGATTTTTAGGCACTTTTATCTATGCTATACTTTTAATTGTGCTTATTGCCATTATTTTCGATATTTCTGAAAAAATTGATGATTTTATTCAAAGTAAAGCTCCTGTAAAAGCCATTGTTTTTGAGTATTATTTTAACTTCATTCCTTTCTTTGTAAATCTTTTTAGCCCTTTGTTTACTTTTATAGCTGTGGTGTTTTTTACTTCAAAAATGGCAGGGAACACCGAAATTGTAGCTATCCTTTCCAGTGGTGTTAGCTTTAACCGTTTGTTAAGACCTTATATGTTGGCAGCAACTGTTTTAGCTTTTCTTTCGTTTTTCTTGAATAATTATGTTATTCCAAAAGCTAATGCCAAGAGGTTAAATTTTGAAAACACCTATATCAGAAATAAATATCGAAATTCTGACATTAATATTCACAGACAAATAAAACCGGGAGAGTATATATACTTTGAACAATATAATAATTTTGATGATATAGGCTCACAATTCAGCTATGAAGTAATAAAGGACGGTAAATTAGTATATAAACTAATGGCTCGGCAAATAAGATTTGATACGATAACTCAAAAATGGAAGGTCATTGACTATACCATCAGAACCATTAATGGGTATAAAGAAAATTTAAAATCCGGTCATGAATTTGACACGATATATAATTTTACACCGGCCGATTTTGGTACTCGATTAAATAATATTGAAACCATGAATCGCTCAGAATTAAATGCTTTTATAAGCGAAGAAAAACTGAGAGGTTCTGACGAAATTCCGTTTTATGAATTAGAAAAACACCGTAGAGTCTCTATGCCATTTGCTACCTTTATTCTTACCTTAATTGGTGTAAGTATGGCCAGCCGTAAAGTACGTGGCGGAATAGGACTTCATATAGGGTTAGGTATGCTTATCAGTTTTTCATATATTTTGTTTTTGCAAGTTTCATCTACCTTTGCTACTAATGGAAATCTTTCGCCAATATTAGCCGTATGGATTCCCAATATTCTTTATTTATTTATAGCTTTGGTATTATTAAAACTAGCTCCTAAATAATACTCTTGATAAATTAATCTGATGAAAAAAATAATTACTTATAACGTTAATGGAATTCGTGCCGCTTTGGGTAAAAATTGGATTGATTGGTTAAAAAACAGTGAAGCCGATATTGTATGTTTGCAAGAAATAAAAGCTGCGCCCGAACAGTTTGACACTTCCGTTTTTAATGATTTGGGCTTTCATCATTTTTGGTATCCTGCTCAAAAAAAAGGCTATAGCGGTGTTGCCATTCTTAGCAAGCAAAAACCCAACAATGTTGTGTACGGTATGGGTATAGAGAAGTACGATAACGAAGGTAGGTTTTTGAGATGTGATTTTGGTGATGTTTCAGTAGTTAGTGTATATATGCCATCAGGTTCGAGTGGTGAAGAAAGACAGGCATTTAAGATGCAATGGCTAAATGATTTTACCCATTATGTAAATGATTTACGTAATAAAAGAAATAAATTAATTATTTGTGGCGATTACAATATTTGTAACAAACCCATAGATATTCATAATCCTAAAGCAAATGCAAACACATCAGGCTTTTTACCCGAGGAAAGAGCATGGTTTGATTCCTTTTTAGAAGCCGGATACATTGACAGTTTCAGGGTGTTTAATCAACAAGCTCATCAATATACCTGGTGGAGTTTTCGAGCCAATGCACGAGCAAAAAACTTAGGTTGGCGTATTGATTATAATATTGTTACCGATAATCTTAAATCGCAGTTAAAGAATGCCGAAATATTGGCCAATGCCGTTCATTCTGACCATTGTCCTTGTGTGCTTGATATTGACTTTTAAGCCCCTATTCTTCTTTGCTTATTTTAAAAATTGTTTCACGCTCTTCATGAGTAAGGCTATCGTAACCCGACTTTGAAATTTTATCTAATATAGCGTCTATAATTTCTTGTTTGGTTTTATTATTTGATTTTGAGTTTGCTTTATTGGAGGTTTGCTTGTAAACAACTTTCATTTTACTTTCTCTTTTTCTCGAGAACAAATCACTAATTTTTGTTGTAAATTTGTTAAAGTAGCTTGTAAAATCATAACCTCTTTTTAATCCGTAAACATATAAAATACCGAATAAAGCTCCTCCTATATGAGCTATATGACCTCCGGGGTTTCCTTTATCAATACTCAATAAATCAATTATAAATAGAAACAAAGCAATGTACTTTAGCTTAACAAAACCTAATAATATAAGCCCTACTTCATAATTAGGCAGGTAAGCTGCTATAGCAAAAAATATAGCCAGCACCGCTGCTGAGGAGCCTAATAACTGAGCACTAATATTAATATCGGCAAATACCGGCAAAGTGTTATATAACAACAAATATAAGAGAGCTCCCATAAGTCCTCCTCCAATATACATAGGAACTACACGACTATTGCCTAAGAAATCACTAAATATGCGTCCGCCAAAGTATAGCATAATCATATTAAACAAGATATGAAAAAAACCCTGATGAATAAACATATAGGTGAAAAGAGTCCAGGGATAGTGCAGCAAAACAAATGGTTTGGAAGGTAAACTTAAATAAGGTAAAAAATTTAAGTTTGTTTGCACTTTAAACAATACTCCTATAAGACTTAATAAACCAAGTGCAACAAACACAATGGCATTAATAAAAATAAGTTTTGTAATGTTATCTCCGGTTTTGTATTTATACTTTAATTCTTCAATCATAATTTAATTTCAAATGCAAAAATATGGGTTCTGTTTTGTTTAATCATAGTATTTAATTTTTTTAACCCTACAATTCTTTTAGTTGTGCTGCTATATAAGCAGTTGTCCATGCGGCTTGAAAATTAAATCCTCCTGTTACACCATCAATATTAAGTACCTCTCCCGCAAAATATATTCCTTTTATTTTCTTGCTTTCCATAGTTTTAAAGTTTACCTCCTTTAAATCAACCCCACCACAGGTTACAAACTCTTCTTTAAACGTTGTTTTTCCTTTAATATTATAATTGTTCTCGCATATTATACGGCAAAAGCTATTTAATAGTTTATTACTTATCTCTGCCATTTTCTTATGAGGGTCTATTCCGCTTTTCGTTAAAAGGAAATCAATCAACCGTGAGGGTAATTGTATTTCTTTATAAATACTTCTAATCGTTATATTGCTCTTATTCTTAATCTGTAGTAGTTGTTGAAACAAGCTGTCCGTATGATGTTTACCTGTCCAATTAATAATAATGTCAAAATCATACTTACAGTCATATAAAAACTCGGCTGCTTTGGAAGACAGCACCAATACGGCCGGACCACTAAACCCCCAATGAGTTATCAATATAGGACCGTAATGACTATAGTTTGTTCCTGAAATTTTCACCTCAACCTCTGCAACACTTACACCCATGAGTTGGCAAACCTCTTTATTAGCTACATTGAACGTAAACAATGAGGGAACAGGATTTACAATATTAATTCTTAGGCAACTTAAAAAAGAATATGCCTCTTTTTGAAAATAGCCCCCGGTAGTTACAATAACATAATCGGCATAGTATTTTTCTTTCCCTTTTATTTGAATATCAAAGTGTGAACTGTTTTTTTCAATCGTTTGCACCTCAGCATTAAGCCATAATTTAATTCCAAGTTTTTTTATATTTTGCTCAAAGCAATCAATAATGCTTTGTGAGTTGTTGCTTGACGGGAACATCCGATTGTCGTGTTCTTTAACAAGTTGTACGCCCTGTTGTTTAAACCACGCTATAGTATCTTTTACCGAAAAAACATGAAAAGCTTGCTGTAACTCCTTTTGTCCGCGAGGGTAATTTCTTGAGAGTAATGCATTATCTAAACAATAGTGGGTAACATTGCAACGACCTCCTCCGCTTATCTTAACTTTTTGAAGGGTTTTGTTGCTTTTTTCAAGAATTGTAACTTGCGCTTCGGGGTAATTAAGCTTTGTATTAATGGCAGCAAAATAACCTGCAGCACCGGCTCCTATTATAACTATGTTTTTATTAGCTGACATCATAAATTAATGCTAACATAAATAAATCTTTATGGTTATGCTTAATAATTTTTATTAATTAATATTAGCTGGGGTTATTAATCTTTAAGAATATTGAAATATTAAGAGTTGGTTTTTTGTTGTATCGTTAAACTTCTTCGTTTAGATTTGTTTAAAGATACAGTATTCAAATTTTCTATCCTTGTTTAATTTAATTGGTGATTTTGCTTAATCTATTCCAAGTTACGGAGAGCCATATTTACAACATTATTCATTGTTGAACTGTATAAAACAAACAAATTTATTACTTCTCGTTTCTGTAACAATTTTTGTACTCCTTTTACAGTCGTAATCTTCTTTAAAACGGTTTAGGATTTTATGAAGTTTTTTCAAATACTATTTATATAAGAAGTTAAACGTGTTATAAACCTTAATAACATCAAACTATTTCTCTCAAAAACAAAAAAGCTCCCGCTTTAGGGCGGGAGCTGGTACTCGGGGCATTAAATATATTTAAGCCTTTTTTACATTAACTGCATTGAGGCCACGTTTTCCTTCAGTAATGTCAAAGGTAACCTGATCGTCTTGCTTAATTTGATCTACTAAACCGCTTACATGAACAAACACTTCTTCGTTAGTAGCATCATCTTTAATAAAACCAAAACCTTTGGTGGCATTAAAGAATTTTACTTTTCCTGTTTTCATAAATGATAATTAAATTAAATAAATAGGTCGCAAAGTTAACATTTATCTTTAATATTTTCTTTTTTATTTATAAAAATCAAATATTTATCTTTTCTTTTTCATCTTTTTTTGTACCTTTGCCATGTATTGGTTTTCAAGATAATTCTTTATCAAGAAATTAAAAGGGAATACTGTGTAAATCAGTAACAGTTCCCGCTGCTGTAAGCTTTTATTGCAATTTTATTGACACACATGCCACTTTTATTAAGGGAAGGCGTCAATCTAAAGTAAGTCAGAAAACCTGCCATTACAACTATTTTTATGTATAGCTTCGGGAAGAAAGCGGTATATGAATTTGCTTAAAATTTTTATATTTTTCTGCAGGTTTCTTTTGTTTTTTTCCGGTTGTTTTTGATGATACAAATTATTAACCTAATATAAACAAAAAAAACAAATGAAAAAAAAACTACAAACCCTCGCACTATCAGTGCTTTTATCGGCTACCGGCCTTCAAGCTCAAAATGTAATTTCCGATTTTGAAAATTTAGTTCTTCCGCCACCGCCTGCGGCTCAATATTGGAATGGAAACGACCTCTCAGGTGGTTTTACCAATGGTGCCATGTATTTTAAAAACAACTATGATACCTCATGGGGAGGCCTTTGGGTGGGTGGTTTTGCCTACTCTGCTATGACAGATACCGTAACTTCAGGCTTTGGTAATATGTATTCGGCCAAAACAGGTTCAGGAAATAACGGTTCAACTATTTATGCAATAGGCCAACAAAATGCTGTTGTTCTTTTTGATTCTACTATTAATTTACAGGGATTAGCTGATGGTTTTTATGTTACCAACACCACTTATGCCTATAACAGTATGCGTGATGGTGATATGTTTTCGCGTAAATTTGGGGATACAACCGGAACTAATAGTGGACTGCCACAAGGTTCATACCCCGACTTTTTTAAACTTACTGTTTTAGGATATAACAATGGTAGTATTACTGACAGTGTAGAATTTTATTTAGCTGATTATCGTTTTACAAATGATAGTTTAGACTATATCGTAAACACATGGGAATATGTTGATTGTTCACCATTAGGAATAATTGACAGTTTAAAATTTGTATTAACATCGAGCGATATGGGGCCATTTGGTATGAATACCCCTGCATTCTTTGGTATTGATGACCTTTCCATTACTCCTGATCTTGTTGGTATTTCTAACACTACAAGTAATAATCAATCTTTTATGCTGTATCCCAATCCAACATCAGGCAACTTCTATGTAAAATCAAATAATGAATCATTAACTCTTATGATTACTTTGTTTGACATTAATGGAAAAACAGTCTTCGAAAAAGAAAATATAAGAGCTAATCAACCGGTTGATATTTCTACTTTAGCTGCAGGAATTTATACGGTTAAATTTACTTCTGAGAAAGGTACAGAATATACTAAGCTTATTAAAGATTAATATTTTACCTCCAATAAAAAGAGCCGAAACAATTGTTTCGGCTCTTTTTATTTAGATTCAACAGAAATTTATTCTTTAACTAGTTTTTGAGTAAACAAAACTGAGGCCGAACTTAATTTGACTTGATAAATACCGCTTTGTAAATTTTCAATATTTATAGAAACAATATTACTTCCTTCTAATATTTGGGTATTTCCTGTTAATACTAGCTTTCCTGTAATATCAAAGACTTGATACGAGGCCTTTTCCTTTATTGAAGAATTGAAATATAAGTTAATATTTTGTGATGTAGGATTAGGTGATATATATAAGTTAGAGACTGATGTACTAATATTAGAAACACCTAATGTATTACATGGTATAACAGGGTTTGCAATATAATTCATCGTATAAAAATCAATATAACAAGCATATTCAGGATGATCTACAAACGGGTTACGATTGCCTTGCAAAGAGTCTAAAAAATCGTTACGTGCAATATCCCAATTGTTAGGAGGAAAGTTATAATGCCATTTTTTCAAAACATTTTGATCTTGCCCATAAAGAATACTATTACTAATAGGGTTTCTTAATTTCCAATTTTGAGGGTTTCCAAATGCATCATTTAAATTATTATGCGCCACAGCCATATACATAATGGCTCTGGCAGCACGTCCTTTTTGTTCGTCTCGCGGTTCAAATACTCTATTTCCGTTAACATCTGTTCCAATTTTACAATCCAAGAATGTTTCTTCTACGTTTACCACCTCTCCCATTGGGTAATTGCTTCTAACAGCATTTACATCATCTTGGTTGGTTGGATATAAATTATGTTGGTCGTTGTATTCAGGGCGCTCTGTATTATTAGGTGTAGCTCCTGAACCATCAGCCGGGAAAGTAGGCATCCAGTTATGACAATATGTGTGTTCTCTGCTCATATACCCCCAAGTTATTGGTTCAGAATAGATATATTTTAACCCACTATAAACGCAAGTAGCTACTTTTTTCCCATTTAAAGTATCGGTAGCGGCAAATAGCTTCATCATAGTGCTGCCGTAGTTCCCATAATAAATTTTATTTCTTCCCGGAACATTAATAACGCTAGTTAAATCATTAACAAATGTTGATGATGATGTATTAATGGTGGCATATTCATTCATAGGCATCATACTGGCAGATGATGTAACATTACCCACTAACTCGGCTGCTTGGTTATAATTGCGAAATGTTCCGTTTCCGTTGTAGGCATAAATGGCAAAAGAATAATCGGTTGAGGCAACAATATTATTTACTATAAAATCTGTTGAGGTAAACGATCCCACCACTTTATTATTTGTTCCAACAGTATCTCCTCTTAAATATACTTTTCCATCCATTGGGTAAGTAAATGGGGTATTATTAACTTGACGAACTACTAAATAGCCATCAGCACTTCCCGATGAAGTAAAGGAGCCATGAAGCCTATATGATTTAATATAATTGTTTCCCCCTGTAAATTCTAAATTGCTAAGTGTAACATTGGGTTCAGAAGCAATTGTTCCACCAATACCATCTAATTGAACCACAAAAACTCCTGCAGTGCTATCGTTTGAGTAAATAGATAAAGTTGCCGGACGACTACCGTTAGCTTGTGGATTAAATGAAATATCTAGATTTTGAACACTAGTGCCATTGGATGAGGCTGCAACAGTAATAGGTAAAGATGAAGTTATAGAATAGTCGGAAGCATAGGTTCCCGATATTGCTGTGCTATCATAAATTATTAAATCATTAGTATTACCATAGTTAGATATAGCCAATGATATGGTTATAGGATTACCTACACCCGTATTAAAATTAATAGTCTGATTATTAACAAGGTTTGTAGAATTATAATTTACCACCAATTGCGGGCCCGGACCAATAGCCGGTGCTGCAATACTTATGTCATCTAGGCCAACATTGCAGCTAGACGTCTTTGAAGTAAAATACCATCTGATATATCTTGCTGATGGATCGGGGTTAAGTGTTTCCACAACATAATTTCCTGTTGCCGGGAGCGCCCCTGAACCACTATAACTTTTAATTAAAGGCAAAGCCGTAAAATTAATACCATCAACCGATTGTTGAACGTCAAATGTGCCACTCCAAGCTGAAACATTTCCAATATTTCCTCTTATAGAATAGGTTATGGGACCGGGTTCTGTGGCTGTATGTATCATAGCATACTGTCCGGTGCTTTGTAGTTTTAGTGAAGGGAAATTAGCCCCCCCTGAGTTTGCAGCATTATAAATTTCATTTCCTGTTGTTACGTTAGCCGTAAAGCCATTAGGAATAGCACAATAAGGGTAGCTTCCGGTAGCATCGGAAAAGCCAAAATTTGGCATTGGAATAGCTACTTGTGCTTGTGTGTTAAGACTCCATATAGAAACTAAAAGAAGTCCAAAAAATAGTTTTTTCATTGTTGAATTATTGAGTTTTTAGAAATGAGTGCTTAATCCTAAAGTAAAATTTAAACTGCTAACTTTTTGTGAGAATTTATAGGTATTGTAATTATAAGAATTATTGCCAAAGTCGGCTATTTTAAGATTATACCCTTTAACATTTGAATTAAGGCTGCTTATATTTAATACAAAACCGGTATTTTGCGTAATTTTATAAATGAAGCCTAAATTTGCAGCTAAAGCTAAAGAAGAGTTCCATGTAGCATATACTCGGCTTGAGTATGAAACTTTGTCAATTACTATCAATGTTTCAATCAGTGGATTTCGTAAAAATAAAACTCCGCCTTGTATATTTCCGTATATATTTAGTTTACTGTTAACATTCATGCCGGTTCCTATACCTGCCGTTAGTGAATGTACGTTCCAGGTTCCGGCTGTTGCGTTGGTAAAGCTTACATTATTATTGGTTTGTTCAGTTGCCGTAGCACTATTTATATCGGCTAATTTATTGGTATTTAACTTGTTGTTTAGAAAATGGTAAGCGCCTGCAAATTCAATATTCTTATAAAACTTTATTTTGTATAAACCGGTAAGGCAAAATCCATTTTTTGCAAAACCTCCATTGGTATTTGTTGTTGCATAATCTCCAACAGGGGCCGATAAACCGGCTGATACAAAGAAAGTTTGATTCAGGGTTTTGGTGCTGTCGTTTTGGGCGTACAAAGTACCCGAAACGAAAAACAAAACACAAAGAAGTATTTTAGTTTGAAAATGCATGAATCTCTCTTTTAGGTCAAGTATTTAATTTTTATGGTAATTACCGTTTTTCCATCATTACTCCTTAATTTTACTAATGAAATATCGGGATTACCTCCGGGATCGGCATATAAATTATTTCTAAAATAATCAACAAAAATAAATGGAATAGAAGCTATAAGTTGTAAATCTCCGTTGCTGTCTTTGTTGTATATCTTCAAGGTGTGTTCATCGAGCATACGCGAAAACAGAATATAGCGCAAGGCCGATGGATATTGCCAGGAAATAGGTGTTGAGTTAACATTCTCCAGAACCAAATTTGCAGGAGGAGTTGATGACCACCCATATAGGTTTGAGTTTTGAGCTCGTCCTGTGGAGTCAACCCAAACCTGATGAATGTCGTAAAATTTATACAATACATTTGGCCCTCCTGAAACATTCCAATTTCCTCCTGTTAGCGGATTAGTATAGTTTACCGAATCAAGAGTAATTGCTGTAATTTGTGCACTTTTGGGTTTTTCTTTTATTTCAATATTTAACGAAAATGTGTCTGTCCCATATTTATTGGTAGCCACCAACGAAAGTTGAGCTGTTTGTAATTCATTAAAAATCAAGTACCCTATTTCTTTCTCTGATGAAACAAGTCCATTGGTGTTATTTGATACTAAATACCATTGATAATTAACCTCTGTCACCGGGCTAGAACTTGTATTTACAATTTTTATGGTATCGTTTTCATAAAATGATTTAACCAAAGTAACAAATCTTGCCTTAGGCTTAGCTTGTTCGGGCAATACCCCTTGTGTTGGTACTAACGACCGAGAAGTTAAATCTTCATTTTTATTACATGCTATGCTAAAAAGCAGTATCAATGTAAGAAACAAAAGATTAATATGAATGTTTTTTAGTCTCATTAAAAAATAAATTTTGCAGAAATATTAAACCTTCTTCCTTGACCAAAGAAAACCCCGGCTGACTCCGCATTAAAGCGATTTCCAATAGTTTTGCCACCAAATAAAGCCCTATTGCTTAATCCGTTATTTTGTGCGTCAGAAATGTATTTGGTGTTTAATACATTAATTACGTTAACCCCTAAACTTAATTTATACGATTTATAGATTTTAAAAGAGTAGCCTGAAAAAGCATCTAAAGTTCCATAAGCCGGTATTTTCCAGCTTTCTCGGTCAGCATTTTCGTCTTTTAATGAGGTTGGGTCAAAACTGGCATAGTTTTTATCAAAGTATGTATATCTCGCTTTAATATACAAACTTTTAATAGGTTCAAAATTTACTGTACCAGAATATTGTATTTGTGCAGCATTGCCTACATGTACACCAACAGCCGAGAAGGTTTGGATTCCATAGGGTTTTCCTGAATAGGGGTCAATAGCTGGATTTCCGTTGGCGTCAATAATATAATATTCGCGTTTTGAAGTATATCTCCAGTCGCCTATGGATATTAAGCCGTTAAAGCTCCATACTTTGTTTAACTTGTATGCTGCATCTATCTCTATTCCTTTATGTAATGCATCAAGTCCGTTAATATTGTAATAAAGTACGGTTTCTCCTAAAATAGGATCATCTACTAATTTTGATGGGGTAAAATCGGGAGGCCTATTTTTCCATACCGTATAATAAGCATTTACATTAACCGATAGCCCGGATGTGCGATAGCCATAACCTCCTTCAATAGCTTTAACATATTGATAATCAATATCGCCAAAGAGGCGATTATTTCTATCAAATACATGAACAAATTTAGGAGCAAGTTTTAGATAACCGGCATTGATAAATACATTATGGTTCTCATTAATGTTATAATTACCTCCACTTTTAAAGGTATATCCTAAAAAGTTTTTGCTTTCGGTTGATGCTGTTTGGGCCTCGGGCGACAGATAATTATAGGCTACCCCATTATGCACAATAGTATCGGCATATCCTAAAGCTGTTTTATAAGTAGTATCACTCAATACTAAATCTTTTTTAGCAAAATAATCTTTTCTTTGGTAATTACTTACAGATCCGGTAACATTAACAAAGGCACTAAACTTATCTGTTTTATATTCTAATTGGGTAAAAGCCCCTCCCCATTTAACAATACCATCATAGTAATAACCTATTTTGTCGCCTTGTTTCTTAATTTGAAACTCCTGATCATTAATTCCCTGCGGTTGATTATTATTACTGATATCATTTAAATAAGTGCCTCCTATTAAATCATACGCGGTTTGATAGTGGGTACCTCTGTAACTTCTCAAGTCGGCCCCTAACTGATAATTTAGGTTTTTTGTTATTTTATAATTAATAGAACTAAGTAGGCCATACCAAAAATGGTCGTTATAGCTAGTTCGTGAGAAAGTACTGGCATTTCCGGTTAAGGTATTTGTATTATATGAATTTTGATAGTTGTACTGCCCGGTGGTAGAGTCGGGATTGGCAGGCAAATTCTGCATAGTGGTTCCGCCCCCGGTGCCTTTTGACAAGTAGGCAACGGTTGATAGGGTCAGATTACTGTTTATATTATAAAAATCTGATATAGAAATAACCGGTTTTGAATAGAAATTAACTCTCTCATTTACTATTACTTCTTTTCCGTCTTTATCTATATATGTACCCCATTGCCTGTTATATCTTAATCCCTTATTTAAGCTTTTATCAAGCATTGACAGGGTGTCTGTAAATCCTTGCGACATTCCATGTTCTAGGCCATAACCAATATCATAAACCGCCATACTGTATTGCGAGTACCGTTGTGCATGTTTTTGAGTGGCGCCATTAATGGAGGCACTGATAAGATGTTTTTCTCCTACTCGCTTTTGAATCTTAAAAAAATAGGAATACGATTTTATCCAAGTCTGATCTACCCAACCATCTCCTGTTCTTTTTGAAAAGGCCGTTGTTATCCCCAATCCATTTTTCATAACCCCCGAATTGTATGAAACAGATGTTCTTAAAGAGTTATTGTTTCCTATTTCTTGCTTTATTACTCCTTCGGCTTTTTGGTCTATTCCTTTGGTTAAAATATTTAGGGTGCCGCCAACTGATGGTAAGGCAAGTTTTGAAGCCCCTAAACCACGCTGTACTTGCATACTTCCGGTAACATCTCCTAAGCCCTCCCAATTGCTCCAATATACTGCACCATTTTCCATATCATTAAAAGGAATTCCGTCTATCATTACTGCTACATTGCGTTGGTCAAATCCTCTAACATTAATACGAGCATCACCACTCCCCCCACCACTTTCTGTGGCATAAACTCCCGGGGTAGAATTAAGCACCATGGGTAAATCCCTGGTTCCTAACTCTTGTTGTAGTTGTTTTATTGGAATTGTGGAAAAGGCCACCGGAGTTTCGCGATTTCGGGCAACATCGGCAACAATTTCAATTTCTTTCAACACTGTTTTTGAAGCCAACTTTACATTTAAAACCATGTTGGCATTTACATTAATTTCCATTTGTTGAGTTTCGTACCCAACATACGAAAAGGTTAACTTATGTTTCCCGGCATTCAATTGAATCTTAAAGTTGCCGTCTAAATCACTTGCCACTCCTTTGTTCTCTGCATATAATACACTAACTCCTATTAAAGACTCCATATTTTGTGCATCTTTAATAGTGCCGCTTACTTCAAAGGTTTGAGCTTGCAGATGATAGCAGGTAAGAAATAATAAAACCGAAAATACTCCGACTATATTTCTTTTTATCGAATAAGGAAACATGATTATTTAATGTGGGCTGCTACTCAAATATAACTTTATTAATAAGAGTTTTTTTAGAAATTGTATGTGTTTTAATAAAGTATATTCCCTTAGGATAATTCTCAGTGTTAATCATAAAAATATCTTTATTGATATTCTGGAATGTGGCAGTTACTTGTCCCATAACATTAAACAGTTCAATATATTTAATGTTCTCGGAAGCAGATATAGTTAGTTGAGCGCTGGTTGGTACAGGATAAACTTTGGCTGATTGTAAAGCACCAATTTCGTTTATTCCGGTAAAACAATCGCAAGTATGTGAACCAAATAATGAAAATAAATCAAGGCTGTCAGCTTGTGTAGCGGTAGCCGGAAGTCTTGGTAAAGTATCCCATTGATCAAGCGGATTAAACTCGGTAATAGATGTTAAATCTCCGGCAACAGGCGGTATTCTTCCCCCTTTAACGGAGGCTTTTCTTTCCATCAAATAAAATCTAGTAATCCATTTTCCCATTCCTGAACCGCCACGATACGGAGCAATACTACTCCATGCGGTATTTACAGTGCAGTTTACCTCTCCAAAAACGTCAATAATTACGCCATCTTTTCTTAATACTAAACAGTCATTCCCTTTAAAATACATTGGCTGTCCAACATTTGCACCATGTGTTCCATAGAGTAAATCCAGTTGATCGGCTATTGCCTGAAAAGCCGGATTGGGTTGAGGACTTGATGGAGTTGAGTTGGCAGAATCTTGTCCGTTTACCAACACCCAAGTGCTATAGGGAGGCACAACGCCTCTTAAATACAAAGAATCATCCATTATGGCATCAATTGCATCTGTTTGGCTGTTTGATTTATAGCGCTCTATAGAGTATCTTCCCTGTGTAAGATCTATAGGATTGGCAGTTGGGTTGTAAAATTCAACACCCTTGGTATTTCCTTGCCCGCGCATATATTTTGAAATAAACAACTCATTACATTGAGCAAAAATATTAGATGAAGCAAGCGTAAATAGAAGTAAAAGTTTTTTCATTGATTTGTTTTTGTAATTTGGCAACAAATATAAAGATTTTTTTGGGAGAGCTTAATAACATACTCACTATTTATTTTTTGATTATTTATAACTTCTTTGGTAAATATTTCTCCTAAGTTTGTTACCAAAAAGGTAAGAAAAAATCCCTTTAAGATGAGGTTTAGAGCAACCAATACCGCAAATATATCTCAACAAACAAATAATGCCAAGAAACCTGTGGTTTCTTGGCATTATTGTTCATTAATTTAAAGTGTATCGCTATTCCTTAAAATAATTATCGTTGAATAATTATTTTATGAGAAAACTCTTCGCCATTTTGAGTAGCTTTCACGAAATAAATCCCTTCACTTAAATCAGATAGATTTATATCTGACTGCATACCGCTTGCCATAGTTTGGAGAACTTCATGACCTAAAATATTATATATCTTAACAAGTTTCAAATCATTTGAAGAAGACTGAATAGTAATCTTTTCTTGTGCCGGATTAGGATAAACTATCAATTTTTGCCCTTGATTGGTTAGTGTGTTAACTCCTACTGTTACCGGATTTCCTGGCAAAGTATAAAATTCATGCTCTGCTCTTGCCGGAAAGAAAATTCCTGCATCATTATTCTCTGTGTAAACATAATATTCAGTATAGTTAGAAGTTATGATTATACTGCCCCCATAAACAAAGTCTCCTGCCACACCATCATTGTGCAAGCCATCATCATATAAAGTAATTGAAGTAAACTTTAATGTAGAATCACTACGATATGAAAACTGAACATAATCAGCATTTGTAACAGATACGGTAATATTTACAACATCGTTAATTGATGGAGTATAAGAGCTTAATTGTATAGCAGCCACATCAGGTGCAACTTTTATTATTTCCGAATCCGACTGTAAAAATGCAACACGGGCATCCATTAAATTTGCAATTCCCGGAACTGTTCTACCATTAATGATTACATCTTGTGTCATTCCATTTTGAAATGCAGCATCAGAGAAAAACTTATTTGTATCTGCTATAACAGAGCTTTGTATAGTTGCCTGAAAATCGGCTGCTAGTGTTTTGTAAAAATCATTTGCAAACATTTCATTTAATATGGTTCTGTAATGTGCCATGTATTTTCGTTTATACTGGTCATTTTGCATAATGATATTAATTAATGGCCAGTCGGTATGTGTGCTATGTGCTAAAGGCGATAGTGTCTGCATATCTGAAAGAGCAAGTGTCCCCATTCCGTTACTTGGCGAGCCTAAAAAGTTAAATCCGCCAAACGCCATATTTAAATCCCAAATAATAGGATTCCATATTCCGTTATTATCTTTATAAATAAAATAATTTTGTGAAAACACGCCTATATAACTATCTAAGTTTACCAAGATATTATCAAAAGCAAGCATCCAAATTACTCTATCAATATCCATCACTCCGGCAAGTGATGAAGGGCTATTGGTAATAGTATCACAAAGGGCAATAAAATCAACCCATCCACTCGATCCGCTCGATTCTTTTTCATACAAATCAGTATAAGAGGAACTGTTGTCATCAATGTATTTCAAATTAGCTTTCATTGCAGGTGATGCCAATGCAGGACTTGCTTTAAAAAATGGATTGGCAGAAGAATAAAAGTGTTTTAAGACAAAGCTTTTGTTTATATCCTCGTCATTTGAGTAAAGTCCAATCAATACATCATTTATGTAAATTTTGGCATAGTTACTTTGTGGGCAATGCATATAGTTTTTCAAAATAGAATATGCTAATACTTCTCTAATCATTGAAGGATCATCATAACAATTAGCCATTTTCAGGCTAGTGTAGCCCTGATAATTTTGCCCTGAAACAAATTTGTCAAATTTAATGGTAAACGGGTTTTTAACTTGGGTTGGGTCGTATGAGCTGTTTCCTTTATATTTAATGCCTACCGAGTCTAATTTCGTTCCGTTTACTATAACAGAATCTGCTTGAAGATATCCTAAATCATATAATTTTAGAGAGTCTAAAATATGATCCCAATCCGGCTCATGGAAATAAATCTTAATCTCCTGAACAACATATTGATCATACAATCCGGTTTGAGAAAAACTTTTGTTGCAAAATAATGCCAGAGAGAATAATAAAAGAATGGATTTTTTCATGAATAATAATAATTTATCTATTAATAATTAGTTTGTTTGTTTTAACTCCATTATCAGTTGTAATAATGTGTATAGAGTAGATTCCGTTTGATAAGTTGTTTAAGTCTAATTGGGTTTGATTTTTAACTGAATATACTTGTTGACCTAAAGTATTAATAATTTCTACTTGAAATTCGTTTTGTGTAAAAGCTCCTTGAAGTGTTACAAACCCTGTTGTTGGATTAGGATAAATTTTTACTCCAACGCCTGCAGACAACTCAAATATATTTGTTATAGCTCCTGAGTATTTATAGCCTACAGAGTAGCTGTAAACACAACCATTATCATCGGTAACTCGTACCAGATAAATTCCATTAACGGTTGGGGTATAGTTTTGTGAAGTTGCTCCCGAAATAGCTTGTCCGTTTAAATACCATTGATAGGTTGTTGCAGAAGTAGAGGATAAGACACCGGAATTTTCTGTAATTGTTGGAATAGCCGGTGCAGGATTGTTGATATAACAATCGGAATAGCGATAGGCCTTTGAAACTGCACCTGAGGCTGTTTTAGTCCATAAATTTGTCCCGTTACTATTCGTTTCACTCATTACTCCCGACATACCGATAGTAATTAAATGATTTCCGTTAGGCAATTGTTGTGAGCCTCCTTGATTGTTCGTTTTACCTACACCTATAATACGGTCAGAATAAGTAGTAGGCATAAAGGCTTGCCCTGCCGTATAATCGTAAACATATCCATTAACAGGGGCATCAATAAAATCAACCGTTGACTTAGATGGTGTACCTCCATTATTAAAACAAGCTAATCTACCTGCATTGGGCGAGCCTTCAGGTATCCAATGTGCATCATGCACTACATTCAGAGTTTTGGGTATTCCTGTTATTCCGTAGGCTGCCGGGTTTCCCCAACGATACAAGATATCGCCACCTTTCCCTGAATTTCCGCCTGAATGTGAGGCTGCCTCAGCAGTTGTTGTGCTATGGTCAATAACATATATTTCATTTAGATTATGGCTGCTGAATGTAATTTGATCTAATATTGGATTATAGTCTATTCCATTCATGTGAATCCAGTCTTTTTGTGTATTGTAATTAATGTTTATCAATTCAGGATGGTCACTGATTGTGGTTGCGTAATTATCCTTTGATGGGTCATAATTTTGAACTAAATGATCCCAAAGGTGCCATTCCCAAACAACTGTACCGGTAGTGGCTCCGGTGGGCTGTACTTCTACAATTTTTTCCGACCATATTTCTATATTCTGCGAACAACCTGCCTGAGTAGCCTGGGCTGCTGTTTTTCTTTCGTAAGCTATCAGTAAAACATTCCCATTAGGCATAGGGCAAATATCGTGATGAGTACAGTAATTAGCGGTTGAGTAAACAAAATCCCAAACAACATTACCATTATAATCAACTTTTTGTACCTCTCCACAAATGGGGCCGCCTGAAAATGAATTGCCGGAACGTGCTACCGTTCTAACCAAAGTGCCTCCGGGTTCCATATAGGTAGAATAACCTGTTTTATAAGATGATGGGTGTGTCCATGTTTTTACTACAGTTCCTGTGGTATCGTACAAATACGTTGCTGTACTGTTATTGGTGCTGTAAAGTGTTTTCCCATTCCACTTCTGTGCCATTGAAATTGTTGCAACACAAACAATGAGGCTTATTGCTAAAGCTATTCTTTTCATTATTCAAATATTAATTTATAAGTAATTGATTCTTTTCCTTTTAGATTTAAAAAATACATTCCGGCATTAAAGTTGGCTTTCTCTACCTCAAGTTCTGTAGAAGTAATATTATCATAAAGTTGTATTGTTTTCCCTGTTATATCTTTTAATACTGCTGAGGTAAAATCCGAATTGTTAGTCCATTTTACGGTAATTCTATCTGTACTTGGATTAGGACTAATTGTTACCGCTAAATTTTGGGTTAATGATTTAATATTTGTAATAGTACAATTGGTACAAAATGAAAAACATACTAAATCGAAAACACTGTCTGTACTTAGCTCTAAAGCTCGATTGCCATTAACAGCACAACCCGGTGGAACACTTTCTTCTTCGGTAATAGTAGCTCCATTGAAAAACTTATATTCGTGCGATGTTCCTTGAGGAATAAAAACCAAACCCTCATAAACAGAATTGTTTTGCAAAGAAATAATTTGTGTTTTGGTTGCCCCCCAATTATTGAAAGTTCCCCCAATATGTACACCAGCAGTTGAAATACTTTCATTTTGCATATCTACAATAAGTCGGGCCATATACATATTGTCCGGTGCATTTCCTCCAAATAATAAAGCCCCAATAAACGTAGTATCATTAGCTGTTGAATCTACATATATCCAACGATTATCAATAAAATCATATCCCACACGAGATTCTACCGGAACAAATTCAACATCGTAGAATAAATTTCCGTTGGCAAATTTGTATTCGTATTTTTGAAAAGCAGGAATATCCACTACAATACTGTAAATACTGGTACTTCCTTCTTGCAGCATTGGTGCTAAATAGGCAAAGTTTGTTCCTAATCCTGCTGCTTCTGTAAAATCGCCTACAACATGAACACCTCCGGGGTTTATGGTTTCGTTTTGCATATCTACCGCAAATTTTACTTTCTTAGCTTGGGAGGTAAATGATATTAGAACTAAGACAGTAATCAAAAAATTAATTTTACTCATAATCAAAATTTTTATAATGAGCCAAATTAATTGAAAATGATGAAATTATTACAATAATTGCGATGAATAATTACTTTATGCAGAAGTTTTGTAATAATGCAAGGAGAGAATAATTGTATTTAAACCCTATCTATACCTTTGTGCCTCTGGTTCTTAAAGATGATAAATTAAGCAATATTAAACCTGCAAAAATTATTAATGCGGCCACAAATAACATAATATTTGCCCAAGGAACCAAAGTATAAGTAAAAGAGGCTATTCCTTGTATTCCCAAAATTAACTCATTTAAAACTACCCCTATCAAAAATAGAAATAACCCTACCCTCACTTGTTTTGTGGATATTATTAATTGATTGATATAGCAATAACCTATTAAAAATACAGTAATAAATGCTAATAAAGCTAAGTGCAGGTAGGCTATAACAATAGGACGAAAACCAAATGCAAACTTACTTATAGCCGGAACAATTGACCCTGCTTGTAGTGCGAACTTGGCAATAAGCGCCACAGAAACACATATATACATGGCTTTTGAAATAGTATCTAAAGTTATTCTCTTAAATATTTTTGTTTCCAAAAATCTTGCTAAAAGCAAAAACACAGCAAACGATTGAAATGTAGTTGCTATTACTACAATAATATAAAACCAACGTGGCAAATCCAACCATAATATGGATAAACCATAGGCCGGTACACAGGTTAAAGCAAATAATCTAAAAATTGAATCTTCTTGTTCTATAAAAATATCACGTTCATATAAATAGTTTATCAACAAACCCATACAAGCAAAGAAGAACCAACCATTGTACTGGAAATGTAAAGTCCAATACATTGAGGCTAAATATAAATGCTGGTCAAATTGACGTGTAACCATCATATACCCTAAGGAAATCATTCCAACGGTGGATAAGATATAAAATAATAAAGCCCCATTCATCCACTTAATACCGGGCAAATCGTCTAATTCCTTAAATTGAAAATATATTTTTATGCTAAACCATATTGAAACAACAACATACAAACACGAGAATAGTACTGAAGCAACGCTAAATCCGGAATAAAGGTATGTAACAAGCATTCCATACGAAGAAAAAATATTGGCCCATAATAGTTTATTAAATGACTTTGTTACTTCGGGTTCAACCTCATCTCTAATGCTGTATAGCATTAATACCATAAGGCATGTTGTTATCCATCCGCTTAAAGCAAAATTTGAGTGCGCCAATTGTAAGTGCTTTTGATCAAAAATAGGAAACTCAAACCCTATTTTATATCTCATTATTACTCCCAATAATGCAACAATAAGCAAATTGATTAAACAAAAGCGAATCCAAAATTTATAATTCAGCTCCATTTATTAAAATATTTTTTGTTTAATAATATACGGTTTTCTTTGAGATAAAAAAAGAAGCTACTCAAATAAAGATATAAAACACGGAATGAATGATGTGCAGACAAAAAGACATTACGGTGACTATTGATTGTTACATCAGATATTGCTTTAAATTCTGCCCTGAAAAGTGTTTTAGTGAACACCATAAACAAAAAAATCAATACGTATTCTGCTTTTACAAAAATAAGAAAAGCTTTTGGTTTTTGATGTATATTTTATACGATTTCTGGTGGTTTTTATGATTAATTATATAATTAACAAACTCGCCACACAGGATATTGAATTAGGCTTTCCGGTATTAGATTGATAACTTACAAAAGGACAAAACGGTTAAAATAATTGTTTAAATAATTGAAAAACTTTTTCTGTTGACAGTATATTACCACTTGCAGTAGCGTATGCGGGACTTCCTCCCCCTCCTCCTTTTATTTCTTCGGCAAGTTTTTTAACTATTTGTGCAGCGTTTAGTTTTTTATCATTTACTAAATCGTTACTCAGCGCCACAAATAATTGTATTTTATGGTGGGCAAAAGTTGCCAATAAAACCGCTGTATTATCAGTTTGCTTTAATTGAAAACATAAATCTTTAACAATATCTGCCGAGTTTAATTCTACTTCCGAAACAATAATATTTACCCCATTTATAGTAGTTCTTTGGGCTATTAACTCTGCCTTTATCGTCTTTGCTTTTTCACGTAACAGGGTTTCAATTTCCTTGTTTAGTTGAGCATTCTCAAGCAGTAAGTTTGATATACTCTTTACAATATCTTTTGGATTTTTTAAGCTTTCTTTTACAGCACCTAAAATGTGCAAATTATCATTAAAATACTTTTCGGCAGCTCCAGCGGTTATGGCTTCAATTCTTCTTACTCCTGCCGCTACTGCTCCTTCCGAAACAATTTTAAACATTCCTATTTTTCCTGTTTGGCTTACATGTGTCCCCCCACAAAGCTCAATACTATAGTTTTTATCAAAAGTAACTACCCTTACTTGCTCTCCATATTTTTCGCCAAACAAAGCCATGGCGCCCAATTTACGGGCATCCTCCAAATTCATGTATTTCACTTCTAAAGGAATATTTTCGCGAATTTTTTGGTTTACCATTTGCTCAATTTCTAAAATCTCCTCACTGCTTAATTTAGAAAAGTGCGAAAAATCAAAACGTAAGTATTCTTGATTTACCAAGGATCCTTTTTGCTCTACATGTTTCCCTAAAATATTACGTAATGCTGCATGCATAAGGTGTGTAGCGCTATGATTATTTTCAGTATCTGCACGTTCAACAGCATTTACCTTCGCATAGAACTTGCGTTCGGTGTTTTCAGGAAGCTTTTCGGTAATATGAATCGTTATTCCATTTTCTTTTTTTGTATCAACAACTTCAATAATTTCATTCTCAAAAATTAATTTCCCTGTATCGCCAACCTGCCCTCCGCTCTCGGCATAAAAAGGTGTAATACTCAACACCAATTGATATTGCTCTTTATTCTTGCTTTTTACTTTTCTGTAACGTATAATTTGTGTTTCGCTTTCAAGTTGCTCATATCCTATAAATACCGATTCTTGTCCCGGTAATAATTCTACCCAATCATTTGTATCAACTTGTGCTGCCGCACGTGAGCGTTCTTTTTGCTGCGCCATACATAAAGCAAATCCCTCCATATCAACACTGTAATTTTGTTCGCGTGCTATCAGTTGGGTTAAGTCTATCGGAAAACCATAAGTATCATAAAGTTCAAAGGCGAAGGCTCCGTCTATAATATTGTCTTTTATTTGAGAAATATGGTTATTAAATCTAATTATTCCGTTTCCTAAGGTTCGTAAAAAGGCTGTTTCTTCTTCTTTAATTACGTTCTCTATTAAAGCTTGTTGAGCTTTTAATTCCGGAAATACATCGCCCATCTCGTTAACCAGTATTTTAACCATGCGGTATAAAAACGGCTCTTTAACCTCCAAAAATGTATAATAGTATCTCACTGCTCTACGTAAAATTCTCCTAATAACATAACCTGCTTTATTGTTTCCGGGTAACTGCCCATCGGCTATGGCAAAAGAAATTGCTCTAATGTGGTCGCTCAATACTCGTATTGCTATATCTGTTTTTTCATCTCTCCCATAAGTTTTCTCTGATTGCTGTGAAACGTAGTTAATTAATGGCAAAAAAACGTGAGTGTCATAATTGCTTTGTTTACCTTCAATAGCTCTACACAAACGCTCAAATCCCATTCCTGTATCAACATGCTGTTTAGGTAGTTTTACCAAGCTGCCATCAGCTCTCCGCTCAAACTCCATAAATACATTATTCCATATTTCAATAACTTGAGGGTGATCATTGTTTACAAGTGTTTTTCCGTCTATTTTTTGTCTTTCTTCATCACTTCTCAAATCAATGTGAATCTCACTGCATGGGCCGCATGGGCCGGTTTCTCCCATTTCCCAAAAATTATCTTTTTTATTTCCGTTTAAAATGCGATCCTTATCTATCCACTTAGCCCAATTATCGTATGCTTCCTGATCAAAAGCCAGATTTTCTTTTTCATCTCCCTGAAAAACAGTTACGTACAATCTGTTTTTATCGAGTTTATAAACTTCGGTTAGCAGTTCCCAAGCCCAAGCAATGGCTTCAGTCTTAAAATAGTCACCAAAACTCCAGTTCCCTAACATTTCAAACATGGTGTGATGATAGGTATCAACTCCTACTTCTTCCAAATCATTATGTTTACCACTAACACGAAGACACTTTTGTGTGTTGGCAATACGAGGAAACTTAATGGGCGAATTCCCCAAAAATATATCTTTAAAAGGAGCCATTCCACTATTATTAAACATTAGTGTAGGGTCGTTCTTTACTACCATTGGAGCCGAGGCTACAATTTCATGTTGTTTTGATTTAAAAAAATCAAGAAATGTTTGTCTTACTTTACGTGATTCCATTTGGTTCCTTATCCTAATTCTGTTTTAAATTTAACTTTCTATAATTTATTTTGCTAAAAACCTCTAATTAAATAATCCTTTGTTATTTTAAAGGTTGCAAATTTAGTGTATTTGGTTTACTTTGGTTTCCAAAATAGTAAAATTGATAAAAAAAGATGTCAAAAATTAAATTCTATTTCAATACTAAATCGCTAACTTATGAAAAAGTTCAAGTTCGATTAAGGGATAGGGTATTAAAGGTAGCCAGCTTTTTACTTACAGGACTGGCATTTGCGGCTGTCACAATGTTTTTTGCATATCGTTATTTTGATTCTCCTCGAGAAAAACAGTTGGAGCGAGAGTTGGAAGCTATGAAATATCAATATGATATACTTGATGGGAAGCTTAACCAAATGAATGTGGTTCTTGTTGATTTGCAAAATAGAGATGATAATGTTTATAGAATGATTTTTGAAGCCGACCCGATTCCTGCCGAAATACGTAATGCGGGATTTGGAGGGGTTGACCGCTATAAAGAGTTAGAGGGATTAAATAACAGCGATTTGCTTATACAAGCAAGTATGAAACTAGATAAAATTGCCAAAAAAATGTATATTCAAAGTAAATCGTTTGATGAAGTAGTAAAGATGGCTAATAACAAATCTGTGATGCTTGCTAGTATTCCCGCTATTCAACCTATTAATAATAAAAATCTAAAAAGAGTTGCTTCGGGTTTTGGTTATCGTACTCATCCTATTTATAAAACATCACACTTACATTCAGGAATAGATTTTTCGGCTCCTGTGGGAACTCCTATTTATGCTACCGGTGATGGCATTGTTGAGGCTTCTGATAATCTCTCGCAAGGGTATGGAAACCACGTGGTAATTAATCACAGCTACGGGTATAAAACGCTTTACGGGCACATGAGTCGTTTTGCCGTAAAAAAGGGGCAAAAGGTAAAAAGAGGCGATATAATTGGCTACGTTGGAAACACAGGGATGAGCACAGGTCCTCATTTGCATTATGAGGTTATCAAAAATAATTCAAAAATAAATCCTATCAATTTCTTTTATAATGATTTATCTCCTACAGAGTATCAAGCTATGATAGATCAGGTTTCAAGAAATACTCAATCTTTCGACTAATTTTTGTTTTGTAATAGTTTAGCCATTGGTTCGCAGAAATCAGTTTGTTTTTAATGGTTAATTATACTAACTTTATACATTATAGCATAAAACAAAGGAAAAAAAGGTAACTTTGCATTAAAATTATTTTATTATGGAAATAGCAGAAAAAAAATCTACCGAAATTGCAAAATTCCTCAACGAGCTAGGAATAAAAGAAGAAAATTTTGGTGCTTCAACCGGATTAAATAACCTGAAAACAACTGGTGCAATCATTAATTCCTACTCTCCGGTTGACGGAAGTTTGATAGGAAGAGTTCATTGTGCTACCGAAGCCGAGTATGAAAAAGTAATGGAAACTGCCACTGCTGCTTTTAAAGTTTGGCGTAATATTCCTGCTCCTAAACGTGGCGAAATAGTTCGACAAATGGGCGAACAGTTTAGAAAGTATAAAGAGCCGCTTGGTCAGTTGGTTAGTTACGAAATGGGAAAGAGTTTGCAGGAAGGCTTAGGCGAGGTTCAGGAAATTATTGATATTTGCGATTTTGCCGTAGGTTTATCGCGTCAGTTATATGGTTTAACTATGCACAGCGAAAGACCTCAGCATCGTATGTACGAGCAGTGGCATCCATTGGGTGTAGTTGGGGTTATTTCAGCCTTTAATTTCCCGGTAGCCGTTTGGAGCTGGAACACAATGATAGCGTGGGTTTGTGGCGATGTGTGTATTTGGAAACCGAGTTCAAAAACTCCTTTATGCAGTATTGCCTGCCAAAATATTATCAGCGAAGTATTAAGAAAAAACAATGTTCCTGAAGGCGTAAGTAATATTGTTATTGGAAATGCAATGGGCGATTTGATTAATAATGACCATCGTATTCCATTAGTATCTTTTACCGGCTCCACTAAAATAGGTCGCAGAGTTTCTGCAAAAGTTGCTGAAAGATTTGGAAAAAGTATTTTAGAACTCGGTGGCAATAATGCCATTATTGTGTCAGAGCATGCCGATTTGAACATGGTATTGGTAGGAGCTGTATTTGGCGCAGTAGGAACAGCGGGGCAACGTTGTACCTCAACCAGAAGATTGATTGTTCATGAAAGTATTTATGATAAAACCATAGATGTACTTAAAAAAGCTTATGGTCAACTAAAAATTGGAAACCCTTTAGATAAAAACAATCATGTGGGTCCGTTGATTGACAAGGGAGCTGTAAATGAATACCTTAATGCCATAGAGGAGGCAATAAAAGAAGGAGGAAAAATAATTGTTGAAGGAGGCGTGGTTAATATCCAAGGATATGAAGGCGGCTGTTACGTTAAACCTTGCATTATTGAAGCAAAGAATAGTTTTAAGATTGTTCAGCAAGAAACCTTTGCTCCTATTTTGTATATTATGAAGTATTCAAAAATTGAAGAAGCTATAGCCATGCAAAACGGAGTACCTCAAGGACTATCATCATCAATATTTACTTCTAATATGCGTGAAGTAGAGTTATTCCTTTCAGCAAACGGCTCTGATTGCGGTATTGCAAACGTAAATATTGGAACTTCGGGTGCTGAAATAGGCGGTGCTTTTGGGGGTGAGAAAGAAACAGGAGGCGGTCGCGAAAGTGGCTCCGATGCCTGGAAAGCATATATGCGCAGACAAACCAACACCATTAATTATGGTAGTGAGTTGCCTTTTGCTCAAGGAATTAAATTTGATTTTTAGATTTATAGCTACCTGATTAACTATTGGGTAGCTATTTTATATTACTATCATTGAAAGCACTGTACCTTGTTGTTTGTGGGTTTATTTTGCTATTTATTGGGGCAGGTTGTAAGCAAAAACCAACCGTAACTCCTATTGAAAGCAATAACTTGATAAATCCTGCAGTTGTAATTTCCAATCATCTAAAAGAATTTCAGTCATACCACTTATATAAGCATAGTAATGTTAACGGAAGGGTTGATTCCGTTATGATAAAACACCCTGATTGGGAAAAAGAAATAGATATTATTGATAATCTGAATATTGATAAACCTGTTTATAAAGGTATAATTCAAATAGACTCTTCTTATGTTGCCGACACCTTAATTTATAAAATAACTTGCCTTGAAGAAAAACTAAAATTAAAGGAAGTGAAATTGTCATATTTTCACAAGCAACTATTGCATATCAACGCTATTATAGCCGAAAATAACTTTATTTATAGTGATAGTAAACAGGTATATTTTAACCCCAAAAAAGGGTATAAAATAAGCGGCAACCTACATACTGTTTTGTTTTTTAAATATGAATTAAGCTATGATATTGTCGGGGAAAAGACAATATAGTAGTTTGTAGGTCGCAAGCCGGACTCAGGTATGGTGTGGGTTAAGGGAACTGTTTAATATACTTACGCTTCTCTGTTTTCTATATTGTTCCCTTAAGATATCTTAATTCAACCTTGACGGTTTTCTTATAATATCACCCAATACTGAATTGTTGAGAAATTTAGCTCATAATAATGTTTACATCGCACAAAAATATCGAGTAGGAAAACTATTCCCTACTGTTCTTTCCACTCCACCAAATCGCGTATTACTACCGAGGCACATACATAACCAAATACGGCCGGCAAATACGAAATAGTACCAAATGCCGATTTTTTAAAATTCGAGCCATCTGTTAGCATTAATGATGTTTTTAAAGCAGGCTCAGGGCTATAAACAGCTTTTATTCCTTTATACACACCCTGATAACGCAATCTTTTGCGAACAGCATAAGCCAAATTACAAATTTTTGTTTTACTTATATCGGTTACCCGTACTCTTGTGGGATCCATTTTCCCTCCTGCTCCCATGCTGCTTATTATTTTAAAGTTTTTATAATATGCTAAAGAAAGCAGGGTAATTTTAGGAGTTAAACTATCAATTGCATCAATAATATAGCTATATTTATACTGTAATATTTCTTCTATTTTTTCTGGCGTTAAAAAACTTTTAATACTGGTTAGTTCAAGCTTCGGGTTTATGTCCATTAACCGTTGGTGCATAATATCGGCTTTGTATAAGCCTTCTGTAGAACTTAAAGCCGGTAGTTGTCGGTTTCTGTTGGTTTTATCAACAGTATCGCCATCAACTATAGTTAATTTTCCTACTCCGCTACGTGCTATACCTTCTGCGGCATAAGAACCAACACCTCCTAAACCTATAATTAAAACATGGGCGTTTTGTAGTTTTTCAATTCCTGCTTTTCCTACCAAAAGGGTGGTGCGTTCCAACCAACTTAAATCACTCATCTATGAATATATGCTTATAGTTATTATATATAATTTCTTTCATTTCATTCAACGAGCAATTATGTAATACTGCTGCTGCATTATAAACTTGCTCTATTGTAATGTTTGCGTCATCTGTTTCTAAAAATATTTTATGTGTGGGAATATGCTTAAACACGTCTATTATTTTTTTGTGTTTTATATTACATATTGCCTCTCCAAACGATAAAAACAAACCACTGTTTATTAGCTGATGTGCCACTTGTATGTTTTTATTATAGCCATGAACTATAAATGCTACTTTGTGGGTATATTTTTTTGCCATTGAAATTAAAACATCATAAGCCCTTACACAGTGCACAATAACAGGCTTTCTTAATTGTATGGCATAGTTTATTTGCTGTAAAAAAATTGTTTTTTGAGTCTCTAAACCTATATCTATTTGTTTGTCAATCCCACACTCGCCAATAGCCATGCACCCGGGGAGTATTGCTTTCTCATATACCTGCTTTAGTTGTAACTCATAATTATCTATATCAATATACCATGGGTGTAAACCGGCCGAAAATGCGGGAATTTCTGAGGTAGAAATATTGTGGTCAATTTTCGACAAGTCAACTATTTCAATATTTTCTCCTTTATGCCGATTGTTATGGGTATGAATATTTACGAAAGGAATCACAAAATCAAAAGGAATAATTACTCGAAGCTATAATTTTGAGCAAAAAACTCTACATATTTAGTGGTATCTTGTTCTTTAAACAAGATTGAATAATTTTCATCGCTAATAATAAAATAGGTAAAAGTATCAGGGATTAAATTATTAAATACTTCGTTATCGGACTGTATGGTTGTAAAGTAATTTATGGCTTCTTTACTGTTATTAAAAGAACGTATGGTTATCATTCCTTTGTTTTTACCAAAAGGCATATAGCTGTTGGTATAATTTTTCGATTCATAATATCTGGTATTAAAATCTGCTAAAGCTGTTTTTTGTTGTTCGGTATTCATTCCTTTGGTATCAAAAATTAATACAAAATAATGAGCCTTATCCAGCCCTTTTTTGTAAATAGATTTAGTGGTGTCGCTTTTATCTATTTCAGGACTTTTATCGCCTAATTTAATTTTATTAATTACAGCAAGTAGCTCGTTTGCTCTAATACTTACAGAATCTTTGGGATAATCAGCTATAACCTGCTTTAGGGCTATTTCAAAATCATCAACCGGTTTTAAATGCCCAACACATAATGATTTTAACAAGGCAAACTTTGGCTTAAATTTGCTTTTTGCAATTAGCGTATCGGCCGATATACAGCGACTTAAAGCTTCGGTATAGTTTCCGTTACTATAGGCCTCATAAGTAGTTTCATAATACGCCTCTATTTTATCTAATTTATTTTTTACACCTGCCGATTGTTGTTGGTTTTGAATGAGTGTAGCAAAATCAGAATTGGGATACTTAGAAAAGATTAAGTTTTTATACTTTTCGCTATTGGTTTGGTCTTTAAGTGTAACGTATATTCTGTACAATTGGTAATAGCAGGTTGCCTCATATTTATTCCCCGGGTATTTCTGATTCAATGTTTCAAAGGCCCAAATTGCTTTATTAAAATCCATTAATTGTTCTTTAAAAACCAAGCCCAAATCATAATAAGCCTCAATAATTTTTAATTTAGAAGCCTCTACTTTTTCGGGAGTTGAAGGAATATTTTTTGTGTACCAGTATTTACTTTTTGTTGGTCCTGATGTATCGGCATCTGCAACAATATTCCCTCCTAATGAGTCATTTTCGCCACTGAAATTAGTCATTACCTGCTTGTTGCTTCTACGCCAATTATCTTCTAATTTACGTATTCCCCATTTTTTTTGAAAATCGCTAAACCCAAATAATAGCTGTTGCTGATTGTAAAAATACCATGACGAACCACTACCGCTTACACTCTTCAAAACATTCGCATTAATATCGCCCGAATTAGCGGCATTAAAAGCCATATTTTCTGCGGCTTCTTTCATTTTCTCTTCCTCTTCAACAGCCTTCTTTATTAGATTGTTTACCATTTTATCTAATTCTTCGGGGCTTAATTTAGCTATCCGCTGCAAACTGTCTTCGTTTTGAATTGTATTATAGTTGTTAATCAATCGGTTTAAGCTATTTTTTTTATTCAATACTATTTCATAATCAGGGTAGTCTTTGGTTAAAAAAGTAGATGCGCTGTCATAATAAATACCGGCCTCGGGGTATTTTGGAACAGCAAAATATAAATCGGCTAAAGTAACGCTACTTATCCCTTTTTGTTGAGTATTGTTGGTACTACTTTTAATTGATTTTTTTAATAACTCTTCGGCCTTGAGTTGATCGCCTTGTTTTAATGATATCTCGGCTAACCCAAAATAAATCTGGTCAAAATAATCAGTGTTTTTTGAATCTTTCAACATTTTATTAAGTTGAGCCAATATTTGCCGACTATCACCCGATGAAGCATCATACATCTTGGCCTGAAATATTTTTGCATAAAAAGTTAACTCATATTTTGGATTCATCTTTATCACTTTTCCATACAAATTGCGCGACAGGTCATATTTTTTAAGCCTCTGATACATTTGTGCCAGAATAAAAGTATATCGTGCTTTTGTTTTTTTTCGTTTGGTAAAACCTATAGCTCTGTTCAGGTACTTGGCGGCTTGTTCATAATTTTCTTGTTTACTGTAAAAGTCGGCTGTTACGGCAAGTAACTCACCTCTTAACTTGTATGGAAATCCCGGGTCGCTGTTAATCATATCAATATAACCCTGCGACTTGGTAAATGCACCTATTTCGTTATACGTTTTTATTAACCACAAAAGTGCTTCGTACTTGCTATCCTGCTTTTTATACTGAGCTATAATGTATTCAAAAACCTCAACTCCGGCAAAATATTCGTGTTTATAAAAGTGGCTCTGACCTATCAATAAATATGCATCATCAATCCAACTGCAATACTCCTGATTTTTTATAAGCATACTATGGCGTTGAATAACAAATGATGCTTTTTTAAATACTTTTTCCATAGCCGGAGTAGCTGTTTTAGCGGCTTTTTGGTCGCCAAAGGTGTATATAGGCAAAACTTTAGAATAATCATCAACATAATTATCCTCCATAGTGTTTACCGCTTCTTTTAAAGCTTCATTGCCATTATAATATCCATTAAATTTAGCATTAAGGTTATGATAGTTTCTATTTACCCAAGTATTTTTTTTTGTAGAACACCCTGCAAGGAATATTCCTACAAAAACACTCAGGCACAAAGCCAACAGAATATTATATCTTTTCTGCATGAAAAAAATTCTTAACCCAATATAACGAATAATCTAATTTTTTATTGTGTTTAAATATGAATAGCTCTGCGAGATGTTGTATCCAAGCATGCCTCTTTGAAACTTTCTGTAAAAGTTGGATGAGCATGGCAAATACGTGCTATATCTTCGGTCGATGCACGATACTCCATGGCTACTACCGCCTCGGCAATCATATCGGCTGCTCGTGGCCCTATCATGTGAACTCCTAATATTTCATCTGTTTGGGAATCGGCTAAAACCTTGATAAAGCCATCAGTATCCATGCTGGCTCTGGCACGTCCACTGGCTTTAAACGGAAAACTTCCGCTTTTGTAATTTATCCCCTTATTTTTTAATTGTTCTTCGGTAAAACCTATAGAAGCCACTTCCGGCCATGTATAAACCACTCCCGGTATAAGATGATAATTGATGTGCGGTTTTTCTCCTGCAATGGTTTCGGCAACAAAAACCCCTTCCTCTTCAGCCTTATGGGCAAGCATTGCACCTCTTACAACATCGCCAATAGCATAAATACTTTCAACATTTGTTTGTAATTTATCATTTACCTCTATTTTACCTTGACTATCAACTTTAACGCCTGCATTCTCTAATCCTAAATTTTCAGTATATGGTTTTCGTCCCAAAGCAACTAAACAATAGTCTCCTTTAAACTCTACTTTTTTTCCTTCTTTATTTTCGGCCTGAACCAACACTTCTTTGCTGCTTGTTTTGGCTCCGGTAACTTTATGACTCAAGAAAAACTCCATTCCTTGCTTGCTCAGTACTTTCTGCAATTCCTTACCTAAGGACTTATCCATAGTAGGGATTATGCTGTCGGCAAACTCTAACACCGATACTTTGCTTCCTAAACGAGCATAAACAGAGCCTAATTCAAGTCCTATAACTCCACCTCCTACAACTATTAAATGTTTAGGTATTTCTTTTAGTTCAAGAGCTTCGGTTGAAGTAATTATTCTTTTCTTATCAATAAGCACTGAAGGTAATGAAAAGGGTTTTGAGCCTGTTGCAATAATGGTGTTTTTTGTCTCAATTGTTGTTTCGCTTTTATCACCTTTAACTTTAATAGTGTTCTTTGAAATAAAACTACCATGCCCTTGAAATACACTAACCTTATTTTTCTTCATTAAAAAAGTAATCCCGTCACAGGTTTGTTTTACAACATCAGCCTTTCTTTTTATCATTTGCTGAAGATTAGCCTTCAAATTTTTTATTTCTATACCGTGTGCTGCAAAATTATGGCTTGCATTAAAAAAATGCTCTGAGCTGTCGAGCAAGGCTTTTGATGGTATGCAACCTACATTTAAACAAGTTCCACCAAGAGTTGAGTAGCGTTCGATTAATGCTGTTTTAAAACCAAGTTGGGCACAACGTATAGCGGCAACATACCCACCCGGCCCTGAACCTATAATTGTTATATCAAATTTTTCCATAATAAATTATCTAGTTTGTTGTAAAAATACTGTTTGGGATATAACAATAGTTATTTATGTTCTCAAATAACAAGAAATACCCCTAAAATTGGTGTAAAGATATTGCAAATTATCTTAATAAATCCTCTTTAAATTCATTTCTCTTACCGGGGCTATTATTAATGGAACCTTTTCTATACTTACCGAACTGGTATCTAAACCAAACGCTTTTTCCTCCGAAAGGCTTATACTTTTAAGTAGAAAATATATTTTAAGCACAATCCCTTCATAAAGAGGCAAATCATTTTCATTACTTAAAAACTTTTCCATTACAATAAATTTAAAGTCGCCTATTACATTATTTTTATTCAGAGATTCATAACGGCTTGTAATATCCACTTCTTTATTTTTTACCATATCTTCAACCACTTTTCTAAACATCAAATTAATTCGTGGTGCAACTCTAAAGCCCAATTTAAAATCAATTCTGATAATATCGTCTTTGATAACTTCTGTTACCTTATATTCCATAGTATGCGGCTCATCCATTAAATCAACATGTATAAACCAATATATATCGGCTCGTTTGGGTTGTTTTTGTAAAATACTGTAAATAATTTTCGATTCTATTTCATCTTTACGTCCGGCACTGGTTAGATACACCAAATGGGTGGCGTATTTTGGAATGCTCATATCTTTACTTAAATCGTAAATCTGACCCAGATAATCGTTTAGTTTGGTAAACTCTACATAGCTGTTTCTAATTTTCCATGAATCGTACCAAACCCACATTACACAAATTAAAACAGTAGCAACCAATAAAGTAACCCAACCGCCATGAGGCAATTTTTCAAGATTGGCAACAAGGAAAGAAACCTCAATAATAGAATATACCACAATATAGGCTAATATATATATTTTCTTATATCGTTTCAAAATCATATAAAAAATCAATAACGTTGAAGACATCAACATGCCAATAATAATGGTAAGACCATAAGCTGCCTCCATATTACCCGATTCTTTGAAAAGCAATACTATGCCAATGCAACCAAACATTAACATCCAATTTACGGAAGGAATATAAAGCTGTCCTTTTAGATTTGAAGGATAATGTATTTTTACCTTTGGCCAAAGATTAAGACGAATAGCCTCATTTATTAAAGTAAACGAACCACTTATTAAAGCTTGGCTTGCCACAATAGTAGCAACTGTTGCAATAATAATACCTATGGGTAAAATTCTTTCCGGTATAATAGCGTAAAAAGGATTAACATTAACCAACTGCTCGGGGGCGGCATTAATTAAAAAAGAAGCTTGTCCCATATAATTAAGTACCAAAGCTACTTTTACAAAAACCCAAGCGGCTCTTATGTTTTTTTTCCCACAATGACCTAAATCACTGTATAGAGCCTCGGCTCCCGTAGTACAAAGAAAAATAGCCCCCAAAAGCCAAAAGCCATTAGGGTGTTGGGTTAATAATACGTAACCATAGTATGGGTTAAGAGCTTTTAATACTTCGGGGTGGTGCGTAATTGAAATAACCCCCATAACGGCAATAAAACTAAACCAAATTAACATAATTGGGCCAAAAAACTGACCAATAAATTTTGTTCCAAATTGTTGAATAATAAATAACCCTGCAATAATTCCTATCACTATAGGTACTGTTTTTATATTTGGGTTAAGCTCTTGTAGGCCTTCAATAGCAGACGAAACAGAAATAGCAGGAGTAATAATTCCTTCGCCCAATAAAGCGCTTCCTCCAATTATAGCAGGTATGAGCAACCACTTTACTTTGGTTTTTTTTACTAAAGTATATAATGCAAAAATTCCCCCTTCGCCTCTATTATCAGCTCGCAGCATTAAAACAATATACTTTAATGAAGTAAGTAGCGTTAGTGTCCAAAAAATGCAAGAAACACTTCCTAACACGATTTCAGGATTAATTTCTCCATCTCCTATTAATGCACGTAACACATACAGAGGCGATGTTCCCAAATCGCCAAAAATTATTCCTAAGGTAACTAAGACTCCGGCCGAGGTAAGTTTTTGATGTGGATTTAACTCCGAGCTCATAATAAATTTTGTGGGTCAAAGGTAAATATTGTCCAATGCAAAAATACAGTGGCATAAAAAATATTTTTTGTGGTAAAAATTAGTTCGCCCCAACCAAAAATTTTATGTGTTTTGAACAATAAATATATTTTTTTGATGCCAAGATTTGGTCGAAATTATTGATAAAATGAATTTTTTCAACCAAATTGAATTTTATATATGCCTGTTTATGAGTACTTTTTAACTTATTAACAAAAAAGTGCTGTTTTCAACAAATTAATTGCGGGGATATTTGGTTCAAACAAAAAAATATTATTACATTTGCACCCCTCAATTTAGGAGAATATTAATTTTTTAAACATAAAATAGTGGATAGTTTAAGTTATAAAACCATTTCGGCCAATAGAGCAACAGTTAATAAACAATGGATATTAATAGATGCTGAAAATGAAGTATTGGGTCGTTTGTCTTCAAAAGTAGCCAAAATTTTGCGAGGCAAAAATAAAACAGAATACACCCCACATGTTGATTGTGGAGACAATGTAATCATCATAAATGCCGAAAAAGTAAAACTTACCGGTAATAAAATGTTGGAGAAACAATATATCAGACATACCGGTTATCCTGGAGGTCAACGCTTTACCAGCGTTAGCGAAATGTTAGAAAAACATCCGGAAAGAATCATTAAAAAAGCTGTTCATGGCATGATTCCAAAAACAAAATTAGGCGCTGCCTTAGAACGTAATTTATTTGTGTATGCTGGTACTCAACATCCTCATGAAGCACAAAAACCAACATTGGTTAAACTTAATACAATAAAATAGTAAAAAATAATGGACGTAACAAATACCATTGGAAGAAGAAAAACTGCCGTTGCTCGTATATATATGCAATTAGGCAAAGGTGAAATAACCATCAATAATAGAGATTATAAAGAATACTTTAAAACAGAACCCTTACAAGCAAAAATCAATCAGCCCTTTGCTGTTTGCAACCTCGTTGGAAATTATGATGTAAAGGTTAATGTTGACGGTGGTGGTATTACCGGACAGGCCGAAGCTGTACGTTTAGCCATTTCCAGAGCTCTTGTTGAAGTTAATAACGAAAATAGAGCGGCTTTAAAACCTCTTGGTTTATTAACCCGTAACCCTAAAATGGTTGAGCGTAAAAAGCCCGGACAAAAGAAAGCTCGTAAGAGATTCCAGTTCAGCAAACGTTAATATTTATTTACTTTTTAATTTAATACGAATTTTTATAACTCATGTCAAGAGCAAACTATAATGATTTATTAGAAGCCGGTGTACACTTTGGTCACTTGGCCCGCAAATGGAACCCTGCCATGGCTCCTTATATTTTTATGAAAAAAAATGGCATTCATATCATTGACCTTAATAAAACTGTTGTTAAGCTAGATGAAGCTTGTGATGCTTTAAAACAAATAGCCAAATCGGGCAAAAAAGTTTTGTTTGTTGCCACCAAAAAGCAAGCTAAAGATGTGGTGTCAAACAGCGTTAAAAATATCAATATGCCCTACGTTACAGAAAGATGGCCGGGCGGAATGCTTACCAACTTTGCTACTATACGTAAAGCCATTAAGAAAATGGGTTCCATTGATAAAATGAAAACCGATGGTACTTGGGAAAATATAAACAAAAAAGAGCGATTGTTAATTACCCGTGAAAGAGAAAAACTGGAAAAAACCTTGGGTAGTGTTGCTGACTTAACCAGGCTTCCTGCTGCTTTATTTATAGTAGATATCAGTAAAGAGCATATTGCCGTTTCTGAAGCACGCAAATTAAACATCCCTACTTTTGCTATTGTTGATACCAACACCAATCCTAATTTAGTTGATTTTGCTATCCCTGCCAATGACGATGCGTCAAAATCTATCCAAATTATTATGGATACAGTAACTAAAGCAATACAAGAAGGATTGTCTGAAAGAAAAGTAGATAAAGATAAAGATGAAGATTCTGCCGAAAAGGATCATGAAGCTGCTGTTACTGAAGTAACTGCCGAAGAGGGTGGAGAGCAAGAAGAACGCAGAACCAAAAGACCTAGAAAATAATTTTATAAACTCAATTTAAATACACAAAATGTCATCAACAACTGTAAATATAACCGCAGCAGAAGTAAACAAGTTACGTACACAAACCGGTGCCGGTATGATGGATTGCAAAAAAGCATTGGTTGAAGCTGAAGGTGATTTTGAAAAAGCCATTGATATTTTAAGAAAGAAAGGACAAAAAGTAGCTGCTAACCGTGAAGACCGTGAGGCCAAAGAAGGTTATGTAATTGCAAAAATTCCTTCCGATAACAAGTTTGGTGCTATTATCTCCTTAAATTGCGAAACAGATTTTGTTGCAAAAAATGCTGATTTTGTTGCCTTTGCCGAAAAAATTATTGATGCAGCCATTACCCACAAGCCAAGTGATTTAGATGCCTTAAAAGCTATTCAACTTGATGGAAGAACACTTGCTGACACCATTATTGATTATGTAGGGAAAATTGGCGAAAAAATTGAGTTGGGAAGATACGAATCTGTTTCGGCTGAATGTATAGTTGCTTATAATCATCCCGGAAACAGAGTAGCCAGCATTGTTGGTTTCAACAAGTGTGCAGATACTCAAGTATTACGTGATGTTGCTATGCAAGTAGCAGCTATGGCTCCTGTAGCTTTAGATAAAGACAGCGTTGACGCCTCAATTTTAGAACGCGAAATAGAAATTGGTAAAGAACAAGCCCGTGCCGAAGGAAAACCGGAAGAAATGCTTGAAAAAATAGCTATGGGCAAGCTCAACAAATTCTATAAAGAAAGCACTCTGCTTAATCAGGAATTTATAAAAGATAATAAAAAAACTATTGCCCAGTATATGAATGACAGTGAAAAAGGGCTAACAGCAACAGGATTTAGACGAGTAGCCTTAGGTTAATGGTCTATCAAACTTTAAAAAAGAGAGAAAATATTCTCTCTTTTTTTTTGAATATTAAAAATCAAAAACCAATGAAATATAAAAGAATACTTTTAAAACTAAGTGGCGAGTCTTTAATGGGCGACAAACAATTTGGTATTGATAATTTACGTCTTGAGCAATATGCTAATGACATAAAAGAGGTAGTTGATAAAGGATTACAAGTTGCTATAGTTATTGGGGGCGGCAATATTTTTAGAGGAATTCAGGCCGAGGAAGGAGGAATGGACAGGGTGCAAGGCGATTATATGGGAATGTTGGCAACAGTAATAAATAGTATGGCTCTACAAAGTGCCTTAGAGCGTTTAGGTGTGCAAACCCGCCTTCAAAGTGCTATTAAAATGGAGGCTATTTGCGAAGTGTTTATTAGAAGAAAAGCCGTAAGACATTTAGAAAAAGGAAGAGTGGTAATTTTTGGAGCCGGAACCGGAAACCCATATTTTACAACTGATACAGCCGCTTCTTTAAGAGCTATAGAAATAGAAGCCGATGCCATACTTAAAGGAACGCGTGTTGATGGCATTTATACTTCTGACCCTGAAAAGGATAAAAACGCTGTAAAGTATGAAAATATTAGCTTTGACGAAGTATATCAGAAAGGGTTAAATGTAATGGATATGACAGCTTTTACCCTTTGTAAAGAAAACAGACTGCCTATTATTGTTTTTGATATGAACAAAAAAGGAAATTTAAGTAAATTAGTGGAGGGCGAGAAATTAGGTACATTAGTAGAAATGCAGTAATTTTACAAACTAAAAAGATAAATTTTATGAGTTCAGAAAAAATAAAGGCTTGCCTGGATTCAACAGAAGTTGAAATGGGAAAAGCCATTAAACATCTTGAAGCAGAGCTTGCCAAAGTACGTGCAGGTAAAGCTAATCCCGCTATGTTAGACAATATTCAAGTAGAGTACTACGGAGCATTATCGCCAATCAGTAATGTGGCCAGCATTAGCACTCCTGATGCACGAACTATTGTTATTCAACCTTGGGAAAAATCGAGCATTACACCTATAGAAAAGGCTATTATGGCTTCAAATCTTGGATTTAATCCTCAAAATGATGGTGTGCTTATACGCATAATGGTTCCACCGCTTACCGAAGAAAGAAGAAAAGATTTAGTAAAAAAGGCTAAAGCAGAAACAGAAAACTGTAAAGTGGTATTACGCAATCTTAGACGCGATGCCAACGAAGTTCTCAAAAAACTGAATAAAGAAGGTACTCCTGACGATTTAATTAAAACCGCAGAAACCAAAATTCAAAATATAATCAATTCTTTTACCGAAAAAGCCGATAAACACTTAGAGCAAAAGGAAAAAGAAATAATGACAGTTTAGCAGTTTGTTAAACAAGGGCACACTGTTTGATGCCTTATTATCAATAATTTAATATTTACTCAACTTAAACCTTGAATTTAAGATGTATCCAGAACAACTTGTAAAACCAATGAAAGCCGAAATGACCAATGTAGGCTTTGAAGATTTAACCAGCGCTGATGCTGTTGAAAATGTTTTAAACCAAAAAAGCGGAACCGTTCTTGTTTTTGTAAACTCAGTATGTGGTTGCGCTGCCGGTGCTGCTCGTCCGGGTGTTATTCAGTCTATTAACAACGAAAAGAAACCTTCAAAATTAGTTACCGTTTTTGCCGGGTTTGACAATGAGGCTGTTGCCGCAGCAAGAAATTATATGTTGCCATATCCTCCGTCATCACCTTCTATTGCTTTATTTAAAGATGGTAAATTAGTGCATTTTGTAGAAAGACACCATATTGAAGGAAAAGGACCTCAGGCTATAGCAGATGGCTTAAAATTAGCCTATGATCATTTTTGCTAGTACTTGTTTTCTTAACACAAAAAAGGCTGACTATTAGTCAGCCTTTTTTGTTAGTATTTCTTGCATCTTATTGCATAAATTATCTCAAGTAAAACCTTTAGGCTCTTTGCCTTAAAATTATCAATTAGCTTACCATAGCATTGTTTTTCTCTGCCAAAAGCTCCAATGCCGTATTATATATACCTTGGGCATCAAACCCACACTCAGCATACAATTCTTTTTGCTCTCCGTGATCCACAAAGCGATCCGGAATACCCAATCGTTTTACATGAGCCATATATCCATTATCAGCCATAAACTCTATTACCGCACTTCCCATTCCTCCAATAATACAACCATCCTCAACCGTAATTACCTTATCAAACTTACCAAATACTTCATGTAAAATCATTTCATCCAAAGGTTTTGCAAACCGCATATCATAATGTGCGGCTTCAATCCCTTTTTTCGATAAAGTATCACAAGCATCGGTAGCCATATTACCAATATGTCCAATACTAAGAATCGCTAGGTCTTTGCCATCGCGCAGCTTACGCCCTTTCCCAATAGGTATGGTTTTCATAGGTTTTTTCCAATTGGTCATTACCCCGTTCCCTCTCGGATATCTAATCGTGAAAGGACCCATATTTTCTTGTTGTGCCGTAAACATAAGGTTTCTTAGTTCTTCCTCATTCATTGGAGCCGAAACTATCATGTTTGGAACACAACGCATATAGGCTAAGTCGTAAGCTCCATGATGTGTAGCCCCATCAGAACCGGCAAAACCACCACGATCTAAACAAAATATTACATTTAAATTTTGTAAGGCTACATCATGAATTACCTGATCATAGGCTCGCTGCATAAATGATGAATAAATATTACAGAATGGAATTAAGCCCTGCGTAGCCATACCTGCCGAAAATGTAACTGCGTGCTGTTCGGCAATACCAACATCAAAAGCACGGTCGGGCATAGCTTCCAACATAAGGTTTAATGAACAGCCCGATGGCATGGCGGGTGTTACCCCTATTATTTTCTTGTTTTGTTCAGCTAACTCAACAATAGTGTGTCCAAAAACATCCTGATATTTAGGTGGTTGTGGTTGATTACCTCCTACTTTAATAATTTCTCCGGTTTCTTTATTAAACAATCCGGGAGAGTGCCATATTGTTTGATTTCCTTCTTCAGAAAATTTATACCCTTTACCTTTAACGGTAAGGCAATGCAGTATTTTAGGTCCGGGTATTTGCTTTAAATCTTTAAGTACTTTTGTTAATCTTACCACATCATGCCCATCAACCGGCCCAAAGTATCTGAACTTTAACGACTCAAACAAATTACTTTGCTTTAACATAGCCGATTTTAATCCGCTTTCTATTTTTGAGGCAATTTCTTGTGCATTAGGTCCCAATTTGCTTATTTTCCCCAATAATTTCCACACCTCATCTTTCACCTTATTGTAGGTTTGTGAGGTAGTAATATCTGTCAGATATTCTTTTAAAGCACCTACATTGGGATCAATACTCATACAGTTATCATTCAAAATAACCAATAAATTGGTGTTTTCAACACCTGCATGATTAAGTCCTTCAAATGCCATACCTCCTGTAAGTGCGCCATCTCCAATTACTGCAATATGTTGTTTCTGGTTTTCTCCTTTGTATCTGTCGGCTACGGCCATACCCAAAGCAGCCGAAATAGATGTACTTGAATGGCCTACCCCAAAAGCATCATAAATGCTTTCTTTTCGTTTAGGAAATCCGCTAATACCTTTATAAATTCTATTGGTATGAAACTCTTTTCTGCGGCCTGTTAGTATTTTATGTCCATAGGCTTGATGACCCACATCCCACACCAATAAATCGTTAGGTGTATTAAAAACATAATGCAATGCTACGGTAAGCTCAACCACCCCTAAACTTGCTCCAAAGTGACCGCCTTTTACCGATACTATGTCAATAATAAACTGTCTTAGCTCATTACATACTTGTATAAGTTGTTCCTCCTTAAGTTTCTTTAAGTCGTCCGGGTTTTCAATGGCAGACAGTAATAAGCCTGTTTTAATTTCCATGGTTGTATATGATGTATTAATGCAAGTATTTATTTTGAAATAATAACTTCGGGAGTTGAAATAATATTGCTTTTATTTAAAGCCTTATCGGTGATATAAATTTCGTACTTAATAGTATCGTAACTCGAAAAAGGATCGTAGTAATACGGTTGAATTGCTACTTTTATAACCCCTTGTATTTTTTTCTTTTTGCCACTACTATTAATTACCGGAATACGGTAGTTAAAATCGGCCGGAAGCTCACGATATACCCATTGTCCCTTTTGTTTTTCGATATAAGTAATAAATAAATTGTAGTTATTAGGGGGAATGGTATCGTTTTGGGTTAATCCTATATCGCCATCGCCATCAATAAAACCTATAAATAAATTGGCCGAATCTTTATAAGTTACAATGTCCTTAAATTCTATTTCGGGAACGGGCGAGGCTGTTTCTTTTTTTAAACATGACAACCATGCAAAACTTATCAGGCATATTATGAGTACAGATTTAGTTGTCATTGCTGCATTATAAACAAACTCTTTTTAAAATAAGATTAACTGCTATTGCTTCAAAAACTTGATTGTTTCGCCATCTGTAGTTTTGATAAAATATATGCCCTTTGACAAATTATCGGTATTAAACTCTTTTCCGTAAACCGGTTTGGTAATTTGTTGCCCTAGCATATCCACAACGGTAAAATGAACTGTTTTATTTAAAAATATTTTTCCGTTTATCACAGGGTTAGGATAAAGGCTAAGTGCCTTACTTTCGTTGGTGTTGGCAATAGCTTTAGTAGGTATGTTATGTGTTACATTTATTTCATCAACACCCAAAATTGGTCTTGGTCCGCCATAGTTTTGAGCTGTTTGATGATACATCCAACGTATTTCAACTAAAGGCTGATTGTTACAAGTGTCGGGCAATAAGGATACTAAGGTATCTGCTGTTCCTAATACCTTGTAACTATTGGTATCGTTATTACACAAAAATAAATAATTGCCCGGTAAATTGGTAAATGGGCCGCTGCTGCCTATTCGGTACTGGCAGGCTATGCCATAAAATCTAGAAACTTGATTTGGAGGAGGCGCGTAATTAAAGCTTGACAGCATGCGTCCAACCCAAGATATAGTTATATTTTGGCAATTAGTGGTATTTAAGGCCAAAGTAGCATCGCCCACAAATACATTAGCTCCTGTACCGTTAACTCTGCAATTTGTGTCTTGACTTGTGGTAATGTTTTTAAATGCAAAACCTAAAGCCCCTTCTCCTTTAAAGAAACAACCGTTTTGTAAATCATAAGAGCATGCCCAGTCGCCATTAGCTACTGCATTAACTCCCGGATCTTTGGTAGCCGTAGTATGAAAAATCATATTGGCCGGATAAGTTAATGGGGGGTTAATAGTGATACTACTGTCCCATTGGGTAAATGTGTAACTGCCACTCGACAAATCAAAAGCCGTAGGGCTTGTTTGGCTAAAACTTTTTATTGAAAAAATAGAAATAAGCAGAATAAGTAAAGTAGTTTTTTTCATAAAAAAATATTGCTTTAATATGCAAATATATACTTTTTTATACAATTGTTACTTATTCTACTTGTAAAGTTTATGTTAGTTGTTCTTATTTTTTGGGGCAATGTTAATTCTAAAACCGGCATAAATATTTCTACCCATAGCTGAGCCCCAAATTAAAGAGGCATCAAAATTATTTCCAAAAGGATCAGAAGCCCCAATAATTAAAGGATGTTGCATTACATTTAGTAAGTTTTCGGCCCCTACGTAAATACTAAAAGCATCATTATTAAAACTCTTATTTATTTGTGTATTCATTAACCAAAAACTTGGTGATTTTCCTGAAACAACTACCTTTTTTAGGTGGTCGTCATAATGTTGAGGCAAGCGCTTACTTCCCATCCATTGTACAGTATAATCAAATTTCCAATGATTATGTGTGCTAAAGCCCAAATTTAAAAATGCACGGTATGAGGCTATCAACGGTTTTTCTAATAATTGGCCGCTATAGGTTGTTTTAACATCATAAAAGCGATAAGCTAATCTAACATCAAAAAAACGTATAGGCTCATAATCTAACTGTGCCTGAATACTATGTGAATAGGACTTTCCGTTGAGATTATAAAAGTTTACCTCCCGGAATTTTTCAATATCAACTACTACTTGATTGGTAAAATCAGTATAATAATAATCTAAACCAAATGTTCCATCACGATAATTAAGCATAAATTTTTGGGTGAAATTAACTCCCATATTCCAGGCTACTTCGGGGGCAAAAGGGTAGTTGTTTCTTGGATATTCGGTAATGCTGCTAAAATTTCGACTATTAATTAAGAAACTACGTGAACTTGCCATTAAACCCATATTTTCGGCAATAAAATTAGCTGTTCGCTGAGCTCTTCCGGCTGAGGCTCTAAATGCCGTGTTTTGAGTAGGTGCATAGCGTATATGCAGCCGTGGTGTTACAAAAGTTCCGAATAGGTTATTATAATCGGCTCTAAGTCCTGCCACCAAATTAAACTTTTCGGTATGTTTCCACGAATATTCGGTAAACACACCGGGTACTATTTCGGTGCGGCTAAAATTAACGGTTTTAAAGCTCTCATAGTACTGATCAAATATAGCTGATGCCCCCATTTTAATAATATGGTTAGTATTATTAATGATTGACTGATAAATATAATTGGTGTAGAAGCTGCGTTGGTTTCCGTTATATGGTGTGGCACCAAATTGATTACTTTGGTCGTGGTAAATGCCCGATAGCTGAAGCCCCATACTTTTATATGGTGTTTCTAAATTTACTTTCCCAATCTTAGCCCAGGTTTCAATACGGTCGGTTTTGTTTTGATAACCCCAGGGGCTGTTGCCCGATAGTTGCTCATCACCCTTTTTGTGGTTAAACTGTCCGCCATGAGTATTTAAGGCAATGGCCTTTACACCTCCCTGTATTTCCCATCCATTTTCGCCAAAATAAAACCATCGGTTAGCACCTACAAAAACGGAGCCTAATGGGTTATCCAAAAATTTATCATTATTCATATCAACCTTTTTAAAATCTCCCCTGCCGTGCAGTAAAACACTTGTTGAAAGGCGTTTATTGAAACTATGATTGGCTACGAAGTTTCCTTCGGAGCGACCTTGAACACTTTGGTATCCGTTAATAATAAACTGTGGGCTTTTGTCTTCAAATGGTTTAAACCACTCTACATTTATTTGTCCGGCTGTTCCTTCAAATCCATTTACCACACTGCCTGCACCCTTGCTCAGTTGAATACTTTCCACAAAAGTTCCGGGCGTAAAAGTCAATCCGGTAATAGCTGCCAAACCACGAATATCCGGTATATTCTCGCGTGTAAATGAGGTATAAGTGCCGGCCAAACCAAGCATTTGTATTTGTTTATAGCCGCTAACAGCATCGGTAAACCCAACATCAACCGAAGGAGTGGTTTCAAAACTTTCGCTCAAATTACAGCAAGCGGCTTTCATCAATTCACCAAGCCCAATTTTCTCGGTTTTGGCTATTCCTAAGGTGCTGATTGTGGTATTTGATTGACGACCTACTATAGTTGCTTCTTTAAGATTTATTCCTTTTGATTCGTTTAAATATATTCTGAGTGTATCGTTGGCAGTAGCATCAATAAGGGTAGTTTCGTATCCTAAATAACTTAGTTTCAGACTTTTTACTGTATCCGGAACTTCCAAGTTAAAATAACCATGAAAATCAGTTACCCAAACATAAGTATTATTTAAACTTTGTACGGTAACTCCAATCATAGGCTCGTGCGAAACTGCATCATAAATATAGCCTTTTACATTTTTGTTATTATTAGTAACAACAGTGTCAGCATTTTGCGCCCAAGACATGTCCACTATAGTCAATAACAACACTATTCCCAAAAAGGGAAATAACTTTATTTTCAAGTAATAAAATTAGTGTATTCCTACTTCCTTATAGGCGCAGCATTCAGGAAGTTTTTTATAATCATTAATGTTTGCTTTGGTTTTTCCGGCATCGTGTCCGGTGGCAGCAATATTTTTTTCTATTTCGCTTATTGAAGTTTTTTGACTGTTGTAAACTACTTTCAATATTCCGGTATTTTTGTCCCAATCGGCACGTTTTACGCCTTTAATATAGGCTGCATCTACAATACGTTTTTCACACATATCGCATATTCCGCTAACATGTATGGTATCGGTTTGAATTTTTGCTTTGTTTTGTGCCTTTACAGAAACTATTCCTACAATAAGCACAGCTATGATTGTTAAAAATATATTTTTCATGTTGATTTAAGTATATAAAGGTTTGTAATAGTTAGATTTTATTAAAAAATAAAAAAACTATTATCCATAATATACTATTTTCCCGTAAATGCGGTAAAGGGGTTGGTTTTGCCAGTTTCCGTTAGGCGGAGCTTTATCAACAAAAAATGTTTTTTGTATTTCGGGTTGTTGAGCAGAAAATAAAAAATTATGCTCGGCTGTTAAGTGGAAAATAACAGGCAATTGTTTTTGAATTTGAACAATATTGCTGTTAATATAATTATCGAGTGTTGTTTTAAGGCTTATTTCAACATTGTTACAACAATTATCAGAATTGTTATCAGCAGGCATATCGGACATACATTCATCCTGAGCTTCGCTGCTGCAACAACAACTTTGTTCGTTATTACTTAAACTTACCGACTCTAAATTATCGCTGCAATAATGCAATTGCAAAACCGACCCCGACAGGGAAAGGTTATACACAAAAAGCATTAATATAGCAATAACTTTTTTCATTCTATAAAGTACAAAATTACTTAAACTTCTATATTATTAGTTAACAAAATCTATGCCTAAATATCTTTTATCTACCATCACCATCAAGCAAGTTGCCTAATCCTCCTAAAATACTGCCTTCTTCTTTACGATTTCCGGGTTGGCTATACTGTAAAATACGACTTGCCAATCTGCTAATTGGTAAAGACTGAATCCAAACTGTTCCGGGTCCGGTAAGAGTTGCAAAAAACAATCCTTCGCCTCCAAAGATTGTGTTTTTAATGCCTCCTACAAACTGAATGTCGTAATTAACCATTGATGTAAAAGCCACAATACAACCGGTATCAATTTTTAATGTTTCGCCAGGTCTCAAATCTCTTTGCAAAATATTACCTCCGGCATGAACAAAAGCCATTCCATCACCTTCAAGTTTTTGCATAATAAATCCTTCGCCACCAAATAATCCGGTTCCTAATTTTCGTTGAAACTCAATACCAATACTTACACCTTTGGCTGCACACAAAAAAGCGTCTTTTTGGCATATTACTTTACCTTGCATTTGAAACAAATCAAGCGGTATAATTTTTCCGGGATAGGGCGAAGCAAATGTGACATTTTTTTTCCCATTTCCTATATTAGTATAAGCTGTAACAAATAAGCTTTCTCCGGTAAGCAGTCTTTTCCCTGCCGAAAATAATTTTCCCATAATGCCCGTGTTTTGCTTGCTGCCATCGCCAAAAATAGTTTCCATTTTAACATCAGCATCCATCATCATAAAACTGCCGGGCTCGGCCACAACCGATTCTTGAGGGTCGAGTTCAATTTCAACACATTGCATTTCTTCTCCAAAAATTCTATAATCTATTTCGTGGTTTGTTTTCATTATGTATATTGTTATTCTGTTAATTCAATTATAAAAAGCAAATATATAATATAACTTTTTAATTTTTAAATTGAAATCTTGTGACTTAAATTATTACCAAGTAAAGATAAAAGTGCTGTATAAGCTGATGTTTTTTATGTTTTAAGGCGATAGTAATAAACCACAAATGGTTCAAAATTTCATAAATATTAATAAAGTAAAGCGTATTTTTTTAAGATTTTAATAAAACTACTTTTCATTTATTGAGCTATCTTCCTCTTTAACTTTAAAACCATCAATTTTTACTTCTATATTATTGTTAAATTGGATAGTTGTGTATAGTAGGCCTTCGGTATCGTATTTTTTCCAATTCCCTTCTTTGTTTCCCATCATATACTCCCCTTCTTCTTTTATTTTTCCGTTAATGTAATAAAAACGAAACTTGCCATTTGGTAATCCTTCAATATATGAGCCCTCTTCGGCTAACTTACCGTTATTATTGTAATATATTTTCCAGAGACCACTTCGTAAACCATTTTTATATTCGCCTTCATAGCGCATATCGCCATCATTACTTAGCCAAAAACCTTCTTTTTCTCCATCTACAAAATGTCCTTTAGTAACTACCTGACTGCTGTCTGTATATTCAACCATTTCACCTTCGGCTCGGCCTCTCATAAACGTTTCGGTTCGTAATATGTTACCGCTTTCGTAATACCATTTCCAATCGCCTGTAGGTTTATTACTTTTATCGTATTTGCCTCTTTGTTCTATTTTTCCATTTTGATAATAATAAACCCATTCGTTTATTTTTTTATCGTTTACATATTCGCCTTCAGCCTTTAGCTCACCACTTATATAAAATTCTTTCCATTTGCCTTGTTTATAGCCTTTCTCATCATATATACCTTCACCAATTTTATAGCCGTCCTTGTATAGTTCACTGCCAATAATTACACCTTCTTCGCTAAATCTTCTGGTAAAGCCCTCAGGAAAACCGTCTTTATATGTTCCGGAGCTTTTCTTTTTACCTGAATCATAGTAAGTAGTTACAACATCTAACTTTACCAATTCAGCAACATTTTGTTGTAATACTCCATCAACATATTTTTCAGCCTTTTGTAAATTTCCGTCCGGTTCAAAAATTTTAAGATAACCATCCAGTTTATTATCTCTATAGCGCATTTCTTTATAAACAGCACCACTGGGGTAAAACTCTTTCCAAATACCTTGTTTTAAGTTCATTTTATCGGTACGGTTTATTTTTTCATCGCGCGCTATAAATCCATTTTTATAAAGGGTAATACTTTGTATTAAACCATCTATTAAATATTCTTTACCAATACCATTTTCTTTACCATTTTCAAATGGTATTTCCTTATATCTGTAATTATCTTTGTAATAATAAGCCATCCCTTGTCTTGTGTCATTCACAAAAGGCTCTTCAGATATTTTGTTATGGCTTTCCGTGTCATAAACAGTTTTATATCCGTTTTTTTTACCTTGTTTATATTCGTATGTTAGGGTAAGTTTTCCTTCTTCATTATAAAATTTCCATAAGCTGTCCAGTTCGTTATTTTTTCTGTTTCCTTCACTTTTTAAAATTCCGTTCTCATAATAATTTTTCCAATAACCATCAGGTTTGCCGTTTTTAATAAAACCCTCGCTGCTTACTTTACCATTAGGATAAGTATATTGTTTAAATCCATCACTAATTACATTATTTTGCGCTTGCAAAACAAAGATTAAGCCAAGGGTAAAAGTAAATATTAATAAGATTTTTTTTATTGTCATATAAAACAACAGTTTTTTTTATAATCCAAGTCGTGCTGAAATTTCAAGCATTTTTAAAATTGATTTTTCTGCTTTTTTTCTGAGTGATTCTTCTATAATTATTTCGGGTTTTTCATTTTTCAAGCAAGCATATAATTTCTCAAGCGTATTTAGTTTCATGTGTGGGCAGTCATTACAGGCACAATTATTATTTGGAGGGGCCGGTATTAAAATTTTATCAGGGGCACGCTTTGTCATTTCATACAAAATACCGGGTTCGGTTGCTACAATATACTCTTTACTGTCATTGTTAACAACATATTTAAGTAGTGCTGATGTACTCCCTATAAAATCAGCCATATCTAAAACCACTTCTTCGCACTCCGGATGAGCTATTAGTTTGGCATTAGGATGTTCGTGCTGTAATTGGGTAATTTTTTTGGCTGAAAAAATTTCGTGTACCATACAACTGCCATTCCACAACAACATATCGCGTCCGGTAAGTTTTTTAATATATTGACCTAAATTTCTGTCAGGAGCAAATATTATTTTTTGCTCCTTAGGTAAATCGTTAATAATTTGTACAGCATTACTACTTGTGCAAACAATATCGGTTAAGGCTTTAATTTCGGCTGAGCAGTTAATATAACTGATAACTATATGATCGGGGTGAGCTTCTTTAAATTTTCTGAAATCCTCAGTAGGGCAACTATCTGCTAAGGAGCAACCTGCATTTAGGTCCGGTAAAAAAACACGTTTTTGAGGAGAAAGTATTTTAGCAGTTTCGGCCATAAAGTGTACTCCTGCAAAAACAATAATATCAGCATTGGTTTTAGCTGCTTGCTGTGATAAACCCAAGCTGTCGCCTATATAATCGGCCACATCTTGAATATCTCCTTCCTGGTAGTAATGAGCAAGTATAATAGCGTTTTTTTGTTTTTTTAGTTGTTTTATATCTTCAAAAATATCTGTTTCTGTAGTTTCCATGATTCATGATTTTTAAAAATAATGAAGTTCAAATATCTGTTTTTATTTTTTGTTTTTTCTAAAAATTAGTTTTCAAGAATCAACATTCTATATTATCATAATTATAATTTTATTTTTTAAAAAAGTTTTGTTGTTATTATTAGCTTGTTAATAGTGTTTATAGATTTTTTGGTTTTAGCATGTAAATTTAACTTATAAAATAATTATAACATATTTTTAACCATTATTATTATGATAAATTATTTAAAATCAATAATTATAGTAGGTTATTAACAGTTGTTAAGTATTATATTTATTAATAACTTTGTTGTGTTTAGACAGATTTGTTTGTTAAAAATCAAACTTGAAAATGTCAGTATTTTTTAATGAAAAACAATTGCTTTTTTAAAATATTAATACATACAAATTGTGTTATTTAAAATGCAACAATTTTTTTAAATTAATATGTTTAGTTATACACAATAATTCACATAGGCATTGTTTAAAATTTATTATAGATATTATTTTTATTATGTTTCAGCTCTAAACTATACAATATAAGATAGTTGATTAAATAAATAATGATGGTTAATATGTTTGTTGATAGTAATATTTTAATAGGGTAAAGTTGGTTATATAGTACATTAATTTTGAAAAATATTTAATAATAATTTATATGATTATAGCTATAGGTAGCGACCATGCAGGATTTGAAGCTAAAAGTATTATTATAGAATACTTAAAAAGTAAAAATATTGAATATAAAGATTTTGGTACTTATAGTACTGAAAGTGTTGATTATCCTGATATTGCACATGCTGTTGCAAAAGCGGTTGAAAATAAAGAATTTACTATTGGTATATTAATTTGTGGAAGTGGTCAGGGCGTTAATATTACTGCCAATAAGTATGCCAAAATACGCTCGGCACTATGTTGGAATACTGAAATTGCTACTTTAAGCAGGCAACATAACGATGCTAATATTTTAGCTTTACCCGGCAGGTTTTTAAAGAAAAATGAATTACTTGACATTGTAGATATTTTTTTAAATACCTCATTTGAAGGTGGGAGGCATTTAAACCGAGTAAATAAAATATCTTGTTGATTTTAATAAAAAACATGAAAAAATATCAGGAATATATTGATAAATCAAAATTGCATATACTGCATAAAGATAAAATTACAGCACAAGATGAACATAATAAATTTATCAATAAACGGGTAGAGTATGCCAAAACTTTTTTTGATAATTACGATTTGGCTACTATAAGAGCTTCGTATATTAAAAACAAGGCTTTAGAGAATTGCGATACATTGTTGGCTAATTTTGAATTTAATTTAAAAAATACTAGAATAAAAGTAATATGGGCTACTGATGCACAATATGCACTAACGGAAATTTCAGAAATATGTAAGCAAAAAGATTTACCGCTTTATATTGATGATAAAAAAATATTTCAGGAATTATGTAAAGGTAATGAAGAGTTGCTAAAAAACATACATCAAACCAATGAAATTAATCAACCATACATATCAGTTACCGAGGCTAATTTTATAGTTGCTGACAGCAGCAGCATTGTGTGTTTTAATGATAATAATCAATCGGAAAAATTACAAGCTAATGCCCACTCGCAAATATTTGTGTGTGAAATAAATAATATTTTATCAAGTTTTAATGATATTGAGTTAATAGCCTCACTATATAGCACTAATAAATTCGGGGAACCACTGCCTTCAAATATTTGTATTTATAATGGAAACAAAAATAATGATGATGATTTTTTAACTGATGATATATTTTTAATATTACTGGATAATGGGCGTACCCATATTATGGCCGACCATGAACAACGCTCACTTTTAAATTGTTTACATTGCAATGCCTGTACAAGAGTTTGCCCTGTTACTTTATATGCGGGAGAGGATTCTTCGGGAACAATTTATACAGGGCCTTATGGTTCATTAGTTAGTTATGCTCTTGAAAAAAATGATGAATATATGCATTTGCCTTATGCATCAACTGTATTTTCGGGTTATAATGAGGTTTGCCCTATGCATATTGATTTAACTTCATTATTATATTACAGTCGCAGAAACGCTTTCAACAATAAGCAATACCCTAATAGTAATACTATATCTAACTATTTATGGAAAAAAGCAGTAATGAAAAGAAGCAATATGAACAAGTTTGGGCCTAAATTTAAAGGCTTTGTTTTTAAACAAATGATGAAAAAATCGTTAGGGAATAGTCGTGTTATGCCACAATTAGCTACAAAATCATTTAATGAACTATGGCGCGAAAGAAAAAATTAGTTTAATTTATTAAATTTACTATTTGTATTGGATTAAACATACCGCATGAAGAAAATCATAATTCTGTTATTACTAATATTTATTGGAGTATTTCAAGGATATGCCCAATCTACCATTAGCGGTGTGCTAAAAGACGAAAAAAGTAATGAAGCGTTATATGGTGCAACTGTAGTTATAAAAGGAACTAATGAGGCAGCAGCTACCGATTTTGACGGTAAATTTAAAATTGTTACCAACCACGTTTTTCCCCTAACAATAAGTGTTTCATTTATAGGGTACAACAATAAAGAAATAGTTGTTAATAAAGCAAGCGAAAACTTGATAATTACCCTACAGTCAAACGAAACCATGTTAAAGGCAGTAGAAGTATCGGATATAAGAATTAGCGAAAAGCAAAAACAAGCAGCATTAACGGTAGAAGCTATGGATTTAATAGCTATAAAAGAAGTTGCAGCAGGCAGCTTTTATGAAGGCTTAGCCAATATGAAAGGAGTTGATATTAATGCTGCTAGCCTTGGATTTAAAGTTATCAATACCCGAGGGTTTAACAGCACTTCACCGGTACGATCCTTACAGTTAATTGATGGAGTTGATAATCAATCGCCCGGATTAAATTTCTCTTTAGGAAATTTCTTAGGAACTTCTGAATTAGACGTTATGAAAGTAGATATTATTGCAGGAGCCAGCTCTGCGTTTTACGGACCTAATGCTTTTAATGGAGTAATTAATATGACTACCAAAAATCCTTGGCAGTTTAAAGGATTAAGTGCTATGGCAAAAGTAGGCGAAAGAAATTTGAATGAGTATGCTATACGCTGGGCCGATGTAGTTAAAAACAAAAAGGGAGAAGAAAAGTTTGCTTATAAATTTAATATTTACACTTTAAAAGCATATGATTGGGAAGCTACTAATTACAGCCCCACCATTGATTCAAAAACCGGTATAAACAATCCGGGAGGATATGATGCAGTAAATATTTATGGCGATGAAGCCTTAGGTGGAAGTAATGATTATACCAGTTACTCAGGTCAAATAAACTATCCCGGATTAGGAGTAATTTACCGTAACGGTTATAAAGAAATTGATTTAGTTGATTATAACACCGAAAACATTAAAACCCAAGCCTCTCTACATTATAAAATTAACGAAAAAGTAGAGGCCATAGTTGCCGGTAACTATAGTCGTGGAAGCACCATATATCAAGGCGACAATCGCTATGCATTAAAAAACATTCAGTTTTATCAGGCTCGTGTAGAAGTTAGACAAAATGATAAATTTTTTATTAGAGCATATACTACCGGTGAAGACGCAGGTGAATCTTATGACATAGTTCAAACAGCCTTTAAGATTAGCACTGCCAGTAAACCCGATATTGATTGGTTTAAGCGATATCAACAATACTGGGCCAGCAATGTTCGTAACAACATTAGAGGAATTACGGGTTTTCCAAAACCTCCGGGAGTAGGACAAGTATATGATACAGCTTTAGCTCAAACCATTTTAAGTCAATATCCTGATTTAATTAATGCATTCCATTACGCTGCAAATCTATACGCCAATCAATCAACAACTACTTACCCAAATTCCGAATACGAATTAGGAACACCGCAATTTGATTCGGTTTTTAATAGTATTACAGCACGCAGATTTAATGAAAATGGTTCAAAGTTTTATGATCGCTCAAAACTATACCATATATCAGCTGAATACAAGTTTACTCCTGAATGGCTCGATATTATAGTAGGAGGTAATGCCCGTTGGTTTTTACCAAATTCTAAAGGAACTATATTTAGGGATACTTTGTTGAACAGATATGACACTTTACCGGGTAAGTTAATTAATGATAATGCCTCTTTCCGAAAAATTGAAAATTTTGAGTTTGGTGCTTATACCGGTATCGAAAAAAAATTGTGGAATGAAAAACTCAAGACTACTGTTACCTTAAGAATGGATAAAAATGAAAATTTTAATTATATTTTTTCTCCTGCCCTATCTGCTGTTTATAATCCTATAAAAGATAACACCCTGCGTATATCTTTTTCTTCAGCTTTACGTAATCCAACTTTAGCCGACCAATATTTATACTATAATGTGGGAAGAGCCATTTTGCTTGGAAATTTAGGAGGTATAAATAATCTAGTAACTGTTTCATCACTTAAAGAGTATATTGACAAACCACAACAAGACTCTACTCTGCTTAAAAGATTTAATGTAGCGGCAATCAGACCTGAAAAAGTTAAAACCATAGAAATAGGCTATCGCAGTATTATATTTAATAAAATATTTGTGGATGCCGGTTATTACTACAGCTTTTATACCGATTTTATAGGTTATAAAATAGGGGTTGATTTAAAGCAGGCGCCTTATGTAAGAGTTGGTCCCGGAACACAAATTTACAGGGTGGCTGCCAATGCCGATGGATTAATTACATCACAAGGTTTGAGCATAGGATTAAATTACTATTTTGCTACCAAGCTGGCTTTAAATACCAATTACTCATGGAATGTACTTAACCTTTCGGGCAAAGACGATCAGATAATTCCCGCATTCAATACCCCCGAAAACAAATTCAATATTGGGATAAACGGACGCGATTTGGTAACGGATATAAGTTGGGGTAAAATTATTAAAGGTTTGCCCGATTTTTCAATTAAACATTGGGGTTTTAATATTAATTATAAATGGGTGCAAGGTTATACATTTACCGGTTCGCCACAATTTACAGGGTATCTCCCTACCTATGATATGGTAGATGCACAAATCAATTTAAAAGTTCCATTACTTAATTGCACATTTAAGTTGGGTGCTTCTAATCTTATGGGTTTACAGCAACTTTTTGATAATACAGAAAGTAATTTCAGTAAGCGTATTTATAATGCTTTTAAGAATAAGCCATACCAGGTTTTTGGTGGACCTGCTATAGGTCGTTTGGCTTATTTTTCTATTTTATTTGAGTGGAATAAAAAATAATACTAACTTTACATAACTAACCAATAATTTTATTCAACATGAAAAGACAATTACTTAGCCTTCTTTCATTGGTATCTTTAGGCTTTTGCTTTAATGCAAATGCACAAGATCGTTATCACGACCCTATTTTTACCAATGCCCAAATTACAGTTACCCCTGATGTAACTTATGGCAACAATATGGAAGTATCACTTACCGGTGGGGCTCCGGCCATGAAAGCGCTGAAAATGGATATTTATCAGCCCGACCAGTCAATAGATTCAGAAACAAATCGTCCTTTAATTATTGTATTGCATACAGGAAATTTTTTACCGGCTATCATTAATGGCTCCCCAACAGGAACACGTAAAGATTCTGCTATTGTGGAGGCTTGTATGCAGTTTGCCAAGAGAGGATATGTGGTGGCCTCTACTACCTACCGTTTAGGTTGGAATCCTACATCTACCGATGAAGAAGTTAGAAGAGGTACTCTTTTACAAGCGGTTTATCGTGCTATCTTAGATGTTAGAACAGCCGTTCGTTATATGCGTAAAGAAAAAGCTACCAACAACAATCCATACCATATTGATGATAGTAAAATAGCATTGTATGGCCATGGTTCAGGTGGCTATGTAGCTTTAGCCACAGGATATTTAGATAAACAAGCTGAAATGGAGTTGCCTAAATTTGTTAGTCAGATAGATGCACCTCCTCTTTTTGTACAAGGACAATCTTATATTTTACCAAGTTTACTGGGCAATATTGATGGTTCAGGAGGTAACGCAGCTTTCAACAATTATGAATATTCAGGCTATTCTAATGCTGTAAGCATGGTAATGAATGTTGGAGGTGCTTTAGCCGATACTGCTTGGATGAATAGTGGTGAGCCATCTGTTGCTTCGGTACATTGCATCCGCGATCCTTTTGCCCCTTTCCATTCAGGTATTGTGGTTGTTCCAACAACTCAAGGAGATGTGGTTGATGTTCAAGGTGCCAATGTGTTTATTGAAAATGCCAACGCCAAAGGGCTTAATAATGCCTACAACAATGTTTTATTTTCCGGTGACCCATATACAGCCCGTGCACGCTCTTTGTATAACAAAACATATAGTTATGATTTAATTAATTCTGGCGGAACAGTAACTATAAATAATCCTGATGGTTTATTCCCGATAGATTTACCAAGTCGCACCAGTATAAATCGTTTTGCCAATCAGGGTTCACCATGGGATTGGTGGGACATTAATGTACTTACTGCCACTGTTGCTGCTGTGAATGCCGCTACCGGACAAAATTATGATGCTAATGTTATTGACGCTTCAAATACATTAAGCAACCCTGGAATGTCTGCCGTTAAAGGAAAAGCTTATATGGATACAGTAATTAATTATTTCTGCCCACGTATTATGCGTCAGTTACAAGTAGGCAACTGGGAATTTTTGGGTACTCCGGAATCTTTATCAGCCAGTCAGCTTTCTTTATATCCAAATCCGGCTAATGGTTTATTTAACCTTAATGCAAACGAGCAAATTAACAATGTTGAGATAATGGATATTACCGGAAAACTGGTATTCAGCAATAATTATAATTCAAAAACGGTTGCCATTAATACTACCGATTTCAGTAAAGGAGTATATATTGTTCGTGTAAGAACAAATACCTATGTTAAAAGCGTTAAACTAATGATAGATTAGTTTAAAATTTATTGATCAAAAAAGCCCTGTATAAAACATATACAGGGCTTTTTTATTTTATGTAAATAGTTGTTCAATATCATTGATTTCAATAATTTTGAACCCAATGAAAAATTATAAGTTCTCAATAGCAGCTATTTTTCTTTTAGGGATTGGAATTCTTTCGTCTTGTTTTAAAAAACCTATTCCAACATACGAAAACGATATTGCGCCTATTATTTTTAAGCATTGTACACATTGCCATAATCCTAATGGAATAGGAGGCTTTTCGTTAACTAATTACGAGAACATAAAAAAACGTGCTAAAATGATAAAGTACGTTTGCGTCAATCGTATGATGCCTCCATGGCCTGCCGATCCACATTATACCCAATTTGTTGGTCAAAATTTATTAGATGAAACTCAAATAAGCAGCATTGTTGAATGGGTTGAACATGATTGCCCTCCGGGCAATTTAGAAAATGCTCCAAAAGCTCCGGTGTATCAGTATAAATCATTCCTAGGTAAACCCGATTTTGTAATTGAATACCCCGACACTTTTTTTCTGAAAGGAGATAATTTAGATAAATTTTTTCTGATGAAATTTCCTTTTGAATTGCCTTCTGATACTTTTGTTCGAGCTATCGAATTTGTTCCCGGCAACACTCGTGTAGTACATCATGTTAATGGACATATCATTCAATATGATAATAAGAAAAGTAATATTTTCTCGGGCAAACATATTGTAAGTTCTGATTCAGCAGAGTCAGAAGAAGTATATGAGCAACTTGATGTTATGAACGATGATGGCTCTTATCCTTTACTTACTCAAAGCGCATTTAATTATTTACCCGGGGTATTACCAACGCTTTATCCTGAAGGCTTGGCCGGAATTAGAGTGCGAAAGAGGGGGGCAGTATTTTTTAAAGATATTCACTACGGGCCTACCCCGCACGATACTTTTGATATAA